>CAZTOZ010000079.1:0-35642 GCA_964614535.1 uncultured Thiotrichales bacterium | reverse complement strand
CCCGACGATGCCGCCGATCATCGCGAACGGGATGTTCGACAGCACCAGGATCGCCTGGCGTGCCGAGCGGAAGGTGGTGAACAGGATCAGGAAGATCAGGCCGATGGCCACCGGCACGACGATCGACAGTCGCTGTGCCGCACGCTGCTGGTTTTCGAACTCACCGCCCCATTCGAGGTAGAAACCCGTCGGCAGTTTCAGTTCGTCGGCCACTCTGGCCTTGGCCTCCTCGACGAAGCTGACCAGATCACGTCCTTCGACGTTGGCGATGACCACCGACATCCGCTTGCCCTTCTCGCGCTGTACCGAGACCGGTCCCTCGGTGCGTTCGATTCTGACCAGCGATGCCAGTGCCACGCGGCGGCCGCCGCCTCCCTTCGTAGATGGTACCCAGGCGCAGCCCCTCGATCTGGGCGCGCAGCGTGTCTTCGAGCGTCTCCACGTCCAGCCCCAGGCGGCCGGCGGCCAGCCGGTCCACCACCAGACGGAAATACTGCGCCCCTTCGTTGCGGGGGGTGTAGACGTCGGCGGCGCCATCGATCCGGCGCACCAGCTCGACGACGGCATCGGCGGTGCGGTTCAGGTCGGCCTGGTCCTCGCCGAAGATCTTGATCGCCAGGTCGCCACGCACGCCGGTGAGCATCTCCGAGACCCGCATCTCGATCGGCTGGGTGAAGGCGTAGGCGACGCCGGGGAAGTCGGCCAGCACTTCGCGGATCCTCTCCTTGAGTGCCTCCTTGTCCGGCACCCCCCACTGGTCGATGGGCTTGAGCACCAGGAAGCTGTCGGTTTCGTTGAGCCCCATCGGGTCGAGGCCGAGCTCGTCCGAACCGGTGCGGGCGATGATCGAGACCACCTCGGGCACCCGTTCGATCAGCGCGCGCTGAAACGCCATGTCGATCTTCAACGACTGCTCCAGGTTGATCGACGGCAGCTTCTCCAGCTGCACGATCAGATCCCCCTCGTCCATCGTCGGCATGAAGGTCTTGCCCACCTGGGTATAGAGCACCGCGGCGGCCAGCAGCAGCGCCAGCGCCGCGCCGACGACGATCGGCACGTGTCTCAGGCTCCAGTCCAGCACCGGTGCGTAGATCTTCTGCAACAGCCGTACCAGTGGTGGATCCTCGTGGGAGACCTTGCGCAGCAGGTAGGAGGAGAACACCGGAATCACGGTCAACGACAGCAGCAGCGAGCCGGAGAGGGCGAAGACGATGGTCAACGCCACCGGAATGAACAGCTTGCCCTCCAGTCCCTGCAGCGTCAGCAGCGGCAGGAAGACGATGATGATGATGAGGATGCCGGCGGTCATCGGAACCGACACTTCGCGCGCGGCGCGGTAGATCAGGTGCAACCGGGGCAATCGCCGGTGGCCACCGTGGGCGAGGTGGGTGACGATGTTCTCGACCACCACCACGGCGGCGTCCACTAGCATGCCGATGGCGATGGCCAGACCGCCGAGGGACATCAGATTGGCCGACATGCCGAACTGGCGCATCATGATGAACGTGACCAGCGCCGCCAGCGGCAGCACCAGCGCCACCGTCAGTGCGGCGCGCAGATTGCCGAGAAACAGAAGCAGCAGGACGATGACGAGGACGATGGCCTCGCCCAGCGCCTTGGTGACGGTACCGACCGCCTGGGAGACCAGCTTGCCACGGTCGTAGAAGACATTGATCGTCACCCCGTCGGGCAGCCCCGGGGCCAGCTCCGCCAGCTTGGCACGCACCCCTTCGACCAGCTCGTTGGCGTTGGCGCCGCGCAGCCCCAGCACCAGTCCTTCGACGGCTTCTCCCTTGCCGTCCTTGGTGACCGCGCCGTAGCGGGTCAGGGAACCGATCCGCACCTCGGCGACGTCGCCGATCCGTACCGGCTGTACCGGATCGGCACGGACCACGATATCGCGAATGTCCGCCAGACTGGTGATGGCGCCCTCGGTGCGCACCACCAGTACCTCCTCGCCGTCGTTCAGACGCCCGGCGCCGTCGTTGCGGTTGTTCGTCTCCAGCGCCTCGCGCAGTTGCGCCAGGCTGATGCCGCGGGCGGTCATCCGGGCGTTGTCCGGGACGATTTCGAAAGTCCGCACCAGCCCGCCGAGCGCGTTCACGTCGGCGACGCCGGGTACCGTCCGCAGGGCCGGGCGGATGACCCAGTCGAGCAGATCGCGGCGCTCCCGCAGGTCGAGATCGCCGCCGTCGATCGAAAACATGAACATCTCGCCGAGCGGGGTCGTCAACGGCGCGATCCCGCCCTCGATGTCCTTCGGCAGATCGGCCCAGATGCCGGTCAGCCGTTCCGCCACCTGCTGCCGGGCCCAGTAGACGTCGGTGCCCTCCGCGAAGTCGACGGTGATGTCGGTGAGCGCATACTTGGTGATCGAGCGCAGCATCTCCATGCGCGGGATGCCGAGCATCTCCACCTCGACCGGCGCGGTGATCCGTGATTCCACCTCTTCCGGGGTCATGCCGGGCGCCTTGATGATGATCTTGACCTGGGTCGTCGAGACATCGGGAAAGGCGTCGATCGGCGTCTTCTGAAACGCCACCCAGCCGCCGCCGGCCAGCAGGGCCACCGCCAGCAGCACGAGCAGACGCTGGGTCAGCGCAAACTGGATCAGGCGTGCGAGCATCAGCCTTCTCCTTCGAGCCAGGCGGCCTTGAGGGCGGCGGTGCCGCTGGTGGCGACCTGGTCACCTGCCTTCAGGGCGCCGGTGATGACCAGCGCATCGGGCTCCTCCCCGGTGATGGTGACCGCCACCGGTTCGAAGCCGTTTTGCCGCTGCACCATCACCCAGGTGCGGTCGTCGACGCGCAGCAGTGCTCGGCGCGGCACCCGCCAGGCGGTCTCGCCGCTCGGTTGTGCCAGCCGAGCCTCGACGAACTGGCCGGGGCGCAGCATGGCGTCGGGGTTGGGCACCTCGGCCCGCACCAACACACTCTGGTTCTCACCCTGGACGACGCTGCCGATGGTGGTGATCCGGCCCTCCACCGGTGGCGTGGCCACCTTGACCGCAGTGCCGATGCGGATCCCCGCCAGTCGCTCCAGCGGCACCTGGATCTCGATCCACAACGGATCGAGGCGGCCGATGCGGTAGATCGGGCTGGCGATCTCGACCCGCTGGCCCGGCGTCGCCAGCTGCTCCAGTACCATCCCGTCCATTGGCGAACGCAGCTGCAACGTCGCCGACAGCTTGTGGCGTCGCTCCAGCGCGCGGATCGCGGCATCGTCCATACCGGCCAGCTGCAGCGCCTGGCGGCGTTGCTCCACTTCGGTCTTGGCCTGGGTGTGGCGGGCGCGGGTCTCGAGGAAACGACGCTCGGCGATGATGCCCTCGGCCTTGAGCTGTTGGTCGCGGTTGAGTTCGGCGCTGGCCAGGCCGAGACGGCTGAGGGCGGCCAGATAGAGGCGTTGCTCCTCCACCAGCTTCGGGCTCTGGATCACGGCCAGCAGTTGCCCCTTCTCCACCGCCTCGCCGGCGGCCACCTGCAGATTGGTGAGCAGCCCCTCCTGGGGTGCGCTGACCACCATCAGCTGGGCGTTGGGCACGCGCACGCGCGCCGGATAGCTGCTGCCCCAGGCGCGGGTGACCGGGACGACGGGGGAGGTTTCGATGCCCAGCGCCGCCTGTTGCGCCGGTTCGATCTTCACCAGTGCGGTGGCATGGGCCGAGAAGCCCAGCAGCAGCGCCAGGCAGATGGCTTGCATTCTCATTTCGGGATCACTCCAAGTGCATGATGTTGTTTGGCGAGGTCGCGCAGGGTCTCAAGCTGGCGCAACTCCAGCTCCCGTTCGGCGCGTGCGGCCTGCTGGCGTGCCAGCAGAAGCTGATAGAGCCCCATTTCGCCCAGCTCGAAGGCGCGTTGGGCGAGGTGCAGGCGGTCCTGGGCATAACCGTGCTTTTTCTGTGCCAGAGCGAGTTGGCGTTTCGACCGGGCCACCGCTTGAGCCGCCTGGTCGAGCGCCAGCCGCAGCTTGCGCTCGACCAGTGCGGCGTCGGCGCGTCGGCGCTGCAGCTCCGCCTCGGCCTCGGCGATGGCGGGTGCCGCCTGGCGGCGGCTGCCAAACGGCAGATTCAGCGCCACGCCCAGCGAGTCGGTGTAGGCGTCGCCCCGGATGCCACGGTCGTGTTTGGCGTAGAGTCCGACGCTGGGATGGGCGCGTCGCCGGGCTTGGGCGTCGTCCCGGCGGGCACGGGCCGTCTCCACGATGGCGTTGGCGGCGAGCCGCTGGGGGTGGGTCTCCAGGGTCGCCTCGAAATGGCGGTGGGCGAAGGCGTCGAGGTCGTCGGGCAACGTTTCCATCCCGGTGAGGCTGGACCAGGCCAGCCGGGCCTGCACCACCTGGTTTTCGGCGGCGCGGAACGCCGCTTCGGTATCGACCACGTCCTGCCGGGCGAGCAACAGGTCGTTACGGGTCAGTTCACCGGCCTCGAAGCGGTGGGCGATGTCTTTCTCCAGAGCGATCGCGGCCTCCCACTGTTTTGCTGCCTGGGCCGCTTCCGCCTCGGCGATCCGCAAGGCCCAGCCGCGCTCCAGTACCTCTCCGGTGATCTGCCAGCGCAGCAGGGTCCGCCGCAGCCCGGCTTCGACCCCGATTTGCTCGGCGACCCGTTGGCGTGCCTTGCGCTGGCCGGGCAGCCAGACGGGAACCGAGATGCCGGCGACGTACTCTTCATAGCCGAAGTCGCTGCCGAAGCGGTCGCCAGCGGCGCCGAGATCGAGCGACGGGTCGCCGCCGACCAGGCTGTCGGCCTGGCGTCGATAACCTTCGGCCACGGTCCGCAGGGCTTCGGATTCGCCGCGACGGGGATGGCGCTCGGTGGCGGCGGTGACGATTTCCGCCAGGGTCAGTGCGCCGGCGGCCGGGGGCAGCATCGCCAGGGCTGGCAGTAGCGCCAGCAGCATCGCGCGGTGGATCATGGTGTTTCCATTGTCGGTTGCATCGATGGCGGGGGAGTCTATAGGGGGTTTCTGAAACAAAGCTGAAAACCGTTGCGTCGGTCGGTGGTTTCCGTTTCGATTCCCGGTGTGGGCGGCGTCATGTCGCGTTGCAGGCTTTCAGCTTTGTTTCAGCTGGGCGAGGTAGTCTCGCTCCGGTGCCATAGCGTTTGGAGGATGGGCGGGATTGTGAGCAGGCGGGTGGTGATCGTCGTGGTCTGTCTGGCGTTGCTGCTGGCGCTGGCGGCCTGGGGGCTGGCGCAGCGGCAGTGGCGGCATTACGACCGTATAGGGGATTCGCTGCCGCTGCCGGGCGTGCGGGTGGTCTCGCAGCGGCAGGGGGAGATGATCCCGCTGGAGGAGATACTCCAGCGTCTCCATCTCCCGGCCGGTGCCCGTATTCTGGAGGTGGAGCGCGAGCATCTCGATGGCCGGCTCTTCTACGAAATCGAACTGGTGACGGTGGAGGGGCGTATCTATGAAGTCTGGGTGGACCCCCATACCGGGGCCGTGATTGCGAAGGAGGATGAAGATTGAGGCTGTTGCTGGTCGAGGACGATGCGCTGTTGGTGGACGACCTGCTGCCGGAATTGCGGCGGGCGGGCTATGCCGTGGATCTGGCGGGGGACGGCGAGGAGGGGTTGTTTCTGGGGGAGACCGAGAACTATGACGCGGTGGTGCTCGATCTGGGGCTGCCGGTGCGCAACGGTCTCGACGTGTTGCGGCGCTGGCGGGCGCAGGGCATTGCCGTGCCGGTGCTGATTCTGACCGCGCGTGACAGTTGGCGGGAGAAGGTCGATGGGCTGAAGGCCGGCGCCGACGACTATCTGACCAAACCGTTCCATTTCGAGGAGCTGCTGGCACGGCTGCAGGCGTTGATGCGCCGCAGCCACGGCCATGTGACGTCGGCCCTGCGCGCCGACGGTTTCGAACTGGAGGAGGAGCAGCAGCGGATACGGCACGACGATGGCACGGTGACGCCGCTGACGGCCACGGAGTTCCGGCTGTTGCGCTATTTCATGATGAATCCCGGCAAGCCGTTGTCGAAGACCCGTTTGATCGAACACGTCTACGAGCAGGACTTCGACCGTGACAGCAATGTCATCGAAGTCTATGTGCGACGGTTGCGGGAGAAGATCGGCAAGGGGCGGATCGAGACGCGTCGCGGGCAGGGCTATGTCTTTCACCGGTAGTGACTCACTGGAGCGCTGGCTCTCGTGGCGCATGGGCGGCTTGATGCTGGTGGTGTTGCTGGTGCTGCTCGCCATCGCCGCCTGGATCGGTCGCGAGACGGCCGTTCAGTTTGCGTTGTCGCGGCTGCATCACGACGCCGAGGCGATCATCAGCGGGATGGACATGCAGGCGCGCAAGGTGGTGCGCTCGTTGCCGCCGATCTATACCCAGCCGTTGTCGGGGCACTACTACGTGGTGCATTTCGACGATGGCACGCGCCTGCTGTCCCGCTCGCTGTGGGATTGGGAACTGGTGTTGGCCGAGCAGCGGTCGGACGCCCCCGGCTACTGGCTGACCGATGGTCCCGGGCGGCAGCACCTGCTGGTTTGGCAGAGCCACTATCGCAAGGGGGGCGAGGGGTTCTCCATTGCCATTGCAGAGGATGTCGCGCCGTTGCTGGGAGCCATCTACCGTTTCGTCTGGATTGGCGTGATCGCCGCGGTGGCGGCGGTGTTGGTGATGCTGTTGGTGCAGCGGTTGGCGATCCGTTCGGCCTTTGCCCGGCTCGATCTGCTGCGGGATGAGGTGCGAGCGGTCCGGGAAGGGCAGCAGGAGGCGCTCGGCAACGACGTGCCGGCGGAGGTGCGGCCGCTGGTGGCGGAGTTCAATCAACTGCTCGACGCCTGGAAGCAGCATCAGGTGCGTGCCCGCAATGCGGTTGGCAATCTCGCGCATGCGCTCAAGGGACCGCTGAACATCGTCTATCGGCTGGGGCAGCGGCAGCAGTTGCCGGAGCTGGTGGCCCAGGCTGAGCAGATGCAGCGGCTGGTCGATACCGAGCTCAAGCGTGCCCGCATCATGGGTCGGGCCGCGGTCGGCCGTCACTTCTCCCCGCGGGCGGACGTGGCCGACCTGGTGGAGACGATTCGCGCGCTGTACCACGACAAGGCGCTGGACATCGACTGGCGCGTGGTGTCGGCGGAGCGGCTGCCGCTGGACCAGAACGACATGCTGGAGCTGATCGGCAATCTGCTCGACAACGCCGCCAAATGGGCCGATCGCCGCATCCGCCTGGTGTTGACCGCCAAGCCGGACGAGGATTTCGAATTGATACTCGACGATGACGGTCCCGGAATCGAGGCTGGGTTGCGTGAGCAGTTGCTGGTACGTGGCAGCCGGCTGGACGAGAATCGTCCCGGCCATGGCCTGGGGTTGTCGATTGCCCATGACATCGCTCGTTCCTACGGTGGTGAGTTGGTGCTGGCCGATGCCGACGAGCTGGGGGGGGTGCGGGTGCGGGTGCGGTTGCCGCTGGCCGGCTGACGGCGGTGACCGCCAGCCGGCCGATGGTCTCAAGCCGGCGGATCGGCGGGTTTCTTGCCGGTGATCATCGCCCGGACCAGCGGTTCGTGGTGGAGGCGGCTGCTGACGACCACGCCGGCGATGTGCAGCAGTACCAGCAGCAGGGTGAGATTGGCGAAGAACTCGTGGATCTCTTCATAGGCCTCGTTGAATCCCGCCTCGTTTTCCTCGTCGTCATCGTCCTCGGCATAGCGGTGTTCCCGACGGTCGTCGTCATCGTCGTCGGCATGGGCCGACGGGATGAGCGTCGCGGCCACCGGTTCCGGGGTTTCGATCATCATCAGTCCGCTGATCGTCGTAAGGCCAAGGCTGGTGAGCAGCGCCAGTACCATCAGACCACCCGCCGGATTGTGGCCGAGGTAGCGGCGCGGGTGGCCGCTGCCCAGCGACTTCAGATAGGCGATGATCTCGCCAGGCGGATAGAGGAAGTCGCTGAACCGGGCGTGGCGGGAACCGATGAATCCCCAGACGACGCGGAACAGGAGCAGGCCCGCGATCAGATAGCCGATCTGGACATGCAGGCCCAGTAGTGTCTCTCCCGTGAGATAGTCGAGGGTGAAGCTGATGACGAGGGTCCAGTGGAACAGCCTGATCAGTGGGTCCCATACTTTGATTTCTGTCGATTCCTGGGTGTGTCGCATCGTCGCTCTCCTATGTCCTGGTCGTGCCCGACAGGATAGCGGGCGTTGATGAAATGATGCTGAAGCCAAGATGAAACGAAACGAAAAAGTGGCCTGCCGACCTGCGCTGTCCGGCCCGGGGTGCCGTTTTGTGGTGGCGGGGAAAGCCCCTGCCGGAGAACGAAGAAATCTGGAAAAATCCTGCGCCTGCTCCATACTGTGCCGATTCTTGAGACCTAGAGGAACATCATGCCGATCAGTCAGTCCGTCGCCGGGGCCGTGCCCGAACACCACACCAGTTTCGAATGGATCCGAAGCGAGCCGATCGAGTCACTGCGGCTGGTGGTGGAGGTCTATCGCCACCGTGGCACCGGGGCGATGCACTATCACCTGCGGTCGGACAGCGACGAGAATGTCTTTCTGGTCGGTCTGCGGACGGTGCCGATGGACGACACCGGCGTGGCCCACATTCTCGAGCACACGGCGCTGTGCGGCTCGAAACGCTATCCGGTGCGTGATCCGTTCTTCATGATGATCCGCCGGTCGCTCAACACTTTCATGAATGCCTTCACCAGCAGTGACTGGACGGCCTATCCGTTTGCCTCGCAGAACCGCAAGGACTTCTTCAACCTGCTCGACGTCTATCTGGACGCGGTCTTCTTCTCCAATCTGCACGAGCTGGATTTCCGCCAGGAGGGGTGGCGGCTGGAGTTCGCCGAGCGTGACGATCCGGCGACGCCGCTGGAATTCAAGGGGGTGGTCTACAACGAAATGAAGGGGGCGATGAGTTCGCCGGTGTCGGTGTTGTGGCAGACGTTGACGAGCAAGCTGTTTCCCACCACCACCTATCACTACAACAGCGGCGGTGATCCCGAGCACATCCCCGATCTGACCTATGAGGCGCTGGTGGCGTTCTACCGCAAGCATTACCACCCCTCCAACGCCGTGTTCATGACCTTCGGCAACCTCCCGGCGGCCGAGCTGCAACAGCGCTTCCACGAGCGCGCGCTGGCCGAATTCGAGCCGCTGGACGGGATCGTCGACGTGGGGGACGAGAAGCGCTATCGGGCACCGCAGGTGTTCGAGTCGGTCTATGCCGCCGACGACGCCGACAGCGGCGACCGCACCCATATCGTCATGGCCTGGCTGCTGGGGCGCAGTATCGACACGATGGAGGCGCTGCGCACCAATCTGATGACCTCGGTGCTGCTGGACAACAGCGCCTCGCCGCTGCTCCATGCGCTGGAGACCACCGAGCTGGGCAGCGCGCCGTCGCCGCTCTGCGGCACCGAGGACAGCAACCGCGAGATGGCGTTCATGGCCGGTATCGAGGGGTCGCGGCCGGAGCATGCCGAGGCGCTGGAGAAGCTGATCCTCGACACCCTGGAGCAGGTGGCCAGGGACGGGGTGCCGCAATCACGGATCGATGCGGCGTTGCACCAGTTGGAGCTGCATCAGCGGGAGATCAAGGGCGATGGCTACCCCTACGGGTTGCAGCTGATTCTTGGCGGCCTGCCGGCGGCGATCCATCGGGGCGATCCGGCGGCGGCGCTCAATCTCGATGTGGCGCTGGAGCAGCTGCGGCGGGAGGCGGGCGAGCCGGACTTCATCCAGCGGATGGTGCGGCGGTTGTTGCTGGACAATCCCCACCGGGTGCGGCTGACGATGAAGCCGGACACCGATCTGGCCCGGGTCAAGGCACAGCGGGAGCGCGACCGGCTCGATGCGATTCGCGCCGGCATGAGCGAGGCGGAAGTTCAGGCGGTGATCGATCTGGCGCGGAAACTGGCCGAGCGTCAGGCTCGCGAGGACGATCCCGAGATATTGCCGAAGGTGACCCTCGACGACGTGCCGGCCGACATCCCCATTCCCCGTGGTCGCCGGCAGCGGCTGGGATCGGTGGAGGCGACCCTCTACGCCCAGGGCACCAATGGCCTGGCCTACCAGCAGGTCGTGCTCGACCTGCCGCGACTCGACGAAGCGCAGATCGACCTGTTGCCGCAGTATCTCAATGCCCTGACCGAGCTGGGCGTTGGCGATCGCAGTTATCGTGAGACCCAGGCCTGGCAGGACGCCGTCAGCGGAGGCGTCAGTGTCAGTACGCTGATCCGCACCGAGCTGGACGACGTGCAGAAGGCGCGCGGCAAGTATGTGCTCTCGGGCAAGGCGTTGGCGCGCAATCACGGCGCGCTCACCGAGCTGTTGCACGAGACCCTGGGCAAGGTCCGTTTCGACGAGTTGCCGAAGATTCGTGAGCTGGTGGCGCAGGCGCGCATCCGGCGTGAGCACAGCGTGACCGGCAACGGCCATGTGCTGGCGATGCGGGCCGCCGCCAGCGGACTGTCGGGCCGGGCCTGGCTCTCCCACCGGATGCATGGGCTGGAGGGTATCCGCCGCCTCAAGGCGCTGGACGACGGGCTGGGCGACGAACGCCGCCTGGCGACCTTCGCCCAGGAGATGGCCGCGCTGCATCGCCATCTGGTGGGGGGAGAAAAACGCTTCCTGCTGATCGGCGAGGAGGAGCGGTTGCCGGCGATGGGCGATGACGTGGCCGCTCGCTGGGGCGACGAGGCCACGGCGCCGGCCGGTCGTCCCTTCGGGATCGATCCGGTACGGGAGCCGGTGCGTCAGTGCTGGATGACCAACACCCAGGTCAACTTCTGCGCCAGGGCCTATCCGGCGGTGCCGGCCGAACACCCCGATGCCGCCGCGCTGGAGGTGTTGGGTGGATTCCTGCGCAACGGTTTCCTGCATTCGAAGGTGCGTGAGCAGGGCGGCGCCTACGGTGGTGGTGCCAGCTACGATGCCGATACTGGCGCGTTTCGTTTCTACTCCTATCGGGATCCGCGACTGGCCGAGACGCTGGAGGATTTCGACCGCGCCATCGACTGGTTGCTCTCCCATCCGCATGAGTATCGTGCGCTGGAGGAGGCGATCCTCGGCGTCGTCGGTCAGCTCGACAAGCCAGGCTCGCCGGCCGGGGAGGCGCAAAAGGCGTTCTATGGCGAACTCTTCGGCCGGACACCCGAGCAGCGCCGCGCCTACCGGGCGCGGATTCTCGCCGTCACGCTCGATGATCTGAAGCGGGTCGGGGCGCGCTGGCTCAAGCCGGAAACGGCCAGCACCGCCGTCATCTCCCATGCCGGCAACGAGGCGGTGGCCCGGGAGCTCTCGCTGGAGATCATCCCGCTGTAGCGCCATCGCCACGGCCCGGCAGCGGGCCGCGGTGACCCGTCGCTGCCCGCAATGGGCTGGTTCACATCTTTGTCGTCGCCGCTGGCGCCGGTGCCGGATTCACCCCGGTTCGTCCGGTGATCGCTGGCGGTGACTCAAGGCCGGTGGCGGTGCTGCCGATGCCACTATTGTCGTCAGGTGGCCCCTGGCCGGCCGAATGCCGGGCTGTTTGGGTCGCTCGTCCATATCCTGGACACCACTTTTCATTCGCGTTCTGTTACAGGGAAGAAAAACAATGACCACCTCGCTTTTTCACGCTTTTGGCAAGAATTTTCTCGGCAACTCGTCGCAGTGGTACAAAACGACGATCGTCGCCTTTCTGATCATCAATCCGATCCTTTGGTTTGCCGGTTTTCATTTCCTCGCCGGCTGGTTGCTGATCGCCGAATTCATCTTCGTGCTGGCAATGGCGCTGAAGTGCTATCCGTTGCAGCCTGGGGGGCTGCTCGCCATCGAGGCGATCGTCATCGGCATGACCAGCACCCACAGTGTCATGCACGAGGTGGAGGCCAATCTCGAGGTGATTCTGCTGCTGGTCTTCATGGTGGCCGGCATCTACTTCATGCGCCAGTTGCTGCTCTACACCTTCACCAAGCTCCTGCTGGGGGTGAAGTCGAAGATGATGCTGTCACTGCTGTTCTGCTTTGCGGCAGCGCTGTTGTCGGCCTTTCTCGATGCGCTCACCGTCACCGCGGTGCTGATCACCATCGCGGTGGGGTTCTACGGGGTCTATCACAAGGTGGCGTCGGGCAAGAAGTTTCACGAGGACCACGACCACTCCGGCGACCATGGTGTCCACGAATACCACCGGGAGGATCTGGATACCTTTCGCGCCTTTCTTCGCAGCCTGATCATGCACGGCGCCATCGGCACCGCGCTGGGCGGCGTGGCGACGTTGGTGGGGGAGCCGCAGAACCTGCTGATCGCCGAGAAGGCTGGCTGGGATTTCATGGAATTCGTCATCAAGGTGGCGCCGGTCAGCGCGCCGGCCTTCATCGCGGGGCTGGCGACTTGCGCGCTGCTGGAGAAGACCGGCTGGTTCGGCTATGGGGCGAAACTGCCCGACGAGGTGCGTGCCATCCTCAGTGAGTTTCAGGCCGAGCAGGAGGAGAAGATGACCAAGGAGAACGTGGCGGCGTTGATCGTCCAGGGCGTCGTCGCCGTGCTGCTGATCGTCTCCCTTGCGTTCCATCTGGCGGCGGTCGGGTTGATCGGGCTGATGATCATCGTCCTGTTGACCGCGTTCAATGGCGTCATCGAGGAACACCAGATCGGCCACGCCTTCGAGGAGGCGTTGCCGTTCACGGCGTTGCTGGTGGTCTTCTTCGCCATCGTCGCGGTGATCCACGACCAGCATCTGTTCACGCCGATCACCGATGCGGTGTTGCATCTGGATGCCGACATCCAGCCGGTGATGCTGTTCATCGCCAACGGTGTGCTGTCGATGATCTCCGACAACGTCTTCGTCGCCACCGTCTATATCAACGAAATGCTGGCGGCGCTGGAGCAGGGGACGATCAGCCGTGAGCACTTCGAGGTGCTGGCCGTGGCCATCAATACCGGCACCAATCTGCCCAGCGTGGCGACGCCCAATGGCCAGGCGGCGTTCCTGTTCCTGCTGACCTCGGCGCTGGCGCCGCTGATCCGGCTCTCCTACCTGCGGATGCTGATCATGGCGCTGCCCTATACGCTGGTGCTGAGCGTGGTTGGCATCGTCAGTATCCTGGTGGCCTACTGACGGGCCGCCACCGGCCGTGTCACTGCGGCAGTGAACAGCGCGCCAGCGCCTTGCCGGTGGCGATCCAGACCGGCTCTTCACCGACGATGAGGCGCCCTGCCTGCGGGATTATGGTGGCGCCCATCGGATCGCCGATCCAGCGTGGCCGGCTGTCGTCGAGACCGAGCCGCGACAGCTCGACGGCGGTGGTGCCGCCGTTTCGCTTCCAGACCAGCAGCGCCCGGCCGTCGTCATCGCCGAAGCCGTAGGCGACCAGATCCCCGATCTCCTGCTTGCCGGTGGGCACCAGCCCGTCGAGGCAGGCCAGCATGCGGGCGTAGGCCACCCGCACCGGCTTGGGATATCCCCAGTAATCGATCATGCCGAAGAAGTTCTCGGCGTAGTCGTTGCCGTAGTTGCGATCGCGGTAGTTGTACCAGAAGAGCTTTTCTACGCCGTTGTTGAGTGCGATGGCGTGCATCTTCAGCATGTAGTTGACCGCCTGGTAGCGGGTCAGGCCGGTGACGTAGGCCTGCGTGGCCGGGTAGCCGAAGAAGAGACCGGGGCCGTTGCCGTGATGAGGTGCGCCCACCTCGGTGAACCAGATCGGCAGATCGAGGCCATGCGCCCGGAGGCGGTTGCGAACTTGTTGCAGATAGCTTTCCAGCCACTGGTCGGGCGAGGGGAAGTCGGGCCAGGCATAGGGGTGCAGCGAGAGGATGTCGAACAGCGGGGCGGCGTCGCTGGCCGCGAAGGCCTCGATATCGGTGAGATCCCGGTTGGCGATCTGGTAGATGAAGCGCGTGCCGGGGGCATGGCGGCTGGCGGCCTTGCGCAATGCCTTCACCTTCGCCGCCAGATTCTGCCAGTAATAGGGCTGGTGGAAGCGTTCTTCCAGATTCTCCTCCAGCCCGAGTTCCCAGTAGCGGCCATCGGGCCAGGCCTTGAAATAGTCGGCGGCGCGCGCTTCGAGCGCGGCCAGCGCCTGTTGGCCGATGGGTTTGCTGTCGTCGCTGTCCCAGGTTTCTCCATTGATCATCGGCAGCTCGATGAAGCCGTTGGCGCGCCGGGTCTCCATCTCGTAGCGCCACCACTTGGCGCTGGTGGTGTGCCAGGTGAGGGTCTTCATCCACGGCCCCAGCCAGGGGTCGGCCAGCCGGGCGTGGACCATGCCGAATGGCGATTTCTCGCCACTCGCCCTGAGTGACCGTTTCGCTGCCGGCAGGATGGCGAAACCCATTTCGCGGCGTCCGGCGGCAAACCCCTCCGCATCGTCCAGATCGGGGCAGTCGGTGGTCAGCACCAGCCCGAGATAGCCGCTGGCACCGGTCACCGAGGCGACGGTGGTGTCGCGGTTCAGCGGCAGTTCGACCGGTTCGGTCAGCGCCGTGCCGCGGAAGTCCTGCCAGTGGTAATGGAGCGAACAGTCGGCCGGGCTGTCGAATCTCAGCGTCACCTGGAACGGTCTGTCCGGCGTCTGTATCCGCTGTACCGAGCCCGCCGGGAAGTCGTCGCCGTCGGAGGAGGCGGCGCAGCCTTGCAGGGTCAGTAACGGCAGGAGCAGCCAGGGCATCCGATTGCAGAGGTGATGCAGGGCCGCGACGGCGCGGCCGGCGGAGCGGGAAGCGGTGATCATCGATGATTGCGGTTGGAGTGAGTGGGCAACGGATAAGACCCGCCAACGCCCTGGTTGGTTCCATCGTCGGATGAATCGGGCGCGTCGATGGGTTGCGGGCGAGTTGGGCGGTGGTTCACGTTTCGTCGTGGACAGCGGATATTCCGCCAGCGGCAGGCGTCTGACAACTGTCAAGATGCCCGCTGGTTCATGCCTTGGCCGGCGGGTGATGCGAAACAATATCGAGGCAATGGTAACAAACGTCGTGTTCCGCCGCGGGGAGTGATGATGACAGTCCGAAAACTTCTGACCACAGCGATGATGGCCTTGCCGCTCGCGGCGACGACGGTGGCCGCGATGCAGCTGCCGGGGACGGCCATCGTGCTCACGCCATCGCTCGGTGTCTCGATGCAGCAGGACGACAACGTCGATTATCGCGAAACGGGTGCGGTCGCCGATACCAGCGTCATCGTCAACCCGCGGCTCGACGTGGAAGCGGCGCTGGGCACCGCCGGTGACGCGGTCGCGTTGCGTGCCGATTTTCGCCGGGAACGCTATGCCAGTGAGTCGCGGCTCGACAATGACGAATACGAAATCGGCCTGGACGGCAGCAAGATCATCACCCGTGGCCAGTGGTTGGAGGTGGTGGCGCGGGCCGCCGAGACGGTCGATGGCAACAACGGGGCCAACCGCTTCGGCGACGAGCCGGACATGGTGAAACGGCAGGAATTGGGTCTCGCCTACCGATACCAGCCCGGCAGCCTCGCTATCCGTGCGGGCCTCGATCGTGTGAGTTATCGCTACCGGCGCCTGACCGAGAGCGGGGAGAACGATGATCTGCGGGATCGCGATGAGGCGTTGGCGTCGCTGCATCTTGGCTATGCCCCCAACCCCGATCGGGAGCTCTTTCTCCGGCTGGCCGCCGGTGCCGTCGTCGGCAAGTCGTCCTCGGCGCTGGCCTCGACCCGGGATGCCGATCTGGCGGAGTGGGGCATCGGGTACCGCTATCGTAAGCGTGGTCTGATCGACCTTCGCGCCGAGCTGGGCCTGTACGCCCTGCGCTACGATGACGACACGCTCGCCGATGTCGATGAACCGGTGCATCTGCTGCGTCTCGAGTTTCCATTGACGCCGTTGACGACCCTGGGTTTCACCAGCCGCAAGCGTTTCGAGACGACCCGGCTGGCCGGCAGCCCGGGCTATCAGTCCCTTGAAAATACCCTGAGCCTGAACCACGACTTCGGGCGCCGATTGCGCCTCAAGGTGTATCTCTCCAGTGGCACCGACACCTTCGTCGATAGCGAGATCGAAGACCAGGTCGTCGAGCAGGGTCTTGCGCTCGACTATCGCACCGGCCGCCATTTGTCGCTGGAGGCGGGGGCGAGTCGGGAATCCCGTGAGCGCAGCCGCGTGGCGATCGGCACCGAGGAGAGCGCCGTGGTCGAGCGTGCGGTGGTCCGCGTGGGACTGCGTTATGAAATGTGATGGGGCTCGCAACGAAGGTGAGGATTTTTCCCGGGCGGTGATCGTCCGCCGAAAAACGTGGTCAACAGGGCAGTGAATGGAGCAGGAGTGGATATCGTGAAATCGGGCATGGCAGTACGGCGATGGCTCTTGGGTTTGGTGCTGACCTTGCTGGGCGTCGTCGGCGCCGTCGCCGGTCAGTTCCAGGAATATCGCCTCGGCGTGGGTGACAAGCTGCGGATCGAGGTCTTCGGCCACCCGGAGCTTTCGGGGGAGATGGTCGTCAACGGGGCCGGCAATGTCGTCCTGCCGCTGGTCAACGACGTCAGTGCCGTCGGCCTGACCACCTGGGAGTTGGGGGAGAGAATCACCGGCAAGCTCAAACCGGACTACCTCGTCAACCCGCGGGTGACGGTGGAGCTGCTGAGCTACCGCCCGTACTACATTCTCGGCGAGGTGGAACGGGCCGGTAGTTACCCCTACGTCGAGGGAATGACGGTACTCAATGCGGTGGCGCTGGCCGGCGGATTCGGCGACCGTGCCCATCGCCGCAAGATGACGATCGAGCGCAAGTACGGCAACGGCAGGAAAAAGATCAGGGCGACGCCGGAAACCCGGGTGGAACCGGGGGACATCATCGTCGTCAAGGAGCGGTTTTTCTGACCGGCCGTCTTTTCGTGTCGTCGGGCGATTCTGCGTCGTTGTAAGAGCTGCGGGAATGTCTCGGCCACGTCGGCCATTCCCATTGGGTGTTCAGGACAAAAACAATGAAAAAAGATGAACTCAGGGGGCTCCAGCCACCCGACAAAAGCAACGGTGATCTGGCCGTTCGCCAGGCCGTTCCGGTACTTGCGGTGCCCGAACTGCCACCGGACGACTTCAGCCTGCGCGATATTGTTGGCGTCTTCAGGGCCCATCTGCCACTTTTTCTCGGCACCCTGTTGTCGGTTCTCGGCATCGGCCTGGCGCTCGCACTGACGACGCCTCCCTCCTATGAATCGACGGCCGTCATCAATCTCGAGGACAATACCTCCTTCGTCGACACCGAAAAAATGCTTGGTGGCGAAGTGCCCGGTATCTCCCGTGATGGGTCGATGCTCGAGTCGATGCCGTTGGCGATTCGCGTGCTCAAGCGGCTGCGGGCGGAGAACCGGCTGGCCGATGCCGGTGCCGATGCCGATGGCGAGCGGATCGACTCGATACCGGCGAAGCAGATCAAGCGGTTTCGCAAGCGCCTGCGCGTAGAGCATACGCCGGGCTCGTCGGTCTATGCGATTACCTACAAGGACACCAACCCCGAATACGCCGCGCGCGTGGTGAATCTCGTGGTCGACGAATTTCGTGGAATGAAGAGCGAATTGCTGATGCGGCGTTTCAACACCGTCCGCGATTCGATCAACCAGGAGGCGGCGCGGCTGCGCGACGAAGTGCGCCGCGCCGAGCAGCGGGTGGCGGATTACAAGAAGGCCCACGGCTTGTCGGACAGCATCGGAATTTCGCTGAAGATCCGGCAGGTGGGTGATCTCAATGCCGAGTTGCGTCAGGCACGCGCCGAGCTGCGTGACCTGGAGGCGAACTGGAAACGCGTCTCGTCCCTCGCTCGTGCCGGTGACACGGCGGCGATGGCGACTGTGGTGGCATCGCCACTGGTGCAGTCGTTGCGCGACAAGCAGGTGGCGCTGAAGGCACGGATCCGGGAGCTCGAACAGGAGTATGGCAAACGCCATCCGGTGATGACCGACGCACGTGCCCAGCTCGAGGAGGTGGATGCGAGCATTCGTCGGGAAATTGCGCTATTGGTGCGCAACATCCGGGACGACGTGCGCGCGCAGGAGCAGAAGGTCGAGACGCTGAAGGCCGATATCGCCCGGATGGAGGAGGAGATCGTGCGTGGTCAGGCGGCGCAGGTGGAGCTGCAGGATCTGGAGCGGGAAGCGGCCTCCAGCCGTCGCGTGCTGGAGAAATTTCTCGTGGCCGAGAAACAGCACAGTATCAGCGCCCGCAACCAGATGACGCTCTCCAACCCGATCACGGTGATTTCGCGGGGGTTCGTTCCGGTCGAGTCGGTGTTCCCCAATGCCAGGCACATTATGGTGCTGACCGGTATCGCGGCGCCGATTCTGGCGACGATGATGGTGTTCTTTGCCGAGCATCTCAATCCGCGTGCCCGGCGACGCAAGCTGCAGGCGCTTGCGGCAGCCGGCCCGGCGGCGACCGCCGGCACCACCACTGCGGACGGGGATGAGGAGGATGCCACCGAAGCGGCGCCGGAAGAGCCCGGGCAGGTGCGTTTCATCGATGAGGCAGTGGCGGAACAGCGGCCGGAGGCGCTGGCCATACCGGTTCCGGGTGACGGCACGACCATCGTGCCGGCGACCGAGATGGTGGGCAAGATGCAGTCCCGCTTCTCCCAGGCCATCGCCCAGCTGAATTCGATGCTTCGTCGGCGTCTCGGGGCGCGGGATCCATCGGTGACGGTCATCACGTCGGTGGGTCGGCGCGGCGACAAGGTCTCGATTGCCTCGGCACTGGCGGCGCTCGATGCAGCCGAGGGCAAGAAGGTGATTCTCGTCGACATGTCGCTGGGTGAGGCGGAGCTGCATCGCGCCTTCGCATTGGAGCCGGTGCCGGGCATGGCGGAGGTGATGCGCAAGAAGGTCTCGCTGCTCAAGGCCTTTCAGACCGACTACCGCACCCACGTCAGCCTGTTCACCCGGGGTGCCCCGCTGACCGAGGTGGAGCGGGCAAAGCTGCTCGAAGCGGCGCCATCTCTGTTCCGACTGCTCAGGCGTTATTTCGACCGGATCTATGTCGTCGTCCGTGATGTCGACGGCGCCTCGCCGCATGAGCTTCTCACCGACGTCGCCGATCAGTATCTGCTGGTGGTGGAACAAAACCAGGGCCAGCATGTCAAATTGTCGTCCATGCTGATGCGCACCACATTGGCGCCGGCGAAGGACAAAATGGTGCCCGTTTATGTGGCGCGTCAGGTTGCGCAATAGATCGGCGGTCGAGGGTATGCACAGACGTTTTGCAAATGGTGAAGGTGGCAATGCGCGGGAACGGTGCCGGGTTGCGATGCCGGTGGCTGGGTTCATTGAACTCGCCGGCGCGCGGTGGATGGCGCCTTTGTGTGATGCCGGGCGTGTCGGGGAGCTGCCACGGTGCCCGCCATGATTGACGAGCCGTTGAAAATTCTGATGGTCATCGAGACCGGCGGCGGAGGCTCCGGTCGGCATATCATCGATCTGGTGACCGGCCTGGTGGCGCGGGGGCATGAGCTGCATGTGGTCCACTCGCCGCTGCGGGCCGAGCAGAGCTTCGAGCGGCGTCTCTTCTCGATCGATGGTGCCACCATCGTCTCGATGGACATTCGCAAGGCCGTTGGCCCACACGATGTATTGGTGGTGCGGCAGTTGCGCCGCTATCTTCGTGACCACGGCCCCTTCGACGTGATTCACGGCCACAGCTCGAAAGGTGGCGCCCTGGGACGGTTGGCGGCGGTGGGCTCATCGGCAGCCAGAATCTACACACCGCACGGGCTCTATACGCTGAACCCGGTGCTGTCGCCGATGAAGAAGCGGATCTACGGGATGATCGAGACGGTGTTGGCCAGGACGCTCTCTGACGGCATCATCGCCGTCTCCGACAAGGAGTTCCGGCACGCGCGGTCTCTCGGGTTTCCGGCGCGGAACATGTTTCTGGTCGGCAACGGCGTGGCACTGCGCGACCCGGTGGAACGGAATCAGACCCGCTGGCGGATCAGGTTGCGCCTCGGCATCGCCGATGATGTCCCTGTGGTGGGTTTCGTCGGACGTTTCTGTACGGCCAAGGCTGCCGAGCGTTTCGTCGAGTTGGCGCGGATCGTGCGCGATACCGGCGTCGATGCGCGCTTCATCCTGCTTGGATCGGGCAAGACCGCGGCCGAAATCGACCGCCTGATCTCGGCCTACGGGTTGGCGCGTTTCCTGACGGTATTCCCCGACGAGTCCGGCGAGGAATTCATGCCTGCCTTCGACGTCTTCACGCTGACGAGCCGGTATGAGGCGATGCCCTATGTGTTGCTCGAGGCACTGGCAGCGGGGTGCCCCATCGTCGCCACCGATGTGGGTGGCAGCCGCACCGTGATCGATGAAGGCGAGAACGGTTTTGTCGTACCGCAGCAGGACGATATGACGGTGATGGCGGAGCGGTTGTTGCCATTGCTTCGGGATCCCGGGTTGCGGCAGCGGATGTCGGCCGCTTCGGCGAGGAAGGCCAGGGATTTCAGCCTCGATGCCATGGTCGATGCCACGGTCGACGTCTACCGCAGCGTGCTGGCCCGTGCGCAGCTCGTCCCGACGCTCTGAAACCACGGCCGCGGTTCGTCACGCTCACGGCAGGGGCCGACGACCTGGGCGCTGCATTGGATTATCACGTGCGACGCCTTCGCCGTTC
This sequence comes from uncultured Thiotrichales bacterium, assembly GCA_964614535.1. GTDB lineage: Bacteria > Pseudomonadota > Gammaproteobacteria > UWMA-0217 > UWMA-0217 > JALSHZ01. The sequence goes on along the minus strand of CAZTOZ010000079.1, from coordinate 15,086 downwards.
GGTAGGGTGCCATCCCTCCTTTACGACTATTCGGCCTAGGCGGGGCGAGGGGCGGGCAGGGGGTTTCCCCGCAGCGACCGCATCTGGGCCAGTGTCAGGCCCCAGAGAACCCCGTTGAGAATGAACAGGTGGCGCCAGTGGATCGAGTCGATCAACAGGCTCTGGATCGCGGTGGAGACCGTCACAGCGTAGACGATGAGGTATTCGTCCGAGACGTCCCGGCGTTGCAGAATCCAACGCCCGCCCAGGCGGATACCAGAGACGATGAAGGCCACGAAGCCGAAAAAACCCAGCCAGCCGTTCTCCGTCAGGATATAGAGATAGACGTTGTGGGGCTCGATGAAGTATTCCAGCACTTCCTCGCCCGGCCCCACGCCCAGCGGATCGGAGAGGCCGTGGATCAGGTTCTTTTTCTGTACCACGAAGCGGCCGCTGGAACCTTCCACGTCATAGCTTTGGACGAGCTTGGCGCGTTCCGACAACATGTTGGAGACACGGTCGGTCTGTAGCGCCGCCAGCAGCAGGGCGCCGATCACCAGCAGCATGCCGGAGCCATAGACCATATAGCGGATGAACAGCTCCAGGGATGGGCGGATGGCGAACTTGATCGACAGCAGCAAGATGGCGGCGATCAGCAGGTTGCCGATGGCGCCGCGTGAAAACCCCACCAGCGTACCTAGCGTCAATATTCCGAACCCGGCCAGCGCGGCGTATTTTTTCCACCCCCGCAGTTCGATGAAGCGTGCCGCCAGGTAGAAGAGTGGGGCGATGAGAAACGGTGCATAGACGTTGGGGTCCTTGAACAGCCCCTTGGCGCGGCCAAACTTGAGGAACGTCTCGGCATCGGGGATGAGATCGAAATAGGCCAGAATACCGGTCAGCGATGCCAACAGGGCGGCAAAGACATAGCCTTTCCAGAAGGCCGGCATGACCCGCTCCGGATCCTGGTAGACCATGCAGGCGATGAGCAGAAAGATGACGAAGAGGAAGATGGAGATCGCCATGTAGCGGAAGGCGGCCGGGAAATTCTCCACATCGGTGAATGAAACGATGTTGCCGAGGATGAAGATCCCGCTGTAGAACAGCACCAGGCCCATGCCCGCGGGTATTCGCAGCCCGAGAGGGATCAGCATGCCGAGAAACAACAGTGTGAGCAGATCGAACGGAGAGGGCTCGATGACGACGATCGAACTGCTGGCCATCAAGAGCAACATCATCGCTGGCAGATAGCGCCCGATATCGATGGGGCCGTCGAAGTGGTAGCTTGCGCTCATTGCTCTGTTGGTTCTTCCTGTTTCGCGTTGGCACGGAATGGTCGGTGTGGCGTACACGTGCCCGGAAGGGAAGAGTAGTCGGATTTTTTGTCAGCCGGGGAGTGTGCAGACACCGTTCTGGCCGTTGCCGATCGTGGTGACAGGGAATGCCTTCCCGGTGGTTTGGCGAGATGGTGTACTTCTTCGCTGCGCACCCGCATAACGGCGGTACGGCACGATGTCCATCGACGATGTGCGGTCGTCTCACCGGGGCAGATCGTGGATGGCGTCCCGGATCGTTGCCGCTGGCCCCCTGTGTCGGGGGCTTGGGCGGCTTTCTTGGGCGGTCGGGTCAATAGGCGTTCTTGCCGGAGAAGCCGCCAAATATGGTTTTGGCGATAATCTTCAGATCCAGCATCAGCGACCAGTTCTCGATATATTCCAGGTCGTATTCGACCCGCTTGAGAATTTTCTCCTCGGTGTCGGTCTCTCCACGCCAGCCGTTGATCTGTGCCCAGCCGGTGATTCCGGGCTTGACCCGATGCCGCTTGGCGTAGTCGTCGACGATGTCGTCGTAGAGGCGTCCCGCTGCACTCGCCTTGAGGGCGTGGGGGCGTGGGCCGACGATCGACATTTCACCTTTGAGCACGTTGATGAACTGTGGCAGTTCGTCGAGGCTGGTACGACGCAGGAAGGCGCCGATTCTGGTGATCCGGGAATCGCCTTTTGTCACCAGCTTTTCGGCGTTGGCATCGGTCTGGTCGCTGTACATCGAGCGGAATTTGTAGACCTTGATCAGCTTGTTGTTGAAGCCGTAGCGGTTCTGCGTGAACAGGACGGGGCCAGGGCTGTCCAGCTTGATCAGAATGGCGATCACTGCCATCACCGGCAGGATCATCACGAAAATGATCGCGGCGATGATGCGGTCCTCGAGGAATTTCACGAACTGGCGCCAACCTTCCATCGGTCGCCGCCGCAGGTTCAGCAGATGCAGGTCGCCATAGCTGGTGCGTTGGCTGTTGCCGAACGCCAGCTCGGAGATGTCGGGACTGAGGTTGATGTTGGCCGGCAGAACCTCGAGTTTGCTGACGATCTGCTGGATGCGCTCGACCCGGCTCGACGGCAGTGCAATGACGATGTCGTCGATCTGCCCGGTGCGTGCGTCCTCGATCAGGCGGTCGGTATCGCCGGCGATGCCGAAGGCTGTTCTGAGCTTCTCGGACAGTCGGGATTGGCGATCGTCGTAGATGCCCACCAGATGGATCCAGGGATAGGCGTTGGCGCGCAGCTTTTCGAGGAAGGCCTCGGCGTGCTCGCCGCCGCCGACGATGGCGACGTTGCGGATGAGGTGCCCGTTCTCCACCATGCGGAAGATCAGTGGCCGCATCAGGGCGCGGCTGGCGGCAAAGGCGGTTACCGAGGCGATCAGCCAAGCGATGACCCAGACGCGGGAGAACTCGTCCGATATCTTGAACAGAAAACCCAGTGAGATGGTGATCAGGAACACCAGTGCAAAGATGCCAATCGCGCGCTTGAGCTCGCGACCGCGAAAGCGCAGATTCTCCAGCGTGTAACAGTGCGTCACCTTCAGACTGGTCACGATGACCGCGGCGACAAAGAAAATGGCGGCGACATAGAGGTGATCGGCTTCGCCTTGCCCCCAGCCGGGGTAGAAGGTAGCCGTCAGCAGCCCCAGCGATGCGATCAACAGGAAGTCGGCGATGGCGACGATACCGCTGATGTGGGCTTCCTGGATTCGTAGGTTGCCGGGTGACTGACGCGTTTGATCGAGAAATCCATGTTGCATCGATTGACTCCTGAGTATTTGGTTGACACTGGCCAAATGAAAGCGCCCGGCTTTTTCGGGCGACGGGTCTGCCGGGGTGTGTTTGCTTGTTCGACAGCCGCGCCGTTTCCGTATCGCAGGCTGTCGCGCTGTATTGAAATGCCGGCTCACGCCTGCGCTCCAATCGCCGGGTCGGGCTCGCGCCGATGGCGTGACTTCGTTGGTGCCGTCATCTGCCGCGCGAGCTGGATGGTCGGGGGAGCCCCCTGCCCACCGATTCGCCGCCACGACCGGATGGCCGGGGGGAATCCCGGGCTTACAGGCGATCAGACAGTCGTGGCGGGCAAGAGTTCAATCCGGTGGGGTGTGGCCACGGTGGTCAGTTGACCACCAGTCGCTGGAAGCGGTTGCTCAACGCAAACGGCGCGCCGCTGAGGAACAGCCGGGTGTAGTGGGGTGACTGATACTCCCCGTTGAGCGAGATGCGTGGCAATGCCGTCAGATGGTCGGCGTGCTCCGGATAGAGCATGGCCTTGCGGGTGGTGGTGGCGGTCTTGAAGCCGAGCGACTCGACGAGGCGGAACTCACGGCCGGCGGCCGAGCGCTCGTCGCCATAGGGGTAGGAGAAGTGTTCGGGCCGTTGGCCGATCCGTTGTTCGATGATCTCCCGCGAGCGGGTCACTTCCTCGATGACCGCCGCCTCGGGGAGTTTGGCGAGGGCGTAATGATTGACGGTATGGGCGCCGATGGTGACCAGTTCGTCCGTGGCCAGTTCGCGGAGGATCTCCCAGCTCATCGACTGCGCGCGACAGTGTGCCCGGGTGTCGACGGCGTACTGCTCGGCCAGCCTTGCGACGGTTGTGCGCTGCGCCGTTTCCGGCATGCGTCGAAGGGCGCGGTAGATCGTGTCCCAGGCGGCATACTTGCCGGCGGTCGTGGCGGTGTCGAAGTGGCTGGTCCGCCCGTCGAGCTCGACCGTGAGCCGGGGTTGGGCGGCAATGATGCGTTCCAGGATCTCCCACCACAGCAGCGCCTCGCCGTCGGGAAAGGCCGTGGCCACATAGACGGTGAACGGGGCCCCGTGACGTTTGAATACCGGCCAGGCCAGGCGGTAGTTGTCGAGGTAGCCGTCGTCGAGCGTGAAGGCGACGAAGCGGCGTGAGAAATCCTGCTCCCGCAGCCGGCGGTGGACCTCGTCGAGCGACACGATGTCGTAGCCTGCTTGGCGCACCTGCGTCAGCGTGGCGTCGAGAAAGTCGGTGGTGACATCGAGTATCCGGTTGGGGGCGAACCCCGGTGCGTCTCCATCGTCGCGGACGTGGTGCAGCGTGAAAATGGCGCCGACGCCCCGCCACTCTTTTTCCAGCAGGCGATAGAGACCGCTGTAGTAGAGCGTGTTGAGTGCGCTCTTCATGAGCCGGGGTTTGAGGGTGGTGGGATTGATCAGCGCCATGCGTCACGGTCCGTTGCGTTGTGAAAGTCGTTGGCTGTTAGTGCCGTGAAGGTCGTCGGAGTTCCCCGTCGGGGGTTCCGCCGACGGCGGGCGCGTGAACCGCATCTCGCCACCATCGGCCGCAGTGGCGGCTACATTACTTTACAGGCTTGCCTTGAACCCCTCGTCGATAAGGCTTAGATTTGTCCGACCGGTGGCGTTTGGCGGCCGTCCGCCTGACGCGGGGCCGCCGGCTGTCGACAAGACGATATTCGGGGGTTGCTTCACCATCCGTTTTCTCTACGAGTCACCGAATCCAGCGTCAGGGATCGCGTAATCACGCATATCGATGCTTCGGTACCCACGCCGTTTCTTCCAGGTGGGTGCTGGTCATTCCAAGGAATATTCCGGAATCCTCGTTGAATCGACCAGGTGGTCGTTCGCCATGCGCGACCGGTTTGTGGCGCCGCCACATGCCGTCGTGGTGGCGCAGGCCCTCGATGGCAGCGGGGTGAAATTCAGACAAGAAGAATTTGGAGACAACAATTGGCATGAAGCCTCTCACGGTCAAAGTGGTTGGTCTGTTGGCGCTGTTGGGCGTCATTGCCTTGTGTGTGGCGGTCAATGCGCCGCGCATCGAAGCGAAGCTGCGGGCGCGCGCGATGGAGACGGCGTCGCGGCTCGATGCCGCCTGGGCGGGGGTCGAGATCGATGGTCGCGATATCTTGGTTCGGGGGGTGCCGCCGGATGATGACGGGGGTGAGCTGCTGGCGGCGTTGCGCGGGATCGATGGCGTCCGCTCGGTTCGGCTCGAAGCCGCGGCGGCACCGGTCGCCCCCTCGCCCGAGCCACGTTTCGTCGCCGCGCGCGCTGCTCCCGACGGGCCGATCGTCCTGCAGGGCATGGTACCGCCCGCCGCCGCAGCGGAGCGGCTGGCCGAGGCGCCGGAGCTGGCGGCTTTCGACATCGATGCGAGCGGTCTGCAGAGCGGGCAGGTCCATTTGAAGGGAGCCCCCGAGCTGATGACCTCGGCGGTCGCCGCCCTGGCCGATCTCGACAGCGGTCGGATCGAGATCGGCCCGGATCGGATCGTCGTTTCGGGCCAGCTCTCGTCCGCCGAGGCGGAAGAGGTGATCCGGGCGCGTTTCGGCCCCTTTCTGGGACTGGGTTACGAGCTGGTCATGGCCGTCGGGCAGGTGGAGCCGGAGCCTGCGTCGGTGGGGGCCGGGGAGGCCGAAACGAGCGGGGCTGGCGAAGCCGTCGAGGCTGAAGCGCCGGCGGTACTCGGCCAGTGTCAGGCACAGGTGGACGCGGCGTTGGCGGCCTCGGGCAACGTTCGCTTTGCCAATGGCAGCGCCCGTCTTCACGGGGATTCCATTGCATTGCTCGAAAAGCTCGCCGGGATGTTGCGTGGCTGTCCCGGCAGCGTCGTCACCATCGTCGGCCACACCGATGATCGCGGCCCCGCCGATGCCAACCAGCGTTTGAGCGAGGCGCGGGCGGTGGCGGTGGGTGACTTTCTCGTCGCCCGGGGCATCGATGCGACCCGTATCCGCACCCGCGGGGCGGGGGAGAGTGAGCCGGTCGCGGACAATGCGACGGCGGAGGGGCGGGCAAGGAACCGCCGCATCGACATCATATTGGAGGAGAAGGATCAATGAGTTTCCTGATTGTGGAGATTGCGCTCTGCCTGCTGGTGGCGGCGCTGATCGGGTGGTTGATCGGGAGGATCACCAGCCGCATGAAGCACAACGCCGCGGTCGACGAACTGGCGCGTCTGCGTGACGAGAATCGTGAATTGGCGGCCTATCACGATCGCGCCGAGGCGGAGTTCAAGGATCTGCGGGCGGACAAGGCTCGGCGCCTGCAGGTGGTGACGCGGCAGAAGAGCGAGATCTCCCGGCTGGAGGAGGTACTCCGTTCGGTGGAGAGCGAGCGCAACGAGCTGGCCGGGCGGCTGCGAGCCATCGAGTCGGGGCTGGAGGAGGAGCGTGCCGCGTTGGACGCCGACCGGCAGCGCTTCGCCAAGGAGAAGAAGACGCTGGAGCAGGAACGCCGCTCCGTCACCGAGCAGCTGGCCGAGCGGGAGTCGGCGATGCGCGCGCTGGAAGGGCGGGTCGAAGAGCTGGAGCACGAGCTGACGGTGGCGCAGGAGAAGCTGGAACTGTTACACAACCGCAGCGAGAAACTGCTGGCCGACAACGAGAGACTGCGCCACGAGCAGATGGAGGCCGAGGAACGTCGTGAGTCGCTGATCAATGAGCAGAAGGAGTTGTTGACACGCTTCACCTCGCTGGAGAAGCTGCACGAGAAAGAGGTGGAGGGCAAGCGGCAACTGGTCGAAGAGCATACGCGCCTGAAGGAGCGGTATGCGATGCTGGAGAAAGAGAACGAGGAAAACCGGCATCAGCTCGACGTGCTCAATGCCGATCTGGAGGATCTCACCACCCAGATCATCGATATCCGTAACGAGCGCGACGGGCTCTCCGGGACGTTGCGTTCCATCGTGTCGATCGCCCGCAAGGTGGACGGCGAGGCGGGCTGACGGCACCGTCCCCGGGCCTGATCTCCGGCCTGCAGGCGGCGTCTGCAACGGGCGCCGCCACCGCTTTGTGGATACTTGGCAAAGCGGGTCCGCACAGTTTATATTCCAGCGCATCGACTGCATCGCCATTGGGTTCTCAATGGCGCGTTCCCCACCAACCCGCCGCGAGATCTCCCGATGAGCAAGGAACACCTGATAATCTTCGATACGACGTTGCGCGACGGCGAGCAGAGCCCCGGCGCGTCGATGACGAAGGACGAGAAGGTCCGCATCGCCAAGGCGTTGGAGAAGATGCGGGTCGATATCATCGAGGCGGGTTTTCCGATCGCCAGCCCCGGTGATTTCGAAGCGGTGCAGGCGGTGGCCTCGGCGGTGAGCGAGAGCACCGTCTGTGGTCTCGCCCGGGCGCTCGACAAGGACATCGAGCGGGCCGGTGAGGCGCTGAAGCCGGCCAAGGCCGCCAGGATCCACACCTTTCTGGCCACGTCGCCGATCCACATGAAGGAGAAGCTGCGGATGACGCCGGACGAGGTGGTGGAGAACGCCGTAAAGGCGGTGAGGAAGGCACGGCGGTTCACCGACGACGTGGAGTTCTCGCCGGAGGATGCCGGCCGCTCGGAGGTGGACTTTCTCTGCCGGGTCATCGAAAAGGTCATCGATGCCGGCGCCTCGACGATCAATATTCCCGATACCGTTGGCTACAACATTCCGCATCAGTTCGGCCAGCTCATCCGCACGCTGATCGAACGGATTCCCAATGCCGACAAGGCGGTTTTCTCGGTTCACTGCCACAATGATCTGGGGCTGGCCGTGGCCAACTCGCTGGCGGCGGTGCGCAATGGCGCCCGGCAAGTGGAATGCACCATCAATGGTCTTGGGGAGCGGGCCGGCAACGCGGCGCTGGAGGAGGTCGTCATGGCGGTGCGGACGCGGCAGGACGTCTTCGACTGCGATACCCGGCTCGACACCACGCAGATCGTTCCCTGTTCCCGCCTGGTCTCCAGCATCACCGGCTTTCCGGTGCAGCCCAACAAGGCCATCGTCGGTGCCAACGCCTTCGCCCACGAATCGGGCATCCATCAGGACGGCGTGCTCAAGTCCCGCGAGACCTACGAGATCATGCGCGCCGAGGACGTCGGCTGGAGCGAGAATCACATCGTTCTCGGCAAGCACTCCGGCCGCAATGCGCTGCGGTCGCGGTTTCGTGATCTTGGGATCGAGTTCGAGTCGGAGGAGGCGCTCAATGAGGTCTTCGTCCGTTTCAAGGCGCTGGCGGACCGCAAGCACGAGATCTACGACGAGGATCTGCAGGCGCTGGTCAGCGCCAGTGCCAATGAGCCGGAGCGCTACAAGCTGGTCTATCTGAGCGTCACCTCCGAGACCGGGGAGAAGCCGCTGGCGCGGGTGACGCTCAATGTCGATGGCGAGGAGCACGGCAGCGAGGCGATCGGCGGTGGGCCGGTCGATGCGGCCTACAAGGCGATCGAGGAGATCGTCGGCAGCGACAGCCAGCTCAAGCTCTATTCGGTCAACAACATCACCAGCGGTACCGATGCCCAGGGCGAGGTCACCGTTCGGCTGGAGAAGAATGGCCGTATCGTCAACGGGCAGGGGGCCGACACCGACATCGTGATCGCCTCGGCCAAGGCCTACCTCAACGCGCTCAACAAGCTTACCTCGCCCCAGCCGGCGCCCCATCCCCAACACAGCAGCGTATGACGCTGAACAGCCGGCAATCGACCCGGCTGGCGCAGCTGGGCATCACGCGCTGGGTGCGGCGCGATCTGCCGGTATCGGCGCAACCCGTTCCCCACACGCCGCCAACGGACGACGACCCGGCGAGCGCTGCGACCGCCGCCAGCGCGATGGACTGGGATGCGCTCAGTGCCGCGGTGACCGGCTGTACCGCCTGTCCGCTCCACCAGGGGCGCCATCACGCCGTGGTCGGCGTCGGGCACCGCGAGGCCGACTGGATGATCATCGGTGAAGCACCGGGAGAGCAGGAGGATCTGCAGGGCGAACCGTTCGTGGGGCGGGCCGGCCTGCTGCTCAACAACATGCTCGCCGCCGTGGGCCTGAGCCGGGAGACCGTCTATATCGCCAATGTCATCAAATGCCGCCCGCCGGGCAACCGGGACCCGCGGGATGACGAGATCGCGGCCTGTATCGGCTATCTCGAACGACAGATCGAGCTGATCCGGCCCACGCTGATTCTCATCGTTGGCCGGGTGGCGGCACAGACGTTGTTGGCGACCGATGCCCCGGTGGGGCGGATGCGGGGTCGTGTCCACCACTACGGTGAGCACCGCATTCCGGTGGTGGTGACCTACCATCCGGCCTATCTGCTGCGCCGTCCGGTGGAGAAGGCCAAGAGCTGGGCCGACCTCAAGCTGGCGCTGGCGCAGATGGGGGCGCGGTGAGCGGCTCCTCATCCCGGCGCGCGGCGGCGACCGGGCCGGATGCCCCGATCCCGGCCTTGCCGGAGGGAATCCGGCCGATGACGGCCGAGGATCTCGATGCCGTTTTCGATATCGAGATCCGGGCCTATGCGTTTCCGTGGACGCGGGGAATCTTTCGTGAGTGCTTCCGTGTTGGCTACCCGGCCTGGGTCGTGGAGCGGGATGACCGGATCGTGGGCTATGGCATTCTCTCGGCCGCGGCTGGCGAAGCCCACATCCTCAATCTCTGTGTCGACCCTGATTATCAGCGCCGTGGCATCGGCCGGTGCCTGCTGCACTGGTTGATCGTGGTTTCGGGACGTCTAGGTGCTGAACGGTTGATCCTGGAAGTGCGTCAGTCCAACCAGCGGGCCGCATCGATCTACCGGGCCGCCGGGTTCGAACCGATCGGCCGGCGCAAGGCCTATTATCGCGGCCATGACGGCAAGGAGGATGCCATCGTTCTCGCTCTGGCGCTCGATGGCGGGGAAAAGGGCGATCAACCGGCGCCGTGAGGCGCCTCTGCTGGGGCCGTCAGCGCCGGATATAGCGGATCTTGTCGAAACCGGCTTCGTGGATGGCCGGTTCTGCGCGAACGGCCTCCTGCAACGATGGAAACGGGCCGACCTGAAGCTTGAAATACTGCTGGCCGTTGTCGGCTTCCTCGAAAATCTCCATCGGCTGCTTCAATTTCTTCTTCAACGCCGCCAGCTGCTTTTCGGCGTTTTCACGGGTGGTGTAGGCCGCAAGCTGGAGAAAATAGCGGGTGGCACCAGCGGCGACGGCGGGGGGGCGGGCCTCGTCTGCGGGGCCATCGGCGGTGGCCTTTTTTTCCTCGTAGGTATTTTGCCGCGCGGCGCTGCTGGAGGGTTTGCCAAAAAGCTTCTGCTGGGCGGAGCAGCCGGTCAGTGACGACATCGCCGCAATGGCTGGCACCAGCAACGCGGGGACGACGAGATAACGGGCGGTGGCGATTGGCATGTTCAATGGTCCTGTCCGAGTTGTTGTCAGGCGAGCTTACAATATTTGCTGTTGGCTGGAAATCGTTGGCGCCTGCCGGTCGCCCGGAAGGTCCGTCAGGCGGCGCCGCGTCCCTGCTCGGGGATTTTCTCCAGCACGCCAGAGATGGTTTTCAGCCGCTCCAGATAGTCGTCACGCTCGGTGCGGATATCGATGATCTGGGTGGTCAGATCCTCCATGTTGTGCCGAAGCTCGTTGACGCGTGCCTCGTACTCCTCTTTCTGCCGTTTCAGTTCGGCCACTTTGTCGAGCAGGGATTCCTGCTCGGCCAGTAGCAGATCGACACGCCCCTGCTGTTCGTCCTTTTCGGTGTCGAGCATTTCGATCTCGCTGGAGAGAGATTCGCGCTCCGAGACGATCTCGATGAGTTTCTGCTGGGCTTGCTTGGTCTCCTCCGAGAGGTTGATGAGCTGGGTGTTGAGGAGGTTCTTCTCGTCGGCGGCATCATCCAGCGCCTGCTCCAGTTCCCGCTTCGCGGCGGAGAGCGCGGCCACGCGTTCCAGCAGCTGTTTTACCTTGCTGTTGCTCTCGCGCAGCCGTTGCTGGTAGGAACGGATCAGTTCGTCACGCTGCTTGATCTCGTCGCTGAGGTCGGTGAACTGGACCTTGTTGATGCTCTTTTCCAGCGACAGCGTCTGCGCCTTGGCCTCCATCCCGGTGAGGCGGATCCGGAATTCGGCCAGCTGCTTGAGCTGCTTGCGATAGGCGCGGGCCAGGCCGTGGTTCTCTTTCTTGAGGCGGTTCCGGTATTGCTCCAGTGCGTGGTACTTCTCCTGCCACTCGGTGAGCTCGCGGATGGCCTGTCGTTCCCGCGAGCGGGCGGTGAAACGCCCGATGAACCAGCCGATCCCGGTGGCGGCGGCGAGATAGAGAAGAATCTGCGTCATCAGGTATTGCATCAGTGGTCGAACTCCTGATCCGGTGCGGGTTGGAGGGGGAGGTTGATCTGGTGGGCGGACGCCGGCTCGTCGGTGGGCTCGCTGATGGTGGCGAGATCGATGACCGGTGCTTGCCGCGCCTCGCTGGTGTCGGGAAAGGCGTCGGCGGACCAGGTGGTCAGCACCTGGCGGACGCCGGTTGTCCGGCGTAGCAGTTCCACCGCTTTGCGGGCGGCCTGCTGGTCGGGTGGAGAACCCGACAAGGTGATGTCCCGTCCGTCGATGCTGACCAGTGCCCAGTCGAGGCCGTTGTCGCGCAATGTTTTCTTGGCGCTGCCGAGCAGGTCGGACTCGATGGTGGGCGGGACGGTGTAGAGGCAGAGTGCGAAAACCGCCGCGAGCAGGGCGTATCCCGTCAGTTTGAGAATCCAGCGCGCCATTGGTTCATCCCTATCACCGGCCCGGCGGCCGGGCCAGGCAGGCGCGGCGTCGGCGGGTTGAAACATCCTGTCGGTCATCACACTCCGTTGCCATCCGATTGTAGGCCAGGAGTGGATATGAATGATGCGGATTGTATCACTGTTTTAATCATCCGCTACTACAGGTTTTTGTTCTAAGTGATTGTTTGTTGGATGTGGCGAGCGCCAGTCTTCGGTTGATGGGGCAGTGGCTGGGCCGGGATCAGGTCGGCGGGGAGACGTTGATCCGTCGCCACAGGGCGCGACCGGCAAAGGCGAGAAAGACCGGGCCGCCGACGATGAAGTACCAGTAGTAGGTGACGAAACGCCAGGCGATCAGCGTGGCGGCGATGGTGCCGGCCCCCAGCCAGGGTGCCAGCAGTATGCTGAAGCTGATCTCCACACTGCCGCTGCCGCCCGGCAGCAGTGTCATCTGGCCGATGCCCAGGCTGAACATCTGGATGAAGAAAAGATAGGACCAGGGAACGTGAAAGCCCAGTGCCTCGATGATGAGATAGAGCGCCGAGTAGCGCAGCATCCAGTGCAGCGCCGCGAGGACGTAGATGGCGGAGAGGCGCCAGCGCGGAAAACCGAGAATCAGTGCCAGCCCCTGGCGGAACCGGATGATCCAGCGAGCGATCTTCTTGCGGCGCCGCGCCGAGACATTGAACCTCTCCAGCAGGCGCCCGGACCATAGCAATACCGGCCGGTAGTGGCGGGCGAAGAACCACAAGCCGGCAAATCCACCGACCAGCAGCAGGCCCATGGTGGCGATCTGGAACCCGAGGTGGAAGTCGTCCGGGCCGGTCAGCAGTACGAGTGCCAGCACCACCAGTGCCGTGACGAAAAAGAAGAGATCGAGAATCTGCTCCAAGGCGAAAACGGAGGCGGCCTTGGCGGAACTGAGCCCGTGGCGATGCAGCAGAAATGTCTCGGTGATCGCCGCGCCAGTGCCGGCCGGCGTGGCCGAACTGGCGAACTCCGACGCCAGTACCGTTGCCAGCGCCTTGCGGAACGAGATCCTCTCTCCGACGCCGCGCATGATGAGTTTGAGTTTGAGCGCCTGTGCAATCCAGCCCAGCGAGACCAGCGATACCCCGGCGGCGACGATCCAGAGCGAAATCCGCCGCAGCTCGGACAGTGCCTCCCAGCCGCCGATGGCAAAGGGGATCAGAAGGCTCAGGGGAAGTGCCGCGGCGAGCAGCCACCAAGGGCGTTTCATCGTCGCGCTTCCGCTGCTTGGTGGGTGCTGATGGGCATCGACAACTAGTGAATAAACAGAGATTTGGGCCGGATTTTATAGATTGGTTCGAGCATCTTCCAGTGATTCGTCCCCTCCGCTGGCGCGGCCGCTTGACGGTTGGGCATCCCCGGTGTCGATGCAGGGTTCGGGTGACAAATGTCATTCTGGCGCGGGAGCCGGACCTCTAAGATCGTTCCACCCCCACTGAAGGCTCTACAGTATGAACGTATTTGGCATGTCCGCGCTCATTCTCGGCGGTTTGACGATGATGATGAGCATTCTCCTGCTGGCGCAAACGCCGGAGGCCCTGCATCAGGCCGCGGCGTTCGACTTCCCGTTGCGCGCCTTCGAACATCAACCATTGCCGCCGCCGGTTCCCTTTGCGATCGGGGCGGCGGTCGTCTCCCTGTTTTCGTGGAAGTCCAGCGCGGGCAAATACATCGCCGTGGCCAACCTGCTGGTGTTGGTGGCGGTGCTGGCGCTGTTCGTCTGAAGCCATCGCTCAGCGTTCCGGTTTCATCTCTTCGAAAACCATCCCCTGGAAACCGGGGCTGCGCCGGTGCCGATCCGGTAACGGAAGGTCGTCCTCCGCCTCGTCCCCGTGGTCGAGAACGGGGAGGGGGTCGAGATTGCGCCACGCCGGGGAAGCCAGCAACAGCGAGGTCAGCAGTGACCCGGAGCGCAGCAGCCACAGAATGGTGCCCAGCGTAAAGCCGGTGGCGGCGCCGAAGCTCACGGTCTTCAGCGTGATCGTGCCGCCGTCCGCCTCTTCTGCCGCCGTGGCGTCGTGGCTGGGCACCTGAAGCGTGAAGAACTGGACCAGCCGTTTGGCGGGGCCGGTGTCGGACCCGGACTCGGCGAGCAGCGAATCGAACAGTGCCTGGTGACGCGAACTCCAGTCGAGCGTAAGTCGCACATCGGCCATCACCTCCAGTTCGACCGGTGGTCTCGACCGCTGTGGCCCATGGTGCTCCTCGGCTTGCACGACCGGTTGCCACCGCAACGGTGCCACGGCATCCACCGCCGTGGCACGCAGTACCTGCTCGTCGTCCACCCGTTTGCTCGGCCCGCTTCGTGCTGCGTCCGGGTGGCCCGTGGTGGTGTTCGTGGCATTAACGGTCGCCTGGGGCCTCTCACCCGTTGGTGGTTCGTATGTCGGCAGATCGGGAGTGGCCGCCACCGGCGCGGCAAGCGAGAGAATGATCTGCGCATCGATATCGCTGAGATCGGCACGGTTGCCGGCTTCACCGGCCACCAGTTTCATCACCACATCTCCGGCATACCCCGGCTCCGGCAGATAGACGAGGGTCTCGAAGGCGGCATTGATGGCCTCGGTCGTTCCAGTGAGCGTCAGTGTCGATGTGTGCAACCCGTCGGCGCTGTCCAGTCCCTCTACCGAGCCGATGACCAGGGAGCCGTTCGATACCGTGATGATCAGTGTTTGAATCTGTTGCGCTTCGTCGAGATCGGCGATCAACAGGTTTAGGTCGTCACCGAAATGCACCTCGTTGTTCATCACCGTATCGACCCTGCTCGGCACCACCAAAACGGGCGCATCGTCGATTCCCCGCACGTCGATGCGCAACGTCGCGACGTTGGTGCTCAGCACCTTCCCGTCGAAAACCCGGAAACCGGCCTGCGCGTAGAGCTGGCCGAAGGCATCCGGCGCGGGGGCGAAGCGTAGCAGGCCCCGAGCGATGTCGTCTGCTGAAATACGTTGTCCGGCTGAAACCGGCGCGCCATCGAAAGTGAGTTCCCCTGCACCCGGCAGCGTGGCGATCTCGATCGCGGTCAAGTGATCCCCGTCGATGTCGGAGAAGCCGAAGTCGTCCAGCGTCAGGCTGTAGGTCGAATCCTCGTCCATCGTTACAGTGTGGTTCACGGCCAGAGGCGCGTCGTTGACCGGTTGAATTTCCAGCAGTACCCGAACGTCCGTGTGGCTGCCGTTGCCGTCGCTGACGCGATAGATGAAGCCGTCGCTGCCGTTGTAGTCCGGTGCCGGCGTATAGCGGAAACCGCCATCGGCCGCGAAC
>CAZTOZ010000078.1:0-8110 GCA_964614535.1 uncultured Thiotrichales bacterium | reverse complement strand
ATCACCCCGCCTTCCGATCCCGATACTGCTGTTCGATCCAGTCCTGATAGCTGCCGTCGAGAATGCCGCGCCACCAGGTTTCGTTGTCGAGATACCAGGAGATCGTCTTCTCGATGCCGGTCTCGAAGCTCTCCTGCGGCTTGTAGGCCAACTCCGCCGTGGTCTTGGTGGCGTCGATGGCATAGCGCTGATCGTGGCCGGGCCGGTCCTTGACGTAGGTGATCAGTGAACGCGCCTTGTCACCCCGGGAAGCCGGCGATTCCGGGTACTTTTCCCGCAGCGCGGGACTCTCGGCAAAGCGCTTGTCCATCGAGTCACAGATGAGATTGACGATATCGATGTTCGTCCACTCATTGTGACCGCCGATATTGTAGGTCTCGCCCAATCGCCCTTTCTTGATGATCAGGTCGATCCCCCTGGCGTGGTCGTCGACGTAGAGCCAGTCACGGATCTGCTTGCCATCACCGTAGATCGGCAGTGCCTTGCCATGGAGGATATTGATCAGCACCAGTGGGATCAGCTTCTCCGGAAACTGATAGGGGCCGTAGTTGTTGGAACAGTTGCTGGTGGTCACCTCCAGCCCGTACGTGTGGTGATATGCCCGGACGAGATGATCGGACGCTGCCTTGCTCGCCGAATAGGGAGAATTGGGCGCATAGGGTGTCGTTTCGGTGAACGGCGGATCGTTCGGTCCCAGCGTGCCATAGACCTCATCGGTAGAGACATGGTGAAAACGATGGGGCAGCCGCCCTTGCGGACCATCGAGCCAGACGGCACGGGCCGCCTTGAGCATCGAATGGGTGCCGCCAATATTGGTGTCGATGAAGGCATCGGGACCGCTGATGGAACGATCCACATGGCTCTCGGCCGCAAAGTGGACGATGGTATCGATCTGCTCCTCCCGCAACAGCGACTCGATCAGCGCCTGATCGCGAATGTCGCCGTGGACGAAACGGAAAGCCGGCTTGGCTTCGGCCAACCGCAGACTCTCTCGATTGCCGGCATAGGTAAGCGCATCGAGCCCGACCACCCGATCGTCCGGATAATTCTCCAGCCAGTAGTAGACAAAATTCGCACCAATGAAACCGGCCGCGCCGGTGACGAGTAGATTAGCCATTCTGCAGTTCCTTCATCATATGGGTCAGTGCCTTGCGCCAGTGCATGCCGGTATAACCGACGGCCTGCCGCATCGCATCCTTGCCGAGTACGCTGTAGGCCGGACGGGCCGCTGGCGTCGGGTAGGCCTCGGTGGGAATGGGGTTGATCGCCACCTCCCGCGCCAAGAGCCCCAGAGAGAGACCGATCTCTTGGATGGCGACGGCAAAATCGTACCAACTCGCCACCCCGGTATCGGTCCAGTGATAGGTGCCCGCCAACGACCGGTCGATGCTCATATAGAGCACCCGCGCCAATTCCGCCGCCCAGGTGGGCGTGCCGACCTGATCCTCGATCACACCCAACTCGTCGCGTGTCGCCATCAGCCGCAACATCGTCTTGACGAAATTGCCGCCATGGGCCGAATAGACCCAGGCCGTACGCACGATCAGCGCCTGCTCACCGAGCACGGCACGGATCGCATCCTCGCCGGCACGCTTCGTCGCGCCATAGACACCAGCGGGGTTCATCGTATCGTCGGGCTGGTAGGGGCGGCTCTTGCAGCCGTCGAAGACGAAATCGGTGGAGACATGCAGCAACCGCGCGCCCGCGGCCGAGGCCGCTTCGGCCAGATGGCGAGCCCCCGCGACGTTGATCGCCGCCGCCCCGCGCTCGTCCGACTCAGCCTTGTCCACGGCCGTATAGGCGGCGGCATTGACGATCCAGTCGGGAGCCACCTCGGCCACCTTGGCCATCACCGCATCGGCATCGCAGACATCGAGCCCCTCGCGCCCCAGCGCCGTGAGTTCGACCCCGTCGGGGCAGGCCCGTTGCAGTTCCCAGCCAAGCTGGCCGTTGGCGCCAGTAACCAGTATTCGTGTCATCTTCAGTACGGCTTGCTCAGCATATTGAGCAGATAGGCCCCGTAACCGCTCTTTTTCAGCGGCTCGGCGATCGCGGCAAGCTGCTCGTCAGTAATGAACCCCTGTCGCCAGGCGATCTCCTCCGGGCAGGCGATTTTCAAGCCCTGCCGTTCCTCGATGACGCGGATGAAATTGGCGGCATCGGTCAACGACTTGGTCGTACCGGTGTCGAGCCATGCCGTGCCCCGACTCATGCGCACCACGGCTAGGTCACCCCGCGCCAGATAGACCTTGTTGACGTCGGTGATCTCCAACTCACCACGCGGCGACGGCTTCACCTCACGGGCGATATCGACGACGTCGTTGTCGTAGAAATAGAGCCCGGTTACCGCATAGTTGGACTTGGGCTTCTCCGGCTTCTCCTCGATGCTCAGCGCCATCCCGTTCTCATCGAAATCGACGACGCCGTAGCGCTCCGGATCGTTGACATAGTAGCCGAACACCGTGGCGCCGCTCTCTCGCCGACCGATCCCCTGCAACCGCAACGACAACGATTCGCCGTAGAAGATATTGTCGCCGAGAATCAACGTCACCGGGCTGTCGCCAATGAACGCCTCACCGATCAGAAAGGCCTGCGCCAGCCCATCGGGGCTGGGCTGCACCGCATACTGGAGATTGAGTCCCCACTGCGACCCATCGCCCAGCAAGCGTTGAAACGCCGCCGAATCCTGCGGCGTCGTGATCAGCAGAATGTCCTGGATACCCGCCAGCATCAGCGTCGACAGCGGATAGTAGATCATCGGCTTGTCGTAGACCGGCATCAGCTGCTTGCTGACGGAGATGGTCAGGGGGTAGAGACGCGTGCCGGAACCTCCGGCGAGAATGATGCCCTTGCGCTTGCTCATGAGTTCGTCTGCCTGCAATTCCTTTGCGTGGCGCCACCACCGGCAACGCCGCCCAATCAGTGACCGATGCCCGGGGGGTTACCGATCCGCACCAACTTCTCTGTTGCGCGAACCCCCTTGCACCGCCGTACCACCTGGCAACAGAACCATTCATTCCGCGCGCTCTGTCGCCTACCCCCGATCGGCTGGCACCAACGCGACACCCGTCGGCGCCCTTCACCGACGACATCCCATCGCCGGGTGACTGACGCAGGCGCGCCGCCGCCGATCAGGCGTGGCGGCTATTGTCTTGCAAGGTCGGGGGGATTGCCACCGATGAGCGGCGGCAGAGGTCGAAACTGTGAAAGAGATAACTACTCGGCCGGCCGCCGGGCCGGCGCGGGGAGAAGCGGAATCGGCGCCGCGCAGCCTCAGAACGGGATGTCGTCGTCGAAGTCGTCCGCCATCGGCTTGGCCGCCGGCTTGCTGGGCGCCGCCGGCGCTTCGGTCGGCATCGGCGGCTCCTCGAAGCCCCCCGTGCCGCCACCGCCACCACGGCTGTCGAGCATCTGCATCTCGTTGGCGACGATCTCGGTGGTGTAACGATCCTGGCCATCCTGCCCCTGCCACTTGCGGGTACGCAGACTGCCCTCGATATAGACCTTCGAACCCTTCTTCAGGTACTCGCCGGCAATCTCGGCAAGGCGGTTGAAAAAGACGACCCGATGCCACTCTGTGCGCTCCTGCGGCTGCCCGGTGGCCTTGTCCTTCCATGTCTCCGAGGTGGCGATGGTGCAGTTGGTGACCGCGCCACCACTCGGCATATAGCGGGTCTCGGGATCCCGCCCCAGATTGCCGATCAGGATCACCTTGTTCACACCTCTGCTTGCCATCGTCGTTACCTTGCTGTTGAAAATGAAGAGATACCGATTCTAGCAGAATCAGGCTCCCGCCATCCCCCCCGAGACCGAATAGCGCGCCAGCATCGCCGGATCGCTCTTGCCCTTGTCCAGCTTGAGGTAGGCGACCCCCTCCTCGCCGATCACCACCGCCTCGGCCACCCCGGGCAACCGCCCCAACTCGTCGGCCAGCCGCGCGGCGGAGCCGGCATCCATCTCCCCCACGTCGAGAACGAAGCTGGTGAGATAGCGCGGCTTCTCCATCGTCACGGCCGCGAGCAACCACAATGCGGCGACCGCGGCGCCGAAGAGGTAGACCGCGTCGATTCCGTGGTGCTCGTGCAGCCAGCCGCCCGCCAGTCCACCGACGAAGATGCCCATGAACTGCGACGTGGAATAGACCCCCATCGCGGTGCCTTTGGCATCGGAAGGCGAGAACTTGGCCACCAGCGACGGTAACGACGCCTCCAGCAGATTGAACGCGGTGAAAAACACCCACAACGAGAACATCAGCCCCCAGAAACCGGCATTGTTGAAGTAGAGCAACAGCTCGGCGATGACGAGCACCGCCACCGCGCCGACGAAGACGCCCTTCATCTTCTGGCGCGCCTCGGCCAGAACGATGAACGGCACCATCGCGACGAAACCCAACAGCATCACCGGCAGGTAGATCTTCCAGTGGGCCGCCGACGGGATGGAGAAGTGGTCACGAAACTGCAGCGGCAGCACCACCCAGTTGGACGACAACAACAGATGCAAAGAGAAGATCCCCCAGTCGAGCCGCAGCAGCTGCCGATGCTCGAGTACGTCACCCAAGTAGCTCCACACCATGCCGGTGTCGCGGTGACGCCGCTGCCGCGCCGGCGTCGGCACCCCCAGCCAGACGATCGCCGCGGCCAGCCCGGCCAGCCCGGCCGTCAGCCAGAAGATGCCCGGCACACCAATCCAGCGGTCCAGCAACGGCCCCAGCACCATCGCCACCGAGAATGAGACGCCGATGGTCACGCCGATGATCGCCATGACCCGGGTGCGGACCGTCTCCCGCGTCAGATCAGCCAACAGGGCCAGCGTAGCCGCCGCGATCGCGCCACTGCCCTGGATGGCTCGGCCGATCACGACCCCGTCGATGGTCGTCGCCGTCGCCGCGATCACGCTGCCCAGCGCAAAAACAGCCAGCCCGGCAAGAATCACCGGCTTGCGACCGATACGATCCGACAACAGGCCGAGCGGGATCTGGAAAACCGCCTGGGTCAGGCCGTAGATACCGATGGCCAGACCCACCAGCGTCGGCGTCACGCCCTCCAGCGTGGTCGCATAGAGGGCAAACACCGGCAGGATCATGAACAGCCCCAACATGCGAATCCCATAGACACCGGCCAGCGCCACCGTGGTTCGCCGTTCCACTGCCGTTAGCGGCTGGAGCTCTCTTTTCGCCATCGACGTTGGGCCTCTTTCGGTCACGACAAGCGTCGTATATTATCAGTTAACAGCCGTGGCGAGACCCGAGAAACATCAATCGCCACCACCACCTTCCCCCCGCTTCGTTCACTGCCATCTTCCCCATGGACAAGATCGTCATTCGTGGTGCGCGCACCCACAACCTGAAGAACATCGACGTCGAGATTCCCCGCGACCGACTCATCGTCATCACCGGGTTGTCCGGCTCGGGCAAGTCGTCGCTGGCCTTCGACACAATCTACGCCGAAGGACAACGACGCTACGTGGAGTCGCTGTCGGCCTATGCGCGCCAGTTCCTGTCGATGATGGAGAAGCCGGACATCGACCATATCGAAGGGTTGTCGCCGGCCATCTCCATCGAGCAGAAGACCACCTCGCACAATCCCCGCTCCACCGTCGGCACCGTCACCGAGATTCACGACTACCTGCGGCTGCTGTTTGCCCGCACCGGCACACCACGCTGCCCCGAGCACCAAGTGGCGCTGGAAGCACAGACGATCAGCCAAATGGTCGATCAGGTGCTGTCACTGCCGGCCGGCAGCAAGCTCCTGCTGTTGGCACCGGTGGTCAATGCCCGCAAGGGCGAACATCTGCAGCTGCTCGAAAGCCTGCGCAGCCAGGGCTTTATTCGCGCGCGCATCAACGGCGAGGTCCATGAGCTGGACGATCCGCCCAGGCTCGACCTGCGCCGCAAGCACACGATCGAGGTGGTGGTCGATCGCTTCAAGGTGCGCGACGACCTGCAGCTACGGCTGGCCGAATCCTTCGAGACCGCACTGAACCTGGCCGGTGGCATCGCCCGCATCGCCTGGATGGACGATCCCGAACGGGAGGAGATCGTATTCTCCTCGACCTTCTCCTGCCCTCATTGCGGCTACTCACTGCCCGAGCTGGAGCCACGCGTCTTCTCTTTCAACAGCCCGACCGGCGCCTGCCCGGAATGTGACGGCCTCGGGATGATTCAGCGCTTCGACCCCCAGCGCATCATCAGCCATCCCGAGCAGTCCCTGGCCGATGGCGCCATCCGCGGCTGGGATCGCCGCAACGGATACTACTTCCAGCTCATCACCTCGCTGGCCGACCACTACGGATTCGATATCGACAAGCCTTTCAGGCGTCTCACCAAACGGCAGCAGAAAATCATCCTGTACGGCAGCGGCGGAGAACCGATCGAGTTCACCTACCGCAACGACCGCGGCGCCCGATTCACCCGCAGCCACCCCTTCGAGGGCATCGTCCACAACATGGAACGACGCTATCGGGAGACAGAGTCGGCCGCGGTACGCGAGGAGCTGGCCAAATACATGGTGAGCCAACCCTGTCCCGAATGCGGTGGCACCCGGCTCAATCTGGCCGCGCGCCACGTCTTCGTCGCCGACACCACACTGCCGGAGATCTCGGCCCTGCCAATCGGCGACGCACTGAAATTCTTCGACAGCCTGCGGCTAAAGGGACACAGGGGCAAGATTGCGGCCAAGATCGTTCAGGAGATACGCGAACGGCTCCGCTTTCTCGCCAACGTCGGACTCGACTATCTCAGTCTCGACCGCAGCTCCGACACCCTCTCCGGGGGCGAGGCACAACGGATCCGGCTTGCAAGCCAGATCGGTGCCGGGCTCGTCGGCGTCATGTATGTGCTGGACGAGCCGTCGATCGGCCTGCACCAGCGCGACAACCAACGCCTGCTCGACACCCTCAAACGGCTGCGAGACCTGGGCAACACCGTCATCGTCGTCGAACACGACGAGGAAGCCATCCGCGCAGCCGATCACGTCATCGACATCGGTCCGGGCGCTGGCCTCCACGGCGGAGAAATCGTCGCCCAGGGCACCCCGAACCAGATCCAGCGCAGCCGCCGTTCGATCACCGGCCAGTTCCTCGCCGGCAAACGCAGGATCGAGGTACCGGCGCTGCGGACGCCGCCACAACCGGATCGCTGGCTGGCGGTGCGCGGCGCGCGGGGCAACAACCTGAAACACGTCGATCTCGAGATTCCCGTCGGCCTGTTCACCTGCGTCACCGGCGTATCCGGCTCAGGCAAATCGACCTTGATCAACGACACCGTCTATCGCGCCATCGCACGCGAACTCAACCGCGCGGTGACCGATCCGGCGCCCTACGATGCCATCGACGGACTGGAGCACTTCGACAAGATCATCGACATCGACCAAAGCCCCATCGGCCGCACACCACGCTCCAATCCGGCCACCTATACCGGCCTGTTCACCCCGATTCGCGAACTGTTCGCCGGCACACGAGAAGCCCGCTCCCGCGGCTACAAACCGGGGCGATTCAGCTTCAACGTCAAGGGAGGGCGCTGTGAAGCCTGCCAGGGCGACGGCTTGATCAAGGTGGAAATGCACTTCCTCCCCGATATCTACGTCCCTTGCGACGTTTGCGGCGGCAAACGCTACAACCGCGAAACACTCGATATCCACTACAAGGGCAAGAACATCAGCGACGTGCTCGCCATGCCGGTGGAGGAGGCGCTGGACTTCTTCTCCGCCGTCCCAGCCGTCGCCCGAAAACTGGCGACACTGATGGACGTCGGCCTCTCCTACATCACACTGGGCCAAGCGGCGACCACACTCTCCGGGGGCGAGGCGCAGCGGATCAAACTGGCCCGCGAATTGTCGAAACGCGACACCGGACGCACCCTCTACATCCTCGACGAACCCACCACCGGCCTCCACTTCCATGACGTGGAGCAGCTGCTGAAAGTGCTGCACCGGCTACGGGACCACGGCAACACCGTCATCGTCATCGAACACAACCTGGATGTCATCAAGACAGCAGACTGGATCATCGACCTCGGACCCGAGGGCGGGGCCGGCGGGGGCGAAATCATCGCCACCGGCACACCAGAGACAATCGCAACCAACCGCCGCTCCCATACCGGACGATTCCTGCG
>CAZTOZ010000077.1:0-8975 GCA_964614535.1 uncultured Thiotrichales bacterium | reverse complement strand
TGTTCTTTCTCGCCTGGCCCGCCCACGCCGATGCTCCCGACTTTCGCGTCGATCGCGTGGCGTTGCGGCTGGAGGAGGGGATCTACCACCTCGATGCCGATCTGCATCTGTCGCTGAGTCGCGAGATGGCGCAGGCGCTGAACAACGGTCTGCCACTGGCGTTCGTGTTGGAGTTTGAGCTGTATGAGCCGCGGCGTTTGCTCTGGGATCAGCGGGTGGCGCGGCTGACGCAGGAGTATCTGCTGCGCTACCATGCGTTGAGTCGGCGCTACCTGGTGTTCAATCGCAACACCGAGCAGCAGCGCAGTTTCCCGACCCTGGTGGCGGCGTTGAAGGCGCTGGCCCATGTGAACGGCCTGCCGGTGCTCGACCAGGCGTTGCTGCAGCCCGGCCGGCCCTATCTGGCCCGGGTCCGCATCGGTCTGGACGAGGCGCAGCTGCCGGTGCCGCTGCGGGTCAAGTTTTTCTTCAAGCGGGCCTGGAAGGCGCAAAGTCCCTGGGCCGAACTGACCCTGGTACGTCCCGGCTGATGCGGCGTTCCTGGCTCTCCGCGCTCCCGATCCTCGGGCTGTTCCTGCTGATTCTGCTGTCGCTCTATTTCATGGGGTTCGCGGCGCAGAAGTCGGACTGGTTCGGCGAGATCTACATTTGGATCCTCATCTTCAACATTGCGTTGATGGTGGTGCTTGGCATCATCATCGCGATGCGGCTTGCCGGCATCGTCCGTGACCTGATCCGCGGTGTCGAGGGCTCCCGGCTGACGACCCGGCTGGTGCTGATGTTCATGTTCGTGGCCATCGTGCCGGTCTTCACCGTCTGGGCGTTTTCGGTGCGTTTTCTCTCCACCGGGATCGACCGCTGGTTCGATGTGGAGATCGAGGCGTCACTGGCCGATGCGCTGGAACTGAGTCAGCGATCGCTCAATTTCTACAAGGACGTGCGTGCCGGGCAGACGCGTGATGCGCTGGAACGGCTGGCAGCGGCCCCGGAGGCGATGGCGGCGGTGATGCTGGACGACATCCGCGAGTCGCTGGGCGCGTCGGAGTTGACGTTGCTGGGCCCCAACAACCGCATCATCGCTACCAGCAGCCGTAGTCTGGAACTGATCGTGCCCCGCTTTCCCAGTGAGGAGGTGATGGTGCGGCTGGCCAGCGGCCGTACCTACGCGGCGCTGGAGCCAGCGGGCCGAGATGGTTTGCAGATCCGGGTCGTCACCCGACGTCAGGGGGCACAGCCCTACAAGGACAGCCGCCTGTTGATCGCCATCTACCCGTTGCCGGAAGGGGTGAGCCAGCTCGCCAACTCGGTGCAGCAGTCCTATCTCGACTACAAGCGGCTGGAGTTTCTGCGCAAGCCGTTGAAACAGACCTATCGCGTGACCTTATCGCTGGTGCTGCTGTTGAGCACATTGTTCGCTGTCTGGGCGGCGTTCTTCATGGCCCGGCGGCTGCTGTCGCCGATACTGGAGCTGGCCTCGGCCACTCGCTCCGTGGCCGATGGCGACTACCGTAAGCGGCTGCCGGTGTTACAGCACGATGAGCTGGGTTTTCTGGTGCGATCGTTCAACCAGATGACGGCCCGGATCCGCTCGGCGCGGGAGTCGGCCGAGCTGAGTCGGCGGCTGGTGGAGAATCAGCGCAGCTACCTGGAGACGGTGCTCGGCCATCTCTCCTCCGGTGTGTTGACGCTCGACGGTGAGATGAAGATCCGTACCGCCAACGAGATGGCGAACCGGATTCTGGAGATGGATCAGCCGCTGGACAACTTCATTGGCCAGCACATTGCCGACGTGGCCCGTGCCCGGCCGGTGCTTCAGGCGTTCTACGATCAACTGATGAGCGAGCTGTTGCGGGGCCGGCCCGACTGGCGCAGACAGTTGACGCTGTTCGGCGAGAAGGGCCGCAAGGTACTGATTTGCCGTGGTGTGCAGCTACCGCCCGGCGAGGGTGACGGCGAGCCGGGGTATGTCATCGTCATCGACGATGTCACCGACCTCATTCGTGCCCAGCGCGATGCCGCCTGGGGTGAGGTGGCACGGCGCCTCGCCCACGAGATCAAGAACCCGCTGACGCCGATCCAGCTGTCGGCCGAGCGTCTGCAGCACAAACTCGCCGGCGCGCTCGACCCGCGGCTGGCGGTCGTGCTGGAGCGAGCGACCGAGACCATCATCAAGCAGGTGGATGCGATGAAGGCGATGGTCAACGCCTTTCGTGACTATGCCAGCTCTCCGCCGGCCCAGTTCGAGCCCGTCGATCTCAACCAGATTCTGCGTGAAGTGGCCGAACTCTACGCCGGTTTCAGCGACCGGGTCACCATCGAACTGACGCTGGACGAGACGCTGCCCCGGCTCAAGGCCGATGCGGTCCGTCTGCGGCAGCTCCTGCATAACCTGATCAAGAATGCGATGGAGGCGGCAGACCGGCCGGTGACGGTGCGGCTGAGGACGTTGCATGTGGAATCGGGTCAGGAGCACTATATTCAGCTCGAGGTGATCGACAATGGTGATGGCATCCCGGAAGATCTGCTCGACAACCTGTTCGAACCCTATGTCACCACCAAGGTGCGGGGCACGGGGCTGGGGTTGGCGGTGGTGAAGAAGATCGTCGAGGAGCATGGCGGCGTTATCATGGTGGCCAATCAGGCCGACGGTGGCGCCCGCTTCACCATTCGCCTGCCCATCGGCCAGCGCGCGGAACATACAAGAGGTAATGAGAAAAAATGACCGCAAATCATATTCTTGTCGTCGACGATGAGCCCGAGATCAGAAGCTCGGTCAAAGACATACTGGAGGACGAAGGGTTTACCGTTGCGCTGGCGGAGAACGCCCAGGAGGCCCGCCAGCAGCGGGAGGAGCGCACGCCCGACCTGGTACTGCTCGACATCTGGATGCCGGGCGAGGATGGCGTCAGCCTGCTGAAGGAGTGGAAGGAGCAGAACACGCTCGACTTTCCGGTGGTGATGATGTCGGGGCACGGCACCGTGGAGACGGCGGTGGAGGCCACCCGCCTCGGCGCCTTCGACTTCATCGAGAAGCCGCTGTCACTGGCCAAGCTGCTGCGGGTCACCAACCAGGCCCTGCAGGCGGCCCGCAACGAACCGCCCCAGGCGGGGGCGCCCGGGGCGGGGCAGATCCCGCTGCTGGAACCGGTTGGATCGAGCCAGGTGATGAGCGATCTGCGCGAAGCCTGCCAGCGGGCGGCGCAGCACAATACCTGGGTGTTCTTCGTCGGCGAGCCGGGCAGCGGCAAGACGTTCGCGGCGCGCTACGTCCACGCACTGTCGCCCAATGCCGATCAGCCGTTCATCGAGGTCTCCTCCGGGACGCTGGACGAGCAGACGGCGGCCGAGGAACTGCTTGGCCGTGAAGGTGGCGCCGGCCTGCTGGAGAAGGCGGGCAAGGGGACGCTCTATTTCAATGAGATCGCCGATCTGGATCTCGGTGCCCAGGCCGTTCTGCTGAGTGTGCTGGAACAGAAGAGCTTCGCCCGCGTCGGCAGCGACAAGCGCCAGCCGTTGCAGGCGCGGATCATGGCGTCGTCGCGCTACGATCTGGTGGAGCGGGTCAGGGACGGGCTCTTCCGGGAGGATCTCTACTACCATCTCAACGTCCTGTCGCTGCAGGTGCCGCCGCTGCGGGAGCATCCCGAGGACATCCCCGAACTGCTGTCGTTCTATGTCGACTATTTCAACACCCAGGAGGGCCTGCCCTACCGTCACTTCACCGTGGCCGCGCAGAATTACCTGCGCTATTTCAGCTGGCCGGGCAATATCCGCCAGTTGCGCAATCTGGTGCAAAGCCTGCTGGTGCTTGGTGACGAGTCGGAGGTGAGCCAGGAGGAGGTGGAGGAGGCGCTGGTGCGCGATCGTGTCGCCCAGGCGCGGATGACTGCCGGGTTGCCGCGCGAGGTGATGGAACTGCCACTGCGGGAGGCGCGCGAGGTGTTCGAACGGGAGTATCTCTGCCGCCAGCTGGAGCTGTGCAAGGGCAATGTCAGCCGGTTGGCCGAGCGTGTGGGCATGGAGCGCACCCACCTCTACCGCAAGATGCGGGCGTTGGGGATTTCGCCACGCAAGGGCGAGAAATAGTCGATGCACATCATCATTCTCGGCGCCGGGCAGGTGGGCTCGTCACTGGCCGAGCATCTGGCCCGGGAGGAGAACGACATCACCATCGTCGACCGTGACAGCAATGTGCTGCACGAACTCCAGGACCGGCTCGATCTGCGCACGCTGGCCGGTCACTGTGCCCACCCCGATGTGCTGGAGGCGGCCGGTGGTCCCGATGCCGACATGATCGTCGCCGTCACCGACAGCGACGAGGTCAATATGATCGCCTGTCAGGTGGCCTATACCCTGTTTCACACCCCCACCAAGATCGCGCGGGTCCGCGCGGCCGGCTATCTCAATCATCCGGAGCTGGCGGGAGGGGAGAAGGCGGCGTTGCCGATCGACATCGTCATCAGCCCCGAGCAGTTGGTCACCAACCACATCGTTCGTCTGATCGAGCACCCTGGGGTATTGCAGGTGGTGGATTTTGCCGGTGGGCGTATTCAGATGGTCGGGGTGCGGGCAATGGCGGGTGCGCCGGCGGTGGGGCAGCCGATCCGCTCGATCGCCGAGCGTCTGCCTGCGGTCAACATGCGGATCGCGGCGATTTTTCGGGAGGGCAGCAATATCAAGCCCGAGGGCTCGGTTGTCATCGAGGATGGCGATGAGGTGTTCTTTCTCGTTGCGCCGAGTCAGGTGGATATGCTGACGGCCCAGTTCCGGGAGACCGACAAGCCCTATCGCCATATCATGATCGCCGGCGGCGGCAACATCGGTATGCGCCTGGCGCAACGGCTGGAGGGGCAATACCGCGTCAAGGTGATCGAGCCGGACCGGCGTCGGGCCCAGTATCTCACCGAGGTGCTGCACAAGGCGATGGTGCTGATGGGCGATGCCGCCGACGAAGATCTTCTGCGTGAGGAGAATGTCGGTGAGATGGATGTCTTCATCTCGCTGACGAACCGGGGCGAGGCCAATATTCTGTCGGCCATGCTGGCCAAGCGAATGGGCACGCGCAAGACGATGGCACTGGTCAACCGGCCGGGCCATTCGCAGATCATCGAGGAGGGACTGGTGGACATCGCCATCTCGCCGCAGGAGATCACCCTCGGCGCGTTGCTGACACGGGTGCGGCGCGGTGACATCGCCGCGGTCCACTCGATGCGCCGTGGCTCGGCCGAGGCCATCGAGGCCATCGCCCACGGTGATCGCAAGACCTCCAAGGTCGTCGGTCGGCGCATCGATGAACTGAAGCTGCCGCCAGGGATCCGCTTCTCGGCGCTGGTTCGTGGGGACGAGGTCATCATCGTTCACCACGACACCGTCATCGAGGCGGAGGATCACGTCATCGTCTTTGTCGCCGAC
Source organism: uncultured Thiotrichales bacterium (assembly GCA_964614535.1). GTDB lineage: Bacteria > Pseudomonadota > Gammaproteobacteria > UWMA-0217 > UWMA-0217 > JALSHZ01. Next base: position 3,563 of record CAZTOZ010000077.1, on the reverse strand, counting down.
AAGCGCAAGCTGCCCGACGTGGAGCGGATGTTCCAGGTAAAAGTCACCTATCTCTGATGCAAGCGCGGGTCGTCTTTCGCATACTCGGGTTGTTGCTGATGGTCTTCAGCACGACGATGCTGCCGCCGGCGCTGGTGGGCTTTCTCTACCGTGATCGCACGGTCATGCCGTTCATCGAGGGGTTCTCGATTCTTTTTCTGCTCGGCTTCCTGCTCTGGTTTTTTCTGCGCCGTGCCAAACAGGAGATGCAGCTGCGCGATGGGTTCGTCGTCGTGGTGATGTTCTGGGCGGGGCTGGGCCTGGCCGGGGCCCTGCCGCTGATGTTGGCCGAGCGCCCTTCGCTGACGTTCTTCGATGCGGTGTTCGAGTCGGTTTCGGCGCTGACGACCACCGGTGCTACCGTGGTCGTCGGTCTCGACGACCTGCCAAAGAGCATTCTTTTCTATCGGCAGCAGCTGCAGTGGCTGGGGGGGATGGGAATCATCGTCCTGGCGGTGGCGATCCTGCCGATGCTGGGGGTTGGCGGGATGCAGCTCTACCGTGCCGAGACGCCAGGTCCGGTCAAGGATTCCAAGCTGACGCCACGGATCACCCAGACCGCCAAGGCGCTGTGGTACATCTACCTGCTGTTGACGGCGATCTGCATGGCGGCTTACTGGGTAGCCGGCATGAACGGTTTCGACGCGCTGGCGCACGCCTTTTCCACCGTGGCCATCGGCGGATTTTCGACGCACGATGCCAGTATCGGCTATTACGACAGCCCGCTGATCGAAACGGTCAGCATTTTTTTCATGGCGGTGGCCGGGATCAACTTCTCGCTTCACTTCATCGCCTTGCGTCATCGCGATCCGTTGGCGTGGTTTCGTGATGCCGAGTTCAAGACCTATTTGTTGCTGTTGACCGGCGCTTCGTTCATCACCGTCGCCTACCTGTTGGTGGCAGGGATCGAGCGCAACTTCTGGGATGCGCTTCGGCTCGGCATCTTCCAGACCGTCTCGGTGGCGACGACCACGGGATTCGTCACCGCCGATTTCGCCACCTGGCCGACCTTCGTCGCCGTCAGCCTGGTCTTCCTGAGCTTTATCGGTGGATGTGCCGGCTCGACCGGCGGCGGCATGAAGGTGATCCGTGTGATGCTGCTGTTCAAGCAGGGACAGCGGGAGATGCTGCGGCTGATCCATCCCCATGCCACGCTGGCGGTGAAGGTGGGTGGCAAGGTGTTGCCCGATCGTGTCATCGAAGCGGTATGGGGATTTTTCTCCGCCTATGTCTTCGTCTTCATCGTTTTCATGCTGATCATGATGGCGACGGGGATGGATCAGGTCACTGCCTTTTCCGCGGTGGCCGCCAGCCTCAACAACCTTGGTCCCGGTCTCGGTGACGTGGCGGCCAACTATGCCGGAATCTCCGACATGCAGAAACTGGTGCTGGCCATTGCCATGTTGATGGGGCGGCTGGAGATCTTTACCCTGCTGGTGTTGTTGACACCCTCATTCTGGGAGCGCTAGCTGGCATGCCTCACGAAAACACGCAATTTTTCCAACGATCGCGTAGCGGCGCCGGCGGTATTGCGCGCCCTGCCGAGGCCTCCCCATGCGCCGTGCCGGCCCCCCCGTTATGCTCTTTATCCAGCGTTCTCGTGAAATATTCGAGTTAGGAAGGGACGATGGACACTGAGGCAACACGCAACAAATGGAACGAACGTTACCGCAATGCCGATGCGGTGGTACCTGGCCCTGCCTGGGTGTTGCAGCAGTATGCCTCTCTCTTGCCGGATGGTGGTGTTGCGCTGGAACTGGCCAGCGGGCTGGGTGGCAACGCCATTTTTCTGGCCGAGCGTGGTTTTGCCGTGACGGCCTGGGACATCAGTGACGTGGCCGTTCGAACCTTGCAGAATTTTGCGCTCAGCCGCGGCCTGTTGCTCGATGCCGAGGTTCGGGACGTGGAACAGGCCCCACCGCCGCCGGTGTCGGCCGATGTCGTCGTCGTCAGTCATTATCTTCATCGCCCGCTGTTCGAACATTTGACCGCTGCGTTGCGGCCGGGGGGGCTGCTTTACTACCAAACCTGGTCGGCCGACCGGCCGGCCGGGGCCGGTGGTCCGACCAATCCCGATTTTCTGCTGCAACGCAATGAACTGTTGCGGGCGTTCTCGGCGTTGGACGTACTGGTTTTCCATGATGAGGGGGCGGCGGGCGATCCCGCGCTGGGGTTGTTTGGCCAGTCCGCCATCGTTGCACGGAAGGCGGCATGAGCACGGTCGGGCCGGCCACCGTTCCCGTCGAGTTGCCCCGCGGGTTGCTGCATCCCCGGCACTGGGGGACCTGGCTGGGTGTCGGCATCTTCTGGTTGTTCTCGCAACTGCCAATGACGCTGCGGCACCGGGCAGCGGCGCCAGTGGGTGGGTTGGCGTGGAGATACAACCACAAGCGCCGCGACATCGCGCTGAAGAATCTCGAGCTCTGCTTTCCCGACTGGAGCACGTTGCGGCGAGCCCAGGTCGCGCGCGCCCATTTCACCATCATGGCCCGTTCATTGCTCGATATCGGACAGGTGTGGTTTGCGTCGGATGAGAAAATCCGCCGTCTCACCGAGTTGCGGGGATGGGAACATGTGGAGGCGGCGCGGCGGGAAGGAAAAAATATCATCTACAATGTCGGCCATTTTGCCGCCCTCGATTTCGGTGCCATGGCCATCGGGCAGCAGGAACCGAGCATGGGGCCTTACAACGCCGCCAGGAATCCGGTCGTCGACTGGCTGATCGCCCGTGGCCGACGCCGCTTTGGCAATACGGTGTTCGAGCGTAGCGACGGCATGATGGCCTATACCCGCACGCTCAAGCGGGGTAAGGCGCTCTACACGCTGTCTGATGAAGATCTTGGTCCCGAAGTGTCGGTATTCGCCCCGTTCTTTGCCGAGCCAAAGGCCACATTGCCGATGATCGGCCGGCTTGCCCGCCTGACCAATGCGGCCGTCTTCCCGTTGATGACGAGGTTCGATCCAGATCGTCGGCGTTATGTCACCACCATCTTTCCGCCGATCGAGGATTTCCCGGTGAAGGATGCGGTGGAGAATGCAACGAAAATGAATCGTTCGCTGGAAAAGATGATTCTTCTTGCGCCAGAGGAGTATATGTGGACGCTCCGTCTGTTCAAGACTCGGCCTGATGGTGGGCGGGTCTATCACCACCAATCGAAGTGAAATGAGCGATAAAGATATTGAACGTCTGAACGAGCAGCTGCGGCGGTTCGCCATCGAGCGTGACTGGGAGCAGTTTCAGTCACCAAAGAATCTCAGTATGGCGCTGATCGTCGAAGCGGCCGAGTTGGTGGAGCATTTTCAGTGGCTCACCGAGGCGCAGAGTTATCGGCTCGATGAGGAGAGAAAAAAGGCGGTTGCCCATGAGATGGCCGATATCTTCATCTATCTTCTCCGGTTGGCCGACCGTCTGGGGGTCGATTTGATCGAAGCGACCGATGAGAAAATTGCGATCAATGAAAAAAAGTATCCGGTGGAGAAGGTGAAGGGCAGTGCGAAGAAATATACGGAATATGAGTAGCCCC
>CAZTOZ010000076.1:0-77405 GCA_964614535.1 uncultured Thiotrichales bacterium | reverse complement strand
TCAGGGCGCGATCGTAGACGCGAATGTCGTCGAGCAGGCCGTTGAAGTCCCATTCGACGCTGTTGTTGCCGGCGGTGACGCCGATTTCGACTGCATCCACGTTCATGACGGTGCTGAAGAAATCGCTGACCGTTTCGTCCCCGTCCCAGTAATTGAGATCCGCGACGGCCACTTTGGCGCCGTCGATATAGAGGCTGTTGCCGCTTGCATCGACGGTTACAGCAACATGGTGCCAATTGCCGTCAGCGATGACCGTCTGGTCAGCGACCACCTGGACAGAGTAGTTATTGTTTTCCGCAATATCGAAAAACAGATTTCCCTGGTAGATACCCAGTGTGGAATAGCTGACGGCATCACCCTTGTCGGCAATACCGAAAATGGTCTGGGTATTGGCGGTGTCGGAGGTTTTTATCCAGCCCGCGACGGTTCCCTGAGTCAAAGAGCTGAAGCTGGCGGCCTGGGTGCTGAGTTCTATGTAGTCACCGGTGCCGTCGAGTGCCAGCTTTCCCGACCCCACCGGATTGGTCCCTGAACTGGTGTCGATACTGGCATTGCCCGTCAGCACGCCGTTGTTGCCATTGCCGGAGCTATCGTTGGCATCCGCATCGACGGTCCAATGCCCGACGAGGCCGGATTCGATATCCAGCAACCCGTTCCAGGCCAGGCGGGTATCCATTGAAATGGCGATGCCAGTCTCGATTACCCCTTGCTGATACTCCAACTCCCAGTCCCCGCCGCGGGCGCTGGCCCCGGTCAGGTCGTCCGATGCGGCCACATCGGCCTTGGTCAGTCTCGACAAGGCATCGACCAGGCTTTTTCCTTCGTCACTGGCGGCGAGGTTGCAGCCGTAGATCAGCAAGTCGCCCCCGTCGGTCAGCGCCTTGCCCCAGTCGCCGATGGTGCTGGCATTGCTGAGCAGGGTGTCGAAGTTCAGCCGGCCGTTGCCGAGGGCCACGCTGCCGGCCTCGCCATGGGAGATGAGATGGATGGCGGCAAATTGCTCGTCGCCGCTCAGGGTCTGGGAGAGCTGTGCGATGCCGTCGCTGTCGGTGTCGAGCAGGACGATCGAGAATTGCCGGCCGTCGGGGCGTTGGTCGAGCAGGTTCTCGATGAGCTGTTCGTAGTCGGGGACGTCGGTGTTGACGAGCACCAGTTCCCGCGGGCGTGTCGTTTGGCTGTCGCCGGTCGCTGTCGCCTGTTGGGCCGTCTCGTTCTGGCTGAAGGTGACGGCGGGCGCATCGGACCCGTACCCGGCCACCCATATCTGCTCCGCCGCGCCGGCCAGGGGCAGGTCGGCGGAGTAGAGAATGCGTGGTTCGAGTTCCTCCAGGACAGGCCTGGATGCGGGGTTTTTGGTTTCCTCGTCGTGACCCATGCGCCAGCCGAATTTGTTGGATATCCAGTCCGGTTCTCGGCGGCAGGGGGTGGGACTTGAAGCGGGGCAGGGTCAGCGGGCCGCAATTCCGACAGACGCGACCACGACGGCCCGCTGAGGCCAGTGGCAAGGTTTGTCGTCGTCGAAGGGGGAAGAGGCGGCACGCGCGGTGGCGTGCCCGCCGTTGGGCTATTTCGTCGGGAATTTGTACCAGGTGGCGTTGATGTAGTCGCGTACTTTCTTCTCCTCCTCGGGGAACCAGTCGATATTGAAATTCTGTACACAACCGCTGACGAATCCCCCGAGCCGCTTGAGCGAGTCCACCTTGCGGTCCTTGCGGGTGTAGAGCACGGTGTGGTCGCCCATCATGTGACAATTCAGACATTTGGCGTCGTGCAGCGCCTTGCCCTCGCTCCTGTCGTCGGCCAGGCCGGGTTGGGTGGCGAACGTCAGCAGTGCGGTGGTGATGAACAATGATCTCTTCATGGCGTGAACTCCTTCGGGTGATGATTCCATCGTAGAGCATGCCTTCGATGGCGGCAATTTCTCTTGGTATCCCTACGCTTTGGCGGGAGTTCGGGATGCTTCGTTCCCGTTGCAACGTGATTGTTAAACAGTCACTTATCGGCGGCTCGTAGAGCGGAGGAGAATGGCGGTTGCTCGTATGAATCAGGGATCTGACCAGGATGTTACAACACGAAGAAAATCCGGCGAGATCAGCGGAGATCATCAGGATGTTGGTGCCGGTGCTGGCGCGCCTCGGGATTTCCATCATCCCCATCAACTACACCATCTGGTATGAGTATTTTCTCGGGACCCTGCCCGAGCTCAACGAAATCCTGGACAAGGTCAGGGACGGCAAGCTCAGATACACCCCGGATCTGGCCAGGGATCTCTACTACCGTTTCTTCGTTTCCTCCAATGAGGAGATGCTCGAGCGGGTGGGTTTGGAAGCGCGGGCGCTGTTCTCGGATATGGTGGGGAAGTTCGATGCCGCCGGTGACGAACTCGCCACCTTCCAGTCGCAGCTCGAGAGTGCCGAGGCTGTGCTGGGTGCCCAGCCGCAACGCGAGCCGGTGTTGGGGGACAGGATCAGGCAGATCATGCAGACCAACGAGCAGATGAGGGTGCAGTTGGAACACAGCGTCGAGGAGATGAATCGCCTCAAGGCCGAGCTGGAGGAGACCCGGCGGCGTGCCTCCTGTGATCCGCTGACCGGTATCGCCAATCGCAAGATCTTCATGGAGCGGCTCGAGAGTGTGCTGGAGGCGCATACTACCGAGGCGGACGACAACGATTCGGTGCTGATGATCGACATCGACCATTTCAAGCAGTTCAACGACGACTATGGTCACCTGGTGGGGGACAAGGTCATCAAGTTTGTCGCCTCGGCGCTGACCGATAGCGTCAAGGGCAAGGATCTGGTGGCGCGCTATGGCGGTGAGGAATTCTGTGTGCTGCTCGAGGACACCAGTACCCGTGATGCCAGTATCGTTGCCGAGCAGATCCGCAAGAAGATCGAGTCCTCCAAGATATCCCGAAAAGACAGCGGCGAGGAGCTGCGGCCGGTCACCGTCTCGATCGGCGTCGCTGGCGCCGTTCACTGGGACACGGCGGAGTCGTGGCTCGAAAAGGCCGACCGCGCGCTCTATCAGTCGAAAGAGGCGGGGCGCAACCGGGTGACGGTGAGCACCGAGCACTGAGCCGGCACGGTGGCGCTATGCGCAGCCGAGCAGCTCGATGGGATCGTGGTGGTCGCGGCCCAGGGCCTCGGCCACCCGCCGGTGGGTGATCTTCCCCGCGAGGATGTTGAGCCCATCGCGCAGATGGGGATCGTCGCAGAGCGCCGCCAAGCCGCGGTCGGCCAGTTGCAGCACGAAGGGCAGGGTGGCGTTGTTGAGTGCGCGGGTCGATGTCCGGGGCACCGCGCCGGGCATGTTGGTGACGCAGTAGTGGACCACGCCCGCTTCGACGAACGTCGGCTGGCTGTGGTTGGTCGGCCGGGAGGTCTCGAAGCAACCGCCCTGGTCGATGGCCACATCGACGGCGACCGATCCGGGCTGCATGCTGGCGATCATCTCCCGTGTCACCAGCCTCGGTGCCCGCGCCCCTGGCAGCAGCACGCTGCCGATCAGCAGATCGGCCCGCGCCACCCAGCGCCGCAGCGCATGGCGGGTGGAGAACTCGGTGTTGACCCGGCCGGCAAAGCGGTCGTCCAGCCGCGCCAGTGCCTGGTGTGAGCGGTCGATGACGGTGACGTTGGCCTGCATTCCCACCGCCATGGCCGCGGCCTGGCTGCCCACCACTCCGCCGCCGATGATCACCACGGTGGCCGCCTCGACGCCGGGCACGCCGCCGAGCAGCTTGCCGCTGCCGCCATGGATCCTCTCCAGCGTGGTTGCGCCCGCCTGTACCGACAGCCGGCCCGCCACTTCGGACATCGGTGTGAGCAGCGGCAGCGAGCCGTCGGCGGCGGTCACCGTTTCGTAGGCGATGCAGGCGGCCCCCGAGGCCATCAGGTCGTGGGCCTGCTCGGGATCGGGCGCCAGATGGAGAAAGGTGAAGAGTATCTGGCCGCGGCGCAGCAGGGCGCGCTCGGCCGGTTGTGGCTCTTTGACCTTGACGATGAGGTCGGCGCCGGAAAACACGGCCGCCGCGTCGTCGACCACGTCGGCGCCCGCCTGGCGATAGGTGTCGTCGCTGGCGCCGATGCCGTGGCCCGCGCCCCGTTCCACCAGTACGCGGTGGCCATGATGGACCAGCTCGTGGACGCTCTCGGGGTTGAGCCCGACGCGGAATTCATTGTCCTTGGTCTCACGGGGCGTGCCGATGATCATTTTGTCCTCGTCGTGAAGGTTTCATGAGGCGGCAGCGATCGGGGGCGCTGGTGGACCCTGCCGTTCGATCCGTCGTAAAGCATCGCCGTGGTTCGGGTTCCGCGTGAATCGGACGCGCTGGCCGCCGTGGTCGCCGTATCAGGCATCGTCGTGGAATTCGTCTCCGTAGTCGATGGTGATCTCCTCACCAGCGGCAATGTCGCGCAGGGCATAGAGGTCGAAACCGTCGAACTCGGTATTGGGTGGAATGGCGTGGTTGATATAGCGCAGCAGGTTCCGCCCGTCCCGGCCGACCCACTCGCCGGATGCCTCCTGCACCCAAAGCACATGCATGCCGTTCGTGCGCGTGGTGGGGCCGTCGTACTGGCCCAGATAGCACTCTGCCGGCAGCGGGACGCGGGCGAACAGCCCTTTGCCGTGGATGGCCGAATCGGCGACGTAGAACAGCCTTTCCAGATCGGGTTGCTTCATCTCGGACATGACGCTGGTTGGGGGCGGAAATCCCGCCGGCGGGATTTTCTCTGTCGCCGGAGCAGGGGATCTGGTGCCCCGGCGGGGGCGGTGGTGGAATGGCGCGGCCGGTCGACCAAGCGCGATTCGGCATGCGCAATGCCCTGGACCTCGGCGTCGAATGCGACAGCGACGGTCATCTGGTGGATCCCGATACGTGGAGCCCCGAACTGGCCCGCAGGATGGCGTCGGAGTGGAACGATTTCGAGCTTACCGACGAGCATCTGGCCATTCTCCAATACATGCGCCAATGGTTCGAGGCGCACCAGATCGTTCCCGATGTCCGCGATGTGACCAAACATCTGGTGGAGAGCACCGGCATGACGAAGAAAGAGGCCAAGCGGTATCTCTTCGAGCATTTCCCACATGGCTATATGCAGCAGGCCAGCCAGTTGGCCGGGATGCGCCGTCCGCGGGCCTGGAGCGTGGGATAGGGGTGGTCGTCAGTGTTTCAGCCATGCCATTGGCCGGGGCTGGCGGATCAGTTCGTCCATGGCGACGATCAGCCGGCTGAGCCACTGGCCACCGTTCGGATCCTGCGCGAGGGCAACGGCGATATAGCGCCTGCCATCGTGTTCGACGATGGCGCTGTCGGCATGATAGTGCCTCCACGAGCCCGATTTGCGGTAGATGACCGCCCCGGGCGCCGCTTTTTTCAGCCCCTTGACGAATTTGTGCTCGATGCCGGGATTGCCGAGGATGGTTTTCATCTCGGCGGCCAGATCGGGGCGCAGCAGCTGACCACTCTCCAGCAGATAGTAGAGCCGGGCCGTCTGAATGGCGGTGGCGCCGTGGGAAAGGTGGTGCAGCGGATCCCGTTTCCAGGCGACGCCACGGCCATATTCCTTGCCAACCCAGAGACCACCGTTCAATGCCTCGCAGTAGAGCCGGTATCGCGGATCCTGCAGTACCGCGGCGAGATAGGCCTTGCCGACACGGTTGAGCATCTCGGTGGCGGCGCGGTTCGACGAGTAGCGGATCATCTTCGTCAGCAAGGCGCGATTCTCGTCGGTCAGCGCCATCTCCCCCCGTTCGACCTTGACGAAGGCGCCGAACAGAATGGCGATCTTCGGCAGGCTGGCGGCATAGACCATCTCGTTGCCGTTGATGGCGGCGAGACGGGGGTTGTCGATATCGGTGATGTCCACCAGTGCGATTTCCAGCTTGCCGTTGCGTGCGGCCTCCGCCAGACCGAGCTCGGTGACGCGCCGCTCCAGACGCTGCTGGAGAACCGGGTCGCTGTTTGCGGCCTGAATGCGGAAGTCAGCACTGGCGTGCAGGGGGGAGAGGCTTAGAATGGCGGCGAGGAACACCAGGAAACGGACTGCGGGGTGGATCAAGATATGGCTACCTCGTCTGGAGAAACGATCGATATGTCACCTGCGCCAAACGCCGATGCCCCTGCTGTGAGTGGGGACAAAACGCTTCCGATACTGCAATCGGGCCTGCTGTTTGTCAATTTCTTCCTCATCATCACGGCGCTCTACCAGCTCAAGCCAGCCAGCCGCTCGCAGATTCTGGAGGTGATCGAGGCCAAGGATCTGCCGTGGGTGTGGATCGGTTCCGCGCTGACGCTGCTGCTGTTCATCCATCTCTACAACCGCGTTCTGGCCCGTGTCGGACGCTTTCGTGTGGTGCTGGGGACGGCGCTGGTGGCGATGGCGGCGCTGGTGGTCTTTCGTTTCGCCCTCGAAGCGGGTGGGCGCATCGCGCCGGTGGCCTTCTATCTCTTCGTCGATCTGGTGGGTGTCATTCTGGTCGAACAGTTCTGGAGCCTGGCCAACAGCATCTACAGCACCCATGACGGCAAGAACTGGTATGGCCTGATCGGCACCGGCGGCCTGCTCGGGGGCATGGCCGGCAGCAGCCTCGGTGCGTTTCTGATCCACTACACGCCACTGCAGACCCCCGATCTGCTGTTGGTGGGTGGTGGCATCATCGGCTTGATCTTTATCGTCACGCTGCGGCTCAGCCGCCATGGCTACTATCGTGACGGTGGTGATGCCGATGCCGGAAGGATTCGCCACACCGCCTGGCCCTATCAGTCGCGGGCGGCGCATCGCCACTACCTGCTCATGATCGCTGGCGCCCTGTTGTTGGCCCAGCTGGTGTCGCCGCTGGTGGAGTTCCAGTTCATGCGCATCGTCGAGGTGAGCTTCCCCGAGCGTGAGGCGCGCACCGCCACCCTGTCGCTGTTCTTCTCGGCACTCAGCGGTTTCTCCATCGTCGTCAACCTGCTGGTGACGCCACTGGTGCTCAACCGCCTTGGTGTGCTGGCCGGGTTGCTGGTACAGCCGGTGATGCTGGCGGCATCGGCGCTCGGCTTCATGGCGCAGGGCGGTTTTCTCGCGGCGGCGGTGATGAAGATTGCCGACCGTGGCCTTTCCTACTCGATCACCCGCTCCGCCAAGGAGTTGCTCTACATTCCGGTGGACAAGCTGGTGATGTACCAGGCCAAGGCGTGGATCGACATGTTCGGCTACCGCAGCTTCAAGGTGGCCGGGGCCGTGATCATCCTGCTGTTGACGCAGTGGACGACGCTGGCCCGGGACGGGCTCGACCTCAACTGGGTGATCGTCCTCTGTTGCGGGTTGTGGGGGCTGATGCTGCTGGGGCTCTACCGTCGCTATCGGCTGTTGTTGCAGCCCGCCGCTGCGGCCGGCGCCGTCAAGTAGCGTCGTCGTTCTCCAGCAACGACCGCAGCTTCCGTTCCAACGCCCGTTGCTGCCGCTCGTCCAGCGGTCGTCCGTCGCCGCTGGTGACGTAGAGCACGTCCTCGGCGCGTTCACCGATGGTCGCGATCTTGGCCATCAGCGTCCGCGTGCCGGTGGCGTAGAGCGCGGCGGCGATATTGGCCAGCAGGCCGCGCTGATCGAGCGCGGTCACCGCCAGTATCGTATAGGGCTTGCCGGGCGGGTTCTCGAAACTGATGTCGAGCGGTACCTCGAACGACTTGTGCCGCCGGGTGAGCTTGACCGGCGCCGGGGTGAAGCGCTGTTCCGGGTTCTCCAGCGCCGCGAGCATCCGTTCGCGCAGCTGCGTCAGCCGGAACGGGTCATCACAGGGGCCGCCGTTCGCGTCGAGCACGGTGAAGGTATCCAGTGCCATGCGGTTGCGGGTGGTGTAGATACGGGCATCGACGATATTGAGCCCGAGCTGCTCCAGTACGCTGGTGATGAGGCTGAACAGCACTGGATCGACCGCCGTGTAGATGGTGATGTCGGTGGTGCCGTGGTCGGTCTCCGGGTGGATGTCGACGATCGGTCGGTCGTCGTCACGGCGTAGCAGCAGTTCGGTGTGCCACTGGATCGTCTCGGCATCGTGACGCCGGAAATAGTCGTCGTGAAAGTGCGTCCAGATGGCGTTGATGCGTGGCTGGGGCCAGCCGTCGCGGGTCAGCAGCGAGGCGGCGAGCTTGCGTGTGTCCAGCGCCAGGATTGCCTGGCTCTCGGCCGGGCTGCTGGCGTCACGGGCCTCCAGCCACTGCCGCGTGCGGTTGTAGAGCGCCGACAGCAGGCTGGCTTTCCAGCCGTTCCACAGCTCCAGGTTGGTGCCGCGAATATCGCTGATGGTGAGCAGGTAGAGGTAGGTGAGCCGCTCCACCGTCTCCACCTCGCGGGCGAACGCCTCGATCACGTCCATGTCGGTGATGTCCTTGCGCTGAGCCACCATCGACATCTTCAGGTGGCTGCGCACCAGCCAGGTGACCAGCGCGGTGTCGTGCGGTGTCAGCCCGTGGAGTTGGCAGAAGGCTTCGGCGTCGACCGCGCCGAGTTCCGAGTGGTCCCCGCCGCGCCCCTTGCCGATGTCATGGAACAGCGCCGCCAGATAGAGCAGCTTTGGCTTGCGCAGTGTCTTGAACAGGGCCGTTGCCTGGGGCACCTCGTCGGCGTGTTCGTCGGTGCTGAGGCGGCGCACGTAGCGCAGCACCATCAGTGTGTGCTCGTCCACCGTATAGATGTGGAACATATCGAACTGCATCCGTCCGACGATGTCGGCGAACGCCGGAATATAGGCGGCCAGAATCCCGTAGTTGTTCATTCGGCGAAAGTCGTGATAGATGCCGCGTGGCCGCCGCAACAGGTCGAGAAAGCGCTGGTGACAGCGTGGGTCGTTGCGGAAGTCCTCGTCGATCAGGCGCACGCTGCCGCGGATCAGGCGGATGGTGCTGGCGCGGATGCCCTTGGCCTCCTTGTACTGCTGCAGCATCAGGAACAGCTCCAGCAGCGCGGGGGGGTACTCCTCGAAGACGGTGGGGGTGGTCACTTCGAGAAAGCCGTTGCGGAGCTGGAAACGCTCGTTGAGGCGAACGATCTCGGCCGGTTCGTCCGACAGCAGGATCTCCTCCTCGAAATGTTGCAGCAGCATCTCCGACAGCCGGGCGATATGGGTCACGGCGCGGTAGTAGTCCTGCATCATCGCCTCCACCGCCTGGATCTCGTTGTCGGCGTCGTAGCCCAGCAGCCGGGCCAGCGGCCGCTGCAGCTCCAGCAGCACGCGGTCGTCCTTGCGTCGCCCGAGCCGGTGCAGGCCGAAGCGCACCCGCCAGAGAAAGTCCCGCGAGCCGCAGAGGGTGTCGTATTCGTCCTGGTTGATGAAGCCGTGGCCGATCAGCTCGCGCAGTGCCGCCACGCCGAAATGCCGTTTGCTGATCCAGGCCAGCGTATGCAGGTCGCGCAACCCGCCGGGGCTCTCCTTGAGATTGGGTTCGAGCCGGTAGGAGGAGTCGGCGAAACGGCGGTGGCGCCGCTTGAGTTCCTCCAACTTGGCGGAGAAGAACTGTCGGCTCGGCCAGAAGTCGTCGCGCTCGAGCATCGCCTGCAAGCGGTCGTCGAGTCGTTTCGAGCCGGTGATCAGCCGGGACTCGAACAGATTGGTCGCCACCGTCACGTCGTCCCGCCCTTCGTCGAGGCACTCTTCGACCGTGCGCACGCTCTGGCCGAGGTCGAGGCCGGTGTCCCAGAGAAAGGTGATATAGGCGGAGAGGCGTTCGGCGAGCGCCTCGTCGTCGGCGTGGTCGAGCAGAATCAGGATGTCGATGTCGGACGACGGGTGCAGCTCCCGGCGGCCGTAGCCGCCGACGGCCAGCAGCGCCAGCTCGTCGTCGCCGAAGCCGAAGGCGTGCCAGCTTTGCGTCAGCAGCGCATCGACGGCGCGGCTGGTGTCCTTGAGCAGATCGTCGATGTAGTGGCCCTTTTCGAAGCCTTCGAAAGTGAGTGCCCTCAATGCCTTGAGCTGTTCGCGGTAGCCGGCGGGCTGGTCGTCCAGCATGGCGACCCGTTGCATCCACGGTTCGAGATCGAGCGCAGGGCGGGGAAGGCGGCAGCGGTCGGGCAGTGTCATGGGCGGTTACCTGGAGTTGTCGGCGCGGGCCGCGAGCACCGGGTTGGAGAGGCTATTCGATCGTTTCACCCTGGCGCAGCGTCAGTATCTCGTAGCCCGTTTCGGTGACCAGAATCGTGTGCTCCCACTGCGCCGACAGGCTGTGGTCCTTGGTGACGACGGTCCAGCCGTCCGGCAACACCTTGGCGTGGCGTTTGCCGGCGTTGACCATCGGCTCGATGGTGAAGGTCATGCCGGGCCGCAGCACTTCGCCGGTGCCGGGTTTGCCATAGTGGAGCACCTGCGGCGCTTCGTGAAACCCCTTGCCGATGCCGTGGCCGCAGTATTCCCGGACGATGGAGAAGCGGTGGCCCTCGGTGAATTTCTGGATGGCGTGGCCGATGTCGCCGAGGGTGGCGCCCGGGCGTACCTGTTTGATGCCCTCGATCATCGCTTGTCGCGCCGTCTCCACCAGCCGTTTGGCGATGATCGAGGGCTTGCCGACGCAGACCATCAGGCTGGTGTCGCCGTGGTAGCCGTCCTTGATGACGGTGACGTCGATATTGACGATGTCGCCGTTCTTCAGCTTCTTGTCGCTGGGAATGCCGTGGCAGATCTGATGGTTGACCGAGGTGCAGACAGATTTGGGAAAGCCGTGGTAGTTCAGCGGCGCGGGGATGACGCCCTGTTCATTGACCATGAAGTCGTGGCAGATACGGTCGATGTCATTGGTGGTCATGCCCGCCTCTACTCGCGGTTCGATCATCTCCAGCACCTCGGCGGCGGCGCGGCCGGCGGCGCGCATCTTCTCGATTTCCTCGGGGGTCTTGATGTGGATGGTCATGGCGTTCGTCGTGGCCGGCAGTGGAGGGACGGGAAGTCTGTCACGCGGTCGGGTGAGCGTCAAAATCCCGGGTGGCCAGTGCCTCGGACAACGGCAGCAGCCGCGCCGGCTCCCCGGGCGTGAGGATGGTATGGCGACCGTCGAGGGCCGGGTCGGTCTCGGGATGGTCCCGGGTGAAGTGGAGGCCGCGGCTCTCCTTGCGCGCCATCGCCGCATCGATGATCAGCTCCGCCACCAACGCCAGGTTACGCAGTTCGATGAGGTCGGAGGTGATCTTGAAGTTGGCGTAATAGTCGAAGATCTCGCGGTTGAGCAGATCGGCGCGGTTGCGCGCCCGCTCCAGCCGCTTGGTGGTGCGGACGATGCCGACGTAATCCCACATGAAGCGCCGCAGCTCGTCCCAGTTGTGGGTGACGACGACGTGTTCGTCGGAGTCGGTCACCTGGCTTTCGTCCCACGGCGCCACCTCGGGCGGTGGCGGGATCCCGGCCGCGCGATCGAGGATGTCGTCGGCCGCGGCACGGGCGAACACCAGACACTCCAGCAGCGAGTTGCTGGCCATCCGGTTGGCGCCGTGCAGGCCGGTGCAGGCCACCTCGCCAACGGCGTAGAGGTTCGTCACGTCGGTGCGCGCGGCCAGATCGGTGATGACGCCGCCGCAGGTGTAGTGTGAGGCCGGCACCACCGGCAGCCAGTCGCGGGTCATGTCGAAGCCGTACTTGAGGCAGCGTGCATAGACCGTCGGAAAGTGCTGGATGATGAAGTCGGCCGGCTTGTGGGTGATGTCGAGATAGACGTTGTCGATGCCGAGACGTTTCATCTCGTGGTCGATGGCGCGGGCAACGATGTCCCGTGGCGCCAGCTCCATGCGCTCGTCGAAGCGCGCCATGAAACGGTCGCCATCTGGCAGTCGCAGATAGCCCCCTTCGCCGCGCACCGCCTCGGTGATGAGAAAGGACTTGGCGCTGGGGTGGAACAGGCAGGTGGGGTGGAACTGCATGAACTCCATGTCGGCGACGCGGCAGCCGGCGCGCCAGGCCATCGCCACCCCGTCGCCGGTGGAGCCGTCGGGGTTGCTGGTGTAGAGGTAGACTTTGCTGGCCCCGCCGGTGGCCAGTACCACGAAACGGGCGCGGAACACATCGACGCGACCGCGCTCGCGGTCGAGCACATAGGCGCCGACACAGCGTCCGTCCTTGCGGATCAGATCCACCGCCAGATGGTGTTCGAACAGCTCGATGTCGTCGTGGCGGCGTGCCTGCGCCACCAGCGTGTTCTCCAGCGCCTGTCCGGTGGCGTCGTCGGCGTGGACGACGCGGCGATGGCTGTGGCCCCCCTCGCGGGTCAGGTGCAGGCCGTCGCCATGCTCGCGGGTGAACGGCACGCCGAGGTCGAGCAGCCACTCGATCGCCTCGCGGCCATGGCGGATGGTGAAGCGCACCGCCTGCTCGTCGCAGAGACCGGCGCCGGCATCGACCGTGTCGGCGACATGGGACTCGATCGAATCGTCGTCGGCCATCACCGCTGAGATTCCCCCCTGGGCATAGAAAGTGCTGCCGTCGGTGATCTCCACCTTGCTCAACACCGCCACCCGCAGCCGCCCGGCCAGGTGCAGCGCCAGACTCAACCCCGCCGCGCCGCTGCCGATGACGAGCACATCGTGATCGAATACCAATTGTGATTGTTTCGGGAGGTTCATTTCGTCGGGTATTTTGGCATACTTGTCGGCGTTCCGAGGATGAACGGCTGAATCGGGACCTCAGGAGGAAAACGACGGGGAATCCCCAGGAATCCGGCACAAAGACCGGTTCCGTGGCTTCCCGCCAGATTGCATGAAGCACCACGAGCGCAGCGGCGACGCTACGCCCGGCGGGTGGGTTCGGCCCACCGTCAGCCATAACAATAATTACATAATCCGAGGTGTCTTGTGAGCAAGGGTCAGAAGAACGCGGCCAATAGTTCCGACCAGGAACTCATCCGCCGTGTACAGGCAGGAGAGAGAAAAGCATTCGATATTCTGGTCACCAGGTACCAGGCCAAGATCATCAAACTCGTCGGCGGCTATGTGAAGGACCCGCACCAGGCGCTGGACGTGGCACAAGAGGCTTTCGTCAAGGCCTACAAGGGGCTGGCGACGTTTCGCGGCGACAGCGCCTTCTACACTTGGTTGTATCGCATTGCGATCAACACCGCCAAGAATCATCTGGTCGCCGAAGGGCGGCGCCAGCCGGACGCTTCCATCGACGTGCAGGATGCCGAGCAGTATTCCTGCTATAACGAACTCAAGGACTCGTCGACACCGGAGAACATGCTGCTGTCGGAGGAGATCAAGCTCACCGTCAGCTCCGCCATTCAGCATTTGCCCGAGGATCTGAAAGTGGCGATCACGTTGCGGGAGCTGGAAGGGATGACCTACGAGGCGATCGCCGAGGCGATGGACTGCCCCATCGGCACGGTGCGCTCGCGGATCTTCCGCGCCAGGGAGGCCATCGACAAGGTGTTGGCGCCGCTGCTGAACTGATGGTCCGGACGCCATGATGGCGGGTTTCACGGCCGCGGATCCGCCGGTGGTATAAGTGAGCTGCGTCACATTTTTGTAACAAGTGGGCCTGCGGGTTTGAACTAATTGGGAAGCGGATTGCCCAACGGAGTATGACGCGCCGACTGGTCCGGTCCGGAGGGTCGGCGTGGGGAACGGCGGCTGCGGTTGCCGGTTTTCCCGCAGAATCAATCGCCTGGCGGTGAGGGGTTCGGAGGGCACGGGGTCGTGCCGCGGAACTTGCGAGTGGATCGGAGGTTCCGTCCATAGCTAGCTACAGACAGGGTTTCAACGGAAGAATGGGCAATTCACATCAAGAGAGGCTGTCGGCCTATGTCGATGACGAACTCACCGAGTTCGAGATACGTCGGGTAACGGACGAGCTGCTGAAATCGGAGGCGGCCCGCGCCAAGTTCAAGCACTATCAGCTGATCGGTGCCGCCATCCGTGACGAGCCGGATGTGGTCTTCGACCAGTCGTTGAGCGATCGGGTACTGGCCGAGATCGAGGCGCTGCCGTCCGACGAACAGTGGGATCTGGGCAGCGCCGAACTGCCGCCCGGGACCGGGAGCGGGCATCGTATTCCCTGGTTGAAGGTGCTGGTCGGTGGTGCCATCGCGGCATCGGTGGCGTTGGTCTCGTTGACGGTGCTCAAGGGCATCGGCTCCCACACCGCCGAACAGCCGGCCACGCCGCCGCTGGCGCGGCAACAGCCCGAGGCGCCGCTGCACGAGAATGGCATGGCGGCGGGCAGCGTTGCATCGGTTCCGCCCGCCGAACTGGCCCAGCCGGTCAGCTCACCGGCGGTTGCCCCGCCACCGGCTACGCCCATTCCGCCGGCCCTGTACGGCAGTGCCAATGCCCGCCTGCTGGGGGGCTATCTTGCCACCCATGCCGAGCATGCCGCCCGGCGCAACGTGTTGCCGCGGGCACGAATCATGGGCTTCGACATTCCGGTGGACGACCAGCCCTGATGCGCTCGATCATCGTGGCCGGGCTGTTGTGCGGCGTGGCGCTGCTGCCGGGAACGGCCGCCGCTGACGACCGGGAAGCGGTCAGCCGACTGCTGGAAAAGATGGCCTCGGCCGGCCAATCCCTCAACTACACGGGCGCTTTCACCTTCGTCAACGGTGACAAGTCGTGGACGATGCGTATCGTCCACAGCTTCGACAAGCATGGCGAGCGTGAGTATCTGAGCACCATCGCGGGCGAGCTGCGGGAGGTCTACCGTGATGATCACAGCCTCGTCAGCGTCATCCCCGACAAGGAGATGCTGCTGATCGAGGAGGCGGGCAAGCGTTCCGCCGCCGGCGCCTTCGACCGCCAGTTCACCACGACCAGCGACTTCTACGACTACTATCTCGACGGTACCGAGGAGATCGCGGGCTACACCTGTCAGGTGGTCTCCATCGTGCCACGTGACAGCTACCGCTTTGGCTACCGCCTCTGTCTCGAGGCCGAGAGCGGGCTGTTGCTGAAATCCCAGGTGGTGGACAAGGCGGGGCAGCCGAAGGAGCAGTTGATCTTCAACCGGCTGGAGCTGCCGGAGAAGAGTCCTGACATCCGTTTCAGCGCCGCCGAGTACGACTGGATAGCGGATGCGGGGGAGCCCGCCGTCGAGCCAGAGCCCCCCAATACGCTGGACCTGTTGCCACGCTGGAAGCTGGGCTGGACGCCGCCGGGTTTCGAGATCACCCAGGACCGCACCCGCATCGTGCCGGGGAGCCGCACGCCGGTACGCCACATCGTGCTCGACGATGGGGTGGCGACCATCTCCGTCTTCATCAAGCAGCCGGGGCGCGGCGAACGGTACCATGCCTCCCGGGAGAGCTCTGGTGCGTTGAATACCCTGATGAACATCAAACAGGGTTTCGTCGTCGCCGTCATCGGCGAAGTGCCAGAGCCGACCATCAGTGCCATCTATGCGGGGTTGGAGCCGGCGCTGTGATCAAGGCACAGGGTATCGTCGTTCGCACCGAGGGCCGCTTTGCCTGGATCGAGACACGGCAGCGCGGCGCCTGTGGTGGCTGTGCCTCGGCCGATGGCTGTGGCACGTCGTCGCTGGCGGCGCTGTTCGAGCGCGGCGGCCGGGCGTTGCGGGTACCCAACCCGCTCGGCGCCCGGGTGGGGCAGACGGTGACCCTGGGGCTTTCCGAGGGCGGCTTGTTGCGGGCGGCCTTCCTGGTCTACCTGCTGCCGCTGCTGGCGATGATTGCGGGTGGCCTGGTGGCGCAGACGGTCGTGCCCGGCAGTGAGCCGTGGACCGTCGTCGCCTCGCTGCTCGGTTTCGGTGCCGGGTATCTGTTCGTCAGGCGCCGTGGCCGGCGGCTGGAGCAGGATCCGCGTTTCCAGCCGGTGTTGCTGTCGATCGACGGTTGACGGCCGGAGCCCGTTCGGCGGCTGCGGAGGGGCTGCGGGCCTGCCATCGGCGGGGCATGGAGCCTATCCGGAACCGTCCGTCGTGTGGCTCGGGCTGCCGATGCCACCGCGTACCGTTTCCCCTGTTTCTAGGGTGTGTGCCGGGTCGGAGTCGATGGTGGGCGCGCGCTGTGCCGGCCGTCGAACCCGCCGGTTCGATGGCCCGGTCGATGACAGCTTGGAAACGTGCTTTTCCCGACACAATCGCCGATAATCTGCCTCTTTCTCCGGCAGCCCGACCATCCGGCTGCCGACAGCGGTAGTTTTCCGGGAGCTTTCGATGAATCTACGTTCCATCGCCACGGCGCTGCTGTGTATCGTGGCTCTGTCCGGTATTGGCGATCCGGCCTGGGCACTGTCGGGTGCGTTGCCATCGTTCACCGAACTGATCGAGCGCAACAGCCCCGCGGTGGTCAACATCAGCACGGTGCCGCGCGCCGGGGCCTCGGCGCTGGGGGGGCAGTCGGCCGTCCCCGGGATGCCGGGCGAAGGCGAGCTGGGCGATTTTCTGAAGAAGTTTCTCGAGCGTCACCGGGGGGGGGATGGCGGCGAGCTGCCGGACCCGGACGAGTTCGGGGGCGAGAACTCCCTCGGTTCCGGGTTCGTCATCTCCCCGGACGGCTACATTCTCACCAACCATCATGTCGTCAAGAATGCCGCCGAGATCGTCGTTCGTTTCAGCAACCGACAGGAGTACAAGGCCAAGTTGATCGGCAGTGATCCCCGCACCGACGTGGCGTTGCTGAAGATCGATGCCGAGAATCTGCCGGTGCTGAAGCTGGGTTCGTCGGACAAGCTGAAGGTGGGCGAATGGGTGCTGGCCATTGGTTCGCCGTTCGGCTTCGAGCACTCGGCGACGGCCGGCATCGTCAGCGCCAAGGGGCGGTCATTGCCGTCGGAGCAGTACGTGCCGTTCATTCAGACCGATGTGGCGATCAACCCGGGCAATTCGGGAGGGCCGCTGTTCAACCTCGATGGCGAGGTGGTCGGGATCAATTCCCAGATCTACAGTCGTACCGGCGGTTTCATGGGGTTGTCGTTTGCCATTCCGATCGACGTGGCGATGGACGTGGCGAGGCAGCTCAAGGCCACGGGCAAGGTGCAGCGTGGCTGGCTCGGCGTCTATATCCAGGAGGTCACCGGCGATCTGGCCGAGTCGTTCGGCCTCGACCGGCCGCGGGGCGCGCTGGTGGCCCAGGTGATCGGCGACAGTCCGGCCGAAAAGGGCGGCATCCAGGTGGGGGACGTGATTCTGACCTTCAATGGCAATCCGATTTCCCACTCCTCCGATCTGCCGCCGATGGTGGGGCGGTTCCACGTCGGTGACGAGGTGGCGGTGGAGATCCTCCGTGGCGGCAAGACGCTGAAGAAGCGGATCGTCATCCAGGCGTTGCCCGAAGAGGAGCAGATCGAGGCCCGCAAGCGCGGCGTCGATCAGAACCGGGTGGCGCGGCTGGGTATCGTTGCGGCGCCGCTGTCGAAGGAAATCGGCGAAGCGCTAAACGTCTCCAGCGGCGTGCTGGTGGAGCAGGTGCTGCCCGGTGGTGCCGCCGCCGAAGCGGGCATTCGCGAGGGCGATGTCATCATCTCCATCGACAACCACAAGATCGACGACATCGCGGCGCTGCGCAAGCTGGTGCCGGGGCTGCCGGCGAAGCATTCGGTGCCGGTGCTGGTGCAGCGTCCCGGCGGGCCGGTCTTTCTGCCACTGAAGTTGCCCGCCAAGTGACCCTGCGGCTCACCCTCTATTACCGCGAAGGTTGTCATCTGTGCGACGATATGGCGTTTGCGCTGGGCCAGTTGCTCGACCCGTCCGTCTGTTCGCTGGAGCGGGTGGACATCGACCGGGATGTGACGCTGCGCCGGCGTTTCCATGCCGATGTGCCGGTGCTCTGCCATGGCGGCGAGGTGATCTGCAAACACTTCCTCGATCGCGAAAGACTCGACAAGGTTCTGGGAGAAAGTCATTAATATCAACAATATACGCAATTTCTCGATCATTGCGCATATCGACCACGGCAAGTCCACGCTGTCCGATCGCCTGATCCAGACCTGCGGTGGCCTCTCCGAGCGGGAGATGTCGGAGCAGGTGCTCGATTCGATGGATCTGGAGCGGGAGCGCGGCATCACCATCAAGGCGCAGAGTGTGTCGTTGAACTATCGGGCGGCCGATGGCGAGGTCTATCGGCTCAATTTCATCGACACCCCGGGTCATGTGGATTTCAGCTACGAGGTGTCGCGTTCGCTGGCGGCCTGCGAGGGCGCGCTGCTGGTCGTCGATGCCTCCCAGGGGGTCGAGGCCCAGAGCGTGGCCAACTGCTACACCGCCATCGACATGGGGCTGGAGGTGATCCCGGTGCTGAACAAGATCGACCTGCCGGCGGCCGATCCCGACCGCGTCAAGCAGGAGATCGAGGACATCATCGGCATCGACGCCACCGACGCGCTGGAGGTGAGTGCCAAGACCGGCGAGGGGATCGATGCGTTACTGGAACAGCTCGTCGAGCGCGTGCCGCCGCCGGCGGGCGACGCCGACGGGCCGTTGCAGGCGTTGATCATCGACTCCTGGTTCGACAACTATCTCGGCGTCGTTTCGCTGGTGCGGGTGATGGAAGGGACACTGCGCAGGAAACAGAAGCTGGTGGCGATGTCCACCGGCGCCACCCACCAGGTGGACAAGCTGGGCATCTTCACGCCGAAGGCGCTGGAGCAGGAGGCACTGCCGGCGGGATCGGTGGGATACGTCATCGCCGGCATCAAGGACATCGACGCCGCCAAGGTGGGTGATACCTTCACCGATGCCGCCCAGCCGGCCGAGGCGCCGCTGGAGGGTTTCGAGGAGGTGCAGCCGCGGGTCTTCGCCGGGCTCTATCCGGTCAGCGCCGACGACTACGAGAATCTTCGCGACGCCCTCAACAAGCTCAAACTCAATGACGCGTCGTTGGCTTACGAGCCGGAGACCTCGCAGGCGCTGGGGTTTGGTTTCCGCTGTGGTTTTCTCGGCATGCTCCACATGGAGATCATCCAGGAGCGGCTGGAGCGGGAATACGATCTCGACCTCATCACCACCGCGCCGACGGTGGTCTATCAAGTCGAGACCACCAAGGGCGAGATCCTCGAGATCCACAATCCGTCGGAGCTGCCGCCGGTCAACGAGATCCACGAGATTCGCGAGCCGATCATCCAGGGCAATATTCTCGTGCCGCAGGAGTATCTCGGCGAGGTGATGAAGCTCTGCATCGAGAAGCGCGGCGTGCAGACCAAGATGCTCTACACCGGCAAGCAGGTGTCGCTCGGCTACGAACTGCCGATGAGCGAGGTGGTGGTCGATTTCTTCGACCGTCTCAAGTCGGTGAGCCGTGGCTATGCCTCGTTCGACTACAGCTTCCTGCGGTTTCAGGCGGCGCCACTGGTGAAGGTGGATATTCTCATCAACGGCGAACGGGTCGATGCGCTGTCGGTGATCCTGCATCAGAGCGTGGCCCAGAGCCGTGGGCGGGAGCTGACCGAGAAGATGCGCGACATCATTCCCCGGCAGATGTTCGAGGTGGCGATCCAGGCGGCCATCGGCAACCACATCATCGCCCGCACCAATGTCAAGGCGCTGCGCAAGAACGTGCTCGCCAAATGTTACGGTGGTGACGTGTCACGCAAGCGCAAGCTGCTGGAGAAGCAGAAGGCCGGCAAGAAGAGAATGAAGATGGTGGGCAAGGTGGAGATTCCGCAGGAAGCCTTTCTTGCCGTGCTGAAGACGGAGAAATAGGCGAATGCATTTCGATCTGGAACTGGTGCTGGTCATCGGCACGCTGCTCACCGGCGCCGTTTGGTTGCTCGATCGCTTCGTTTTGAGGGCCCGGCGCGAGGCGCCGGTTGGCCCCGATGGCGAGATCAGCGAACCGTGGTATGTCGAATATTCACGCTCGTTCTTCCCGGTGCTGGCCGTGGTATTGGTATTGCGGTCGTTCGTGGTGGAGCCGTTCCGGATACCGTCGGGTTCGATGATCCCGACGCTGATGGTCGGCGACTTCATCCTCGTCAACAAATATGCCTACGGCATTCGCCTGCCGGTGATCCATACCAAGGTGGTGGCGGTTGGCGAGCCGAAGCGCGGCGATATCGTCGTCTTTCGCTATCCGCGCAACCCCGAACTCGACTACATCAAGCGGGTGATCGGCCTGCCGGGGGATCGCATCTCGTATCGCAACAAGCGGTTGGTGATCAATGGTGAGCTGATACCGAAAGAGTATCTCGGGCCATACGAGGCCAACGACGAATACTTCAGCGCCGACGACGTCGTCTATCTGGAAAAACTGGGCGACGTCGAGCACAAGGTGCTGAACAACCGCAAGCGCACGCGCGGGGCCGGTGGCGAATATGTGGTGCCGGATGGCCACTACTTCGTCATGGGGGACAACCGCGACAACAGCAACGACAGCCGTTTTTGGGGTTATGTGCCGGAGGAGAACCTGGTCGGCCGGGCGATGGTGATCTGGATGCACTGGAACTTCACCAAGCGCCGCGTCGATTTCAGTCGCATCGGCACCGTGATCGAATAAGGAGGACCGAAGATGGAAGGAGATCGCCGCGGGAAACAACGTGGTGCCGGTTTGCTCACCATGCTGGCCTGTCTTGCGCTGCTGGGCCTGACGGCGCTGGCGGCGTTGCGTCTGGTGCCGGTCTATCTCGAATATGGCGTGGTGAAGAAGGCGCTGCAGACGGTGGCCGATGAGCTCGACGATCAGCGCGCCAGCAATCGCGAAGTGTGGCGGCGGTTGGCCAAGCGGCTCGAGATCAACAACGTCGACGACGTCACGCAGGAGAACCTCGTCGTCGAGAGCGTCGATGGGGAGCGTCGGATCGCACTGGAATACGAGGTGGTGAGACCGTTTCTGGCCAATATCGACTTTCTGCTCACGTTCAGGGCCGAGGCCGACTGATGCCCGCGCCCCGCTTGCTGCAACTGCTGGACGAGGAGGTGTTGGCGTCGCCCTGGTTCGCCAAGGCGATCACCCATCGCAGTGCCAGCAAGAAGAACAACGAGCGGCTGGAGTTTCTTGGCGACAGCGTCCTCAGCCTGGTCATCGCCAACCACCTGTTCGAGCGTTTTCCCGATGTCAACGAGGGCGATCTCAGCCGTCTGCGCTCCCATCTGGTGCGGGGCGCGACGCTGGCGCGGATCGCCGCCGACAACCAGCTGGGCGACTATCTCAAACTCGGCGCGGGGGAGCTCAAGAGCGGTGGGTTTCGCCGTGAGTCGATCATGGAGGACGCACTGGAGGCGATCATCGGCGCCGCCTATCTGGTCAAGGGATTCGACTACGCGCGGGACTATATCCTGGCCCTTTTTCGCGACGAACTGGCGGAGTTGCCCGAGCCGGAGACACTGAAGGATCCGAAGAGCCGGCTGCAGGAGTGGCTGCAGTCGCGGGCGTTGCCGCTGCCGGAATATCGCGTCCTCGACATCAGTGGCGAGGCGCACAACCAGACCTTCACCGCCGAATGCCGTGTCGCCGAGCCGGCCATCGTCACCCAGGCCAGGGGCAGCAGCCGCCGCAAGGCGGAGCAGGCCGCCGCCAAGCTGGCGCTGGCACGGGTGCTCGACGCTTGAGCACCACCACGCACTGCGGTCGAGTGGTCATCGTCGGCCGGCCCAATGTCGGCAAATCGACGTTGATGAACCATGTCCTCGGCGTCCATCTGGCGGCCACGACACCCAAGCCCCAGACCACCCGCAACCGCATTCTCGGCATCCATACCGACGGCGACCATCAGATCGTCTTCGTCGACACGCCCGGTATTCACCTCGACGCCAGGAAGGCGCTCAACCGGCGTCTCAACAAGACCGCCATCGGCACGCTGGCCGAGGGGGATGTCATCGTCTTCATGGTCGAGGCGGGGCGCTGGACCGACGAGGACGAGCAGGTGCTCCACCATCTCGAGGCGGAGTCGGCGCCAGTCGTGCTGCTCGTCAACAAGGTGGACAGGATCAAGGAGAAGGCCGCACTGCTGCCCTATCTGCAGTCGGTCTCGGCGCGCCACGATTTCGCCGAGATCATCCCGTTGTCGGTGTTTCGCGAGCGCGACATCCGCCGTTTTCTTGACGTGGTGAAAAAATACATTCCGGCGCGGCCGTTCGAGTTCGACGAGGACGAAATGACCGACCGCAGCATGCGTTTCGTCTCCGCCGAGCTGATCCGTGAACAGTTGATGCAGGCGCTGGAGAAGGAGCTGCCCTACGCGTTGGCGGTGGAAGTCGAGGAGTATCAGGAAGGCCCCAACGGCGTCTCCATCGCCGCCGTCGTCTATGTCGAGCGGGAAGGGCAGAAGCGCATCGTCATCGGCAGGAAAGGGGAGATGATGAAAAAGGTCGGCAGCGAGGCGCGCCGGCGCATCGGCGGCATTCTCGGCGTGCCGGTGCACCTGAAACTGTGGGTCAAGGTCAAGGCGGGGTGGAGCGACGATGCGCGGCTGTTGGAGCGATTCACGCTCGACCGGGAGTGACGGTCCGGTCCGGCCGGCGGCCTGGCGCCACCGGCGAAACGGTCGCGGGGCCGTGGTGGCAGGGCGATGAGCGCGGTGGAGCAAAGCCCCGGTTTCGTCCTCCATGGCCGCCGTTTCCGCGAGAACAGCCGGATTCTCGATGTCTTCACCCGTGATCATGGCCGTCAGTCGCTGTTGGCCCGGGTCTCGCCGAAGGGCGGCGGGGTGACATGGCAGCCGTTTCGGGAGTTGCTGTTCGCTTGGCGCGGGCAGCGGGATCTGAAGACCCTGCGGGCGGCGGAGCCGCTGGCGGTGTTCGCGCTGGATGGTGAAGCGGGCATCTGTGGTTTATATTGCAACGAGGTGCTGCAACGGCTGCTGCCGGCGCAGGCGGCACTGCCCGGCATCTACGCGATCTACCGGCAGACCCTCGAGGCACTGGCCGTCGCCGCGCCGGCGGCAGCGACGCTGCGGCGCTTCGAATGGCATCTGCTCGATGCGCTGGGCTATGCCCCCGACACCAGCGAGGATTGGCTCACCGGCGCGCCGCTGGCCGAGGCCGGGCGCTACTACTTCATGCCGGGGCACGGTTTTTCCGTGGCGATGCCGGGGCGCGACGCGGTGGCCATCGATGCCGCCACCATGGCCGCGCTTCAGCGCGGGGATTTCGACGAGCCGGCGGTGCAGCGGGCACTGCGCCGCGTCACCTCGGCGGCGCTGCGCCCGCTGCTGGGGGAGCGGGAACTCAGAAGCCGACAACTGATGCAGCAACTGCTGCGGATTCGAGGAAAGCAGAGACCATGACCAAGCCGATCAAGCTGGGCGTCAATATCGACCATGCCGCCACCATCCGTCAGGCGCGGTTCACGCCCTATCCCGACCTGGTGGCCTTCGTCGATCTCGTCGAACACGCCGGGGCCGATGGCATCACGCTCCATCTGCGCGAGGATCGCCGGCACATTCAGGACGACGATGTCCATGCCTTGCGGCGCACGATCCGCAGCAAGATGAACCTGGAGATGGCCGCCACCGACGAGATGCAGGCCATCGCCCTGGCGGTGAGGCCGGACGACGTCTGCCTGGTGCCGGAGCGGCGCGAGGAGCTGACCACCGAAGGGGGGCTGGACGTCATCGGTCATCGCGCCCAGATCGAGAAGGTCTGCCGCGCGCTGGCCGATGCCGGCGTGACCGTCTCTCTCTTCATCGAGCCCGACACCGAACAGATCAGCGCGGCCGCCGCCTGCGGGGCGCCGGTGATCGAACTGCACACTGGCCGCTACGCCAATCTGACCGGCGCCGCGCGGGAGGCCGAACTGGCGCGGCTCACCGCGGCGGCCAGCCACGCGCTCGACCTCGGGCTGGTGGTCAATGCCGGTCACGGGCTCGACTACGACAATGTGCGTGCCATCCGCGCCCTGCCGGGGCTCAACGAGCTCAATATCGGCCACGCCATCATCGCCCGTGCGCTGTTCGTCGGCATTGGCGAGGCGGTGCGTGAGATGCGGGCACTGCTGGCGGACTGATGGCGATCTTCGGCATCGGAACCGACGTGGTCGATGTGCGGCGTATCGCGGCGCTGCACCGGCGCCATCCCGAGCGTTTCCCGCGGCGAATCCTGGTGGGCGCCGAACTGGCCGATTTCGCCGCCACCCGCGCCAAGGCTGCCTTTCTGGCCAAGCGGTTCGCCAGCAAGGAGGCGGCCAGCAAGGCGCTGGGGCTGGGGTTCCGGCAGGGGCTGCGTTTCACCGATTTCGAGGTGACGCACAACGACCTGGGCCGTCCGGCGCTCAGGTTGCACGGTCGCGCCGCCGAGCTGGCGGCCCGGGCCGGCATCGAGGCCATTCATCTGAGCATTGCCGACGAAGCGGAGACGGCGGTCGCCTTCGTCCTGTTGGAGACGAGTTGATATGCAATACCCGACGCTGGAGAGCCTGATCGGCAACACGCCGCTGGTGCGGCTGCAACGCATCGGCGCCGATACCGGCAACACCCTGCTGGTGAAGCTGGAAGGACAGAACCCGGCCGGCTCGGTCAAGGACCGGCCGGCCTACAGCATGATCCGCCATGCCCAGGCGCGAGGTGAGATCCGCCCCGGCGACACGCTGATCGAGGCCACCAGTGGCAACACCGGCATTGCGCTGGCGATGGTGTCGGCGATGCTCGGCTACCGCATGATCCTGATCATGCCGGAGACGATGAGCATGGAGCGCCGCGCCAGCATGGCCGCCTATGGCGCCGAGCTGATCCTCGTCTCCGAGGCGGCGGGGATGGAGGGCGCCCGCGATCTGGCCGAGCAGATGCAGGCCGAGGGCAAAGGCAAGCTGCTGGATCAGTTCTCCAACCCCGACAATCCGCGCGCCCACTATGAGACCACCGGCCCCGAGATCTGGCGCGACACCGCCGGCGAGATCACCCATTTCGTCAGCTCGATGGGCACCACCGGGACCATCATGGGCACCGGGCGCTATCTTCGCGAGCGGTCGGCGCGGGTCGAGATCGTCGGCGTCCACCCGGACGACGACGCCAACATCCCCGGGATCCGCTGCTGGCCCGAGGCCTATCTGCCGGCCATCTACGACGCCTCGCTGGTGGATCGTATCCTCACCGTCGGCCAGGAGGAGGCCGAACAGATGATGCGGCGGCTGGCCACCGACGAGGGGATCTTCTGCGGTGTCTCCTCCGGTGGCGCGGTGGCGGCGGCATTGCGGCTGGCCGGCGAGGTGCGTGGCGCCACCATCGTCTCGATCGTCTGCGATCGCGGTGACCGCTACATCTCCACCGGTGTCTTTCCGGCGGGAGGGCGACGTCATGAATAACATCATGGTCTTCGACATCGAGACCGTCCCCGACGTCGAGGGCGGAAGGCGCATCTACGGCCTCGACGGGCTCGACGACGAGGCGGCGGCCCAGGCGATGTTCAAGCTGCGCGAGGAGAAGACCGGCAGGGACTTTCTCGCCCACCATCTGCACCGCATCGTCGCCATCTCGGTGGTCTTCCGGCACGGCGAGCAGGTGAGAGTGTGGTCGCTGGGTGACGAGACGTCGCCGGAGCAGGACCTGATCCAGCGTTTCTTCGACGGTCTCGACCGCTACACGCCGACGCTGGTGACCTGGAACGGCAGTGGTTTCGATCTGCCGGTGATCCACTACCGCGCGTTGCTGCACTGCATCTCGGCGCCGCGCTACTGGGAGGTCGGCGACGAGGACCAGAGCTTCCGTTTCAACAACTATCTCAACCGCTTCCAGTGGCGACACACCGATCTGATGGACGTGCTCGCCGGCTACCAGGCCCGCGCCGCCGCGCCGTTGGACGAAGTGGCGACGCTGCTCGGGTTCCCCGGCAAGATGGGGATGAGCGGGGCGAAGGTGTGGGACGCCTTCCTCGACGGGGACATCCGCGGCATCCGCGACTACTGCGAAACCGACGTGCTCAACACCTGGCTGGTCTATCTGCGTTTCGAGCTGATGCGCGGCCATTTGACCCCGGATGGCTATGAGCGGGAGTGCCGGCTGTTGCGCGAGATGCTGGCGGCGTCGGAAAAACCGGCGCTGATCGAGTTCAACCACGCCTGGCGATCGCCGTGACCGCCGGCCGGGGTGGCCGTCCCGTTTGGGTGCGGCCGGTCACGATTACGGCGTCGCCACCGAATCCCGGCTGGCCGGCCCGCTCCAACCGGTATCGTTACCGATCGTCCATTCCCGCCGGGGCGGGTTGGGTGGGTGGCCGCTGCCGGAGGTATCATGGT
The DNA here is from genome assembly GCA_964614535.1 of uncultured Thiotrichales bacterium. Taxonomy (GTDB): domain Bacteria; phylum Pseudomonadota; class Gammaproteobacteria; order UWMA-0217; family UWMA-0217; genus JALSHZ01. The sequence goes on along the minus strand of CAZTOZ010000076.1, from coordinate 51,334 downwards.
TGGTATGGCGAATGTCCGCAGTCTTCTGGCGACCATCGGGGTCGCCCGTTTCCTCTTCGTGGCCGCGCTGACGGGCGTGCTCATTGCGGCGCCGCCGTCGGCCGTGGCCCAGGCGCGCATCCTGCTGCCGGACATCGATCATATCGAGAGCGTCGATCCGGCGCGTGACGATGCGGCCCGCGAGGGCAGGAAGATCTATCGCGAGCTGCGCAAGCTGCTGCCGCTGATCGACGACCCGGAACTGACGCAGTGGTTGCGCTCGGTCGGCAACCGCATCACCCAGCATCTGCCCGATGCGCGCTATCCCTTCTATTTCTCGATCATCGACGACCCGTCGATCAACGCGTTCGCAACCCGGGGTGGCGTGGTGGCCGTCAATGCCGGCCTGATCCTCGCGGTGGACTCCGAGGACGAACTGGCCGCGGTCATCTCCCACGAGCTCGCTCACGTGACCCAGCGGCACATCGAGCGGATGCAGGCGCGTTCCGCCAGCGGCAGCCTGATGACCGGCCTCGGGATTCTGGCGACGATGATCGCGGCGGCCTACGATCCCACCGTTGCCGAGGCGGCGCTGATGTCCACCATCGCCTTCCAGGGGCAGCAGCAGCTCGCCTACTCGCGTCAGATGGAGACCGAGGCGGACCGGATCGGGCTGCGCATCCTGACCGCCGCCGGCTACGATCCGACGGCGATGGGCAGCTTTCTCGCCAAGCTCGACCGCTTCGTCGACGGCAGCAACGACGAGGTGATCGCCTGGTTGCGAACCCACCCGCTGAGTCGCCAGCGGGTCAGCAACGTGACCGAGCTGGCGCGGCGGCTGCCGACGACCCACCGCAATCGCAATCCCGCCTTTCTCTATGCCCGGGAGAAGATCCGCGCCCTGACCGCCAAGCATGGCGGCGACTATCCACTGCCCACCGTCGAGGATCCCGACGTGGCGCGCTACGCCCGGGCCTGGGCGCAGGCACGCCGGCTGCAGTACGCCCGGGCGATCGAAACGCTCGGTGATCTGCGCTCGATGCCGGCGATTCTGAGCCGGGCGCGCTGGCTCAACGACGAGCGCCGTTTCGATGAGACCATCGAACGGTTGACCCCGCTGCTCGAGCTCTACCCGCAGTCCGAGGCGGTGGCGATGCTGATGACCGAGGCGCTGCTGGGCAGTGGTGACGGCGCGCGCGCCTGGCGGGTCATCGAGGCGGTGCCGGTGACGGAGACCAACAGCCTGGGCTTCTACGACCTCAAGGCACGCGCGGCCGATGCGGCCGGGCGGCGCAGCGAGGGCTACCGCGCGCTGGCGCAGAAGGCGTTGCGTATCGGGGCCATCGGCCAGGCACGTTCGTTGCTGGAACGTGCGTTACGGCTGCCGGCTCTCACCGAGATCGAAAAAGGGCGCATCGAATACGAGATTGCGCAGCTCGCAAAGGCTGACGACTGAGCGGCGAGGCGGGGCCACCCGGGTGCAACCGGTTGGGGTTCCCGCCTTGGGCGGGGCCGTGACGATCGCCGCAACGAGACGGGGACGGCCGGGCCGGCTAAACCGACTCGACGGTGTACCGGCTGAAGCGGAGGGTGTCCGACCAGTGGCCGGGATGTAGCCCGGCCTTCCTCTTCAGCTCGGCGACGAAGCGTTCCGGCTCCGGCAACGACGACCACACCTGCGGCAGAAAAGTGGCGCGATAGGGGCCGTCCTCGAGAATCAGTCCATCCTTTCCGGGCCGGAGCTGGCGTAGCAGATCGGCCTCCGAGGTCACCGCCATCGGCTCCGGTTCCGACAGCAGTGAGATGTGGATATCGATGTCGGGAAACTCCTCGGCCGTCAGCGGCGGAAAGCGGTGATCCTGGAACGCCGCGGCCCAGGCGTTGTGGGCCACGTCCTGCGCCAGCGGCCTGATCGCTTGCAACGAGCCGATGCAGCCACGCAGCCGGCCGTGCAGGTTGAGCGTGACGAAGGTGGCGGCCGGCCGCCGCAGCGTTTCGTCCACCTGCTCCAGATCCACCGCCAGTGGCTGGCCGTGGGTGAGGCCGGCGCGGATCGATTCGCGGGCGATCGTTCTGAGCAGGTCGCGTTGCCGGTCGGTCAGATTCATTGCAGCGTTCCCTCCGGTTCGAAGAACAGCCAAGCGCCGTAACCGACGACGCGGTCGTAGTCACCAGATGTGCGCGCCGAGTTGTCGAGCGCGATGGTGACCGGTCGCATCCGGTGCTTGCGGGCCGCCTCGAGCAGGCCGCGTACCGGGTGGGCGCCGCAGGCGTGCTGGGTGTCGACGCCGGCCGGGTCGAGCGATTCGATCGCTTGCGCCGTCTCCCGATCCAGCCGTCGGGCGACGGCGTCGCTGTGGTAGTGGCTCAGGTCGGAGCTGATGACGATCAGCGTCTCCCGCCCGCCCCAGACGGCTTCCAGAACCGCGTCCACCTGTTGGGGTGTCGCTTCGCCGACCACCAGCGGCAGCAGCTCGAACTCATCGAGCACCGCCTGCAGGAAGGGGAGATGGACTTCGAGGCTGTGCTCGTCCCGGTGTGCCACGTCGAGGTAGTCGACGAAGCCGAACCGCTGCGTCAGTTCCCGCGCGGTTTCGGTATCGAGTGGAATGTCGCCCAGCGGCGTGCGGTAATAGTCGGCGCTGCTGACGGCGATGCCGCGGAACGGCACGCGATGGCTGGGGCCCAGCAGCACCACGCGGCGGATCACGTCGCGATAGGGGTGGAGCGCGCCGTAGGCCTGGGCGGCAATGTCACCGGAGTAGACATAACCGGCATGGGGCGCGATCAGTGCTTTCGGCTGCTGCCTGGCTGCCCGGCTGCCTTCGAGCATGGCGGCCACCATTGCCCGCAGTTCCGTCGGATCGCCGGGATAGAACGTGTTGGCCACGGCGGGTGGCCGGATGCGTGCCTGCTTCATCGTGACTTCCTCCTTCGGCGCGCTCCCCGATGGCCATCGGAAAACGGCGCCGGACCTTGCATCGACTACCACCACAATGGGGGCGCAGGGCGTCGATGGCAATGCCCACGGGGAGTCGTTGTTGCCGCCGGTGGCCGTTCAGCGGCGTGATGGTGGGGCGGGGAAGTGGTGGACGTTGCTGGCCTTCCGGTACGTCTGGCTGGAGGAGGCCTCTTGCAGCAGGTTGCCGATCTCGCCGGCGGTCTGCGGCTCGCCGAGAAAATACCCCTGGCCGAGATCGCAGCCGTGGGCGATGGCCTGTTCCAGATCGGTGCTGGATTCGATCCCTTCGGCGATGGCGACGGCGCCGAGCTTGCCGGCGATATCGACGACATTGGTGAGCATGGCGGCGACCAGTTCGTTGTCACCGGCGCTGCGGTAGAAGCGTTGCTCGATCTTGACGGCGCTGACCGGCAGGCGCGACAACAGCTCCAATGCACGGTAGCGCGTGCCGGAGCAGTTGATGGCCAGATGCACACCGTGCTGGAACAGGGGATCGAGCAGCTTCAACGTACCGGGTCGCAGTGTGACCAGCGCCTCGTCGCTCAGTTCGATCTCGATCCGCGATCCCGGAATCTGGTGTTCCTGCAGAATGGCGAGAAAGCGGCTGGCGAAGCGGCTCTGGCCGAGGGAGATGGCGGAGAGATTCAATGCGATCTTCGGCGGCGGATTGTCCTGGCCGCGCCAGCTGGCGAAGTCGCGGCAGGCCTGTTGGGTGACCCAGAGGTCGAGCTTGCCGATCAGCGCGTTGCGTTCCGCCACCGGCAGCAGGCCCGAGGGGTAGATCATGCCGTGACGCTCGTCGCGGCAGCGCACCAGCACCTCCAGCCCGCCGAGCGCGCCGCTGTCGAGGTGCCACTGCGGCTGGTAGTGCAACGCCAGCGAGTCGTCGTCGAAGCGGTCGCGCAGCTCCTGCTCGCAGACGATGTGTGTGCCGAGCGCGCGCCGGGAGAAATACTGATAGTTGTTCTTGCCGGACGACTTGGCCAGATACATTGCGGTGTCGGCGGCGCGCAACAGTTGCTCGGCGCTGTCGCCGTCGACCGGGTAGAGCGCGATGCCGATGCTGGCCGACACCGTGACCGGGTCGCCGTCGATCTCGATCGGCTGCTGCAGTCGATCGAGAATCTTCTCGGCGATGTTGCGCGAGGTCTCCTCGGCGGTCGTCAGATCGGGGATATTCGCCAGCAGGATCGCGAACTCGTCGCCGGAGAGGCGGCTGACGGTGTCCTCCTTGCGTACCGAGCGTGAAATCCGCTTGGCCGTCTCCACCAGCAGGTGGTCTCCCGCCTCGTGGCCGAGGCTGTCGTTGATCGCCTTGAATCCGTCCAGATCGAGGTACAGCACCACCATCGAGCAGCCCTCGCGCTGAGCGTGCAGCAGTGCCTGCCGGGTACGGTCGCGGAACAGCGGGCTGTTGGGCAGGCCGGTGAGGTGGTCGAAATAGGCGAGTTGTTCGAGCAGGATGTTCTTCTTGCGGATTTCGTGGCTGGCGCGGCGCAGCTCCGCCAGCTGTTGCCGGTTGTTGGCCAGAATGGCCTGCAGCAGCAGGATCAGCCCGGTGGTCAGCAGCAGCACGAAACCCAGCAGCATCAGGCTGTGCTGGCGGAAGTGGGTCATCTCCTGGTCGAGGGAGGCGTGCAGCAGCGAGTCGATCTGCTGGGTGACCGAAAGCAGTTGCTGGTAGCTGGCGCCAAATGCCGGCACCACCTCGGCGGTGCCGCCATAGTGACGGATGCTCTGGTCCACGAGTCGCCCGATCAGTGTCTGGAGTTCGCCGATGCGGACGGCGAGCTCATCGCGCAGCGCCGCGGGGGAGGTGCCGTCTTGTGCCGCCAAGGTGTTCTGCAGCGTGGCGCTGAGGGTGGAGGCCTGGTGCAGCGATCGCCACAGCCGTTGCCAGTTGTCGGTGCCGGGGTGGGCCTGCATATCGGAGAGGTCGAGCCAGGCGGAGGTGGTCTGCTGCCGGATCTGGTTGATGTTCTGCAGCAGTGGCGCGTAGCGGGCGGTGATCTGTTGGCCGGTCACCAGTACATAGACCAGCAGCATGACCAGCACGGCGGCGGTCGCCAGCGTCATGGCGGGCAGCAGCAGTGGGTGACGCTCGTCGGCCCGTGAAGTCGGTTTTTTTGTTATTGCGTTCAATGTTCTGGCGTCCGTTCCGCATCGATTGGGGGCGAGGCGATCTGTCCCGTGACGGCGGGGCGGCCTGATCGACCGGCAGCGGCAGTATATTGCCTCTTTTTCGCCGGGGTGAGTGGAATCCGAGACTTGTTACCGACTGTTTCCGATTCTGTGAATTCCGTCACGAACAGCGGGGCTATTCCGGATTGGTGGCGCGGTCGCAGATCTCGATGCGTCGCAGTTGAAATGTGTCCCCCGGTCGGGGCGTGCGCAACAGCAGCCGCAATGCGGCAAGCCGGGCCAGCGCGGTCGCTGGCGAGCGCGCCGCCGCATCCGGCTGCCGGAACCAGTGCCAGGGCAGCGACAGTGTGGTGGTCTGGCCCGCGGGGACGGAGAAATCGCTGCTGAAGGCCTCGGCGATCTCGGTCTCGCTGGCGGGGTGGGTGGTGGCCAATTGTGCCAGCAGCGTGATGGACTCGTCGCCGGGATTGCTGATGCTGAGGCGGAAGGCCGCCGTCGACAGCCCCTCGGACCAGTCCACCGCCGCGCGTGTCGCGGTGTCGGCCAGCAGTGGCAGCGATACGCCACAGCGCTGCGGTGACGGGCCGCAGCGCACCTCCAGCAGGTCGTCCATCTCCTCCAGTTCGGGGCCGTCTGCGGCAGGTACCGGCAACGGCGTGCCGCCGGTGGCGATCTTGCGATTCTGGTCGAAATCGACGCCGATGAAGTCGTCCCCGCGTTTGTTGGGCTCGGAAAAGTCGGCCACCGGGATGCAGTGTGGCGTGGTGTCCGCTGTGGTCGGTCCGCTGGTGATGTTCTGGTCGTGGAAGCCGATGCGCCGTTCGGCGACGATGACGCCGCCGGCGATATGCAGGTGGGTGAGCGAGAACGGCGGCAGCGGGGACAGCGTGGCCGCCGGCAGGCCGGGGTGCTCGATGGCCACTGCGGCGTCGTCGCTGCCGAGGTCGATGCCGCGCCGGAACACGGGCTGGTAGTTGCCGAGGTAGAGATGCACCGTGTCGCCATCGGCAAAAGCGCTGACGGCGAGATCGGGCGGTGCATGGCGGGTGGCGACCGGATCGGTATTGCGTACCGGCCGCAGCAGCAGATAGCCGGGATAGACGGGGCGTGGTGTCAGCGCCGGTGATTGAAACAGGCCGAGGGTCGAGGTGGTGTCCTCGAGCAGCGACCAGTGCAACAGTCCGATGGTGTTCTGCTGGTGCAACAGCTCGGGCAGCGTCAGCAGCGGGAGGAAGGCGTCGCCGCCGCTGCCGGGATAGGTCGATTGGGGCCGCCACTGATAGGTGGTGTTGTACTCGCCCAGCAGTAGCGGAGGGCAGTCGGCGGGAAGCTGGCGAAGGCCGGCCGCGAAGCGACGCCCCATATCGAGCATGTCCCACAGCTTCTGTGCCCCGGTATAGGGGTAGAAATGGATCGACAGATAGTCGATGGCCCGCACCGCTGGGTCGTCGCTGGCGCACAACGGTCCCACCCAGTCACGCAGGGCCCGGTAGTCGTCGTATTCCTCGAACGAGGAGAGGTCGAGTGCGGCGATGGCGGCATCGGGAAAGCGCTGCCGCAGCAGTGGCACGATGCGTCGCAGCGCCGCCAGGTAGTCGGGCCATTCGAAACGGTCGGCGTAGCGTTCCTCGTCACTGTCGATGCGGTCCACCTCGTTGCCGATGGCAAAGAGCATCCGATTGCAACCGTCGTCGCGGTGTTGCAGATAGTCGAGTGCCCGCCGCAGGCCGTCGTCGGGCAGAAAGAGCGGAATCTGGATCAGCGTCTGCTGCCCGCGGGCAACGGCGAACTCGCAGAAGCGGTGGAGCGCCCGCAGGTAGCTGTCGGGGATGGTCACCCCGGGGTTGCGGCCCGGCAGGGCCAGCTCCGTCACCCAGCGCCCGCCGAACCGTAATACGCCGAGCAGTTCCGTTTCGGTCAGCCGGTCGATGGCCGTGATGCGGCTGTCGAAGAAACTGGCGCCGAGAAACTTGAGGTCGAGCGTGCGAAAACGCCGCGTGATCGTGCCGGCGGCCGGGTCGCCGGTGAGCGCCGCCAGATCGACCCGCAGCCGGTAGTCGGTGCCGCCGCGCAGTGGCGGGACGGCCTGCAGTTCGACGGTGCAGCCCGAGGCGTCGAGGCGGGGGGCGAGGGCGACCGCCGCGCCGTTGGCATCGGTGAGCGCGACGGCGCTGCTGTGTTCGGCCAGCCGAGCTGGCGTCAGTGGCCGGGCCAGCTCGATCCGTAACGGACGCGACGGTGGGATGTGGTCGGCGCCGTCGGCCGGATGTACCCGGGCGGGCACGTCCAGCGAGCAGGGCATCGTCGGTGCCGTGGGGCCGGCCTCGGCCGGCCCGCCGCCCACTCGATTGTTGCCGCCATCGCAGCCGAGCAGCAGCGCGGCCAGCAGTCCGACGATCGAAAGCCGATTCCCTGGCATGGTGCACGCCTATCGTTGGCGCCGCCGGCGGCGCAGCAGCGACAGTGCCAGCAGCCATGACGCCGCCATTCCGCCGCCACCGCTGGAGACGCCCGCCCGTCCAAGACGGCGTTCGCTGCGGGCCAGCCGTTCGGTCTTGTCGCGGTTGCGTTCGAACATGGCGCGGAAGGTGGCGACCTGCGGCAGCTCGCCGTCGCGGAACAGATCCTGCAAATGGCCGTAGGAGAGTGGTTGATAGAGCAGTTCCGCCGTGACCACCAGATCGCGCCGGTCGCCGACGTCGACATGGTAGCGGATGGTGTCGCTGCCGTTGTCGAAATCGTCATCGCCAGCGGCGGCGCCATGGACGGCGATGTCGGCCGGGACGTTGCCCTTGTCGAACCCTTGCGGCGTGAGGCGGTTGTCCTTGAGATAGGTCTTGGCCCGCAGCAGTGTGTGGGTGACGTTGCCGTCGCTGTCGGCCATGATCGGCTCGTAGATCTGTACCTGATCGGCCGAGGTGATGAGGTCGTAGTGGGGCTCGTAGCGGCTTTCGTCTTTGTCTTCGATATTGCCGTCGATGCTGCCGTCGGGATTGGGTCGGCCGGATTCGAACAGGAGGTTGCCGTCGGCGTCGGCCACGGTGAAGTGGATGAACATCCGCCGTGACGGGTAGCCGCCCGGCAGTTTGTGTCCGGTGTGGTTGGTCAGTTTCACCGTCGCTTGCAGCGTGCCGTCGTCGATGCGTGTCTCGGTGATGTCGATCGAGGCGGCCGTCTCGAGAAATGCCCGCGTCCGCTCGATCTCGGCGTTCAGCGCCGCCTGGGTGGCGCTGACGCCGAGGGTGGCGGCGTTGTCCCGTAGCATGGCCAGCATCGTCGTATTGGCGCCGGTCATCGTATGGCGGGCGAAATTCTCCCGCGCAGGCACCTGACCGGAGTTGGTGGCGATGGCCACCCTGCCTTCGACCCGCGGCATGTGGCACTGCTGGCAGGTTTTCCCGTCGGCGCCACCGCCGGCATAGACGCTGTTGCGCCATTCGGTGAAGACCATCTGCTCCGGAAAATGGCTCGGGTAGTCACTGCTGGCGATCTGGCCGTTGGCGTCCACATAGGGTGTCTTCAGGTCGTGGCAGGTGGCACAGAGGGCCGACTCGCTGATATGGGTTGCGTGGGTCGGCGTGAAACCGGCATTGGAACGCATTGGTTCGATCTTCGGATTCGGGTATTGGCCGTAGGCCGGCCGTGCCGCCTTGTCGTCGTAACGTTCCACCACGAACCGGCCCGAGTTGCCCTCGGCCGTGCCGAGGTTGACGTCGGCGATCTGGTGGCAGACGGTGCAGCTGACGCCATCCATCGCGGCGTCGAAATAGTCGTTGTCGGGATGGTTGAACCCGTCGCCGAACAGCCGGATCGGCTGGCCTGCCTTCTTCAGCGCGTCGTTGGCCATCGGTGCGTGGCAGCGGGTGCACTGGTCGTTGATCTCCGCTTCGAGCTGCGGGTTGCGTTTGAGCTCGGCGGCCACCTTGGCGAGCCAGTAGGGGTCGCGGACCGCGTTGGCCATCATGCTGGCCGACCAGTCGTTGTTGATCGAGATGGAGCGGCCGTCGCTGTCGGTGAGGCCGCCGTGGCAGAGCGCGCAAGTGCCCGAGCCCTGATAATGCTGGTGATGGAACAGCGGATCGGCGAAGCGGTTGCCCTGGGTCGGGCCGAAGACCCGCAGCTCGTAGATGGCGATGCCCCAGTTCCAGTTGCCGCCTCGGGTGATGTCGGCGATGCGGACGTGACGCGCGCGGTTCGGCGGAAAGGTGATCGTCGCCGGGGTGTTGTCGCCGCCATCGACCTGGTGGACCGTCGTCCAGGTATCGCCGTCGGCGGAGAGCTGAACCTTGTAGCTGCCGCCCCAGGCGTAGGGGTCCCAGACGATCTCGATGCGGTCGATGGTCATCTCGTCGCCGAGATCGATGCGAATCCACTGCGGTTCGAAGAATGCGCTGGACCAGCGGGTGGCCGGATCGCCATCGACGGCGTTGCTGGCGGCGAGATTCTCCTTCTGCGCCTGTGCGGTACCGCTTTCGGTCGATGACACCGCCACGACCCGGCCCAGGGCCAGATTGGCCGAGGCGGGGCCGGTGAAGTCCAGCCGGGACAGCTTGCCGGTGGCCGGCACCGGCCCATAGGGCACCTGGGCATCGGTGTACTCCAGCGTATAGAGCCGCCCGTCGGGGCCCAGCTCGATGTCGATCAGCCATTTGAAGCGGCCGGTGGCGGTCTTGGCGATCTGCGTTTCGCCCAGGGCGTTGCCGGCATCGTCGAACCGCACCGCCCAGATCCGGCTGGTGACGAAATCCCAGTAGAAGTAGTGCTGGTCGAAATCGGCGGGCAGCCGGCCGGCCGCCGTGACCGCGGGGTCGAAACGGTAGACCGGGCCGCCCATCAGCGCAATCGCCGGTTGTGGTTTGCTGAACCAGTGCGGCTGCGCCGGCGGCAGTGGCCCCTGTGGTCCGTCGTTCCATTTCGAGGTGTTGATCGGTGCCGCCGGATCCATCTTCTGCCCGCGAACGAGATAGGGCTGGTTGGCGCCGATGAAATAGGGCCAGCCGTAGTTGCCGGCGGCCTTGGTGAGATTGATCTCGTCGAGTCCCGCCGGCCCCAGTTCGCTGGCGGTGGCGGCGTCGGGGCCGATGTCCGCCCAGAACAGCCAGTTGGTCGCGGGGTCGATCTCGAATTTGTACGGGTTGCGCGCGCCCATCACGTAGATCTCCGGCCGTCCGTCGGCGGGGTCACTGAACAGATTGCCGGCGGGTATGGTGTAGCTGCCGTCCGGCTGCGGCGTGATGCGCAGAATCTTGCCGCGCAGGTCCTTCGTGTTGGAGGAGGACTTCTCGGCGCTGTTGTTCTTTTCGCTCTCGTCCACGGCGGCGTAGGGGCTGTGTTCCGCGGCGTCGCCGGTGCCGATATAGAGATTGCCGAAGCCATCGAATTCGAGATTGCCGCCGTCGTGGGCCGGCCCGTCGCGATCGGTGGCCACCTGCAGCATGATGATCTCCGAATCGACGTCGAGCGTGTTGCCGTTCATCTTGAAGCGGGACAGGCGATGTTCGCTCGGTGTCGGTGGTGAGTAGTAGAGATAGAGGAGGTCGTTGGTGGCGAAATTGGGATCCAGTGCGATGCCGATCAACCCGGCTTCGCTCTCGTGGTAGACGGGAATGTCGGCTGCCAGCACCATCGAGCCGTCCGGTAGCCGGACCCACAGCTTGCCGAAGCGGTCGAGGATGAAGATCCTGCCGTCGGCGGCGATCTCGAAATCCACCGGATTGGCGAGTCCGTCGGCCAGCACGGTGCGGGTGAAGCCGTCGGCGATGTCGGCCGGCAGCGCCAGCGTCATGGTGGGGTGCAGGGCGAGCAGCGCGAAAAGGGCGCGGAACAGGGATCGGGCGGTGTCTTGCATCGGCTGTCCTGTCGAATGTGATGGCAACCGGCGCATCCTTGTGCCAATAGTTGATCCGGCGACTTCCATTGCCGGATGGATGATGATGCCGCGAAAGCCGGGCCGGTGCCGCTGGCTATGCGGCCGCCTGCCGGAACAGGCGGTAGAAGTTCTCCGTCGTCGCCGCGGCGATCGTCTCCAGGTCGGTCCCCCGCAGCTCAGCGAGAAATTCTGCCACATGGCGGGTGTAGGCCGGCTGGTTGGTCTTGCCCCGATGGGGTACCGGTGCCAGATAGGGCGAGTCGGTCTCCACCAGAATCCGCTCCAGTGGCACCTTTTTGGCGGCGTCCTGAATCTGTTGCGCCGACTTGAAGGTGACGATGCCGGAGAAGGAGATATAGAAATCGAGATCCAGCGCCTTCTTCGCGAAAGCCCAATCCTCGGTGAAACAGTGGATGACGCCGCCGGGTTCTTCGGCGTGCTCGCCGCGCAGGATGTCGATGGTGTCGTTGGCGGCGTCGCGGGTGTGGATGATCAGTGGCTTTTGCAGTTGCCGCGCCGCCTCGATGTGGCGGCGAAAACGCGCCTGCTGCCAGGCGAGATCCCCTTCGCTGCGGAAATAGTCCAGCCCGGTCTCGCCGATGGCGACGACGTGCTCGTCGCAGCCCAGCGCCACCAGCCGCTCCACCGTCGGATCCTCGCCGTCGGTGACGTTGGGGTGCACCCCCACCGAGGCGTGGATGTGTTCGTGTTCGCGCGCCAGCGCCAGCACCTCGGGGTACTCCTCCAGCGTCACCGCGACGCAGAGCATGCTCTCGACATCGTTGGCCCTCGCCCTGGCGAGCAGGCCGGGGATGTCGCCACCCAGCGGATCGAAGTTGATGTGGCAGTGGGAATCGACGAGTTTCATTGGCTTGTGCATCGGTGCAACGGGAAGCGGGCAACTATACCGCAGCGGGGCGGGGGCGGGCAGTCTCTGTCCGCCGGGGCGGTCGTCGTCACCGCTTCTTCTTCAGCAGCACGTAGACCGCGCCGGTGCCACCGTCGCGTGGCGGGGCCGAGCAGAACGCCAGCACCTCGCTGCGCTGGCGCAGCCAAGTGTTGAGGCGGGTCTTGAGGACGGGGCCATCGTTGGAGGAACGCAGTCCCTTGCCGTGGATGATGCGCAGGCAGCGCCAGCCTTCTTCCAGTGCTTCGGCCAGCAGCAGGGCCAGGGCCTTGCGGGCGTTTTCGGCGGTCATGCCATGCAGGTCCAGTTCGGCCTCGCGGCGGAATTCACCACGGCGAAGCTTGCGGAACTGGCTGGGTTGGAGGCCGGGGACGGCATAGGCGAGTTCGTCGCCCGGTTGCAGCTCCTCACTGAGGTAGTCGTCGCTGAAGGCATCGACGAGAACCCGGGCCTCGTCCCGCTGGCGCTGTAGTGGCTCCGCCGAGGGTTTTTCGATGGCGTGCTCCACGCGGTCGTGCCGCACGGGCTCGACCTCGCCGACGGCGGCGCGGAACAGCTCGATGTCGTCGTCATCCTGGGCCATGGTTCTCTACTGGAGCGGCGTCCGATCCAGTATCATACCGCCTCGCCCGGAAATCGTGGCAGCCGATACCCGTTCCCCACCGATGAAGATTCTGCTCAGCAACGACGATGGATACCTGTCGCCCGGCCTCACGGCGCTGGCGGCGGCGATGCGTGCCCACGGTGAGGTCACGGTGGTGGCGCCCGATCGCGACCGCTCCGGCGCCAGCAATTCGCTGACGCTGGAGAATCCGCTGCGGGCCACGCCGACCGGGCCGGGCTGCTACAAGGTCAACGGCACCCCGACCGACTGCGTCCATCTCGGCATCACCGGGTTGATGGCGTCCGAGCCGGACATGGTCATCAGCGGGATCAACCTGGGTGCCAATCTGGGTGACGATGTCATCTATTCCGGCACCGTCGCCGGCGCGATGGAGGGGCGGCACCTGGGGCTGCCGGCGATTGCGGTGTCGATCGCGGCGTTCGAGCCACGGCATCTGCCGACGGCGGTGCGCGCGGTGGAGTCGGTGGTGCGCCGGCTGCAAGACGAGCCGCTGCCGGCCGATGTGATCCTCAACATCAATGTGCCGGATCTGCCGCTGGAGGAGATCCAGGGGTATCGCGCAACCCGGCTCGGCCATCGTCACAAGGCCGAGCCGGCGACACGGACGACGGATCCGCGTGGCGAGACGATTTTCTGGGTCGGGCCGCCGGGGCCGGCACAGGATGCGGGGGAGGGCACCGATTTTCATGCGGTCGAGCAGGGCTATGTCTCGGTCACGCCGCTGCAGATCGACCTGACCCGTCACCATCAGCTGGCGATCATGGCCGACTGGCTGGAGGGCGCGAAACCGTGAACCAGGTGGACAGGGCCGGCATCGGCATGACCAGCCAGCGTGCCCGCGACCGGATGCTGGAGCGGCTCAGCGAGCAGGGCATTGGCGACATCCGGGTGCTGATGGCGATGCGCGAGGTACCACGCCATCTGTTCGTGGCCGAGGCGCTGGCGCACCGCGCCTACGAGGAGGCGGCGTTGCCGATCGCCGGCGGCCAGACCATCTCCCGTCCCTATATCGTGGCCCGGATGACCGAGCTGGTGATGCAGCGCCCGGTGGAGAAGGTGCTGGAGGTGGGTACCGGCTCCGGCTATCAGGCGGCGGTGCTGGCGCAGCTGGTGCCGCAGGTGTTCACCTCGGAGCGGATTCACAGCCTCTATCTGCAGACGCGGCAACTGCTCGGACAGCTCGGCTACGACAACATCCGCTGCCGCTACTCCGACGGCGAGCTGGCGTGGCGGCGCGAGGCGCCCTTCGATGCCATCGTCGTCACCGCGGCGCCGGAGACCTTTCCCGAAGTGCTGTTGCAGCTGGTGCGGGTGGGCGGGCAGATCATCGTCCCGGTCGGTGAACAGCGGCGCACACAGCAGCTGATCCGGGTGGAGCGTACCGAGACGGGCTACGAGCGCGAGGATGTCGAGCCGGTGGAGTTCGTGCCGCTGCTCAAGGGCGCCATATAAGCCGGTCGCAGGCCGGTCCAAGGAGAACGCTATGCTGGAAGGAATGTTCGGAAACCTCTACGACCGCGTCATGGGTTGGGCGCGTCACCCCCATGCGGAGCGTTATCTGGCGGCGGTCAGCTTTGCCGAGTCGTCGTTCTTTCCGGTGCCGGTGGCGGTGATGCTGCTGCCGATGTGTCTCGCCGACGTGCCCAGGGCCTGGCGGCTGGCGCTGATCACCACCATCGCCTCGGTGCTGGGCGGCGTCGCGGGCTATTTCATCGGCCATTTCGCCTTCGAATGGGTGGAGCCGTTGTTCAGCGGTCATGCCGAGCAGATCGCCCGGGCGCGAGCGTGGTTCGGGCAGTACGGTGCCTGGGTGGTGCTGATGGCCGGCTTCTCCCCGATACCCTACAAGATCTTCACCATCACCGCCGGCGCGCTGTCGATGGCGCTGCTGCCGTTCGTCGTCGCCTCGATCATTGGCCGTGCCTCCCAGTTCTTCCTCATCGCCGCGCTGGTGCGCTGGCTCGGGCCGGCGATGGAGCCGAAGATCCGCCAGTACGTCGAATGGCTCGGCTGGGGGCTGGTGGCCGTCGTCGTCGCCGCGCTGCTGTGGCTCAACCTGCGTTGACCGTGATGCGCGGAATCGTGGCGATCGGGTTGCTGATGTTGCTGGGGGGGTGTGGCCCGGCCCAGCGCGACCACAACATCCGCCAAGTCGCCAGCTACTATCATGTCCGGCCCGGCGACACCCTCTATACCATCGCCTGGCGCTATGCGCTCGACGTGCGCGAGCTGATGGCGTGGAACGGGCTCAAGCCGCCCTACACCATCCATCCGGGGCAGCGTCTGCGACTCAGCCCGCCGCCGGGCTACCGTCCGCCGGTCCGAAGGCCGGTGGCGAGAACGCCGCAGGTGGCCACCCGGCCGACTTTGCCGCCAGCGCCGAAACCGGCCACGCCGTCTGTGCGGCAACCCAAGCCGGCGCCCCCCAGACCCGAGTCTCCACGGCCGCCGGCCAGGCCGTCGTCACCGAGTGGCAAGGCGACAGCACCGGCGGCTCAGCCGCCGAAGGCTGGGCCCAAGCCGGCCACACCGCCGGCGCCGCGCAAGCTCGCCTGGGTCTGGCCACTCGAGGGCGAGGTGGTGAAACGTTACAACCCCACGCGGCCCGCGCGTCAGGGCATACGCATCCGTGGCCGCAACGGGCAGCCGGTCAAGGCGGTGGAGGCCGGCAAGGTGGTCTACAGCGGCAACGGGCTGAAAGGCTACCGGGAGCTGATCATCATCCAGCATTCGCCAGACTACCTGAGCGCCTACGCCCGCAACCGCAAACGGCTCGTGGCCGAGGGCGACATCGTCGAGCGCGGCCAGACCATCGCCGAACTGGGCGACCCCCACACCAATGCCCCCGAACTGCACTTCGAGCTGCGCTACCGCGGCAAGCCGGTGAATCCGCTGCGCTATCTGAAATAGCCGCATGGCACCGGCCGTCAGCGGCCGGTCGCGGGAATCCCTCCCTTGTTGCTGTCAAGTGGCAAAGGCGTACAATGTGACGAATCGCAGACGAGCGGGTGTCCGCTCGGTTGCAAACGGGGGCATTTCCATGACGAAGCAGTCCACTGCCGACACTGTTCCGCCCCCCGTGGCGGAGCGAAAAATAACGAGAAGTGAGCTGGATGCCACGCAGTTGTATCTCAAGGAGATCGAGTTTTCACCACTGCTGACGCCGGAGGAGGAGGTCCACTACGGCCGGCTGGCGCGGCAGGGCGACGAGACCGCCCGGCGCAAGATGATCGTCTGCAACCTGCGGCTGGTGGTGAAGATCGCGCGCCGCTATCTCAACCGCGGGCTGAGCCTGCTGGATCTCATCGAGGAGGGCAATCTCGGCCTGATGCGGGCGGTGGAGAAGTTCGATCCGGAGCGGGGCTTCCGCTTCTCCACCTATGCGACCTGGTGGATCCGCCAGACCATCGAGCGGGCCCTGATGAACCAGACCCGTACCATCCGTCTGCCGATCCACGTCATCAAGGAACTCAATAGCTATCTGCGCGGAATGCGCGAGCTGACACAGAAGCTCGGCCGCGATCCCAGCATCGAGGAGGCGGCGGCGTATCTCGGCAAGGACCACGCCCACATCGAAAAGCTCCTCGACCTGAGCGAGAAGGTGACCTCGCTGGACACGCCGATCAGCGGCGACAACAACCACCCGGTGCTCGAGAGCGTCGTCGACGACACCTTCCCCATGCCGGACGAGGTGCTGCAGGACAAGGACATCGTGCGGCTCGTGGAGCAGTGGCTCGGTGAACTCGACGAGAAGCAGAAAGAGGTGATCGTGCGCCGTTTCGGGCTGCACGGGCACGAAGCGGCCACGCTGGAGCAGGTCGGCAATGAGCTCGGCGTCACCCGCGAGCGGGTGCGCCAGATCCAGATGGAGGCATTGCGGCGGCTGCGGCGGATTCTGGCCGGCCAGGGCTTTTCGGAGGAGACGCTGCTCAGCTGACGGGCCACGGTCGCCTCGGGGACATGTCCGTCGGCGTGATGAGCTGGCGCTCCTGTCTCCGTGGTGCCATTCAATTCCCCACACTCTCCACGGTCCCCTCCCACCGTTCCAGCAATACTTTTATATGCCGGCGTGCGCTGGCGGCGCTGCGGCGCCGTCGTCATCCGGTAACGGTTGGCCGGGAATGCGCAGTGTGAGGGGGTGGGCGGCGGGCATGGTGGGGTCTCCCTTTTGTTGTGATTCCACGGGGCGGCGACTCGGCGGATCTTGGCCGGTGATCGTGGAATCGCGACGCCGCTTCCTGAGCAAAGTCGCTGGAGGGGAAGTTCGGGGGAGATTCGAGGCTTAACCCAGTATCAACCCGGTGGCGACGCGCCGCCCCTCGCCGAGAATGATGTTGAACGTGCGGCAGGCGGCGGCGGTGGTCATCACCTCGCAGCCGATGCTGTGTTGCATGACGTGATGGAGCAGGGCGGGGGGGAGAAAGCGCTGCCGCGGGCCGGTGCCGACGAGGATGATCTCGGGGTTGGCCGCGATCAGCGGATCGAGATCGGCGGGGGTGATGACGGCGGCGTCGGTGATCGACCATTGCCGTGGCGGCTGGTCGTCGGTGAGCAGCAGCGAATGGGTGTAGCGCCGCTGTTCGATGGTGATGAAATCGTCGCCGTAGGCGGTGATCATGCGGTGCTTGTTTTCGAGGTCTTCGCTGAATTTCATCGTCGTCGTCCGCTGCCTGACAGGGCAATCGTAGCATGCCACCGCGGTCGATTGACGCTCCATCGGCGGCCGGTTAGAGTGCAGGGTTTTACGGCCACCGGACTCCGTGCATGCAGGACTTTTCGCGTATCCAGCGGTTACCGCCCTATGTCTTCAACATCGTCAACCAGCTGAAGGCCGAGGCGCGGGCACGGGGCGAGGACATTATCGATTTCGGCATGGGCAATCCCGATCAGCCGACCCCGAGCCACATCGTGGAGAAGCTGGTGGAGGCGGCGCAACGCCCCGATACCCACCGTTATTCGATGTCCCGTGGTATTCCCCGGTTGCGCAAGGCGATTGCCGACTGGTACAAGCGCAAGTTCGACGTGGACATCGACCCGGAGAGCGAAGCCATCGTCACCATTGGTTCCAAGGAGGGGCTGGCCCATCTGGCGCTGGCGACGCTGGGGCCGGGCGATGCGGTGATCGTGCCCAATCCGGCCTATCCGATTCATCCCTACGGTTGCGTCATCGCCGGGGCGGATATCCTCTATCTGCCGATGACCCCGGATGCCGATTTCTTCGAGGAGTTGCAGCGGGCGGTGGAGGACAGCTGGCCACGGCCGAAGATGCTGATCATCAATTATCCGGGCAATCCGACCACCGAGTGCGTCGATCTCGACTTCTTCACCCGGGTGGTCGATTTCTGCAAGGAGAACGGCATCTGGCTGGTGCACGACATCGCCTATGCCGAGATCGTCTTCGACGGCTATCAGGCGCCGTCGATCCTGCAGGTGCCCGGCGCCAAGGACATCGCGGTCGAATTCTATTCGCTCTCCAAGAGCTATAACATGCCGGGCTGGCGGGTCGGCTTCATGTGCGGCAACCAGAAGTTGGTCAACGCGCTGTCGCGGATGAAGTCGTATCTCGACTATGGCATGTTCACGCCGATCCAGGTGGCGTCGATCGCGGCGCTGGAGGGGGATCAGCAATGCGTGGCCGACATTCGCGACATGTATCTGTCGCGCCGAAATGTGCTCTGCGAAGGGCTGGATTCGATGGGTTGGCAGGTCAACTGGCCGAAGGCGACGATGTTCGTCTGGGCACGGATTCCCGAGCCTTACCGGGAGATGGGCTCGCTGGAGTTCTCCAAGAAATTGCTCAACGAGGCGAAGGTGGCGGTGTCGCCGGGCGTCGGCTTCGGTCGCTATGGCGACGACCACGTGCGCTTCAGCCTGATCGAGAACGAACATCGTACCCGCCAGGCGTTGCGCGGGTTGCGGCAGATGTTCCGCAAGGACGGCCTGCTGCAGGGGCGGTAGCCCGACAACAACTGAAGGAGAATGCTTTGAACGCTGTAAAAGTAGGTTTGCTGGGATTGGGCACGGTCGGTGGTGGCACCGCCACGGTACTGCTGAAGAATGCCGAGGAGATCGCGCGCCGCGCCGGGCGCGAGATCGTCGTCGATTTTGCGGCGACGCTCGATCCCGATGCGGCGAAGCAGCTGGGGCTGCCCGACAGCGTGCGTCTGACCACCGACGCGTTCGAGGTGGTCAACGATCCGGGGATCGAGATCGTCGTCGAGCTGATCGGTGGCTATTCGCCGGCGAAGGAGCTGGTGCTGCAGGCCATCGACAACGGCAAGCATGTGGTCACCGCCAACAAGGCGCTGATCGCGCTGCACGGCAGGGAGATCTTCGCCCGTGCCGAGGAACGGCAGGTGATGGTGGGGTTCGAGGCGGCGGTGGCTGGCGGCATTCCGATCATCAAGGCGATCCGCGAGGGGCTGGCGGCCAACCGCATCCAGTGGATCGCCGGCATCATCAATGGCACCGGCAATTTCATTCTCACCGAGATGCGCGACAAGGGCCGTGATTTCGACGATGTGCTCAAGGAGGCGCAGGCGCTCGGGTATGCCGAGGCCGATCCCACCTTCGACGTCGAGGGCATCGACGCGGCCCATAAACTGACCATTCTCGGCTCGTTGGCTTTCGGCATGCCGCTCAACTTCGACGCCACCTATACCGAGGGGATCTCGAAAGTCAGCCAGCTCGATGTCCAGTATGCCGGCGAGCTCGGCTATCGCATCAAGCACCTGGGGATCACCCGCCGGACCGAGGACGGCATCGAGCTGCGGGTTCATCCGACGCTGATCCCCGAGCGCCGCCTGATCGCCAATGTCGATGGCGTGATGAACGCGGTGCTGGTGATGGGCGACGCGGTGGGGCCGACACTCTACTACGGTGCCGGCGCGGGTGACCTGCCGACGGCCTCGGCCGTGGTGGCCGATATCGTCGATGTGGTGCGCTACATGAGCATCGACCACGAGCACCGGGTGCCGGTGATGGGCTTTCAGCATTCGGCGATCGAGGAGCTGCCGATCCTGCCGATGGAGGCGGTTCGCACCGGTTTCTACCTGCGGATGAAGGCGAAGGATCAGCCCGGCGTGCTGGCCGAGATCACCCGCATCCTCGGCGAGCAGGAGATCAGCATCGAGGCGTTCTTGCAGAAAGAGCCGGCCGAGGGCGAGTCGGAGGTCAATATCATCATGCTCACCCATACCGTCGTCGAGGGACGGATGAACGAGGCGCTGGCGCAGATCGAGGCGTTGGACGTCATCACCGACAAGGTCACCCGTATCCGCTGGGAGTCGCTCAACCAGTGATGACGTTGGGGCAGGGCGGCGAGCGCACGGCAATGGGGACGGAAAGGCGGTCGAGGATCCGCCGCGGGTTCACCGCGTTGTTCATTGCCGGCGCGCTCTACGCGACCGTGGTGGGTTTCCTCTGGTTCGCCGCCGACTTCATCGCCGCCGCCATCTACTCGCCCAACCTCGATCGAGCGCAGCAGGTTGCCGATTTCGACGACTTCGCCTATATCGGCGAGATGCTGGCCGGATACCGCTTCGCCTGGGGCGCGCTGGCGCTGGTCATGGCGGTGGCGCTGCTGGCGCTGGCCGTGCTCATCAACGACCGCCAACCGCATCCGCGCGCGGTGTTGGTTGCCGGGGTGGTGGCGCTGCTGTCGCAGGCGGCGCTGTTGTCGCAGGGATTCCAGTGGGGATTCGCGCTGCTGTTCCTCGGTACGGCGGCGGTGCTCTATCTTGTTAGCGACGGGCTGTTGGCGCCGGCGATCGACGAGGCCGACGATGGGGAAGCCGGTCAGTCCGAACCGGGCGCCCGCGTGGTGGACGATGACCTCGACGCCGATGAGACCTGGCCTCGCGAACCGGTGCTGCCGGCTGGCCCCGTGGCCGATGGCGAGGCGGGGGTGTCCGTTGCGGCCAGCCCGGGCGCTGCCGACGGGGAGGAGCCGCCCGCGGCCGTGACGGATGTCGAGGCAGCGCCCGTGGCGGATGTCGAGGCAGCGCCCGTGGCGGCTGATGCACGGCATGACGGCCAACCCGTCGACGAAGCCGCTCTGGAGTCGCTGGGGCTGGAGATCGAAAGCGACATCAACCTCGATCTAGAACCCGACTATCGGCTGGCCAGCGCCCCCGAGAGCGAGGAAGACCCGCTGTTGCTGCTCAGCCAGGAAGATCTGGGAATCGACGTCGAGGCGGAGGACGGCTTCGATCCCGACGATACCATTCAGACCGCCGCTGCCATCGAGGCCGAGGTGGCGCAAGCGGTGCCGCTCGACCAAGCCAATACCGAACAGATCAAGGCCATGATCGATCTGGCCGACGAAAACCCCATCGGCACCGTCGCCCGCGAGCTCAATGCCGCGCCCGCCGGGGCAGAGCCGTCGGGCACCGGTCCAGCGCCGGCACCGGCGCCCGAGGCGCAGCAGAGCGCCGTCTCCGTGCCCGCCTTCGATCCCCAGGAACTGGCCCGTCAGGAATCCCTGTTGCCGCCGCCGAGAAAACGGGTCTGGAACCTGATGGACTGGCTCATCGTCTCGGTGATCATCGTGGCCATCGTGTTGTTGCTGGTGATGAATCTCTAGTACGCTTTCCAAGAAGCCGTTTTTGGGCGGTTCGCCAATGAAACCAATAATCCATTTTCCAATGCCGGCATGCTGGGCTGATGGCTGGCCAGGGTGTTCTTCCTTTTTCAAGCCAGTTTCATAGCGAAGGTGATCAGTGGTTTGTTTCAGTCCTGAGCCGAACGGCGATTCGAAATGCGGTGTTGTACCGGCCAAATTCAAACCTCGTCTCGTGATCATTGGGCCTTTGCCACCGCCGCGCGGAGGGGTATCTGTTCATGTCGAACGGCTGTTGCACTGGTTGTGCCATGCGGGACGTGCTTTTGGCTTCGTCAATACCAAGACGTTGATGTTGAAAGATTTGATTAAGGCTGCACGCTTTGCAGATGTGGCGCATGTCCATATCTCCAACAGTCTCCGGCGCATGGGAGTATTGGTGATATTGCGGATTTTCGGTGTGTGTCCGATCATTACCATCCACGGTGATGTTGGAAGACACGGACGCTTCAGGAATTTCGTTGAAACCCTAACTTTCCGACTCGCTCATGCGGTGATTACACTGAATGCGCATAGTTTTGCAGCGGTTGGGGTTTTGCATTCCAATGTCTACCGGATGAGCGCCTTTCTTCCGCCGGCGGGCAATGGAGAACTGAGTGGCAAGGCGGCAGCTGTATTGCGTGATGCCCGGAATAACGTTGAGATACTGTTCGTCACCAACTGTTCATCGCTCGATTACCATTCGAATGGCAAAGAGATATACGGCATCCGCTCTCTACTAGGTTTTTTCGAAAAAATACCCCGATGGGGGTTGGTGGTGCTGGATTCCACCAGTCGGTATCGCATGTTCAGTGGATTGACTGAAGAAATGATTCCGACGAACGTTTGGTTCCTGGAAAATGGCGAGGATTTCGTTCCGGTGGTGGGCGCCGCCGATGCCTATATCCGCTGCACCCAAACTGATGGAGATTCCCTCTCGATATGGGAGGCCTTGGTTCAGGGAAAAGCGGTGTTTGCTTCCAATGTGGTCGATCGGCCTGATGGTGTCATCACTTTCGACTGCAATGATTTGCAAACATTGTATCTTGCGATTGAGGCGTGGGTGGAAAATCCACACCAAGTCGTTGAAAGCGCATTGATGGATGACCCCAAGAAGATTGCCGGGCGGGCGATCGATCGATTAGAGAAGATATATTCTTCGGCCGTTTCCTAACGTTTTTTGAGCGAACTTCCCAGAAACTGCCTTACTCAGCCCCGGTCGATCTCCATGCGGATGAAATGCGTCGCGCAGGAGATGCAGGGGTCGTAGTTACGGATGACCGTTTCGGCCCGGCGACGCAGCTCGTCGGCGTCCCGTTCCAGGCCGTATTGTTGCAGGGCTTCGCGTAGATCCTGCTCGATCCGGGCTTGGTTTTGGCTGGTGGGTGGGACGATCCTGGCCTCACCGACGCTACCGTCCTCGTGGAAGGCGTAGCGGTGCCACAGCAGACCGCGCGGCGCCTCGCTGCAGGCGGTGGCGGTGGTGGCGATGGGCGTGAATGCCTCGTCGCATTGTTCGGCCCGCGGCAGGGTCCGCAGCAGCGTGAGTGCCTCGACGAGCGCAAAGTGGATCTCCAATGCGCGGGCGATGATACCGTGGTAGGGGTTTTGGCTCGGAAAGTGGATGCCGGCGTCCGCGGCCAGCCGGCGGGTGGCTTCGGGCAGGGTGTCGAAGCCGAGATTGATTCGTGCCAGCGGACCGACCAGATAGGGCTGGCCATCGAGCAGCGACCAGAGTGCGGTGGAGTGGGGCACCTGATGTTCCCGAAAATGGTTTTCGTAGTCGTCGCTGGTCAGCCGCAGGCCGGTGCTGGTGACGATCTCGCCACGATGGATGGCATAGCGATGCGGTTCCTGCAGCGCGACGCAGAGGAATCGCTGCGCCGTGGCGGGCAGTGGCAGGCTGGCGGCCCATTCGACCAGTTCCTCGGCTTGCGGCAGTACCGTTTCCAGCTCGTCGATGAGTGTCGCGATGTCGGCGCGGTCGGGGATGCGGAAGAACCCGCCGGGGCGCAGGCCGATCGGGTGGACGGAGCGGGCGCCGCCCAGGCAGATCAGGCGGTTGCCGATGCGCTGTAGATGGAGCCCGCGGCGCAGAATCTCCGGGTGCTTCTGTCCCATCTGCAAGGCGGTATCGAAGCCGAGAAAGTCCGGGGCGGCCAGCATGTGGATGTGCAGTGCGTGGCTCTGAATCCACTCGCCACAGTAGAGGACGCGGCGCATCGTTTCGCTCCACGGGGTCGGTTGGATGCCGAACGCTTTTTCGATGGCCTGCACCGCTGTCACCTGATAGGCCACGGGGCAGATGCCGCAGATGCGCGCGACGATGTCGATGACCTCCTGGGGCGTGCGGCCCTCGAGAAATTTCTCGAAAAAGCGTGGTGGCTCGAAGATTTCGAGCGTCAGCCGGGTGATCTGGCCACCGTCGATCTCCAGGTGCAGCGCGCCTTCGCCTTCGACGCGGGTGATGGCGGGTACGTGGATGCGAATCGGGCGGTCTTCACTCATCGCTGCGATAGAGTCCCATGGGCAGAATCGCCTTGCCGGCGGTTGTAAACGGTTCGGCCTGGTTGTTGATGAAGAGGAAACGGTGGGCGATCTGCCGTGGGTCGAGGCCAAAACGGCGGAAGATCGCCGCCAGTGCGTCCGTGGCGGCGTTTTCAGCCGGCCCGAAGCAGGCATAGCAGTCACGCCCGAAGCGGGGGCAGAGGGCGCCACAGCCGGTTTGCGTGACCGGCCCCATGCAGGGTTTCTGTTGTGTCACCATGATGCAGACGGCGTGTCGGCGCTTGCATTCCAGACAGACCCGCTCCTCGGGAAACGCCGGCGTGACGCCGAAGAGCAGATCCCTGATCGTGGCCACCAGTTGCCGCTGGTCGATCGGACAGCCCCACAGGGCGAGATCCACCTCGACATGCTGGCCGACCGGCTCGGCGTGGTCGAGGGTGTCGATATATTCGGGGCGGGCGTAGATGGCGCCGCGCCAGGTGTCGTTGCTGTCGTTCAGATTGCGCAGCGCCTGCAGTCCGCCGGCGGTGGCGCAGGCGCCGATGGTGACGAGCCAGCGGCTGTTCGCGCGGACGGCCTCGATGCGTTCGGCCTCCTCCGGCGTGGAGATGCTGCCTTCGACGAAAGCGATGTCGACAGGGGCATCGGGGTCGTAGTTGCCCGCCTCGACGAAATGGCGGATCTCCACCAGCTCGTTCAGCGTCAACAGCGCCTCGCCAAGGTTGAGGAAAGCGAGCTGGCAGCCATCGCACGAGCTGAACTTGTGCACGGCGACCCGCGGTCGTGTCGGTCCGGCCATCGTCAGAACCCCCTCGAGCCCAGCAGCGGGCGCAGTTCGGGATAGGAGAAGACCGGGCCGTCGCGGCAAACGAAAAGGGCACCGAACTGGCAATGGCCGCAGCGGCCGACAGCGCACTGCATGTTGCGTTCCATGCTCAACCACAGGTCGCCGGCGTCGAAACTGCGTGCCAGCAGTCCCTCGGCGGCGGCGCGCATCATCGGTTCTGGGCCGCAGAGCATCGCCACCGAGCCATCGCCGCGCAGCTCTGCCTCGTCGAACAGCGAGGTTACCAGCCCCCTATGCCAGGGCCAGCCGGGGCCGGCCTGGTCGGCCGCGAGAAAGACTTGGGTGTCGGGCGCGCTGGCCCAGGCTTCGTACTGGCTGCGCCACAGCAGGTCGTCGGCATGCTTGACGCCCTGCATGATCGTCAGACGGCCGTAGCGCTCACGTCGCCGCAGCACGTGCCGGATCACGGCCACCGAGGGTGCGCAGCCGAGTCCTCCGGTGACGATGACGATATCCCGTCCTTCCGCCGCCCGCAGTGGCCACCCACGGCCGAACGGGCCGCGCAGCCCGATGTGGTCGCCGGCACGCAGCCGGGCCAGCCCGGCGGTGACGCGCCCGACGTTGCGGATGGTGTGGTCGAGTAGCGCCGGATCCCGTCTATCGGAGACGATCGAAATCGGCACCTCGCCGACGCCGTAGAGATAGAGCAGGTTGAACTGGCCGGGGTGGAAGCGGTAGGCGCTGCCTCTGTGTCCGTCGGCGATACGTAGCCGCAACGTGAAGACATCGTTGGTTTCATCGATTCGTTCGACCACTTCGGCGGTCAGTGGGGTGGGGTCAGTCGGCGACGAGTGCATGGACCTCCTCCGTCAGATCGATCCCGGCCGGACACCAGGTGATGCAGCGCCCGCAGCCGACGCAGCCGCTGCGTCCATACTGGTCGTGCCAGAAGAGCAGTTTGTGAAGCAGCCATTGACGATAGCGCTGGGCCGTCGTGGCGCGGATCACCACGCCGTGAATGTAGCTGTGGCCACGGGTGAAGCAGGAATCCCACTCTCGCAGATGGTCGCTGCTGCTGCCGTCCAGCGTGGCCTCGTCCCGTTGGCGATGGCAGAAGCAACTGGGGCAGACGGCGGTGCAGTTGCCACAGTCGAGGCAGCGGTTGGCGATGGTGTCCCAGCGGGGGTGGTCCAGCCGCGCCGGCAGCGGGGCCTGCAGATTGGGCAGGGGGTGTTTGCGGGATTGTGCCTCGATGGCGGCCGCGGTCGCCTGTGCGGCCGCCCGCCGCTGGGGGGCGGTGCTGTCGCGCAGTGGCAGCGTCGCGGCGATGCTCTCTCCCCGGCGGCTGCCGGTCTCCAGCAGGAAACCGTCGTCCAGCTCGTGCAGCGCGATGTCGAAACCGCTGGTGGCCCGCGGCCCGTCGCCGGTGGCGTGGCAGAAGCAGGTGGCGGCAGGTCGGTTGCAGTGGACCGCCACCAGCAACAGTGCCGCCCGGCGCGCCCGATAGTGGGGGTCGTCCTTGAAATGGCGGTCCTGCAGCGCCAACGCCGCCAGATCGCAGGCGCGCACGCCGATGACGGCCTGTTTTTCGACCTCGGGAATGGTTTCGATGAATTCGAGCCGGCCCTGGTCGTCGCGTCTGGCCCGCCACAGCGTTTCGCGCGGCGCGAAGGTGAGGGGCTTGAGTGCCTGCGGCCCGTTGGCCCAGTCGAACCAGTGGCGGCTGGCGTTGGCGGTCAGGCGGTAGCGCCCTGGCGCCTGGTCGTCGCCGATGCCCCGGGGAAGCTCACGGCTGGTGCCGATCGGCCGGTAGACGATGACGCCGTCCCTCACCATGGGGCCGAGGCATCGATAGCCCGCCGTACCCAGCTGTTCGATCAGCTGGTCGAAGTGGTCGCGCGGCAGAAAAAGCGGCTGATCCATGGTTCGTCGTGACGGTCGCCCGATGTCCGGGGCGTTGCCCCTGGGGAAAGTATAGGGGGCCCCGATCGATTCAGCCATACAGCATCGGGGTGGGTCAGGTGAACGGCCAGGCGGTTTGTTTCCCATCCATCCTGGGCTGTCTCGTCTGGCGACATGGGCGTTGTGGTACGGGAGGGTGATGGGCCGGTGGTCATGGCTGTCGCCGGCCGAACCTCTGGCGGCTGACGTTGTCCGATCAGACAGGTGTCGGGAATCCGCATTCCTCGACACCCGGCTGGGAGGAGGCGATCCGGGACGAGGCCGATCGATTGTCACGTATGCCGCCGCGAGCTACCAATTTTCTACCATTGAGGACTAGGGATGAACAGGACGGTACTGGTGACCGGGGGCGCGGGTTACATCGGCTCGCACATGGTCAAGGCATTGCGCGGCGCGGGGCATCGTGTCGTCGTTATCGATAATCTCTCCCGCGGGTTTGCCGATGCGGTGCCGGAAGGCCTGCTGGTGGTCGCCGATCTGCTCGATGCCGCGGCGCTGGATCGCCTGTTCACCGAGCATTCCATCGATGTGGTGATGCATTTTGCGGCGCTCGCCTATGTTGGCGAGTCGATGCAACATCCCCGCCTCTACTACCACAACAATGTGCAGGGCGCGCTCAACCTGATCCACACCATGCTGGATCACGGGGTGGACAAGCTGGTGTTCTCCTCCACCTGTGCCACCTATGGCGTTCCGGATGAGATTCCGATCACCGAGCAGGCGCCGCAGCGCCCGATCAACCCCTATGGGCGGAGCAAGCTGATGATCGAGCAGGTGCTGGCCGACTACGCCAGCGCCTGTGGCCTGAACAGTGTTTCGCTGCGCTACTTCAATGCGGCCGGCTGCGATGCCGAAGGGGAACTGGGGGAGCGGCACGATCCAGAGACCCATCTGATTCCGCTGGTGTTGCAGGAGGCCGCGCGGGTGCTCGACGGCGGCGAGCCGGCCGACACCACATTGGCGGTCTTCGGTGACGATTTCGATACCCCCGATGGCAGTTGTGTGCGCGACTACATCCATGTGGAGGATCTGTGCGCGGCCCATTTGGCCGCGATGGAGCGCCTCTGCGATGGCGAGCCGCTCGGTGCCGAGGCCTACAACCTGGGGAACGGCAACGGTTTCTCGGTGTTCGAGGTGATCGATGTCTGCCGCCGGGTGACGGGGGCGCCGATCGACTATCGGGTTTCACCGCGGCGCCCGGGGGATCCGCCGGCGCTGGTGGGGTCGGCCGCGAGGGCGAAAGAGGTGCTGGGCTGGCAGCCGAGTTTCACCGCGCTCGACCAGATCATCGACACCGCCTGGCAGTGGATGTGCCAGCAGCGCTAGCGCTTTCCCCGCGACGGCCGCTGGACGAGGCCCCGGCAGGGCATCGTGGCGCCCATGGGAGATATCCGGGCTAGCCGCGATAGAGCCACTTCAGCAGGAACGGTGGCAGCAACGTGGTCAGGGCAATGACGATGATCATGCCGGCATAGACTTCGTTGTCGAAGATACCGCTGGTGCGGCCCAGTTCGGCGAAGATCAGTCCCACCTCCCCGCGGGGCACCATGGCGACGCCAATGATGATCTTGCGTTTCAGCGGCTCCCGGGTGAAGGCCGCGCCGGCGAACTTGCCGATGACGGCCACCAGCAGGAACAGCAGTGAGAAGCTCCAGATGAAGGCCGAGCCCCAGTCGATCGCCCTGAGGTCAAGCGACAGCCCGACCATGACGAAGAAGATCGGCGTGAACAGCTGGATGATCGGCCGCATCTCGTTCTCGATCCGTTCGGAGAAGCGGGGATCGGTGTGCAGCGCGATGCCGAACGGCAGGAAGAAGCGCCGCGACAGCGCCAGACCGGCGGCGAATCCGCCGAGCAGCTCCGGTGCCCCCATGGCATGGGCCAACCAGGCGAACAACAGCACCAGCGACACCATTGCCGTCGGGATCAGCCCCGGTGTCTCGGTAACGTCGTCGAATCGCTTGATCAGCAGGGAAATCAGCCGGGCGGCGATGGGGGCGAGAAGAAAGAACAGCGTGATGAACATCAGTACCCGGCCGATATTGCCCAGTGTGATCCCCCCGCCGACGGAAAATTCGTAGAGCAATGCCAGCAGCACGACGCCGAGTACGTCGTCGAGCACCGCGGCGCCGAGGACGATCTGGCCCTCGCGGCTGTGACGCTGGTGCAGGTCGCTGAGCACGCGGACGGTGATGCCGATGCTGGTCGCCGTCAACGCGCCGCCGATGAACATCGACACCAGCGTGGAGAGCCCGAACAGCTGTGACGCCAGCAGGTAGCCGAGCAGGAACGGAAAGACGAAGCCGCCCAGCGCCACCGCCGACGATGCGCGTCCGGTGCGCATCAGCTTGCGCATGTCGGTCTCCAGCCCGACCTCGAACAGCAGCAGCAGAATACCGACTTCGGCCAGCAGCCTGATCACCTCGTCCGGTGCCAGCCAGCCGAGCAGGCTGGGACCGAGGAGAATGCCGGCGCTCAGTTCGCCGATGACCGCCGGCGCGCCGAGGCGGACGGCGATCTCCGCCAGCAGCCTGGCCGTGACCAGAATCAGCAAGAGGGAGAGAAAAAAGCTTTGGGCTTCCACGGCGGTGGGTGGGGATGGTGGCGTTACCGCAACAGTAGCACGGGTACGCGGGCATTGCGGATCATGTTCGTCGTCGTGCTGCCGACCAGAAAACGGCGGATCACCGAATGGCCGTAGGCGCCCATGACGATCATGTCGATGGCGTGGTCGCGGCGATAGTCACAGAGTACCGGTTCCACTTCGCCCGACAGCAGGCTGGCGGTGACGTCGAAGCCGGCGTCGGCGAGCGTGCGTCGTGCCCGGTCGAGACTGCCGCGATTGCCGCCCACCATGACGAGATGGCATTCGACGCCGCGAAACAGCGGGCTTGCAGCGACCATCTCGATGCCCTTCTTCGTCGTGGCGCTGCCGTCGTAGGCGATCATGATGCGCTTGGGCTCGGTGAAGTCCACCGAGGTGACGAGGATCGGGCGGTGCAACGCGCGCACGGCGGACTCGAGCCGGCTGCCCAGATGTTCGGCGAGGTTCTCGTCGTGCTTGCCGAGCACCCAGAGACGGGTTTGTGCCTCCAGATCGAGTAGCGTGCCGATCAGGTCGCCGTGGCGCTGCATCGTCTGTGGCGCCTCGACGCCGTCGGCAATGGCACGGTCCCGGGCGGCCTCCAGCATCAGCCGGCCCTGTTCCAACGCCAGCCGGGCGCGTTTCTCGTCCAGCGCCGACAGCTCTTCGAGCAGCGCCTCGCGGCTGCCGAGCCCGATGTTGCCGGAGAGGTTCGGCTGGGTTGGAAACGATGATTTGTCGAGCACGTGGAGCAGCAGCAACGGCGTCTCCAGGCGCCGGGCGGCCCAGGCGGCGTAGTCGCAGACGGCGGGGGTGACGGTGGTGCCGTCGATGCAGGCGATGACTTTGTCCATCTCGGTTTCCGGTCAGTGTTCCAGCAGCGTGTCCGCCGCCTCGGGTTTGTCGTGGACGCCGAAACGGTCGATGATCGTCTGACTGGCTTCGTTCAGACCGATGATCTCCACGTCGGTGCCTTCGCGGCGGAACTTGATCACCACCTTGTCCAGCGCGGCCACGGCGGTGATGTCCCAGAAGTGGGCATGGGTCAGGTCGATGACGACGTGAGTCAATGCCTCCTTCAGATCGAACGCGGCGATGAACTTGTCGGCCGAGGCGAAGAAGACCTGACCGTGCACCGCGTAGCGGCGCTTCATTCCGTCCGGTTCGAGTGTCGAGTCCACATACATATAGTGACTGACGCGGTGGGCGAAGAACAGCGCGCTCAACAGCACGCCGACGAATACGCCGAAGGCGAGGTTGTGGGTGGCCACCACCACGACCACGGTGGCCAGCATGACGATGCTGGAGCTGCGGGGGTTGCTGCGCATCTTCACGATGGAGCGCCAGCTGAACGTGCCGATCGATACCATGATCATCACCGCCACCAGTGCGGCCATCGGAATCCGCGAGACCCAGTCGTCGAGAAACACCACCAGTATCAGCAGAAAGAGACCGGCGGTGAGGGTGGAAAGCCGTGTGCGCCCGCCCGATTTCACGTTGATGATCGACTGGCCGATCATGGCGCAGCCGGCCATGCCGCCGATGAAGCCGGTGGCGACGTTGGCCAGCCCCTGGCCCTTGCACTCGCGATTCTTGTCGGACGGCGTGTCGGTGAGGTCATCGATGATCGTCGCCGTCATCAAAGACTCCAGCAGCCCGACGACGGCCATCGACAGTGAGTAGGGCAGGATGATCCGCAGGGTCTCCAGGTTCAGCGGCACGTCGGGAATCAGAAAGGCCGGCAGCGTGTCTGGCAGTTCGCCGAGATCGCCGACGGTGCGGATGTCCAGATCCAGCGCCATCGCCACGATCGTCAGTACGACGATGTTCACCAGGGGAGACGGCACGCTGCGGGTCAGCAACGGGAAGAGATAGATGATTCCCAGCCCGGCGGCGGTCATCGCATAGACAGGCCAGCCGACGCCGGTCAGCTCCGGCAGTTGCGCCATGAAGATCAGAATCGCCAGCGCATTGACGAAGCCGGTGACCACCGACGACGAGACGAATCGCATCAGCGAGCCCAGCCGCAGATAGCCGGCGATGATCTGCAGAACGCCCGTCAGCACCGTTGCCGCCAGCAGATACTCCAGCCCGTGGGTTTTGACCAGCGTCACCATCAGCAGCGCCATCGCCGCCGTCGCCGCTGAGATCATGGCGGGCCGGCCGCCGGCGAACGCCGTGATGACGGCGATGCTGAACGAAGCGTAGAGCCCCACCTTGGGGTCCACCCCGGCGATCACCGAGAAGGCGATGGCCTCGGGAATCAGTGCCAGCGCCACCACGGTGCCGGCGAGGATGTCGCCACGGATGTTGGAGAACCAGTCTTGTCGGAGGGAAGTGATCATGGAGGGCTCTGTCTCGGCATCCCGCCGCGGCAAACGGTTCGGATGGGGCTGGTGAATGGCCGCTCTGGGTGGGGTGAACGGGTGGGGCGCGGATGATAGTGGCTGGGAAGGAAGAGAGCAACAGAGAGCGCTGCAGGCGGGTCGCGTCATTCATTGGATCGCTGAACGCATGGCCCGATGCCGCGGTTACAGACGGGCCGGCGTGCCCGCTGGACAGACTGCAATCTTTTTCCGACGAACCGTGCGTTGTCGAGGTGTCTTGTCCGGATTCGGTGTTTGGGGGGGCGGGGCGAAGGTGGCACTGGGGGCCACAATCACAAAAAAATGTGATGAAAAACACGCTTTGGCACGGGATCTGCTTGGGTCTCCCGGAGGATGAGATTCGGCACCCTTCGCCAAGAAACATAGTTTAACAATCATCTGGCGTGTTGGCAATCACCGGTTTTGTGAATATTGATGGAAACAATTGAACTTCGTGTTGCAGCCTGGGTCACAGTTGACGAAACCACGAAGCGAAGGGGACTGCTCCATCGGCGTGATTTGCAACGGTCCGACGGACCGGTGGCGTGCTCATCGCGGATGGCCGGATCGGGCCGGGGAGTCGGGGCGCTCGACGGCAGAATCGTTCGAGGCGTTGCATTGGGGGTCGGTACGAAGTCGTCTCAGGCGTCGGAACTGTCAGGGGCCGGACTGCATGTTTTTTGGGCTCTGCCGGTGCTGTTGGCGCCGCCGATGCGTGCTCCCTTGGTCGCCAGTGGAGGAGGTCTTTCGGTGCTGCGGTGTCGAACGCCCGCAGCCCGCAGCCCGCAGCCGGGACGGCCGGTGCCGTCATCGACGCCAGTGGACGCGAACCCGCGACCCAGCGGGCAGGGCGGTATCGACGTCGTCCCGGAATAACAGCGGGTGAGAGACACCCCACCCGCGGGTGGACGATTGGGGGAGGATCGTCGTCGACCGGTAACAGCCTTGGAGAATCGATTGGGGTTATGAAAAACACACAGAACAATAACTTGATGGAATATTATCCGGTCCCGCCTTCGGCGGCCGTTGCCGATGCCGGTCGTGCTGGCGCCGCCGTCGTCCCGCCGAGCAGTGACACCAAGACCTATCTTCAGCTGGTACGCCGGAATGCCTCCCGCCTGTTGGTCACGGCCCTGCTGGCCTCTGCGCTCACCGGCATCTGGCTGATGTCGGCCGAACGGGTGTACGAGACCTCCGCATTGTTACGGATAGAGAACGACAGCGGCTTCATGGACAAGCTGCTGGAAAAGGAGAGCAATGTCTTCTCGACCGTGCCGTTGGCCAAGGAGGAGTCGAAGGTGCTGGGCTCCCGCGCGGTGCTCGGTACCGTGGTCGATGCCCAGGGCCTCACCATCGAAGCCGTTCCGGAGCGGTTGCCGTTGCTCGGGCGGGCGCTCTCCCGTTTTCCCGTGGTGGCCGGGAAGCTGCGCCAGTGGTTTCCCGACAGTGGCTATGCCTGGGGAGAGGCGTCGCTGGAGGTTTCGTATCTGGAGGTGCCGGAACGCCTGTATGGCAGGCCGCTGACACTGGTTGCGCTGGGATCCACGGCCTATCGTCTCGAACTCGAAGGGGAGACGCTGATCGAACGGGGACAAGTCGGTCTTTTCGTGCCGTTCTCGGTTGGTACGGAGCCGGGGTTCTCGCTGCTGGTCGATCGCATCGACGCCGAGCCAGGCACCCGCTTCAAGCTGTTCCGTTACGCCCGCGAGGCGGCCATCGAGCAACTGCGTCATGCGCTGACGATCAATGCCCGTGAAAAGGGCACGCACATGATGGAGCTGGTGCTCAAGGGCAACGACCCCGAGCGGTTGGCGTCGGTACTCAACGGCATCGTGCGCACCTACCGTGACCTGCGGCTCTCCTGGTCGTCCGGCGAGACACGGCAGGAATTGGCATTTCTCGAAACCCGTCTTCCCGAGGCGCGCAAGAAGCTGGCCGAGGCCGAGGAGGCGTTGGCCGCCTACCAGAAGGCCCACCGTTCCATCGATCTCAGCTCCGAGTCGCGGCAGGCCGTTACTCGCACCGCGGAGATCGAGGCGGAGCTGCGGATACTGCAGATGAAGAAGGATCTGCTGTCGAAACAGTATACGCCGGCCTACCCCGAGCTGGTCAGGCTCGAGGAGGAGATTGCCTCGATGACTTCGCTGCTGGCCGGTCTGCGCCAGAAGGTGAGCATCATGCCGGGTGTCAGCAAGGAGTTGATCAGTCTGGAGCGTGAGGTGGATCTGCGCGGCAAGCTCTATACCTCGCTCGAGCAGCGCTTCCAGACGCTCAAGGTGGTCGAGGCGAGTTCTCTTGGAAGCGTCCGGCTGATCGACTCCGCCGTCGTGCCGGACAAGCCGGTCTGGCCGAAACCGGCGCTGCTCGTGCCGCTGGCGGTGCTGTCGGCGTTGTTTCTGCACTTGGCATGGCTGTTTGTCCGGGAGGCGTTCTCCGGCCGGCTGCAAAGCGCCGAAGCCGTGGAAAAACTCTCTGGCGTGCCGGTGTACGTGGACATCCCCTTCAGCACCAGCCGGGTTGGAAAACCGGCGTCGGTGGGTCGCAACCTGTTACCGCGAAAATCCGCTGGCGGAGGGGTTCTGGCAATGGAGGACCCGACCGATTTCACCGTCGAGACGCTGCGGGGCCTTCGAGCGATGCTCGGCGGCATCCTCGCACATGCCCACAACAAGATGCTGATGATCTGTGGCCCGTTGCCGAAAATGGGCAAGTCGTTCGTCAGCGCCAACCTGGCCGTTCTGCTGGCGGAGGCCGGTAAGCGGGTATTGCTCGTCGATGGGGATTTTCTCAGGGGTCGCTTGCACGCCGACTTCGGTATCTCCAACGAGATCGGCCTGACCTCGGTCGTGGCCGGTGAGGTTGGGCCTTCCGAGGCGGTGACGGCCACGGCGATCCCCGGCCTCGACATCATGCCACGGGGGCCCGGCAAGCCGCCGAACGATGCGATGCTCGAAGTCGGCTTGCGCAAGCTCGTCGAAGGCTTTTCCGATACCTATGATCACATCGTCGTCGATGCCCCCCCGATTCTCAGCCTCTCCACGTCGGCGATCATCGGGCGTGTGGCCGGTGCCAGCATCATGGTGGTGCGAACCGACGAGGTCACGGTCGATGAGATGAAATCTGCGGTCAAGCGACTGCGGCTCGCCGGTGTGGGTATCACCGGTTGCCTGGTCAACAACATGAGCCCCGACAGTCACCGCCATGCCTATCGGTATGGGTATTCCGGCTGAGTGGCTGCGGGGGAATGACGTCCCATAAAGGGGCGGCCGGGCATCGGCAGCCGGCAGGCTGTTTGGTGCCAAAGGTGAAGGGAGTTCGCTTTTTCCAAAGTACACAACCTGAAAATCACGGATGACTCGTTCGGGATATCAATAACGATCCGTCTCAGGAGGACGAATATGTCATCTGTTACCAACAAAAGAATACTCGTGACCGGAGGGGCTGGATTCCTCGGTTCCCATCTATGTGAGAAATTGCTCGAAGCGCGGCATGAAGTGCTCTGCGTCGACAACTTCTTCACCGGCGCGAAAGAGAATATCCGCCATCTGCTGGACAATCCCTATTTCGAGGTGATGCGCCACGATGTCACCTTTCCTCTCTACGTCGAGGTGGATGAGATCTACAACATGGCCTGCCCGGCCTCGCCCATTCATTATCAGCACGATTCGGTCCAGACCACCAAGACCAGTGTGGTCGGTGCCATCAACATGCTGGGGTTGGCCAAACGGGTCGGGGCGAGGATCTTCCAGGCCTCCACCAGCGAGGTCTATGGTGATCCGGTGGTCCATCCCCAGACCGAGGACTACTGGGGGCATGTCAATCCCATCGGTCCGCGTGCCTGCTACGACGAGGGCAAGCGTTGTGCCGAGACCCTCTTTTTCGACTACCACAGGCGGCACGACGTTCGTATCAAGGTCGGTCGGTTCTTCAACACCTATGGCCCGAGAATGCATCCCGACGACGGCCGGGTCGTCTCCAATTTCATTATTCAGGCGCTGAAGAACGAGCCGATCACCGTCTACGGTGACGGTAGTCAGACCCGGTCGTTCTGCTACGTGGACGATATGATCGATCTGGTGTTGCGGATCATGGACACCGACGACCAGTTCATCGGGCCGGTCAATATGGGCAATCCCAGCGAGATCACCGTCCGCGAACTGGCCGAGGCGGTGATCGATCTCACCGGCTCCCGTTCGAAGGTGAATTATCTGCCGCTGCCGGCCGACGATCCGCGTCAGCGGCGGCCCGATATCTCGTTGGCGCAAGAGGTCACGGGTTGGCAGCCGACGACGCCGCTCGAGGAGGGCCTGCGGCAGACGATCGCCTACTTCGAACGATTGATCGAAAGCCCCCGGGCAATGCGCAAGTTGGCCGCCGTTGTCTGATCCACCGGCTGCATCGGCCGTTTTCCGTTAGATAGTGTCTGGATGGTTCAATGAACAAGTCGCTGGATGTTACAGATGTCGCCGTTCGTTCGATGGGGGAGGAGACGCTGCGCCTGGACCGGGCGGTGCAGCGCCGGGTCGGTTCGTCGGTGGTGCAGAGGTTGGTGACGGATCAGGTCGTCACCGGACTGCAATTCATGTTCGACGTCGCGGCGTTCATTGTCGCCATCGTGCTCACTGAGCTCTATCGGGGGATCGAGACGCCCGCTCTGTCCACGATGCTCGTCGTGTTGCTCTGGTCCGGGGGCAATATGTTGGTGTTGCGACATCTGGGGTTGTACCGGATCGATGCGGTGGTTCGTGGTCCGTGGAGCAGTTGGCGGCTAGCGTCGGTTCTGGCCGTCAACCTGCTGTTGGTCTCCATTGTCGCAACGGTGGCGCCGCTGGACGGGTCCCGTTGGGTGGTTGCGACCGTCATGCTGGCGCTGGCGCTGCTGTTCCTGGCCAGAGCCGTGTTCTCGATGGTGATTCGCTACGGGGTGCGTCACCGGTGGCTGGGTGGCAATGTCGTCCTGGTCGGGTACTCGTCGGCCGGCGAGAAATTCGTCCGTGCCATGCAGGCCCGAGGGTCGGGGTGTTGGTGGCGGGTCGTCGGCGTGGTCTCCGATGAGCGGCCGCAGAGGGAAGGCGATGCCTATGGTGGGCTGCCCTGGCTTGGTTCCACCGAGAATATTCGTCATCTCGTTCGGGAGGGGATGGTGCAGCAGGTGGTGTTGCCATTGCCTTGCGGAACGAAGATGGAATTCGAGGCGTTGCGCCGCCAGATTGCGACACTGCCGGTTGTTCTCTCGCTGACCTGGGATTGGGATCCGCCCCGGCCGGTGGGCGGCCCATGGCGGCTGTTCAAGGCCAATGAAGACTGGCGCCGCTATGAGGTGCCGATCCAGCGGCTGAGTGATTCACCCTCTTTTGGTTGGAGCGCGGTGGTCAAGTTGATCGAGGACAAATTGTTGGCATCGCTTGCTTTGCTGCTGCTCGGTCCGCTGCTCGTCGTCATCGCCCTGCTGATCAAACTGGACAGTCCGGGGCCGGTATTCTTCCGCCAGAAGCGGTATGGCTTCAATCACCGGCCGATCATGGTCTACAAGTTCAGAACCATGTATCACGATTCGTCCGGGACACAGCCTTTTCGGCAGGCGACGCGAAACGACAGCCGGATCACGCGTATCGGTGCGTTTTTGCGACGCACGAGTCTCGACGAGCTGCCGCAGCTTTTCAATGTGATCGACGGCAGCATGTCGCTGGTGGGGCCGAGGCCGCATCCGGTCGAGCTCGATGACCGCTTCCGACAGCTGATCCAGGGGTTCGAGGGGCGTCACAATGTCAAACCCGGAATTACGGGATGGGCCCAGATCAACGGGTTCCGGGGAGAGACCGATACGCTGGAAAAGATGGAGGCCCGTATTGCTCACGATATTTTCTATATCGAAAACTGGTCTTTGTGGCTGGACATCAAAATACTGATAAGAACGGCACTTGGGGGTTGGTCTGGTGAAAACGCGTACTGAGGTGGAGTCGAATGCGATGCGGTCGTGTGACGACGACCGGGAGGGAGGCTTGCTGCCGTTGGAGCGACAGTGGCTCGAGCGATATGTCGATACCTGTGATGCCTGGGGTTTTCGTGCAAACCCGGGTACCGTCGATGACTACGTGTCGCTCGTGGCCGCGGCGATTCGGGACCGGGTGGCCTGCCGGATCCTCTCCCACAATCTCCACTCGCTGCATGAATATTTCCGCAATCCGGCGTTGAAACGGTGTTTCTCCGGTTCGGTGGCGCTGATCGATGGCATGCCGGTCATCGGTCTGCTCAAGCTGGCGGGCCACGATGTCGAGCGTTCCCAACGCGTCACCTATGTGGATTTTGTCTGGCCGCTGCTCGAACGGGCTCGTGACGAAGGCTGGCGGGTCTTCGTCGTCGGTCAGGCACCCGCTGTTCTGGACGCGGCGTTGGGGGAGATCCGGCGTCGTCTGCCCGATCTTTCGATCGCGGGCAGGGACGGCTATTTCGACAAGACGCCATTCGCAGCGGAGAGCCTGGCGGTGATCGACCGCATCAACCGTTTTGGTACCGATTTGCTGCTGGTGGGCATGGGGACGCCGATTCAGGAGCAGTGGGTCTATCAGCATCGGATGTTGTTCAAGGTTCCGGCCATTCTGACGGCCGGCGCCTGTATGGAATATGTCGCCGGGGTGGTGCGGACGCCGCCGCGCTGGATGGGGCGTTGCGGGCTGGAGTGGAGTTTTCGTCTGGCCGAGAATCCGCGCCGGTTCGCTTATCGCTATCTGGTCGAGCCGTGGGTTCTGGGGGCGTATCTGGCCCGCCATTCCCTGTCGCGCTCGGGCGGTGAGACCGTTTGATGGTTGGGCAGGCAGGGCAGTTGCTGCAGCGGGGTGCCGGCAGTCGGCTCGCGGAGTCTCTTCGGCCGCTGCTGAAGTATGGCGCGGCATTGCTGGGGCAGGCGTCGATGAGCCTGTTTCACTTTGCGTTGAACATCGTGCTGGTGCGCCGCTTCGACCCTCACGACTACGGTGTCTTCGCGCTGGCGTTCGTGGCGGCGATGCTCGGCGCATCGGTCACCAATGCGTTGGCGGGGACGCCGGTCTCGGTCTATACGCCCGGGCTGGCTCGGGGTGGGCGACGCGGCTTCCTCGAGATGCTGCTGACCACGGTGAATGCCGTGCTGGTGGCCGGGATTCTGTTGCTGACGACGATGGTGACGGTCGCGATGGCGTTTCCGCTGCCGGTGGTGCTGGCCTTCAGCGCGTTCGTGGCCATGTACAGCGCTCGGCAGTACTCCCGCAGCTTCGGCTATGCACGTCTCTCGCCGCAGGTGGCGTTGGGGGGGGATCTCGCCTATGTCGGGATGTCGTTGCTGCTGCTCGGGACCAGCGTCGCTGCCGGATTTCCACTGAGCCTGCCGGTGGTGTTGGGTGCCCTGGCATTGGGCAATCTCTTTGCCATCGCGTTGGAGTTTCATCTGCTGTCGCAAGGGCAGGTGCGGCTGTTGCGGCGGCGCTCGTTGAAACGCTACGCGATGATCTGGAAGCAGTCCCGGTGGGCGCTGATCGGCGCCGTTACTACATTGATCGCCTCCCAGGCCCACAGCTTCCTGGTATCGATTTTTTCCGGGCCCGCGGCCTATGCGCCGCTGGCTGCCGGTTTCGTCCTGTTTGGGCCGATCAGGATTGGGCTGCAATCGTGGTTGAGCGTCATGCGCCCTGAAATGGCGGTTGCCATTGCCCGACGGGATCGGGCATCGATGCGCCGGATCCAACGGATGTCGGTGACCGCCATGCTGTCGGGAATGGTGGCTTTTGGGCTGTTGCTTTGGGTGTTCTGGCATCCGATCGAACGGTTTCTCTACGCCAGCCGGTATGGCGACCAGCCGATGGGCTGGATCGTTGCGGGTTGGTGCGTGGTGACGTTCTTCACCGCCTCGATGGTAACCCCGAGCGGGATGTTGCAGTCGCTCAAGGCGTTTCGGGTGTTGGCCATGGGCACGGTCTACAGCTCGATGCTGAGCCTGGCGGCCGTCGCGCTGCTGCTGTCGTTGGGTGGCCCGGCATTTTCGATTCTCGGGGTATTGATGGCCGAGGCGTTTCTGGCGGCCTATCTGATCGTTGCAGTCCATCGGGAGGTGCGTAGCCGGTGGTAGATGTCGTCGTCTGTGTCTGTACCTGCCGGCGTCCGGCCGGGCTTGCGAAACTGCTCGATGCGCTCGAGGCACTGGACTGGCGGGAAGCGCTGCGGGTCGTTGTCGTCGACAACGATTCGGCCATGAGTGCCCGGCCGCTCTGTGATCGTGTCTCGGTCTCGTACCGTTGGCCGCTGGAGTATGTCCATGAGCCCAAACGGGGAATCTCCCATGCCCGCAATCGGGCCGTGGCCACGGCCCTGGCCCACCGCCCCGCATTCATTGCGATGCTCGATGACGACGAGTGGCCGTCGAGTCGATGGCTCGGGGAACTGATGCGGGTCCAGCGGACCTATGACGCGGATCTGGTCGGCGGCCCGGTGATGCCGGTTTTCGCAGGTCGCAAGGCGGCCTGGATCGACGATGCGGCGGACTGTTACGGCTACGATCAACCGCTGCCCGACGGTGCGGCCTGCCAACTGCATGGCAGTGGCAATTTCGTTGGCAGGGCGGCGTGTTTCGAGGCGTTGGGTGGTGAGGTCTTCCGTATCGAGTTCGCGCGCAGTGGCGGTGAGGACTTCGATTTCTTCCGCCGCCTGGCTGCAAAGGGGTACACCATGCATTGGGCGGCGCGGGCCATCGCCTACGAGTCGGTGCCGGAAAGCCGCATGACGATCGACTGGGTGCGGCAACGGATGCAGATCAAGGGCAATATCCAGGTGCGGTTGTTCCGGCTCCACGCACCCGGGCCGTTGGCCGAGGGCGTGCGGATCGTCAAGACCTCGATGCTGATGGCCGCCGGCGGACTGCACTGCCTGGTGGGGGTCGTCTATCGCCCGAGCCGGATGCGGGGCAGGCTCCTGCTCTGGCGTGCGCTGGGCAAGATCGAGGCACATCTGGGGCGGACGCTGATGCGCCCCGAGCAGACGGAAGGGCGATGATGCGCTCGGGCCTGACCGTCGGAAACACCATGTCGCCCGCCGGTTCTTTCGATGCGGGCGACGAATCCCGCCGCATGGTATTCGAATGAGATCCCGCACCGGGGACAATTGGGAGGAAAAAAGATTGAACGACCAACACAACCGGCCGGGTGATGAAGGCCGGGTCTACTTCAGTATCGTGATTCCCGCCTACAACCGGGCGGATGTTCTGCCGGAGACGATTGCGTCGTGTCGGGCCCAGACTTGGCGGGACCTCGAGATCATCGTGGTCGACGATGGCTCCAGCGATGCGACCGCGGAGGTGGTGCGTGGGCTCATGGCGGACGAGCCGCGTCTGCGCCTGTTGCAGAAGGAGAATGGCGGGCCGGCCGCGGCAAGAAACCACGGTGTCGATCACGCGGAGGGAAGGTATATCGCATTTCTCGATTCCGATGATCGATTCATGCCGGAGAAACTCGAGCGGTTCGCCGATGCGATCGAGCGGTCGGGCGCCGATTTTCTTTTCGGCCCGGTATTGGCCGAGCGGGGCGATGGCCGCTTCTGGCAGCGTCCCGCGGCGGGCCCGCGCGAGGGGGAGCCGATGTTCGACTATCTCTTCCTGCGTCGTGGCGTGGCACTGCCGAGCACCGTGGTGGTGCGCACCGAGATGGCTCGGCGCCATCCATTTCTCGAGTCGTTGTGGTTTGGCGACAACGACCAGTTCATCGCCGATCTGTGGGAGGCTGGCGCCTCTTTCCAATATCTCGACGAGCCGTTGACGCTCTATGCCGATCAGTACGATGCAGAGCGTCTTTCCCAGGCGCTGGTCTTCGATGGGGAGTCACCGAAGCATCGGGCCTTTTTCCACTGGGTGGAGTCGAAACGTGCCACCATGTCGGAACGGGCCTATCTTGCGTACCGTGCCCGTTTTCGTTCGCGGCTGACCGCCCGTAGCGCACCGGCGACGGCATTCGCCGATATCACCAGGGCCTGGCGCGGGGGGGCACTGTCGGGCCCCGAGGCATTGCGGCAAGGTGTGCAGACGTTTTTCCCCCACCTCTACCGGCGTTGTTCCGATGGTGTCGCCAGGTGGATCGGCTCGGGGCGCCAGCGTGCCTGACGGGGGCATCTCCGGCGGGGAGGAGCGTGTCCTGTCGCTGGATCGGCTGTTGCTGCTGCTGGTGGTGTTCAACGCCGCGGACGTCTGGACCTCGCTGCTCGACCATTTCGTCGGGGAGGGCATCGCGACGCTGCCGGTGACGGCGCTGTGGCTGATGCTCTATCTCTGGGCCGTTACCGGGCTGCTGTTCGCCGATGGCCTGCGGTGGGTGGCGTGGTTGCTGCGCTACCGTCTGGTACTGCTGGTGCTGCTCGGGGGCGTCTTCGCGTCGCTGCTGTGGTCCATCGATCCCTCGCTGACCTTGCGTCGCAGCATCCATTTGATCGGTACGACGCTGCTGGCCTTCTATCTCGGCTACCGGATCCCCTATCGGGCGTTGTTGCGTGTTCTTGCCGGAGGGCTCTCCCTGCTGCTGCTGTTGTCGGTATTGGCGGCCCTGTTGCTGCCCGAGCTGGGGCAGCAGATGTATGAAGGCCAGCTGGTCTGGAAAGGTCTGTTCACCGACAAGAATTCCCTCGGATTTTCGGCCGCCATCGCCGTTCTCGTTTTGGTGGTGCTGATGGCCGAAGCCCGTTCGATTCAACAGGTCGGTCTGTACGGGGTGGCAATCGGGGTGGCCCTGGTGGCACTGCTTGGCAGTCACTCGGCAACCTCCCTGGTGGCAATGGTGGGAGGTGTCGGTGCGATGGCGTTGTTTCTGGCGCTGAAGCGGATGGGAGTGGGCGGCTTCGCCGCGGCTGTCCTGA
Organism: uncultured Thiotrichales bacterium; assembly: GCA_964614535.1. Classification (GTDB taxonomy): domain Bacteria; phylum Pseudomonadota; class Gammaproteobacteria; order UWMA-0217; family UWMA-0217; genus JALSHZ01. Next base: position 9,178 of record CAZTOZ010000076.1, on the reverse strand, counting down.
TGCTGCTGTCGGTGTCCATCGTCGCGCTGCTGATGGCCGGGATCGATTTGTCGTCCCTGTTTTCCCTGCTTGGGCGTTCCAGTGATCTGACCGGCAGGGAGGAGATCTGGGAGAGTGTCAAGGCCCTGCTGGCGCAAAGGCCGTGGACGGGCACCGGCTATGGAACGATCTGGTATCCCACCGCCGATAGCCAGTGGCAACAGGATTTGCTCAATCTCACCTGGCTGGCTCACCACGCCCACAACGGCTTCTATCAGGTGTCGTCGCAGCTGGGCATCCCCTTGGCGGTGCTCGCCGCATTCTTCTTCCTGCAGATGATCGTCGAGGTCGCGGCGATCTATTTTCGCGCGCCGGTGTCGAAGCTGCCGCTGTTTGCCATTGGCTTCCAGCTGGCCTATCTCGTCAGCAACAATACCGAAGCCTACTATCTGGTGGACAGAAGCCTGTTCTGGATTCTCCAGGTGGCGGTGCCGGTGGCGCTGCTCCGTTGGGCAGAATACCTCGATCAGTCGCCGGCCCCGGTCATGCAAGAGAGCAGCCGAACCACCGATCCGACGACCCGGGCGTTCCCTTTTCAGACGGCTGGTCCGGCGGCTGGCGGTTGATGCTCGCCCGGGGGCTTTCCAACGGCCCGTTGTCGGTGGGCTCCGGCCACCACCATCGGCCCTCAGCCGGTCACCACCGGCACAAAGCGGTTGTAGAGCATGGCCCTGACGCCGCAGAGTTGCAGCATGAGCTGCTTCAATGAGGCTTCGTTGCCACCGGCTATCTCGATTCTCGGCAGACTGTCCCGGTGGGTACGATGGCGGGGATGGATGGTCCCCTCGCGGGTCGTTGTCATGGTGCTGAAACCGCATTGCCTTGCAATCCTGCGCTCTCGCTCGCCAATCGTGTGACGGGTACCGAAGGGATAGGCGAAATGTTCGATGGTTTGGCCGAGTTTTTCTTCGAGGCGCCGTTTGCCACCGAGAATTTCCTGTTGAACCTGGCCGGCCGTGGCGAGCTGGCTCAGCGGCGGGTGGTTGACGGTGTGGGCGCCGATGGTCACCAGCGGGTGCCTTGCCAGCGCTTTTACGCCTTGCCAGTCGAGCATCAGGTGTCGAAAAGCCGTCAGGGATCGGTCGCTCTCCTGGGCCAGCGTGTCGGCAAAAGCGTATTGGGCCCGCGGGGAAAGGGAGAGGATCTTCCTGTTCAGGTCGTGGAACAGCGCCGCCCGATTCTCGCTCCGGTCGATGATCGCCTCCGCCCGCCGCGCATGGGCTGTGGGAAGCGGGGGGTTCGATGCCACCACCAGGGCTTCGAGAACCAGATGCCAGGGGAGGATCGTGCCATCGATATAGCCGGTGGCGATATAGACGATGAAAGGGGTCTGGTACGCTTCGAACACGGGCAGCGCATATTCCAGCGTGTCCGCATAGCCGTCGTCGATGGAAAAGCAGATGAATGGCCTGGGCCAGTCCCGTCGTTCGAATCCGCTGGCCAGCCGATCCATCGATATCGCCTGGTAACCGGCCCGCCGAAGCTGGACGATGACCTGTTCGAGGTATTCCGGCGTGATTTCCAGGCGCCGGTTGGCCGCCAGCCGTGACTGCCTTTCCCGGGGCACCACCCGGTGCAGCAGCAGGATGGCGCCACTGCCACCATAGAGGGGACGAATGACCCGGTCGAGTCCCGTGCAGCGCGACAGGGCCATGACGGAGCGCTCGATGGTGGAGGTCAGCTTTTGGCGCAGACGTGGCATTCTGGTCGATCCGGAAGAGTGCTTGGTTTCATCGGTTTTTCCAGGCGGTCGCCGTTGGCGGGCATGCGGTCTGGTTGGCTCGGAATGGCCGTCATGTTGGTTTCCCGCAGTCGTCGAGAAAGCGGTAGACACGTATATGATCGATTTCGAAGAAAGCCGGAAACCTGGTGGTTTTGTCTGGTGCGCCTGGCCAGTTGCCGCCAACGGCCAGGTTCACCAGCATGTGCATCGGTTGATGGAGATCCCTGGGGGTGGGTTTCGATGCCAGCAGCCGGTCGTTCAGGTACCAGCGTATCCGATGCTCGTCCCACTCGACCGCATAGACGTGGAAATCGGTCGTCAGATCGGAGCGGCTGCGGTGATGGGTGGCGTCGGAAACCAGTTTGCCGCTCTGGTTGCTGTGTACCGTGGTATGGAATCGGTTCGGTTCGTGGCCGAGGAATTCGACCACATCGATCTCGGGCAGGATATCGATCCCTTTTGGCCATTGCTCAAACGTCGGCAGCATCCAGAAGGCCGGCCAGAGCCCTTTGCCACGCGGGAACCGGGCGCGGATCTCGAAGCGCCCATAGCGCTGGGAAAAGGATTTCTCCGTGGTCAGCAAACCAGAGGTATAGGGGCGATTGCCGGTCACGGCGCGTTGCAGTGATGGCGGTGCCGGTTTTGCCTCGATGCGCAGAATGCCGTTGTCGATCTGGAACGGCGAAATATGATCCTTGGCCGGTTGCAGGTAGTACTGGAGTTCGCCGTTGATCGTCGTTTCGTTACCCCAGATATAGCGGGTCTTCCAGATGCCGTGTTTTCCGTCCCAGAGGCTCAGCTTGTCGAAAGGTTCCTCAAAGGTCAGTTCGGCGCAACGTTTGTCCAGCGCGAACGTCGGCGGCATACAGAGCAGCCAGCCGGCCAGTAGAAGAAGCCATGGCCGTGGCGTATGGCGGCGTGCCGATCGACCGGGTTCCGCAATGGTCGCGGCCACGAGGTGGGTGAAGGATCTGACGGTCCTCGACAAATGGTGCAGTGATCGAAATGAGCCGAGACGCGGCCTGTCGACGGCTTTGTTCGTGACTTGGTGCAAGCATCCCCCTTCCGGTTCCATGGCATTGAGCGAACGCCACGAGGGACGAGAGTGCCGAGCAGCCGCCAGGAGCGGCCCCGCTGATCGTCACCGGGCGTCGCCGGCTTGTTGTTGTTGCCACGTGTTGTAGGACAGTGGGCGGCCGGAATGGTTCCCGGGAATCAGATCTTGTGGTAGCGCCACCCCGCCTGCATCCGCTCGACGATATGGTCGAGTGCGGAAGCGCCGGTGTGCGCCTCGGGGATCAGCTCCACCTCGACCCCCTTTTCCCGCAGCCGGGCGATGGCGTTGGCGCAGGCGAACAGTTCCAGATTGCTGTACTGTCGGCTGAGTTCCCGCAATTTCTGTTTCTCCGGGGAGCTGCCAGTGCGCAAGAGTTCCAGCCCGCCGGCATTGGCGACCACCTCGATCTGGAGGCCGGGTTGGGGGTTGTTTTTCAGCAGAGCCTCGGTATAGGCGATCAGGGCCTGCAACTTGCCGCGGTTGTTGTCGTCGATGTGGAGCAGAATCTTGTTGCTTTGGGTGATGGTATCGGTGGGGGTGCGTGCGGCCGTGGGCGTTGCCGTCAACAGCGGCTTGCCGTCGCTGAGCCGGTGTCCGCTCCAGCCGAGCACCATGCCGGTAACCAGTATCAGAATCGATGCCGCCATGGTGCCACGCCGTCGCAGGAGGTTCCACGTGATCTGTTCGCGCGGTGTCCCTTCGATGTCGGGCAGGGGGTATTGGTGTTTGACCAGTGCCTTGAGGTGCTGAAGCTGGCTCACACGCATCCGCAGTGCTTCATCCTCGTCCAGTGCCTCGAGAACGGCCTTGGCCTCCGCCGGGTCGAGTTCGCCATCGACGAAGAGGTGCAGTTGGCTCTCCGGGATCTCCTTCTCCGTTTTCATCGGATACTCCTCAGTCTCGTTACCTTGCGGGCGCCATCTTCCCGCAGGCCGTGAAGGGAGTGCTCCAGTGCCTTGCGGGCGCGTGAGATACGGCTCATTACGGTACCCACCGGGATCGAAAGAATATCGGCAACCTCGCGATAGGAAAAGCCCTCCAGGTCGATCAGCATCAATACCTTGCGCTGACCTGCCGGCAACCTCGCGATGGCGAGCTGTATCGCTTCGCTGGCGAGCAGGTCTTCGTAGCGTTTTTCCGGGCAGTCCTCGCAGCTCAGCATGATGTCGTCGAGATCGACGTTGGGTTTGAGGGCGCGAAGATGGGTAAGCCAGCAGTTGTGCAGGATGCGATAGCACCAGGGCGCGAATTTCTCCATCTCCTTGAGCTGATGGGCCTTTTCCAGGGATTTGACGATGGTCTCCTGAACCAGGTCGTCGGCCAGTGCACGATCTCCACACCAAGCGTAGGCCATACGGTAGAGGTTGGGGCGGTAGTCTGCCAGCCGCTGACGAATTTGGCGGGATTTGAGGGAGATCTGCAGCATGGTGGTGGTTGGCTCGTCTTTTTTCTGGAGGTTGTTTACGGGGTGCCGATGGGTTGCGCTGTTGCCGTGGACCCGTGGGGGTGGGCACCGGCCTGGATGAGATGCATGGAACCGCCGATTTATTCCAGAAAGATTTTATTTTCTCAGTTTGGAATAAAACCCCTGTCACGACCATCCCTCAGGCAACACGGCATTTCGTTGGCCAGCGCCCGGACGAGGACCGTCCGTCGCTTGTCGGGCCAACGATTCACGATGAGCCCACCACCCCAGGAGAAGATTGCGATGCAAGAAAAACCGATACGTTGGTCAGCACGGCTGTTGCTGACACTGTTACTGGCAGTGGTCGCAACGACCGCGAGTGCCGATACCGAGACCAAGCCGTTTGCCGAAAAACGGATCGTTCTGCAGATCAGCGACCCCAACCCTTTCAAGCAGACCCTGGTCCTCAATGTGGCCAACAATCTCATCAGACACTATGGCGTCGACAATGTCGATATCGAGATCGTGGCCTTCGGCCCCGGTTTGCGTCTGCTGTTCGCCGACAATGTCAATCTCCCCCGCATTCAGGGGCTGGTGGACAACGGAGCGCGCTTTTCCGCCTGCAGCAACACCATCGACGCGATGTCCAGAAAACTGGGTGAGCCGCCCGAGCTGAACGAGCACGCGGTCAAGGTCTCGGCCGGTGTCGTCCGAATCATCGATCTCGTCGAACGCGGCTACCACCTGATCAAGCCCTGATCGCCGCAACCCCACCATGACAACATGCGTCGTCGCTCGTTCGCTGGGTCCGGCATGACGCGTACCACCAAACACCATCCCCAGGAGGGAACAATGATCATTCGTTCATTCTGCTGCCGCTACAGGGCAGCCGCCATCCTTTTTTCCGCCATGCTGTTCGCCACCCCCGGCCGCGCCGCCAACTGGTTGCTGCTGCAGGGTACGGAGCCGGCGGGCGCCGCGCCCCGTGCCAAGCTGTGGGGTTTCGTCCAGCCCGAATTCCAGCAAACCGATGGCACGGCGCTGGCGGCTGGTCCGTGGAAAGGGCAGGCCGCCATTTTCAACCGGATCGGCCCCGATCTGAAGAGCGAGACCACTTTCCAGATCCGGCGTGCCCGGATTGGCGTGCGGGGCACCGGCATGCCCCTCGACGGCAAGGTCAACTACTTCGTGCTTGCGGAGATGGGCAACAACGGAATCACCCGGCAGGGTGGGGGCAGTGTCCGTCTCACCGATGCCAGCATTACGCTGAATCACATCCCGGGCGCCCGAATTCGCATCGGACAGTTCAAGTACCCCGGCAGCGAGGAGGGATTGCAGGCCATTCACGTCTTCGACTACATCAACTTCACCAACGCCTCCAATATCTTGTTGCTGGAGCGGTTCTTCGATGGAGACGGTAGCGACAAGCAGGACCCGAACCGCCCCAACGGCGCCATCGGCGCCTTCCGTGATGTGGGTATCCAGCTGTTCGACAGCTTCAGGAGAGGTCCTTGGGAGCACAGTTATGCGGTAATGGTCGGCAATGGCAACGGCATCGATCGGGCCGATGACGATGCCAACAAGGACCTCTACCTCTACTGGTCGTCGGAACGGATCTACGGTGGCAAGGGGCCACGGCGTCAGGGCCTGAAGCTGTCGGCATGGATGCAGGACGGCAAGCGGACCTTGACCAAGGCCGGCAGCGGAGAGTACGACCGTCGGCGCTGGGGTGCCGGTTTCACCTTTCGCAAGAATCGGTGGCGGGCGGCCGGTGAATACATTGCCGCGGACGGGATGATCTTCAACGGCAGCGATGGCGGTGCCGTGCCCGGCGCGAAAAACAATGCGGGCACGGCCGTGGCATCGTTCAATGTCGCGCCGCACGGGGAGGCCGATGGCTGGTACCTCCATGCCGGTTATGCCGTCACGCCGAAGTGGGAGCTGGATCTGCGCTACGATGTGCTCAATCGACTGACCGATTCCGCTACCGGAGAGCGGAAGTTCGAGACGGTCACGCTTGGTGCGCAGTATTTCTTCAACAAGAAATCCCGCCTGATCGTCAACTATGAGAGGCGTGATGCCGAAGCGCCGGGCGTGGCCGCCAGCGCGCCCCCCAACACGATCCTGGACGGCATCGATGATCGTCTGTCGATACAGTTTCTGGCGATCTTCTGATCGAGCCATCTCCTCGGTAGCTGGTCTGGCCCGGATATTTCATACGAATACGGAATGTTGGGGAGGTCCCGGTTCGTATCGCAATAAGAGAAGGTCGCGGTGTTCCCGTGATCGACCGTCAACGCGGTGGGTGAGCCGGCGCACCCGCTCTGCGTGGCGGGATTCCAGCTGTGGCAATGCCTCGGCCAGTTTTTCCAACAGCTTGGTGTCGTCGGTTTCTATCGTGATAACCGTTGTGTTGTCCTCCAGATCGGGCAACAGTGCAGAGGGGTCGCCGAATACCAGTAGTGGTTTGTTGAGGATGTTGAAAATTCCCTGCAATTCGGCTGGCACACTGCGGCCCGACAGATCGGCGATGACGAATTTCGAGAGGCCTGCCATCGTGATGATGGTTTCGGTAAAGCTCAGGCTGTCGGGCCGGTCGAAATCGAAGATGATCAGCAGGTAGCCGTGGTGCCGAAACCATTGGCCGATGCGGTCCCGGCGGGTCAGCTCCCCGTTGTGAAAGCGTCCGAGCAGCAGGACCCCGTGATCGTTGAGGATATTGAACGTGTCATGTATTTTGCGGTGGTTGCTCAGATAGTGGATGAGCTGGGCCAGTTCGATGTCATCCACCATCCACGGTATTTTTTCCTGCTCGATCCGGTCGGAGTAGAGATCGTGGGTTTTTTCGATGACCAACCGGGGCTGCCTGTTCTGGTCGCAGGTTCTCAGATCCCAGGTCGAGACACTATAGACGACGGTGTTGCTGATTTCCCGGACGCGAAAATCGGCGCCGGTCAGATTGATGCAGTTGAGATTGCAGTTGATGAATGTGGTGTCGCGGAAACCGGCGCCAGTGAAAATGGTTTTGTTGAAGCGGGTGTTGCGGAAACGGGGGCCGCGAAAAGAGGCGCGCAAGAAGTCGCCCTCCTCGAAGTGGCAATTCTCGATGATGACATTCTCGATCTTGAGTCCCTCGGCGAACGCGGCGTGGATCGAGATGCCGTCGAGCGTCATTCCGCTGAAATCGATCCGGTCGTGGCCCTTGACCTGCACTCCGTGGGAATCGGGGCAGTCTTACCAGTGCGGGTGTGTAAAATGGACCGTGCCGCGATGGGGCCGCCGCCAAGCATTCCACCGTTCGGCACCCTGAAGAATAATCTCGTATGGATCGGGGGGGGCGGCATGGTGCCCCCTTCATCTCATTTCTCCAGTGGAGACGTCAAGCCCGACGCCAAGAGTTTACCGCGGCAGTCCGTTGCAAAGGCCCAGCAGGGAATGCTGTCCGAGGGCGGGCAGGCCAAGGTTGCGGGGCGACAGCGGCGCCGCGAAGCGTAGCGTATCACTCGCCCTCTCCGGCCTCGTCATCCGTGCAAATGGTGGGGTTTCGGTCAGTCTGGAAGCCAGTTTGTCGAGGCTCTCCTCGTCCGTTGCCTGCGCAGCGACCGTGATCAGCGCGTCGCCGATCAACACCCGGTGGGTATCGATGCCGAGCATGATCTGGCTCAGGCTGCTGATGTCGTGGCCGCCGAGAATTGCATCGAAGACGGGCCGCGTGCCGGTGGAGAGTGCCGCGGGGTCGAAGATGGCGAAACTGACGGGGTGGTAGCGACGGAACTCACGCCACTCCTTGAGCATTGCCGGCCTGCCGATGAATGACTCGTGAATCATGTCGTAGGCGACGTCGATGAAGTCGGCCGACGACAGGATGATCTCATTGTGATCGATGCGAATGCCGAGATCCCGTTCGCAGTCGCCGTCGTCGCCGACGGTGAAGAGCAGGCGATCGGGCTGGTCGTCGTCGCTGTGGGCCTCATAGCGTGTCTGTAACGCTGAGCGCAGCGCCTCCTCGTCGAATTCACCGAGCAGGACGATCGTCGTCGGCTGTTTGCCCTGACGATTGTGCTGGGCGACAACAATGGCCCGGATGTCTTCGTCGGGGTCGATCCCCAGATCCTGAAACAGCTTCATTTCCGGGATGGCGGCGACGTCGTCGCCGTCGACGTCGAGCCAGCGTGCCGTGGTCCGCAGCTTGCCGGCGTCCAGCAGGCCGATCAGGGTGAGATCTTCGGTGGCGAGGTGATTTTCGACGACCACGGCGGCCGACGGTGGCGTAAAGACCGTGAACTGGTAGATCCCGTATCCCGCCAGCCCGGCGATGAGCAGCATCAGAAAGATGCCCGGCAGCGTGAGCACCCGTTTCCACCAGGGGCGGAAATCGGGATGCTCGTGGAAGATCGTCTCGCTGGTCGAGGGCTCGTCTGCCGCTGGTGTTTCGCTGACGTGTTCGATGATGTTGCCGCCTTGGAGGGGTTCCTCCAGGCGGATGACGACCGGGGGCTCTTCAGGGGACGTCGTGGCCGATACGGTGGTGTCAGCCGGTTCGCCGGTCGTATCCTCGACGGCTGTCGGCGGTTCGTCCGCTGCGCTGGTGGCCGGTGCAGGGGGAGTTTCGGCTGGCGGGGTGGTGGAGGCGTCCGATGGGGTTTCGGCTTCCCTCTGTCGGGTTGGTGACGGCGCCGGCCGGTTCGGGGGGGGCGGTGCCGCAGGGATCTCCGGCGCCGGCCTTTCGGTGTCGGCCTCTGCTTCCCGTTCCTGTCGCGTGGTCTCGTCGTCGGCGCCCCGTTGTGATGGCGGTGTCTGTCGCGCTGTTTCGTCGGCGCCGTCGATGCCCCCGGCGCGCTGCCAGGGTTCGATCTCGGTGACCAGCCCCAGACGCAACAGTTTGACCTTCAGCTTGACGGCCGTCTGAAAGTCGAGCGGTCTCTTGCTGAACGAGATTTTCTGCTCGCCGGCG
>CAZTOZ010000075.1:0-24596 GCA_964614535.1 uncultured Thiotrichales bacterium | reverse complement strand
GTGGGGATGAACCGTCTGATCGCGTCATATCGATATGGATATCTGCGTGTTCCCCACGCCCGTGGGGATGAACCGGCGCCGGAGGCGATGCCATTGTTGCGCTCCAGGTGTTCCCCACGCCCGTGGGGATGAACCGCAACCCACTGGGATGCCGTCTGAAGAGGAGATCGTGTTCCCCACGCCCGTGGGGATGAACCGGCGTCGCCAAGTAGCGTGCGCCAATACGGGCCGTGTTCCCCACGTCCGTGGAAATGAGCGGGTGCTCGGTCGTGTCCAGCAGTGGAACTGATCGGATTCATCCCTCGTTGGGTTACCAGCCGCTTCGATGGGTCGATCGTCTTCCTTACGGGTCGAGCATTGGCCGAGGGGGTGGCGGCCCTGAACCGGTGCGGGGAAGGGTCGATTGAAGAAATTCCACCAAGGCCGCGCCGTGGGCTTCGATGGCGTCGATCGATTCATGGGTGGCGTCGTCCACGAGCATGAGCTGGCAGCGGTTGTCGGGGCAGGCGTCGATGAGGGTGGTTGCGTCGCTGACGGGGACGGTGTCATCGGCGCTGCCGTGGACGATGAGGATGGGGCATTCGACCTGTCGAATGGTGTTGACGGGGGCAATGTCGTCGAAACGGTGGCCGATGATCCACTGGATGTAGCGGAGAATGAGATCGACCAGCCAGCGGGGGAGGGGGTAGCGGCCGAGGTGGCGTCGCATCAGTCGTTCGGGATGGGCGAAGGCGGCGAGGCTGATGACTGCCTGGCAGCCGGGGTGGCGGGCGGCTTCCAGCAGCACGGCGGCGGCGCCGACGGAGTGGCCGACGAGAAAGGTGGTTTTCGCCTGGGCGGGGCGGTGTTTCCGCAGCCAGCGTCGCACCCGGGCGAGGTCGTCGGCGAAGGCGGGCATCGAGGAGATGCCGTGCCGGGCGCTGCGGCCATGGTTACGGGCATCGAACAGCAGGACATGGAAGCCGGCGCGATGAAAGGGCACGGCCAGTGGCAACAACTGTGCCGCGCTGCTGCCCCAGCCGTGCAGGAGGATGACGGTCGGCGCCGTGTCGCCGGCGGCTATCCACCAGGCGAAGAGTTGCCGTTTGCCGTCGATGGGGATTCGCAGCGTTTCGGCGGGCAAGCCGAAATCCGCCGGTCGTTGCCGCAGTTTCAACCGCTTGGCGCCCAGCGCCCAGTGCAGCAGGGCGATGCCGGCCAGCAGCGGCAAGAGCACCGATGCAAGCAGGAGCCACGCGTTCATGTCGTGGCTTCACGGTTCTCCGGGTTGGCCGGGTGTTTTTTCCAGTAACGCAATACCGCCATTTTCACCGTGTCGTTGAAGACGAACCATGCCGCGGCATAGAGCCAGATGCCGATGGCCCATGGCCAGCCGATCGGTGTCATCAGGTCGAAGCCGTAGACGGCGATGATGGTGCCGGCGACGGCGCTGGCGATCGATGCGGCCAGCAGCACCGCGGAGGGCCACGGTGGCCTGAAGAACCAGTCCGTCGTGCGGGTGAGGAAAATGGTCAGATGCCCGGCCACCACCAGTTTGGTGAAGAACAACGACTGGACGAACGCATGGGGCAGTTTCAAATAGACCATGCAGAGATAGAACAGCAGAAACGACGACAATACCCCGGCCACGCCCAGCCAGGAGGACATGATGAGAATATGCGGCATGTTCCAGCGCACCGGCCTGTCGCTGACCCGGGTGTTGTCGTAGGCGATGGCGAGGATCGGCAGGTCGTTGAGCAGCGCCAGTACGATGATCATGATCGCCGTGACCGGATAGAACTCGAACACGCCGATGGCCAGCCCCATGAAGAATATCACCCGCACCGTTTCGGCGATTCGGTAGACGGTATAGCTCTGCATCCGTTCGAAGGTGATCCGCGCCTGGCGCACGGCATCGAGGATCACCGACAGCCCCGGCGCGGTCAGGACGATGTCGGCGGCGGCACGGGCCGCGTCGGTGGCGCCGGAGACGGCAATGCCCGCATCGGCTTTTTTCAGCGCCGGCGCATCGTTGACGCCGTCGCCGGTCATGCCGACGATATGGCCGGCCTTTTGCAATTCATCGACGATGAAATACTTGTCCTCGGGATAGACCTGGGCAAAACCGTGGGCCTTTTCGATCTGGGCGATGATTTCCGATTCGTGCTTGCGCACCGTGCCGGCCGGCAGCGGGGTTTTTTCCAGCTCCTTCTCCACCTGTTCGACGATCCGCGCGACGGTGCGGTCGATTTCGGCCTCGTCCACGTCGTTTTTCAGCGTGCTGACCAACGCTTTCGATAACACGCGGGCGAGCAGCAGGTACTCTTCGGTGGTCTCCCCCTGCAATTCCCGGACGTTCTCGATCCGGTCGCCGATGTCGAGCAGGCGGGCGATGTAGCGCGCCACCGCCAGATTGTCGCCGGTGACCATTTTCACCTCGACGCCCTGTCGCTTGAGCGCGGCGATGGTCTGGCGCGAGTCCTCGCGCGGCGGATCGAACAGCGGGATCAGGCCGACGAAGGTGAACGCCTCCTCGCCATCGCGGCGGTAGGCGACGCCGAGGGTGCGAAACCCCTGAGCGGCGAATTTCTCCACCATGCGGTAGGCTGCCTCGCGGTCGAAACTGCCGTTGTGACACAGTTCGATGATGACCTGTGGCGCGCCCTTGGTGGCGGTCAGCCGGGTGCCGGATGGTGTCACCACCGTCGCCTCGCTGCGCTTGCTCACCGGATCGAAGGGAATGAATTTTTCGACCCGGTAGCGCCGCAGTTTTTCCTCCAGGCCCAGTTGCCGGGCATTGGCGAATATCGGCTGCTCGATGGGGTCGCGGTTGAGTGCGTTGCTGGCCAGCGCCGCATGGAAATAGAGATCGGACACCGTCAGCCCCGGCTGCACCCAGGGCTCGGCCGTCGTCATCCGGTTCTGCGTCAGCGTGCCGGTCTTGTCGGAGCAGAGAATATCCATCCCGGCCAGCTCCTCGATGGCGTCGAGGCGGCTGACGATGGCTTTTTTCCGCGCCAGTGACATGGCGCCGATCGCCATGGTGACGGTCAGTACCGCCGGCATCGCCACCGGAATGGCGGAGATGGTCAGCACCAGCGAGAAGATCAGCAACTCCGACAGCGGCTCCTCGCGGGCCACGCCCAGCAGCACGATGATGGTGATGACGGCCAGGGTCAGCAGGATCAGGAAATTGCCCACCTTGACGACCATCTGCTTGAAGTGACTGCGGCCCTCCATTTCGGCCCGCGCCACCAGGCCCACCGTCCTGCCAAAACGGGTACGCAGCCCGGTGGCGGTCACCATCGCCACCATCTCGCCCTGTTTCACGGTGGTATTGGCAAAGGCGTCCTCGCCGGCCTTGCGGTTGACCGGCAGCGATTCGCCGGTGAGCGCCGACTGGTCGAGCTGAAGAAAATCGCCACCGCCAAGCAGTTTGACATCGGCGGGCACGATATCGCCGATCTTCAGTTTGACGATGTCGCCGGGCACCAGTCCGGCGGCGTCGATCTCCCGCCAGCGCCCGTCGCGCAGCACCAGGGTCTTGAGCGCCAGCTTGTTCTTCAACACCTCGATGGCGTTGAGCGCCTTCGACTCCTGATAGAAATCCACCAGGGCGTTGACCAGCAGCATGATGACGATGATGGTGAAATCCTCCCAGCGTCGAACCGATGCCGAGAGAATCGCCGCGATCTCGATCATCCACGGAATCGGACCCCAGAAACGCGCGGCCAGCCGTTGCAAGGCGCTCTTCTGTTTCGCCTCGATCTTGTTGGGGCCATATTTCTTCAGCCGCGCCCGGACCGTTGCGGTGGAGAGTCCGTGAAGCGGTGGCGCGGGGTCGGTCGTCGTTGCGGTCATGGTTTCGTTCTCGTCGCTCGCGGTTGCGGTGGGTCGTCACCGCGCCCAGCAGATGGCGCTGTTCTCCAGCGGTACCCGTGCATGCTCGTGTCGCGGCACCACCCGTACCGTATAGTCGTCGGCAGGCCGCCCGGCCGGCAGGGTCGTCCGGTAGCGGTAGCCGTGGATGGCGCCGCGCAGTTTTTCCTGGCGCGTCATCGGGTGGATCTCCGGTGGCTCGTCGTCGCTGCGTGGATCGGCAAACAGCTGGACCGCCACGTCGGCGTCCGTCAGCTCGCCCAGATAGACCTGGGCGGTGACGGTGAACCGCCCGTTCTCGCTCGTCCATGCCACCGCGCCGATATGGATGCCGTCCCAGAGACGGCCGGTGCGCTGGCGCCAGGCGACGATCCGTCGGGCCAGCGCCGCGTCGTCGCGGGCACGCTGGTGAAAGGCGTCGGCCAACGGTCGATAGTAGTCGTGATAATAGGCGGCGATCATGCGGCTGGTGGAAAACATCGGCGTCAGGGTCGCCATGCTGTTGCGCAGCCGCTCGACCCATGTCCGTGGAATGCCGTCGGTATCGCGTTCATAGAACGCCGGGATCACCTCCCGCTCCAGAATGTCGTAGAGCTGTTGCGCGTCGTCGGCATCGTGGGCCGGCTCGTGTTCCTCGCCATCGCCGAGCGCGTAGCCCAGTTCGGGGGACCACGCCTCGGCCCACCAGCCGTCCAGCGTCGACAAATGAAGGCCGCCGTTGACCAGCACTTTCATTCCGCTGGTGCCGCTGGCCTCCCACGGTCGGCGCGGCGTGTTGAGCCAGAGATCGACCCCTTGCACCAGCCGTCGCGCCACCGCCAGATCGTAGTCGATGACGAAGACCACCCGCGCTTCCAGCCAGTAGTCGCGAATGAAGTGGATCCACTGGCGGATCATCGCCTGGCCGGCGGAATCGGCCGGATGCGCCTTGCCGGCGATGATGAGCTGCACCGGCCGGTCAGGGTCGCTCAGCAGCCGCGCCAGCCGCGGCGGGTCGTGCAGCAGCAGGTTGGGGCGCTTGTAGTCGGCGAAACGGCGGGCAAAGCCGAGCGTGAGCGCATTGGGGTCGAGACGCCGCGCCGCTGGCTCGCGGGCCTCGCCACAGCCCCAGGAGGTCTGCGCCGGGCGCCGTTGGTGGAGCCAGTCGATCAGCTCGCGCCGGTTGGCGCCGCGCATGTCCCACAGCGCCTTCGGGTCGATCCGCGCCATCGCCTGCCGCAGTCGCGCTGGCGGGCCGCGCCAGCGCTCCTTGCCGCAGTGGCGGGTCCACAGCGCGTCGGCCGCGTCGGCGTCCCAGGTGGGGACATGAACCCCATTGGTGACATGTCCGATGGGAATCTCCCGCAATGGCCAGCGGGGAAAGGCGTCGGCGAACAGGCGCTGGCTGACGCGTTCGTGCAAGCGGCTCACGCCATTGCAGGCGAGGCTTTCGCGCAAGGCCAGCATGGCCATGTTGAAAAGGCGCTCGCCATGGTCGGGGCAACGGCCCAGCGGCAACAGCGCGTCGCAGTCGAGGCCGGCGCGTTGCGCCCACGGCGCCAGATAGCGGCAGAACAACGCCGGCTCGAAACGGTCGAAACCCGCCGCCACCGGGGTATGGGTGGTGAAAAGATTCCCCGCGCGGCACACCGTCCGCGCCACGTCGAAGCTGCAATGGCGCGCCTCCATGAACTGCCGTGCCCGCTCCAGCACCGCCAGCGCCGCATGCCCCTCGTTGAGATGGAACACCTGGGCGTCGATGCCGAGCGCCCGCAATGCGCGCACGCCGCCGATGCCGAGCACCATCTCTTGCTGCAGCCGGATCTCGTTGCCACCGCCATAGAGTTCGGCGGTGATGCCGCGGTCGGGCGGCGAATTGAGCGGGGAATTGCTGTCGAGCAGCAACAGCCGGACGCGGCCGATCTGCGCCTGCCAGACGCGCAGCAGCAGCTCGCGGCCGGGCAGCTCCACCGCCACCTCCACCCAGCGTCCGTCGTCATCGCGCGCCGGCACCACCGGGAGCTGGGTGGGGTCGTTGTAGGGAAAAAAGGCGATCTGCCGGCCGTCGTCGTCGAGGCCCTGGCGAAAATACCCCTGCTGGTAGAGCAGGCCGACGGCGGTCAGCTCGATGCCCGCCTCGCTGCTGCTCTTGAGATGATCGCCCGCCAGCACGCCCAGACCGCCGGAATAGATCGGCAGCGCTTCGGTGATGCCGTACTCCATGCAGAAGTAGGCCACCCGAGGCGACGCCGGTGTTTCCCCCGGGCCGGCCAGCCAGCCCCGTGCGCGGCTCTCGATCTGTTCCTGCCGCAGTTGTTGCAGCAGGGCGAGGAAACCGGCATCCCCGGCCAGCTCGCGCAGCCGCGCCTGACTGACCGTTTGCAGTATCAGCCACGGGTTCTGGGTCTCCCGCCAGCGCTCGGCATCGACCTGGCGCCACAACGCATCGGCCACGTGGCTCCACGACCAGCGCAGGTCGAGCGCCAGTTCGTTGAGATCCGCCAGCGCCGCCGGCAGATCGGGACGGACGATGTCATAGCTTGCGGGGGACATGGGGTGCCGCCGGCGCGGGCGGGTTGCCGCCGCCGGGCCGGTTCAGGTCTCCAGTTCCTCTTTCGGGTTCGGCAGCCCGGCCAGCCTGCACAGCGTCGGCACCGGCCCGCGTGGAAAAAGCTCATAGAGGTAGTCGCGAAACGACTCCTCCTCGTGAAAATCCCGCCCTTCCTTTTTGGCGCGTTCGCGCAGGATCTTGTGCATCGTCGGGTGGACCTGGTGGTCCTCGTAGTAGTCGCGAAAATAGCGGATCAACGACCAGCCGTCGGCGGTGATCTTCGGATTGCCCTCTTTTTCGTATTCGCAGACCAATGCCTTGGCCACCTCCTCGTCCCACTCGTCGGGATCGAGCAGATAACCCTCTTCATCGGTTGCGATGGTCTTGCCATTGACTGTCAGGCTCATGGTCTTCTCCTTGTTTTTTCGAATGCGTTGCCTCATCTGTGGGGGTAGCGTAGGAGGAATGCAAGCATCGCTCTGTCATCTTGGTGACAGAAGGACGGGCGCCGCCAGCCTATAGTCCGGACGACACGATGCAAAACCAAAACCATCGAATCCAGGGGAGAGCACGATGACGGAAGATCGAAAGGCGCGACTGCATCTGGTGGTCGGCATATTCAGCGACAGCGGCAAGGCCACCCGGCTGGTGGAAAGGCTGGTCGAGGAGGATTTCCCGCAGGACCGGATTTCCCTGCTGCACAAATCCGGCGGCAGCGGTGACGACATGCTCGGCATCACCTACCGGAGCGACAGCGAGCGCATCAAGCTGTGGGGTGAGCACGGCGCGCTCTGGGGCGCGCTGTGGGGGTTGCTCGCCGGCGCCACCGGGATGTTCGTCATGCCGGGCATCGGTGCGCTGATGGCCGCCGGTCCGGTGGTCGAGGCGATCACCGCCGCGATCGCCGGTGGGGTGCTCACCGGCGGCGCGATGGCCGGCGCAGCGGCCCTGACCGGCCTGGCGGCCGCGTTGCACCGCATGGGGCTGCCCGAGGAGGCGCTGCGCAAGGTGCACGAGGCGGTCGAGCAGGGCCGCTATGTGGTGATTCTCCACTGCAGCGGTGACGAGGTGGCGCAATGCCTGACGAGGATCCGCTGGGCCGGCGCGGACGAGAGCCACGATTTCGCGGTGGTCGTCTGAGCCACGCCGGATGGGGACTGCAATGAGAATCTCCTTCCATGGCGCCGACGAGGGCGTGACCGGTTCCTGCCATCTCGTCGAATGTCGCGGCAAGCGCATTCTGATCGACTGCGGCATGTACCAGGGTGGCCAGGAACTGGCGGAGGAGAATTCGCGGCCGTTTGGTTTCGATCCGGCGACCATCGACTATCTGCTGCTCACCCACGCCCATCTCGATCATTGCGGCCGTGTCCCGCTGCTGGTCAAGCGGGGCTTTCGTGGCGAGATCATCGCCACCGCACCCACCTTCGAACTGGCGCGGCTGGTGTTGCTCGATGCCGCCGGGCTGCAAGAGGAGGAGGCGCGTTACCGACAGCGCAAACTCAGGCGGCGCGGGGATCACGATGGCGCGGCGGAGGTGGAACCGCTCTATACCACGCTCGACGCGCTCGACTGTTTCGAGCGTTTTGGTCGCAAAGCCCGCTATCGCAAGGGGTTGACGGTCACGGCGGGGGTGCGTGCCACCTTCTTCGATGCAGGCCATATTCTCGGCTCGGCCAGCATACTGCTGGAGCTGGAGGAGAAGGGACGTTCCCATCGGGTGCTCTTCTCCGGTGACCTCGGCTATCGAGGCCGCGCGCTGTTGCGTGATCCCGACATCCCGCCGCCAGCCGACACGGTGGTGATGGAGGCCACCTATGGCGACCGGTTGCACAAGGCGCTGCGGCCGTCGGTGGATGAACTCTACGATGCCATCAACGAGACGATGGCGCGAGGCGGCAATGTCATCATCCCCACCTTCGCGCTGGAGCGTGCGCAGGAGATCCTCTATTTTCTGCGCGAGGGCATGGAGCGGCACAGGATCCACTCACGGCTCAGCGTTTTTCTCGATTCTCCGATGGCCATATCGGCCACCGAGATCTTCAAGCGGCATCCGGAGTGTTTCGATCGCGAGACCGTGGCGCTGATCCGCAAGGGCAAGGATCCGTTGGGTTTTCCCGGCCTCCATTTCACCCGTGAGACGGCGGAGTCGATGGCGATCAACAGCATCGACGGCGGCGCGGTCATCATGGCCGGATCGGGCATGTGCACCGGTGGCCGTGTCCGTCATCACCTCAAGCACAATCTGTGGGACCGGCGCAGCAGCGTCGTCTTCGTCGGCTACGCCGCGCGGGGCACGCTGGCGCGACGAATCATCGATGGTGCAAAAAAAGTCACTCTGTTTGGCGAGAAGATCAGCGTCAATGCCAGCATCCATACGATCGGTGGATTCTCTGCCCATGCCGACCAGAAGGATCTGCTCGACTGGCATCGCAAGACTGCCGATCCCGAGGTGACCTATCTCGTTCACGGCGAGGACAAGGCCATCTCGGCGTTGGGTATGCGGCTGCGCAATACCGAAGTGCGGGTGCCGGCGCTGCACAGCAGCTACCGGTTGTGACCGGGCGGCCATTTTGCCCGATTCAGCTGTCACCATGGCGACGGCCATGGTTTTCGGTGAATCGAACAGAGTGCCTCGCCGAGATTCTCCCTCTATTTTGCACGCTCATGAAATCCCCGGGCTAGAGCCGCTGCTGAAGCCAGCCGATATAGATCAGCGACAAGCCGTCGAACAGGAGGCTGATGGCCAGGAACAGGCCGACGAGGTAGAGCGACGAGGCCGGCCAGCCGATCAGAAACAGCAGCGCCAGCAGCAGCGAGACGACCCCGTTGAACGCCATCCAGCCCCAGCCGGGGAAGGGTTTGAGGGCCGCCGCCAGTGCCAGGCTGCCGAACGCATCCATCAGCAGGTAGAACGCCAGCAACAGCCCGATCATCGCGATCCCACCACCCGGATGGCGCAGCAACAGCAGCCCGGCCACCAGCAACAGCACCGGCTTGAGCCAGTCGCCCCAGTAGCCGAGGCTGTAGCGCCAGGCGTGCAGCAGCCAGAACAGACCGCCGGCGACGAAGAGCATGGCGATCAGATAGGCTGCCTGCAGCGCGATCAGCTGTGGCAGGGCGATGCCGACGACGCCGATCAGAACCAGCAAAGCGCCAATGCCGATCGACCATTTGCCGAAACGGTCGATGGCGCGCAAGGGATCGGGGGTCGTCGCTCTGGTCTTGTGCATGGCTTTGCTCCTCGTCGTGGCCGGCTGGAATGGTGAGCCGATATTGTCGGAGGATTGGCGTGCCGCCGCTGTCACCTGCGGGACAGTATTTCCATCCCGCCCCGGTAACATGGAAGCCAACCGCAGAGTACAGGAGGAACGATCATGGATACGCGCAGTGAAATGGAACGGACCATCGGCGACATGGTGGATGGTCATCGCGGCATTCTTGCCGCCGACGAGAGCCTGCCGACGATCGCCAAGCGTTTTGCGCCGATCGGCGTCGAATCGACCGAGGAGAATCGCCGCCGCTACCGCAGCCTGTTGCTGACCACGCCGGGGCTGGGGGACTACATCAGTGGCGTGATCCTGTTCGAGGAGACCCTCGGGCAGAAGGACGATGCGGGCCGCACGCTGCCCGAGGTGGCGTGGGCGCAAAAAATCGTGCCGGGGGTGAAGGTGGACAAGGGCAAGGGACCGTTGCCGGAGGCGCCGGGCGATCTCATCACCTACGGTCTCGATGGCCTGGCCGAGCGGTTGACCGACTACAAGGCGCGGGGAGCGCGGTTCGCCAAATGGCGCGAGGTCTATCCGGTGACGCGGCACAACCCGACGCTGGTCGGGCGGCTGGCCAATGCCGAGGTGCTGGCGCGTTACGCCGCCGTCTGCCAGAGCCTGGGCGTGGTGCCCATCGTCGAACCGGAGGTGCTGATGGATGGCGATCACGACATCGACCGTTGCGCCGAGGTGACCGAGCATGTGCTGCATGCGGTATTCCATGCGCTGCACCTGCACCGGATCGAGCTGGAGCTGATGATCCTCAAGCCCAACATGGTGTTGCCGGGCAAGGGGTGCCGCCGCGCCGAACCGGAGGAGGTGGCCGAGGCGACGCTCAGGGTGCTGCGGCGGACGGTGCCGGCGGCGGTACCGAGCATCAACTTCCTCTCGGGTGGACAGGGGCCGGAGGAGGCCACCGCCAACCTCAACGCCATCAACCGGATGCGGGGCAGTGCGCCCTGGCAGCTCAGCATCTCCTACGGCCGTGCATTGCAGCAGCCGGTGCTGGAGGCGTGGCGGGGTGACGACGCCAATACCGGAGCGGCGCAGCAGGCGCTGCTCAAGCGCGCCCGCCTCAACAGCCTGGCGCGGCAGGGTGAATACCGGCCGGAGATGGAGGCGGACTAGGCTGGGTCTCCGCAGGAGACGATTGACGATCGTCGGGACGCAGGGCTGGAGGCCGGACTATACTTCATGGGTCGGCTGTCAGGGGATGACGGCTTCCACCAATCCACCGGAGCCCCATGAAACCCGGCCTGCCCCTGTATCGACAACTGCGTTCCCGGCTCATGCGCACCGCCCTGTTCCGGGATCTGCCCGAGGCGCTGCTCGACGACATGCTCGGCCATTTCCGGATGGAGAGCTGGAGCAGAGGGTCGATCCACGACAGCCAGACCGCGATGCGCCGCTTCTATGTGCTGGTGGAGGGACGGATGGAGCTGTTGCGGACCAATCCGTTCACCGGCAAACAGGTGTCGCTGCTGATCCTCCGCCCGGGGGATCTCTACGACGTGCTGAGCCTGCTGGACTACCAGTCGCACGATGTACTGCCGTCGGCGCTCGACGACCTGCAACTGCTGTCGGCCGATCTCACCGAGGTGCGCGACTGGATCCATCGCCATCCCGAGTTCAACCGCAATTTCATGCCGTACCTGGCGCAGCAGATCCGTGTCCGTGAGGCGCTGGCCACCGATCTGGCGCTCTACGACACCGACACCCGGCTGGCGCGTCTGATTCTGCGCTACGCCACCATCGACGGAGTCCCCGACGATTCGATGGGGCATGGCATCGAGGCGACGCTGCTCAACGGACTCTCCAACGAAAAGCTGGCGCAGATGATCGGCTCCGTGCGGCAGGTGGTGAACCGCCATCTCCAGGCGATGAAGAAAGATGGGATTCTGCACATCGAGAAGCGGCGGCTCATCATCGACGATCTGGAAAAGCTCAAGCGGCGTGCCGAGGTGCTGGAAGCGGCCTGGCGGAGGTGAAGCGGTGGTGGCCGGCGATCACCGGCCGTTGTCGCGGAGGTCGGCGTGCAGGGCGACCAGCAGATCCTTCGGTGTCACCATGCCAGCGAGCCGCCCGTCGCCATCCAGCACCGGCAGATGATGCACGCCCTGTCGGTAGAAGATCGGGAAAAGATCGAGGATGTGCTGGGTTTCCTCCACCGTGATCACCGGTGTCGTCATCAGGTGGCCGGCGTATTCCGGCTTGTCGGTGGTCAGCCCCGGCGTCGGCGCGATGAATTTCAGCAGCCGCTGTTTCAGCGGCTCGCCGGTTTCCGGTTTTACCTGGTTGAGGAAATCGGCGATGGTGACGATGCCGATGACGCGGCGGCGCGGGTCGATCACCGGAATTCCCTTGATCTTGTAGCGCCCCATTTGCCGCCAGAGTGTCTCGACCGGGGTGTCGTAGTTCGCCGTGACCACGTCGCGCGTCATGATCTCGCCGATCAGGATCTCCCCCATGCGGCGGCGTCGCGCATGGGTGGCCGATAGCTGGAAGATCCGTGAGAGGTCGTCCTCCGAGACATCGACGAACTCGTCGATCTCCCGTAGCGCGCTGCGCAGGTCGTCGCGGCTGATGCTGGTGGTGGCATCGATGCGATCCTCGCCGGGTGTTCGCCGGCCGGCCTCCAGAAAAGCGCGCAGCGTGTTGGGGTAGTAGCGGCGTGGCAGCAGGTTGTTGATCAGCAGCGCCCAGGCGAGCATGACGACGATGTTGAGGGACACCGGCGTCAACAGATAGTGGTAGCCGAGCTGGTGGACCTGCTCGCTGCCGACGATGGCGCTGAGCGCGGTGGCCCCGCCGGGCGGATGGAGGCAGCGGGCGAAGTACATTGCGGTGATGGCCAGCGACACCGCCAGTGCCGACGCCAGCACCGGGTCCGCTACCCAGCGTGCCACTGTCACGCCGATGAGGCCGGAGACGAGATGCCCGCCAACGAAGTTCCACGGTTGGGAGAGCGGTCCCAGCGGAACGGCGAAGAAGAGCACGGCCGATGCCCCCATCGAGGCGACGACCCAGGGCAGATCCCGGGGGGCGAGAAAATGGCTACTGACCCACATCACCAGCGCGATGCCGCCGAATCCGGCCAGCCCCGAGAGCAGTTTCTCGTCGGCCGAGACGGTGTCGGCGGCTGGCCAGAAGAGCTTCAGCCACTTCACGATGGGATCAGGTGCCGCCGTGGACGCGGAAGATGGTGCTGCAGTAAGGGCAGTAGGCTTCGCCGCGCTCGGAGATCTTCAGATAGACGCGGGGGTGGGCGTTCCAGATACAGGCATCGAGTGGTGGACAGGCGACCTCGTCGCCGGGCAGCAGCTCGTCGGGCCGGAGCCACTGGACGCGCTCGGTGTTGGCGGGTTTGCAGTCGGTGATGGCGGATGGCTTGCTCATGGAGGCTCTGTCGTCGTTACGAATGGGTAAAGGCCGGGCCGCCGCTGGACGCGGTGGCCCGTGCCGCCAGAGTGTACTCCAAGCTCGTCAGAACCACGAATCGGGGTCGTGGAAGAAGCGCTCGAACATCCGCGGCAGTGGCGGCATCACCGGAAAGCCGCCAAACGCATCTGGCAGCAGCACATCGGGATTGGTCTTCAGCGCATTGAGCAGGCTGTGCTTGCGCTGCGTTGGCAGATCGGGATTGTCGGCGATCCGCTGGCGTACCTCGTCATAGCTGCCCTCCACCGAGAATTTGCGTTTCTCGCCGTTGTCGTCCAGATATTCGATCTCCGCCCGGTAGTGGTCCTCCCCGAGCTTGCGGATCGAGATCGCCTCGAACTGTTCCATCAGATGCACCGTGCCGGGCCGATCGATGCCGGGAACAGCCATCTCGGGTGGCAGCAGACGCCAGGGACGGTGACCGGGCCATAGCGGTGGTTCCGCGCGCCAGCCGGGTTGGTTGGACGACAGCGTTGGCGAGCCGCCCAGCTCGACGTCGATCGTCTGCCGATCGCCCTGGCGCAGCAGCTCGAAGCGTTGTTTGCTGCCCGGCTTGCTGCCCCGTACCAGCGCCGCCAGCTGCTGTGCCGAGTAGAGCTTCTGCCCATCGACCGCCAGCAGGATGTCCCAGGGCCGGATGCCCGCGCGAGCGGCAGGGGAGTTGGGCGACACCGCCTCGACCAGGACGCCCTGACCATCGCTCAGCGGCCTGCCGAGCTGGTGTGCCAGCGCCTTCGGTACCGGCGCCAGCGTCACGCCAAGCCAGGCCTGTTGCGCGCCTGGTGCTTCGGTGGTGCGGGCGATGGTACGTGTCTCCGCGAGTGTGCCGACGGCGGGAAGGGTGGTCAGCAGCAGTGTAAGAACGACCATGCCATATCTCGATTTCATCTCTGTCACCTCGATCAGTGGGTTGTGTGCCTGCCTCCGAGGATTGGGTCGACCGGGCCGCTTTCAATACGGTTCGGCGCACCGGAGGATTACCATTTGTTGAACTTTCCACCGGATTGATCCAGGTTGACCCGGCGGCCTTTCGATCGTGTTATTTTGAGCCGGCATACCACGATCCCGGCCAAGGGGGTGTAAGCCGATGCAGGAACCCGACCGCATGCTGCTGACGCTCAACTGCGGCGCCACCAGTCTGAAATTCTCCCTGTTCAAAATCGAGGATCCCGCGGCGCCGTCGAGCGACTATCCGGTCAAGCCGCGCTTTGCCGGTGAGCTGGTCAATATCGGTGAGTCGGGGGAGCTGAAGATCTGCGACAGCGAAGGGCGCGAGCTGCACCGGCGCTTCATCTTCGCCGTCGATCACGAGCAGGCATTGCGGGTGGTGTTGCGCTGGTTCGACGACCAGCTCGGCGAGGCGGCGAAGATCGCGCTGGTGGGGCACCGGGTGGTGCACGGCGGGCGCCGCTTCCACGAGCCGACGCTGATCACCCCGGGGGTGATGCAGTATCTGCGCACATTGGTGCCGCTGGCGCCCAACCATCAACCGGTCAACCTCAAGGGGATCGAACTGCTGGAGCAGCTCGAGCCGGGCATCCCGCAGGTGGCCTGTTTCGATACCGCCTTCCACGTGACCCGGCCCGAGGTGGAGCAGCGTTTCGCGCTGCCGCAGAACGAGCTGCTGGAGTCGGTCTACAGTTACGGTTTTCACGGCCTCTCCTACGAATTCATCGCCGAGGTGCTGCCGGACTACCTCGGCAATCTTTCCGCCGGCCGTGTCGTGGTCGCCCATCTCGGTCACGGTGTCAGCCTCTGCGCGATGAAGAACCGTCGCAGCGTGGCGACGACGATGACCTTCACCCCCCTCGATGGTGTGCCGTCGGCCACCCGCTGCGGTTCGATCGATCCCGGCGTGGTGCTCTATCTGCAAAAGCGGGGGATGAAGAACAAACAGATCTCCGACCTGCTCTATTTCCGGTCGGGGTTGCTGGGGGTCTCCGGCATCAGCGACGACATCACCGTGCTGCTCAAGCATGCCGCGCCGGAGGCGAAACTGGCCATCGACATCTTCGTTCACCACACCATCCGCGCCATCGGCTCGCTGGCGGCGGCGATGGGTGGCATCGACGCGCTGGTGTTCACCGGTGGCATCGGGGAGCGTGCCGATACCATCCGCGCGCGTATCTGCAAGGGGGTGAAGTGGATGGGCGTCCGGCTGGACGCCGAAGCCAACGCGCGGCACGCCAACTGCATTACGAAAAAGAAGAGCGCGGTCTCCGCCTGGGTGATCCCCACCGACGAGGAGCGGATGATCGCCCACCATGCCTGCAGCGTGCAGAAGCGGCAGCCCGGTTACGACAACGGCATGGTCGAGGTCTACAGCGACCGCAACACGCCAAACGAATAGGCCGGGCGGTGCTGCGGTCTCTTGCGACGCCCGGCGCCCGGCAGCAGACTCGGTGGCATGATCCCTCCGCCGTGAGAACCGATCCGAAATGACCAGGACCCGCTCGCTTCTTTCCCGCTTGCAACGGTTGGCGCTGGCGCACCGGCTGCAGCGCCACGGCATCGACGACGCACTGTGGCACGGCGTCACCCGTCACCTGCCGCTGCTGGATCGCTACGGCGCGGTGGAGAAAGCGCGGTTGCGGGTGTTGACGACGCGCTTTCTGCAGCGGAAGTCGTTCACCGGCGCCCATGGTTTCGAGATCACGCCGCAGATGGCGGTGGTGATCGCCGCGCAGGCCTGCGTGCCGATACTCGAACTGGATATCGGCCTCTACGACGGCTGGCATTCGGTGATCGTCTATCCCGATGCCTTCATCGTGGCCCACGAGGTGGAGGACGAGTTCGGACTGGTGCACGAGGAGAGCCGCGTGCTCGGTGGCGAGGCGTGGAGCGAGGGGCCGGTGATCCTGGCCTGGGACGACGTCGAGCGCGACAGCTTCCAGCCCCACCCGGGCCACCACGTGGTGATCCACGAATTCACCCACAAGCTGGACATGGGCAATGGCCGCGCCAACGGCATGCCCCCTTTGCCGCTGGAGATGTCGGTGGAGGCGTGGACACGGGCCTTCCGCGAGGCCTTCGACCGTCTCGACCGCCGGCTGCGGCGTGGCCATGCCGATATCGACCCCTATGCCGCCACCGAGCCGGGCGAGTTCTTCGCCGTCTGCTGCGAGTATTTCTTCACTGCGCCGGAGGTGTTGTGGCAGCACTATCCCCGTGTCTATCGCCAGTTGCGGCGCTATTTCCGGCAGGATCCGCTGGCGCGCCGCCGCTATCGGAAATCGAGATGAGCGGCCAGCAGTTCCGCCAGC
This sequence comes from uncultured Thiotrichales bacterium, assembly GCA_964614535.1. Lineage (GTDB taxonomy): Bacteria > Pseudomonadota > Gammaproteobacteria > UWMA-0217 > UWMA-0217 > JALSHZ01. The sequence goes on along the minus strand of CAZTOZ010000075.1, from coordinate 8,238 downwards.
GAAACGGCGTTGGTGGGGTGGGGGATGGCGTCGCAACTCCAGATGTTCTCCACGCCGGCCTGCCGTAGCCGTTCGATGGCGTCACCGACGAACAGCGCGTGGGTGACCAGCACCGACAGCGAGGCGGGTTCGAAGGCGTGGAGCAGGCGCGCCGCCTCCAGCAGGGTACGGCCGGTGGAGGCGACGTCGTCCACCAGCACGATGTCACGGCCCCGGTAGTCCTGCGGGGGCAGCGTGATCCGCACGTCGCGATCGCCGCGGCGCTGCTTCTCGCCGACGACGAAGTCGAAACCGTCGCGGGCGGCGATGGCGGCCACCCACTGCCGCGACTCGCTGTCCGGCCCGACGATCAGCGGTCGCTCGAAACGCCCGGCGAGAAAGGCGGCCATTGGAGCCGTGGCGGTGACGTTGACGGCGTGGCGGGCCGGCACCGCCTCGGCCAGCGTGGCGACGCGGTGGAGGTGGGCATCGACGCTGAGCAGGTTGTCGAAATGGTCGGCCAGCCAGCGGCCGACGATGCGCTGGCTCACCACCTCGCCGGGGTGGAAGGCCTTGTCCTGACGCATGTAGCAGAGATAGGGGGCGACCAGCGAGACGCGCTGGGCGCCGGCTTGCCGGGCGGCCGCGGCGGCCAGCAGCAGCTCCACCAGCTTGTCGTTGGGGTGGTCGAGACTGCGGACGAAGATCGGCGCCGGCGGCAGTGGTGACGGCAGCCGGATCCGGCTCTCGCCGTCGGGGAAGTGGTGCAGTTCCACCTCGCGCCACGGCAGGCCGGCGGCTTCGGCGAGCCGTTCGGTCTGGTCGCGGTATTCGGGGAAGGTGAGCAGCAGGCGTTGGTGCATCGTCGGGTCGCTATGGGTTGCCATCGTCCAGCGTGTAACCGTTGTCGTCGCGGGCCGCATCACGGGCAAAATCGAAGTCGGCCGGAAACTCGGCGTGAATCGTATAGAGGGGTTGGCCGCGTTCGACCCGGTCGCCCAGCTTGCAGTGCAGGTCGACACCGGCGGCCTTGTCCATCGGCGCGCCGGCCAGCCGGGCAATGTGGGCGATGCGGAGGTTGTCGATGGCGCCGACGCGGCCGTCGCGCGCGGCCGTGATCTCCTGCCGCAGCCGCGCCGGGGGCGGAGGCTCGTGCCGCCCCTGGGCGTCGATGATCGCCTCCATCTTCTGCGCCGCCCGCCCCGATTCGAGCAGGTCGCGGGCGAGGTGGTAGCCCTGTCCACCGCGCACGTCGGGGTCGAATTCGAGAATGCGGCCGGCCATCTGCAGTGCCTTCTCGCGCAGATCGACCGGCGCGCGTGGGTCGTTCTGCAACACCTGCATCACGTCGCGGGCCTCCAGCGCCGGGCCGACGCCGTTGCCGATGGGCTGACGGCCGTCGCTGATCATCACCTCGATCTCCAGCCCGGCGCGGTCGCCGACGTATTCGAACAGCTTGCGCAGCCGCAGCGCTTCGTTCTGGCTGCGCACCTTGGCGCTGGGGCCGACCGGAATGTCGATCAGCAGATGGGTGGAGCCGGCGGCGATCTTCTTCGACAGGATCGAGGCCACCATCTGCCCCTTGGAATCCATCGCCAATGGCCGTTCCACCGAGATGAGAATGTCGTCCACCGGCGCCAGGTTGGCGGTGCCGCCCCAGGCGATGAAGCCGCGATGCTGCTGGACGACGTCGCGCATCCGCCGTGGCGGCAGGTTGACCTGGGCCAGTACCTCCATCGTGTCGGCGGTGCCGGCGGGGGAGGTGATGGCGCGGCTGGAGGTCTTGGGCATCAGCATGCCGTGGGCGGCGACGATCGGAACGATCAGCATCGTCGTGCGATTGCCGGGAATGCCGCCGATGCAGTGCTTGTCCACCACCAGTGGCTCGCCCCAGTCGAGTGTCTCGCCGGTCTCCACCATCGCCCGGGTGAGATGGAGCATCTCGTCGCGCTCCATCCCGGTTTCGGCGCAGCCGACCAGAAAGGCGGCGATTTCGATCTTGGAGTAGCGGTTGTTGACGATGTCCTCGCAGATCTGGAGGAAGTCGTCGGCGCCGAGGCGGTCGCCGGCGATCTTGCGGCGCACGGCCTGCAGCGAGGCGGGCGGGGTGGCGTGGTTGACCGTGACTTCGGCCCCTTCTGCGGCGCCAAACTGGGCGAAGGTCTGCTCCGACAGCCCCAACTCGTCCGGCGCGACGATGGCATCGTCGTCGACGATGTTGAGTACCGCGATCACCGGCTGACGTTCCGGCCCGTCGCCGATCTCGATCTTGGAGAGCGCCTGGAAGCCCTCGGAGCGGTAGAGCGGGCAGGCGCGATGGAGGTAGGCGACGTTCTCGTGGTAGGTGTCGATACAGACCTTGCGAAGTTTCAGCGATGTCATCGGCGGTCGGAAGGGCTTTCGGGACCGCTCCATCGTAGCCCGGTGGCGGCGGCGCGGGTGTCACCGGAGTGACAGCGCGCCACCATTCGACCGGTTCAGACGCCTAGCGTGGTGGCGATGGTGCCGTTGTAGATGAGGTAGAGCAGGACGACGCCGAAGAGGATGCGGTAGATGCCGAAGGCGACGAAGGTGAAGCGTTCGAGAAATTTGATGAACAGTTTCATCACCACCCAGGCGACCAGAAACGAGGTGACGAAACCGGCCATCAGTATCGGGAACTGGGCGCCGCTGAATTCGTCGTAGTTCTTGAGCAGGTCATAGCCGCTGACGGTGGCCATGACGGGCAGGGCCAGCAGGAACGAGAATTCCGCGCTGGCCTTGCGGCTCAGCCCCAGTAGCAGCGCGCCGATGATGGTGGAGCCGGCGCGGCTGGTGCCGGGGATCAGGGCGAACACCTGGGCGATGCCGATGCCGGCGGCCTGGAGGTAGCCGACCTGTTCGACATCGTCGATGCGGGGCGTCTTGCCACGGTGGAGATATTCGATGACGAGGAAGACGATGCCGCCGACGATGAACATCACCGCCACCGTCTCCACGTTGAACATCGCCTTGATCGGGTCCTTGAACAGAAAGCCGACGATGGCCAGCGGCAGGAAGGCGATCACCACTTTGATCCACAGCGCCAGATGACGGACGTGGAACTTGTCTTTGTAGTTGGCGATGACGGCGAGGATGGCGGCGAGCTGGATGATGACCTCGAACGCCTTGTTGGTCTCGGTCTGCACCAGCCCCATCGCCTCGCTGGCGACGATCAGGTGGCCAGTGGAGGAGATGGGCAGGAATTCGGTGATGCCTTCGATGATGCCGAGGATGATGGCCTGATAGATGTCCATGGTGTTGTTCTGTCTCCGGTCGCGGGTTCGTGATCTGATCTGACCGTCGGCCCGCCGCCGAGTTCGGCGGTGGGCCGGCCAGGGCCGCGGCGCTAGTATGGGCTACCGCCGGATCGTGACCAACTACCGGGTTCTCAGAACCCCAACCTCGGCGTTGTCTCAGTGCTGGTAGGTCCCCATCAACACCGCCTCGGCCAGCACGTGGCCGCGCATGGCCGCCAGCAGCCGGCTCTTTTCCGGCCGACCGAGGTCGGGCAGCACGGTGTCGAGGGCATAGAGCTTGAAGAAGTAGCGATGGCGGCCGATGGGCGGGCAGGGGCCGCCATAGCCGGTGCGCCCCCAGCTGTTGGTGCCGGCAAGGGTGCCGGGCCGCAATTCGCTGTCGCGCGCGTCTTCGGGCAGGCCGTTGGCGTCGGCGGGGATGTTGTAGAGGATCCAGTGGATCCAGGTCATCTTCGGTGCCGCCGGGTCGGGTGCATCGGGGTCGTCGACGATCAGCGCCAGAGTCCGGCTCCCCGGCGGTACGCCGTCCCAGCGCAGGGGCGGAGAGATGTCGTCGCCGTCGCAGGTGTGGCGCACCGGGATCTCGCCGCCGTGATCGAAAGCGGTGGATGTGAGGGTCATCGTCATACGGCTCTCCTCCGGATGGGGCTTTCCCCATTCTGATTTCGGACGCTTTCAGCGTAGAATCGAACACTCCCGCCGCGCTGTCACTTCGATGACAGCCGTTGGGGCGGCGAACCCGCACCATGGGGGCGACTCAGTCAACCGAGGGCTGCCATCATGTTTCAGGAAATCCCCGTCAGTGAAAACAACCTCTTTGCCTTCCGCGTCAGCGGCAAGCTGACCGATGAGGACTATCGACAATTTCTGCCACGTCTCGACGAATTGATCGGCCAATACGGCAAGATCTCGCTGTTGTTCGAACTGGACGACTTCAAGGGGTGGGAGATGCAGGCCGCTTGGGACGACCTGAAATATGGCCTGGCCCACGATGAGGACTTCGAGCGCATCGCCGTCGTCGGGGAAAAACGCTGGCACCGCTGGATCACGAAATTCGGCAACCTGATGACCACCACCGAGATCCGCTACTTCGATCGCGACGACTTGCAGAAAGCGTGGGACTGGCTGCGTCACGGTGATCGTGACGAGCGCGCATCGGACGATGATCGATTCGAGCCGGAGATCACGCCATACCGCCATCTGCTGGTTGCCATCGACTTCTCCCACCACGCCTTTGCGGCGCTGAAGCGAGCCGTGGCGCTGGCCGAACACGATGGTGCCCGGCTCTCGCTGGTGCATGCCATCGAACACATCGCCTTCGCCGTCGGTGATACCGATGGCGTCGTCGTGCCCTACGACAGCTACGAGCAGGATCACCTGCTGTTCGAGGCGGGCCAGGCCCGGCTGAAAAAACTGGCCGACAGCCTCGACCACCCCGATGTCCACCACGAAGTGATCTGGGGCTCGCCCAAGGCGGCCATTCTCTCCTACGCCGAGGCGCAAAAGGTCGATCTCATCGTCGTCGGCTCCCACGGTCACCGCGGGTTGGCCCGCCTGATGGGATCGACCAGCAGCGCCCTGGTGCATAGCGCGGGTTGCGACGTGTTGGTGGTGCGTGCATCGGAGCAGGACCGGGCAGGGTAGAGCGGGTGGACAGTGGATTGGGATGGCGCCGCGTGGTCCCGGTACCGGTTGGATCCCGCCTTGGTCGAACAGTGGTGCGGGTCAGCGCCGCAGCACGGCGCCGCTGAGCAGCAGCCGTATCAGTTCACTCTGTCCCTTGACGCCGGTCTTCGTGTAGAGGGATTTTGCCTGGTTGCGAACGGTATGGATGCTGTTGTCGCGCAAGCGGGCGATGGTGGTGAGGCTGAGGCCCCGGGCGATGAGCCTGGCGAGCCGGGTCTCGGCGGGTGTCAGGCCGTACTGTAATGCCAGCTGCGCCTCGTTCAGCGGTATTTCCGCGCAACGGTCGTCGAAGAATATGGCGGCATAGCACCGTTTCGGCAGCAGCGACGCAAAATGCCCCGTCCACTCGATGGGGGTGATGTGGAGGACGACGTGCCGCTCACGGTGTCGGGGCAGGGCCAGATCGCCGCCCGGCGTCTGCCAGTGGCCGCGGGCGGCCTGGAGGGTGCGCTGGATCATGTCCTCCAGTTGGCGATGAATCCGCGAATCGCCTTGGTAGTACAGCCGCTCCCGCTGGATCTTCAGACTGCACTCTCTCTGGTTCAACAGCTCCTCGGCGCGGGGGCTGGCGTAGGCAACGCGGGAGTCACCGTCCAGCAGCACGAATGGCAACGGAGACCGGCTGGCGGCGCGTGCCACCATTTGTTTTTCCGCCTCCAACTCCTCGATGTGCTGTTGCAGTGTGAATGCCTGTTGCAGAAAAGGCACCAGACCATTGAGGAAGGCCTTTTCGTCGGGCTTGAAATAGCCTGCTTCCCGGCCGCGCTGGAACAGCAACTGCACGGTGGTCTCGTCATTCTGGAAGATCGTCCCGCCGATGCCGTGTTCGATCCCCTGGGGCCGAGCCCAGTCGTTGTAGAATTCGGTGCGGTGAAATTCATCCTGGGAGCAACTGAAATCGAAATAGGAAGAGTAGAGCTGGCCTGGGGGCTTGGAGCGGATCTCCGGCCGCCACGGGCAGCGATTGACGTAGTAGTCCGTATATTGCCGCTGGTAGTCGGGGTCGGTGTTGACCATGACATTGGAATGCACCCGGCTTGCCGACTGGTCCATCCACAGCAGCCGCGCGGAGCGGGCATCGAACAGCGTGACGATCTGTTCGAGAACGTCTTGCCAGCGGGATGGCTCCGCCGCGGCGCCAAAAATCTCCCGAACGAGCTCCGGTTGGGCACGGTGCGCGTTCTTGAGGATGCTGTCCCGACTCATCTCATGACCGCCCCGGGGTCCGAGTGGCGCCGTCATCTGCGTGCCGTGGGGGCTGGCCGGCGGAGGTATCCAGGGCCTTGCGGCGGAACGAGCTTTTCCCCCACGACGGGTATATCATGCCCTCCGTTGCAACCATCCGTCTCATTCACAGGCCAATGAACGACCGGCGCCACACCCCGCACAGCTTCGAACTCCCCTTGCCAGGCGGCGGCCGGATGACCGGCCTGCAGGCGGGGCAGGGAGCGCCCGATATCCTGTTTGTCCACGGGTGGGCCGGCCACGCTGAATTCTGGCGGCCACAGCTGACGCACTTTATGCAGTGCTATCGAGTGGTCGCCCCCGACTTGCCCGGTCACGGCGGCAGTGACGCGCCCCGGGCGGGCGCCAATATCGATGATTTCGCCGAGGATATCAACTCCGTCGCCCGCGCGCTGGCGATGTCCCGCTGTGTGCTCGTGGGACACTCCATGGGCGGGGCGGTGGCGCTGGAGGCCGCCCGCCAGCTGGGCGATCGCGTTGCCGGTGTGGTCATGGTCGACGCCTTCACCATGGACTGGGGACGACTCGATCCGGCGCTCGTCGAAGGCTTCCTCGACAGCTTCCGCCACGACCTGCCGGCAGCGATGCGCGGCTTGATCGAGCAGGGCTGCCCCGGGGAGACCGACACCGCGCTGATCAACCGGCTCGCCGCCGTAATGACGGCAATCCCGCCGGCGGTCGCCGTGCCCATGCTGGAATCACTGTTGCACTGGAATCCGATGCCCGCGCTGCGAACCCTGACCGCGCCAGTACACTGCATCAATGGCGCATTGGCCGACCGCGCCGTCATGTCCCGCTACGCCCCCTTCGTCACCGAGCATATCGTCACCGGCGCGGGACACTATCCGCAAATGGCGCATCCAACCGCCTTCAATCACCTGCTGGATGCAGTGCTGGAGGAAATCACCGGGCCGTAAACACCTCCCCGAGAAATGGGGTCAGGTCTTGAAATCAATCACCACCCAAGATAGCCTGCCGCTTATGGCCAGACCACTGAGAATCGAATATGCGGGAGCGATTTATCATGTCACTTCGCGGGGTGATCGAAGTGAAAATATTTATCATGATGACGAAGACAGATTGATTTGGCTGGAGATATTTTCCCAGGTTTGTTCAAGGTTCAACTGGCGCTGCCATGCCTGGTGTCAGATGGACAATCACTACCACATCGTGGTGGAAACCGCGGAGGGTAACCTCTCAAAGGGAATGCGCCAGCTCAATGGGGTTTTCACTCAAAAAAGCAATCGAAGACACGGGCAAGTCGGGCATGTGTTCCAAGGGCGTTATAAAGCCATATTGGTGCAGCAGGATGCCTATTTGTTAGAGCTGTCTCGTTATGTCGTACTCAATCCCGTCAGAGCGGGAATGGTAAAAAATGCGGAAGATTGGCCGTGGAGCAGTTATCGATCGATGATCGGAAAATCGGCAACACCCGACTGGCTGGAAACCGATTGGTTACTTGCCTGCTTTGGCAAACAGCGTAAACGAGCAATAGCAAACTATATCGATTTTGTCCGTGCGGGCATTGGATTGCCATCGATATGGGAAGGGCTGAGAAATCAGGTGTACTTGGGTGATGAATCCTTCGTCGAAAGCATGAAGAGCAAGCTGGATGAGTCGAGGAAAGATCAACTTGATGAGATCAATCGTTTGCAGCGTCGCCCCATGGCGAATCCATTGAGCTGGTATCAAGAGAAGTACCCTGACAAGAAACAGGCAATGGTGGAAGCGTATCGATCAGGAGAGTATACGATGAAGGAAATATCGGAATACTTTGGGGTCCATTACTCCACTGTAAGCAGGGCGGTGAAGGCACGCGAGGAGGGTGATTGATTTCAAGACCTGACCCCGTTCTTTCGTTCAATCATGAGGCGATTGGAATATCTGCTGAGGGGTTCGTCTGTCCAAATGGTGGGATAAGGGTTGGCCCCCCTCCCAAAAGGGGGGCGCTAACCACGGGAAAAGCGGCAATTTCGGCCAACTTCTTCTTTATTGGCTTATCAGTCCAAACACAATGAGAGTTGTTCTCATCTGGGCGGTGAAAAAACGG
>CAZTOZ010000074.1:0-50056 GCA_964614535.1 uncultured Thiotrichales bacterium | reverse complement strand
GCGGAGAGCGAGGGATGGATTCGCGGCTTCCTGCCGCTCACCCCGACGGGGCGCTCCGCGTCCAAATCGGCTCTCCTGCCGATTTGTCGAACCCTCTGACCGGGTTCAAATCCCTCGCGGCCCGGCGCCGCCATTCCAATCGGCTCCAAACCAGGTCTTGATTGCAGGGGAAACAAAAAATGGCGGAGAGCGAGGGATGGATTCGCGGCTTCCTGCCGCTCACCCCGACGGGGCGCTCCGCGTCCAAATCGGCTCTCCTGCCGATTTGTCGAACCCTCTGATCGGGTTCAAATCCCTCGCGGCCCGGCGCCGCCATTCCAATCGGCTCCAAACCAGGTCTTGATTGCAGGGGAAACAAAAAATGGCGGAGAGCGAGGGATTCGAACCCTCGATACGCGTCAACGTATACACCCTTAGCAGGGGTGCGCCTTCAGCCTCTCGGCCAGCTCTCCAAAACAAGCAGGGCGCACAGGATACATTCCCGGTGCGCCCGCGTAAAGAGTCGGAACAGGTGCCCTGTCGGGCCGAATCGCCGGTCGTCCGGCGACGAGAAAACGGCGATTCGGCCCGACCCGGCGTTGGTCGGTCAGCCCTCGTTGGAACCGGCCGCGTTCTGCTCTTCGTTCTTGATGCGGAGGTAGATCTCCTCCCTGTGGACGGGTACGTCCTTCGGGGCATTGATCCCTACCCTTACCTGGTTGCCCTTAACACCCAGCACCGTGATTGCGACGTCGTCGCCGATCATCAGTGTCTCTCCAACGCGGCGCGTTAGTATCAACATGACTCACTCCTTTTTTCCTAAGTTAATTACGCCAGCCTTTGTATTTAAGTAGTTGGCTGACGGACGCACTATCCATGGATGCGGCTCGGGTGTCGAGCCCATTTACCTTCAAATCAGTTTGACCTCACACGCCGATCCATGTGTTGCAGGGGAATTCAGGCTGCTGTCTCACTTTCCAGCCCGAAGGCGGAATGGAGCACCCGAACACCCAGCTCGAGGTACTTCTCCTCGACGACGACCGACACCTTGATCTCGGAGGTGGAGATCATCAGCAGGTTGATGCCCTCGTCGGCGAGCACCTTGAACATCTTCGCGGCAATGCCGGCGTGGGAACGCATGCCGACACCGACGAGGGAGATTTTGACGATTTCGTTGTTGCCGGAACAGGATCGCGCGCCCAGTTCTTGCGCCACGTCTTGCAGAATATCCAGCGCCTTGTCGTAATCCGTGCGGTTGACGGTAAAGGTGAAGTCGGTGGTGCCATCGCTGCCGATGTTCTGCACGATCATGTCCACTTCGATGTTTGCGTCCGACACCGGGCCGAGTATCCGCGCCGCGACGCCGGGGGTGTCGGGGACGCCGGTGATGGTCAGCTGGGCTTCGTCACGATTGAAGGCGATGCCCGAGATCAGAGCCTGTTCCACTTGCTGTTCCTCTGTTGTGATGAGCGTGCCCGGCCCCTCCTCGAAGCTGGAGAGGACGCGCAGCGGGACGTTGTACTTGCCGGCGAACTCCACCGCCCGGATCTGCAGCACTTTGGAGCCGAGGCTGGCCATCTCCAGCATCTCCTCGAAGGTGATGGTGTCGAGACGGCGGGCGCCGGGCACGACGCGCGGGTCGGTGGTGTAGACGCCATCGACATCGGTGTAGATCTGGCATTCGTCGGCGTCGAGCGCGGCGGCGAGCGCCACCGCCGTGGTATCGGAGCCACCACGGCCGAGGGTGGTGATGTTGCCGCTTTCGGAGACGCCCTGGAAACCGGCAACGACGACGATGCGTCCGGCCTTGAGATCGCGGCAGATCTGTTCGTGGTCGATCTTCTTGATCCGCGCCTTGTTGTGGGCCTCGTCGGTAACGATACGCACCTGCGAGCCGGTGTAGGAGCGCGCCTCGGCGCCCTTGGCCGCCAGCGCCATCGACAGCAGCGCGATGGTCACCTGCTCGCCGGTGGAGAGCAGCACGTCCAGCTCACGCCCCTCGGGACGGGGGTTGACCTCGTTGGCCAGAGCGATCAGCCGGTTGGTCTCGCCACTCATGGCCGAGACGACGACCACCACCTGGTTACCGGCGTCCCGCGCCGCGATGAGCTTGTCGGCCACCGCCTGGATACGCTCGACGGAGCCCACCGAGGTGCCGCCATATTTCTGTACGATCAGTGCCATCGTCTATCCCGCCAGTTTCTCTTCGACCCACCCGGGCACGGCGGCCAGCGCCTGCTCCAGCCCGGCTGGATCGTTACCGCCCGCCATGGCCATGTCGGGCCGGCCACCCCCCTTGCCGCCCACCCGGGCGGCGACGAAGTTGACCAGCTCGCCAGCCTTGAGACGGTCGGTCTCCCCCTTGGTGACGGCGGCCACCAGGCTCACCTTGCCGCCATCGACCGTAGCCAGCACCACGGCCGCCTTGCCGAGCTGCTGTCTGAGGCGGTCGGCCATCTCCCGCAGCGATTTCGGATCGGCCCCCTCCAGTGCCGCCGCCAGCACCCGGAGATCACCCACCGCCACGGCCCGATCCGCCAGGTCGCCGCTCGCCTGGCTGGCGAGCTTGCGCTTGAGCGCCTTCACCTCGCGCTCCAGTTCGCGCTCATGCTCGACCAGCTGGGCCACGCGCTTGTCCACGCTGTGGAGGTCGGACTTCAGCAACGTGGCGATCTGCGCCAACCGCTGCTCCTCCTCCTCGATCAGCGCCAGCGCCGCGTCGCCGGTGACCGCCTCGATGCGCCGCACGCCGGCGGCGATGCCCGACTCGGAGACGATCTTGAACAGGCCGATGTCGCCGGCCCGCTCCACGTGGGTGCCACCACAGAGCTCGGTCGAGAAGCCGATATTGACCACCCGTACCCGCTCGCCGTACTTCTCGCCGAACAGCGCCATCGCTCCGGCCTGCATCGCCTCGTCCATCGACATCTCCTCGATGCGCGCGGCGCGGTTGCGGCGGATCTCCTCGTTCACCAGCCGCTCCACCCGGCGCAACTGCTCGCGCGTCAGCGGCTCGGGATGGGAGAAATCGAAGCGCAGCCGCTGCGGGGTCACCAGCGACCCCTTCTGCTGCACATGGTCACCAAGCACGGTGCGCAACGCGGCGTGCAGCAGATGGGTGGCCGAATGGTTGAGCACGATGGCTCGGCGGCGCCCGGCATCCACCTTGCCGGTGACGGCATCGCCGACACCGAAGCGACCAGCGACGACCTCACCGACATGGGCAAAGGCCTCGCCCTGCTTTTTCGTATCCTCGACCCGAAACACCGCGCCGTCGGGGCCGACGATCTCCCCGGCATCGCCCACCTGCCCCCCGGACTCGGCATAGAACGGCGTCTGCTCCAGCAGGATGACGCCGCGCTGTCCGGTCTCCAGCGCCTCCACCGGCTTGCCATCGGCCACCAGCGCCTGGATTCTGGAACCGGTCTCCAGCTCGTCATAGCCCCGGAACTCGGTGCCGACGCCAAGCGCGACGATGGCCGCGCTGTGATCGTCCACATCGAACTGACTGGCGGCCCGGGCGCGCTCGCGCTGTGCCGCCATCGCCCGCTCGTAGCCTTCGAGATCCAGCGTCAGACCATGCTCGCGGGCCACGTCGGAGGTGAGATCCACCGGAAACCCGTAGGTGTCGTAGAGCTTGAAGACAGTCTCACCGTCGAGCACGCCACCGTCGGCCCGTTCGACGGCCTCCTGCAACAGCCCCATGCCCTTGTGCAGCGTCTCGGCGAAACGCGCCTCCTCCTGCCGCAACACGTCGCCGACGCGATCGGCGGCCGCGGTCAGCTCGGGGTAGGCCTCGCCCATCTGCTCGACCAGCGCCGGCACCAGCCTGTGGAAGAAGGGCCGGTCGCAGCCGAGCTTGTGGCCATGGCGAATCGCGCGGCGGATGATGCGGCGCAGCACATACCCGCGGCCCTCGTTGGCCGGCACCACGCCATCGACGATGAGAAAGGCGCAAGAGCGGATGTGGTCGGCGATCACCTTGAGCGACGGGTGGTCCAGGTCGCTGGCGCCGGTGACCTCGGCCGCCGCCGCGATCAGGGCCCGAAACAGGTCGATCTCGTAGTTGCTGTGGACGCCCTGCAATACCGCCACCAGCCGCTCCAGCCCCATGCCGGTATCGACCGACGGCTTCGGCAACGGCGTCATCTCCCCGCTCTTGTCGCGGTTGAACTGCATGAAGACCAGGTTCCAGATCTCGATGTAGCGGTCACCGTCCTCGTCCGGCGAGCCCGGCGGCCCGCCGGGAACCTCCGGGCCGTGGTCGTAGAAGATCTCGGTGCAGGGACCACAGGGACCGGTGTCGCCCATGCTCCAGAAGTTGTCGCTCTCATAGCGCCTGCCACCGGGCTTGTCGCCGATGCGGGTGAAGCGCGCCGGATCGACGCCGATCCGGTCGAGCCAGATGTCGGCCGCCTCGTCGTCCTCTTCGTAAACGGTCACCCACAGCCTCTCCGGTGGCAGGCCGCAGACGTCGGTGAGGAACTCCCAGGCATAGCCGATGGCCTCGGCCTTGAAATAGTCGCCAAAACTGAAATTGCCGAGCATCTCGAAAAAGGTGTGGTGCCGCGCGGTGTAGCCGACGTTCTCCAGGTCGTTGTGCTTGCCACCGGCGCGGACGCAGCGCTGTGACGAGCAGGCGCGCGTGTAGGGGCGCTCCTCCAGCCCGAGGAAGGTGTCCTTGAACTGCACCATGCCCGCATTGGTGAACAGCAGCGTCGGGTCGTTGGCCGGCACCAGCGGACTGGACGGCACCTCGGTGTGGCCACGCTCGACGAAGAAGTCGAGGAAGGCGCGTCTGATCTGGGCACTGCTTTTCATGGCATCTTCAATCCGAAATGATTTCCTGGATGATATCGAATCCAAAACCGCGGTACTGCAGATGGCGGATCTGTCTCGCCCGCTCCCTGGCGTCTTCGGCGGGCGCGCCGAAGCGCTTTTCCCACTGTTGCGCCGCAATCGCCAGCCATCGGTCCGCCCACGGCGCCAGCGCGGCCTCGCTCAGCGGACCGTCGATGCCCCGCTGCGCCAACTCCTGACGAATACGCACCGGACCGAAGCCCTTGCCCGCCCGTTGCCGAACATAGGCCTCGGCGAAACGCTCGTCGCTGAGCAGGCCCTCCGCCTCGAGGCGGTCGAGCGTGGTGACGATCTCGTCGGCGGGGAAGCCGCGTTGCCGCAGCTTGGACACCAGTTCGGCGCGGGCATGCTCCCGGCGCGCCAGCAGATCCATCGCCACATGGCGGCAAGTTCGCGGTATCGATGGGGATATGCCAGCCTCCTCGGGTCGCAAGCACCAGGCGAGCGGGCGATTTTACTCCGCCTTTCTTGCATGAATCTACAATTTTGGCGGATGAACGGTCATCGGGGGGACTCTCCCTTTGCCACGGCGAGGGATGCCGGCCTCCTCCCCAGAGGGACTTTTCCGCCAGCCTGATAAACTATTCCGCCACCATCTCCCATGATCCGTCCCATGTTCCCCAAATCCGCCATCGTCCGCTGCCCACCCGACGCATTCCCGCGCTGGCTGCTGCTCATGCTGTGGCTGCTGGCCATGCCGCCGCTCCTGGCCGCGCCGCTGCCCGACATCGAGACACTCAAGGCGAACCTGGAATCGGCGCAGCAGGACACCACGCTGGACGAGGCGACGCGCAAGCGGGTGGTGGGCGCCTGGCAGCAGGCCGTGGACACCCGCCAGACGCTCGATGCGCTGCAACGACGGATCGAGGCGCTGCAGCAGACGATTCACGAGGCACCGGAACGGCTCAAGCGAATCCGCCGAAACCTGGCGAAACCACAACAGGAGCCACTGGCCGAGCTGCCACGCCATGCCAGCCTGGAGACGCTGGAGAAGCGGCTCCAGCAGGAGGCGGTGCGGCTGACGGCATTGCGGGAGAAGGCACGCGAAAAGGCGCAGCAACTGTCGGAGTGGGAGGACACCCGCCGCCAACTGCGCAACCTGATCGCCGAGGACACCAGCCGGCTGGAGAAACTGCGCGGGGAGCTGGAAGGTTTGCGCGACGGCAGCGACGACACCGGCTTCGACAAGGCGCGGCTGACGGCGCTGCAACTGCAGGCGGCACAGCGCCAGGCCCAGCTCAAGCGCCACGAGCTGCAACGTTCCAGCGAACAGCTGCTCTCCGATCTCTACGAAGCCGAGCGTGACCTCGCCGAGCGCGAGGTGGCCGACGTGGAACGGCGGATGGCCGCGCTGACGCAACGAATCGAGCAACTGCGCCGGCAACAGGGCGGCGAGGTGACGGCACAGGCGCAACGCACACTGGAGGCGCTGGCCGACGCGCCGGCACCGTTGCGTGAGCTGGCGCGGCAAAACCTGGCGCTCAGTGAGGAGCTGAACCGCACCCTCGGCCAGAGCGCCAACGCACTCGACAACCTGCAACAGCTGCGTCGGGACATCAAGCAACTGCTGGCCAGCGAGGAGTCGGTGCACAAGCGGCTGGAGGTGTTCGGCGCCACCGACGCCATGGGCAAAATGCTGCGCAAGCGGCTGGAAAAGGTGCGCTCGATCCGCCGCGCCGCTTTCAGCAGTGACAACCGCGAACTGCTGGACCGGCTCACCGACCGGCAAATCGACATCGACGAGCAGCGCGAGCACTTGCAACAGAGCGATGCCGCGGCGGCAGCCCTGCTGGCCCGGCTGCCCCCCGAGCAGCGCAACGACCCGACGCTGCGCAAGCAAGCGGAAAAACTGCTGGAGACACAGGCGGCCCTGCTGACCCGGCTGGCCGACAACTACCAGCAGTATTCGGCGCGGCTGCTGGACATGACCGCCGAGGAGGCACGCTACAACCGCATCAGCCACCGCTTCGAGGCCTTCATCCGCGGCAAGCTGTTCTGGATTCGCAACGTCTCGCCGGTCAATTTCAAGCATCTGCAGGAGAAGATCGGCGCCGCCCGGGCGATGCTCTCCCCCACCCGGCTGAAGAACACCCTGCGCGACATTCAGGCGGGGTTTCGCCAGCGGCCGTTTGTGGCCGTGGCCGGGCTGCTGGTCAGCATGATGGTGCTGATGCTGCAACCGCTGGCGGCCCACCGCATCACCGAGATCGGGCGTGAGACTTCGCGCCTGCAGACCAACCGCTACCACCACACCCTGCTGGCACTGTGGTACACCGTGATGCGCAGCGCCGGCTGGCCGCTGCTGCTTGGCTTCGCCGGCTGGTGGCTGGGGAAGATCCCGTCGCAGGAGCCCTATACGATGGCCCTCAGCGAAGGGCTCTACACCATGGCGACGGTGCTGTTCACCGTGGTCTTCATCCGCCAGCTCTGCCGCCCCGACGGCCTGGCCCACCGCCACTTCCGCTGGCCCAACAACATCCGCCGCAAGCTCTGGAGCGAACTGCGCTGGCTCAAATGGGCCACCGCGCCGCTGTCGTTTCTGATCGCCTTCACGCTGGCGGTGGAGTTCACGCCGCTGATCCCGGCCATCGGGCGGCCGGCGCTGGTGACGATGATGCTGGCGCTGATGGTCTTCACCTGGCGCATGCTCAATGCCAGGAGCCCGGTGACGCTGTACCTGCAGCAGAAGCGGCCGCGCAACTGGCTGACGCAGACCCGGTTTCTCTGGTTTCCGCTGCTGATGCTGACACCGCTGGCGCTGGCGGTGCTGTCGATCCTCGGCTACCACTACACCGCCGGGCTGCTGACGCAGCGGCTGCTCTACACCATCTGGCTGCTGACCGGGCTGCTGCTGGCGAAGGACCTGTTCCTGCGCTGGATCTTCATGGAGAAACGCCGCATCGCCTGGCAGGAGGCGATCCGCCGCCGTGACGAGCTGCGCAAGCAGCGCACCGGCGAGTGCGACGAGGCCTGCGAGTCGGAGATGGCGCGGCTGGAGGAGCAGGACTCGGTGGAATTCTACGAGCAGTTGAGCAGCCAGGCGCAGCACATCATCGGCGCGCTGCTGTTGCTGGCCGGCATCATCGGCGTCTGGGCCATCTGGTCCGATCTGCTGCCGGCATTGAAGTTTCTCGACGGCATCGAACTGCCGTTCACCAAGACCGAGCGGATCGACGGCATCAACACCGACGTGCCGGTGACGCTGGCCGATGTCGGCGTGGTGGTGCTGGTGACGGCGATCACCATACTCGCGGCCAAGAACATCCCCGGCCTGCTGGAGATCCTGCTGCTGCAGCGGCTGCCGATCGACGCCGGCGCACGCTATGCGATCACCACATTGTCGCAGTATCTGATCGTCGCCATCGGCATGGTCACCGCCTTCTCGATGCTGGGCACGCAGTGGTCGAGCATCCAGTGGCTGGTGGCGGCGTTGTCCGTGGGCCTCGGCTTCGGCCTGCAGGAGATCGTCGCCAACTTCGTCAGCGGCATCATCCTGCTGTTCGAGCGCCCGATCCGCGTCGGCGACGTGGTCACCATCGGCAACACCACCGGCAAGGTGACGAAGATCCGCATCCGCGCCACCACGATCCGGGACTGGGACCGGCAGGAACTGCTGGTGCCGAACAAGGAGTTCGTCACCGGACGGCTGCTGAACTGGACACTGACCGATCCGATCAATCGCATCACCATCGACGTCGGCATCGCCTACGGCAGCGACGTGGCGCTGGCGCTCAGGCTGCTGCGCGAGGCGGCCGCCGAACACCCGCGCGTACTCTCCGATCCCGAGCCACTGATCACCTTCGAGCAGTTCGGCGACAACGCGCTGCTGCTACGGATGCGCTGCTACCTCGATTCGATGGAGTTCCGCACCATCACCCGCAGTGAGGTCAACGAAATCGTCAACCGCAAGTTTGCCGACGCCGGCATCGAGATCGCCTTTCCACAGCTCGACGTCCACCTCGATAGCGCCGAGCCCCTGCGCATCCGCCTCGACGACGGGGGCGACGCCGGGTGAACGGGCTGCCGACTGGAGAGATCGCCGTCTCGCTGATCGGCGGGCTGGCCATCTTCCTCTATGGCATGCGGGTGATGACCGATGCCCTGAAGCTGATCGCCGGCCAGCGGATGAAGCAACTGCTCGGCGCCATGACCCGCAACCGGATCACCGCGGCCCTGGCCGGCATCATCATCACCGCCATCATTCAGTCGTCGTCGGTGACGACGGTGCTGGTGGTGAGCTTCATCACCGCCGGGCTGATGAGCCTGAGCCAGTCCATCGGCATGATTCTCGGCGCCAACGTGGGCACCACGATCACGGCGCAGATCATCGCCTTCAAAGTCACCGACGCGGCGCTGGTGATGGTGGCCATCGGCTTTTTCACCGACCTGCTGGCAAGAAACCATCGCCTCAAGCAGCTGGCGACGATGCTGCTGGGACTGGGCCTGCTGTTTCTCGGCATGAACCTGATGTCCCACGCCACCGAGCCGCTGCGGGGCCATGCGCCGTTCATCGAGCTGATGCGCAACATCGAACATCCCCTGGCCGCCATCGCCATCGGCGCCGGCTTCACCGCGCTGGTGCAGAGCTCGTCCGCCACCACCGGGATCATCATCATTCTCGCCAACCAGGGCTTCATCACACTGGAGACCGGCATTGCACTCGTCATGGGTGCCAATATCGGCACCTGTGTCACTGCCCTGCTGTCGGCCATCGGCAAACCGCGCGAGGCGGTACAGGCCGCCGTGGTCCATGTGCTGTTCAATGTGCTGGGGGTGCTGTTGTGGGTGTGGTTCATCCCCGAGTTCGCCGACGCCGTGCATCGCCTGGCGCCCGACAGCGGGCCGGCTCGCGAGGTCGCCAATGCCCATACACTGTTCAACATCGTGAACATGCTGCTGTTCCTGCCGTTCACCGGGCTGCTGGCCAGGCTGGTGAACTGGCTGATCCCGCTACGTCCACCACCGGAACCGGCCGCGGCCCGGCCGAAATATCTCGACGACTACTACTTGAACGAACCAACGATGGCGCTGGAACGCGCCCGGCTGGAACTGAAGCGGCTGGGCGACTATACGCTGGACATGGTGCGCGACAGCCTGCCGGCGCTGGCAATGGGCACCCACGACCGCATTCGCTCCCTACGACAGCGCGACGACGATGCCGATGCGCTGCACGACGCCATCGTCCGCTACCTGGGCCGGTTGTCGCAGCAGAATCTCATCGCGCCGCTGCCGCAGCAGATCTATCGCTACATCGGCGCCGCCAACTATCTGGAGAACATCGGCGACGTGGTCGAGACCAGCATCACCGAAGCCAGCAGACAACGGCTGCAAAAGGACCTGCACATCAGCCCGGAAACCTTCAACCACCTCAAGACACTGCACGATGCCCTGGTGGAAACCGGCGCACAGGCCGTCGATGCGCTGGTGAACGACGATCACGACACCGCCCGCGCTGTCAACGAATCGAAGGCCACCTACAACCAGCTCATCGAACAGACACGGCAGCACCTGGCCAATCGCGTCAATGTCGACACCCCCAACCACATGGACATCTACCGGCTGGAGAACAACGTCATCGAGGCGTTCAAACACATCCACTCGCTGTACCGGCGGATTGCCAAGCTGGTGTTGGCGCCCACGACGGGCGGCGGGCCACCGGCCGATGGACGAGACGAACGAAAGGGGGCTTCCAACACGCCATGACGGCGTTTCCAAAAGAGAATCCGTCGGCATCCCCGGGGCAAACGAAAAGGGGCGTCGAAAACCGACGCCCCTCCAGAAAGCCCGGCAATCGCTGCCCGACCGAAACGAACAACCATCCCGGCCGGGTAGCGGGCTGACGGATCAGAACGAGTCCGTACCCGATGCCGTATCGCCCCCGTCACCAAACGTCGGGCCGACGGAGAAATCGGGCACCCGATCGAAATCCGGGCCATCCACCTTCTCGCCACCGACGACGATGATCTCGTGACGCTCGCGGTCGGAGCCGTCGTCGCCCACTTCCTCCTTCACGACACGCAGCACACGGCCCCACGTCTCGAAACGGACCTGCTTTTCCCAGCGCGGCCAGAGCACCCTCTCTCCCGGCTCGCCCGCCACCGGAAAATCGACCACGTCGTCACCGTCGTCGTCCTTGAACATCACCACGTTGAAAATGGTGTTGACCGGTTTTTCGAGAAAATCACCGATGGTCGGCACCAGCGAGTAGCTTCCCTCCACGATGGCGGAGACACGCAACGTCGCCGGCGCGGCGCGCGTCCCGGGCTCGTCACCGAAGGCCGGCATCGGCTCGCTGATCAGCGCCACTTTCCAGTTCGAATCCTCGACGGGCGCGACCTTGCCGGCGATCTCGAACGTGCCGGACAGATCGAGCGGTTCACCCACGTTGAACTCGGCGAACGAACACCCCCCCGAGCCGAGGAAATCACCGTTTTCGGTGTCGATGAATTCGGCGCAGACATTGACGTTGTAACTGCCCTCGCCGATCTCCAGCTTTTCCAACAGTTTCGGCACCTCGAAGGAGCGGCCGAACAGGCGGCGCTCCTTTTCGCGCGACGAGAAGATGTTCTCGAAGTCGCAGTCCCCCGTCTCGGTGCATCCACCATTGCGGAATATGTCGAGACCATAGGCGACTTTCACGCCCTCCGGCAGATCGACCTCCGGCTTGCCCCACTTGATGACGATGCGTGCCTTGTCTTCGACGCCATCGCCATCACTGTCGGCGTTGATCGCGAAAGTGGTGTTACCACCGGCTGCATTCCAGGCCGCCATCAGATCGTCCCACGCCTGGCACGGGCCGGGAACACCCTGGCATGCCTTGGGCCATTGCGGCATCCCCCGTGGTGACAACAAGGGCGGGGCCGCATCGAGCATCCCGGAGACGATCTTTTTCTCGAACACCCGCTCGGCGACGACACCACTGGCGTCACGAACGACGACCTTGTATTCGCCGGAGACGAAATCCGAGACCAGATCGGCCACAGTCGGCTGTCGGTTCTCGCTCTGCGCCTGCATCCATGGATCGAGGATGAAACAGGGTTCACCGCCTTTCTCCCCACCCGCCGGGTCGGCCGCACCCGGGGCCATCGCCGACCAATCGATCAACGCCACACGCCCGACCGTTGCGTCGGCTTTGGGATAGAACAGCTCGACCTGGTAGTCGGGACGTTGCATCTCGGCCGTGTCGTCTCCGGCCCCGGTCATCTGGCGGAAGGCGGAGAGATCAGTGAAGCAGACATTGGCCCGCAACGACGCATATTCCTGGCCGCCCTGCCCGTCACCATGATCGATCCAGATACGGTCGGGCATCAGATCGATGTGATTGATCTCGACGCCGTCCAGTTTGGCCAGATGGGCCTCGTCGAAAAAGCCAAGCAACTGCATCAACCCCGGATTGTTACCGGAGGGATCGTAGTGCATCGGATTGAAATCGACGGGATCCTCGAACTTCACTTTCTGCACGGTTTTTTCACCGCTCGCCCCATCACCAGGCGCATCGTCTTCCCTGTCGGCCTCCATGACGGCCTCCAGCTTGTAGCCCTGTTTCGACTCGAACACCTCCGGAACGAATCGGTCGGTGACGAAAATGGTGAATACGATGCCCTGCGGAATACTCAACTCCGTATCGCGGGTCATCTCCACGTGACGCCACTGTTGCGCGGGAAAAGCCACCGAGATCACGCCCGGAATCTCCGCCAACGCTTTCTTCTCCTCTTCGGTCAGGCTGCCGGCCGACCTTTTCGCCTCGAGATCGTAGATCCTCTCCAGCAACCGGGAAAAAGCATCGACAGCGGCGGCGCCGGTAAGCCCCAGATCGGCGATGGAGAGGCCGAAACGCGGGTTGAGGCCAAGACCGGAATAGGTCGCCTGGTAGAGCGCATCCATGCGAACCGTGCTGCCGGCCACATATTCGTTGGCAAAAAAATCGACGATGTAGCCAGGCACCTCGTCGTCACCCAGGAGTTTGCTGAAGATCTTGCGAATCAACTCACGTTTTCCATCGGCATCGTCGGTGTCGATCTTCCGCAGCTCCCGCACTTCGATCTCCACCTTGGCGACATCGATCCGCTGCGCCACGTCGTCTCTCGCAACCAGCGCCCCGGTGACCTCTTCGAGGCCGTCATTTTCCGCGAACTCGACCTTCTTTCCCTTTGCAAGCTCGGCGGCATTGGTGATGTAGCTTCCATCCTCCGCCTTGGGCGCCTCGACCACCATCGGCGGAATCTGAACCACGCCCTGCTGGACGAGGCTCTTTACCGTCTCCTTCACCGAAGCAATGATGTCCTTGACGATCTGCGGGTCGATCGCCTTTCCCTGTGTGGCCGAAACGACCGCCTTCACGATCGCATCGACCACCACCGTCGATTCGGGCGAGATTGCCTCGGCCGCCACTGCCGTCTGTCCCTCGGGCAATTGGACATTGACCTTCATTTCGATGGCCTTGTTGTCTTCCAGCAGCCGAACGTACTTGACGACATAGCTGTTGCCATCCCTGACGCCTTCACAGACGTATTTGGGATCGCCGTTGGCATCCGTCTCCGGCAAAAAGTCGCAGGCAATACCGGTATCCTCGAGATCCCCATTGGCGGCAACGGAAAACAGTTTCACAACGGCATTGTCGGCGGTTTCGCTGCCTTCGCGCGGTACCACGAATGCGCTCCGCGGCGCCAGGGCCGGGCGCTTCGGCGTCTGCTGACCGGGCGCGATGGCATTGGCATCCAGCCCCACCAGCGACGACAATGCGATTGCGCCTTCGATCAGTGCATTGCCATGATAGGGATTCTGCAAGCTCCCATCCGTGGTCGATGAACCTGACGTATCCGAGGCTCCTGAACCCGACCCCGCATCACCGGGCACATTCTCTTCGATGGCACGTTCGATCGTCTCAGCGATGTCGTCGCCGCCACCGCAACCGACCATCAAGACCGCGCTGGAAATCATGGTCGCAAGAAGTTTTCGTGTAGGTAGTGTCTTCAAGGTACTTCTCCGTAAGTCGTTGTGTGTGTCGATCGGCAAGAGGTAAACGACTTGGCCAAAGGCGCCGTATCACGCCCAATGCCCCTGCATCGGCAGCCGCATCGCCAGACCGGAATCACGCCGTTTCCAGTGTCATGCCATCCATAGCGACACCGGCGGGCGGGCTTACGGATCGAGTCATGACCTCCTGCTTCGAGCAAGGTTGATGCCAGTCGGCCGAGCCGTTGTTGAGGGGCCGGTCATGGTTTTGCCGTGGCGTATGAAAAAAATCGTTACGCAAACCGGCGACAAACCCTTGATATTCGGGAAGAGAAGTCCGATGGGTGTCTCGCTGAGCAGCAAAGAACCGACAGCGGCATGTTCCGGTGGAAACCAGAAACATCACCGATATTGTCGTAATCCCCCGGCGGCGATCGTCACGCGCCGAGTTCCGGCACAACCATCAGGGCGGTATAATCCGGGGCGCCCGGGCGGCACCCTGATGCCGCTGTCCTTCGCCAATTCCGGTCCACGCCATGCCCCTTCGCCTGCTCTTTCCAATCCTGCTTCTGCTTTTTTGCAGCACCGTCGACGCCGCCCAACGCGTCATCCATCGCGGCAACGGCGCCGAGCCCGAGACGCTCGACATCCACAAGTCCTCGGGCGTGCCGGAGGCCAACATCCAGCGCGACCTGTTCGAGGGGCTGCTGGCCGAGGCCGCCGACGGCAGCCTGATTCCCGGCGTGGCCGAACGCTGGTCGGTCAGTGACGATGGACTCACCTATACCTTCCAGTTACGCGACGACGCCCGCTGGTCCGACGGCACGGCGGTGACGGCCGCCGATTTCGTCTTCGCCTTCCGGCGCGCGCTCGATCCGGCCACCGCCTCCGACTACGCCTTCATTCTCTGGCCGGTGAAGAACGCCGAGGCCTTCAGCAAGGGCGAGCTGGACGATCCAAAGGCGCTGGGCGTCGAGGCAGTGGACGAGCACACGTTGAAGATCACGCTGGAGCGGCCCACCCCCTATTTCCTCGGATTGCTCACCCACCACATGGCCTATCCGGCGCCACGCCAGGCCATCGAGCGCCACGGCCGGCAGTGGACCCGGCCCGGCAGGCTGGTGAGCAACGGCGCCTACCGCCTGGTGGCGTGGCAACCCCAGTCGAGCATCCGGCTGGAGAAGAACCCCCATTTCCATGACGCCGCCAACGTCGTGACCGATGTGGTGATCTACCTCCCCACCGAGGACAAGAACACCGAGCTCAAACGCTTTCGCGCCGGCGAACTCGACATCACCGAGGACGTGCCGTCGTCGCAGATTCCGTGGATCGAACGGCATCTGGCCGACAGTTTCCGCAACACCCCCTACATCGGCACCTACTACTTCGCCTTCAACCTGGCGGCGACGCCGTTTCGCGATGCCGCAAAGCTGCGCCGCGCACTGACGCTGGCGATCGATCGCCAACTGCTCACCGAAAAAGTGACCCGGGGCGGCGAGCAGCCAGCGCTGGGCTGGGTGCCGCCCGGCGTGCGCGACTACCGGCCGCAACGGATGGCCGAGGCAGAGATGACACAGAAGGCCCGCGAGGAGAAGGCGCGCAAGCTCTACGCCGAGGCGGGGTATGGCCGCGAGAAACCACTGACCGTGGAACTGCTCTACAACACCTCCGACAACCACAAGAAGGTCGCCATCGCCGTCGCCGCGATGTGGAAAAAGGTGCTCGGCGTCAAGACACGACTGCGCAACGAGGAGTGGAAGGTCTATCTCGACTCACGCAAGAAGCGGGACTTCCAGATCATCCGCGCTGGCTGGATCGGCGACTACAACGACGCCCACACCTTTCTCTCGCTGTTTCAATCCGACGTCGGCCAGATGAACCCGTCGGCCTATGCCAATCCCGACTACGACCGGCTGATGCGGCAGGCGGCCACCACCCTCGACCCACGCCATCGCGCCGAACAAATGCAACAGGCCGAGGCCCTGCTGCTGCAGGACCTGCCGCTGATCCCCATCTACCACTACACCACCCAGCACCTCGTCAGCCCCGCCATCGACGGCTGGGTGGACAACGTCATGGACATCCACCCGAGCCGCTACCTGCAAAAGCGCGCGCGTTGAGGTTGTCATGCCAGCAAAACCATGCTAGCGTTTTGCTATCATTCAGACAGGGAGCCAGCGCATGCCGCAACTGCTGATCAGAAATCTCGACGAGGAGGTGGTCGCGCAACTCAAGCAGCGGGCCAAGGCCAACCACCGCTCGCTGCAGGCCGAGGTGCAACGCATCCTGGAAAACGCGGCCCGCACCGATGCCGACGCTTTCTGGCAGGCGGCTTCCGAAGTGCGGGAACGGCTTGCCCGCTACGACACCGACTTCTCCGACAGCGCCAGCCTCATCCGCGAAGAACGCGACGCGCGGTAACGGGTGGCATGCGCCTCGTCATCGATGCCAGCATCGCCATCAAATGGTTCGTCCCCGAGATCCACTGGCAGCAGGCCGACAAACTGCGGCAGCTCGACGACACCGACTTTCACGCCCCCGACTTTCTGCTGCTGGAGTGCACCAGCGTCCTGACCAGAAAAGTCCGCCACGGCGAACTCAGCCGCAACGACGCCATCGCCATCCAGCAACTGCTACCCCGCATGCCGATGCACCTGCTCCGCTGGCAGAACCTGCTGCTCGACGCCAGCCAGATCGCGCTACTCACCCATTGCGCCGTCTACGACTGCCTCTACCTGCAACTGGCCCGCCAGATCGACGGCCGCATGGTCACCGCCGACGGCAGGCTCTACCGCGCGCTCCGCGACCACCCCGACTGGCGCAATCACCTGTTGTGGGTCGAGGCGCTTTGAGGTGGGCGCCACCCGCCCCGGCACCCGGTCATTGCGTGAATCCAGCCTCCCCGTAGCTCATGGGCGACCTTCAGGACACGCAATAAAATGCAATGATTCCGACTCGACAGCAGCCCTGCTGCCGATCATGATCGCGGCGTTTTCCCCGAGGAATTGCCCAGCGCTATGCCTTTCCAACGCCAACCCAACCCATGAAGGCGGCATGAATCTGAATCGGGGCACGTGAAAAGGTCTGTACCTCTGCGCGAGTGAGTATGACGGAAGAGCCCGGTGCGGGAAAACCGCACGCCGGGATCTGTGCCGGGGTCATCGGGTAACCGGTGCTCCTACGGCGACTGCCTTTAGGGGCTAAAGACTCCAGCTTGATCGGAGATAACATATATGTTACTATCACGATAAATGAGCTGGCGCATAGAATATTACAGTTCCAAGTTAGAAAAGGAGATATTGAGACTACCTGCGGGCCTTCTTGCCCGATATCTCCATTTGACTGATTTAATGGTTGAATTCGGCTCCAATCTGGGTATGCCCCATACCAAGCCAATTGAAGGTGGTCTTTTTGAGCTACGGATAAAGGGAAAGGAGGGGATTGCCCGGATATTCTATTGCACCAGGGTTGGAAAACGAATAGTCATGCTGCATGTCTTTGTTAAGAAAACACAAAAAACACCCAAAAAAGAGTTGCAGGTGGCCATTCACAGAATGAAAGAGGTATTAACCCATGAGTCATAGTCAATTGAGGAAAAAGGCGCTAAAGAGAGAAGCGGTCCGTAAGGAATATGAGGAGCTGGAGCCTGAATTTCGCCTGCTGCGAGAGATGTTAAGAGCACGTAAAGAGGCTGGGCTGAGCCAAGCGGAGGTTGCTGAGCGCATGGGCACCAAACCACCGGCGGTCACAAGGCTTGAGTCCTCACTTGCCAGTGGCCGCCATTCGCCCTCTATTGCTACCCTTAAAAAATATGCAGAGGCGGTAGGTTGCCACCTGGAAATAAAGCTGGTCCATTAGCAAATCATGGCATAACAAAGCATGGCTCAGGGCTAGGTTGACACACAGGGATGAGCGCCTGCTCGATCTCTGCTTCTTTTGTCATTTCGTTCGCTGAATCTGTCGTGATTTCACGCTCAATTACCTGAAAAGCCTATCCGATAGCAACGTGTATGTGAGGGGCCACATACGGATGCAACAGTCAACCTCGTTTATTTGGTACGCATCTCGGCAAAGGGCTCTGCAATCAGTGTGATCATTATGCGTTTCTCTATCCATCAAAGATAGATTGCACTTACTTTGCCTACTCCCTACCATGCGAAAGCAATCCTGTTCCAGCACTGCGTACAGACACTCCCCATGCTCCACTACACCCTGAAACGCCTCGCCGGCGCGATTCCGACGCTGTTGCTGATCGTGACGGTGGCGTTTTTTCTGATCCGGCTGGCGCCGGGCGGGCCGTTCGACCGGGAGCGGCCGGTACCGGCCCAGATCCGGGCCAATCTGGATGCGGCCTATCATCTCGACGAGCCGCTGCCGGTGCAGTATCTGCATTATCTCGGCAATCTGCTGCGGGGGGATTTCGGGCCGTCATTCAAGTACCAGGACTATACGGTGACGGAGCTGATCCGCCAGGGCTTTCCGGTGTCGCTGACGCTGGGGGCAGCGGCGATGGCGCTGGCCGTATTGCTGGGGGTGGCGTTGGGGACGTTCGCGGCGCTGCGGCAGAACCGCGCCGGCGACTATCTGGTGATGAGCGCGGCGATGACGGGGATCGTGGTGCCCAATTTCGTCATGGCGCCGGTGCTGGGGCTGCTGTTCGGGGTATGGCTGGGGTGGCTGCCGGTGGGCGGCTGGGGGGGCGGCTGGCGTCACGCGGTGCTGCCGGTGGTGGCGCTGGCGCTGCCGCAGGTGGCCTATCTGGCGCGGATGACGCGGGCGAGCCTGATCGAGGTGTTGCGCAGTCCGTGGATTCGCACGGCGCGGGCCAAGGGACTGCCGATGTCGCGGATTCTGTGGCGTCACGCCGCGCCGGCGGCGTTGTTGCCGGTGATCTCCTATCTCGGCCCGGCCACGGCGGCCGTCGTCACCGGCTCGGTGGTGATCGAGCAAATCTTCGGCATCCCCGGGATCGGCCGGCATTTCGTCCAGGGGGCGCTGAACCGCGACTATACGCTGGTGATGGGGGTGGTGGTGTTCTACGGCGCGCTGATCATTCTGCTCAATCTGGTGGTCGATCTGCTCTACGCGGCGATCGACCCGCGCATCCGCCACGCCCGGGAGCGGTCGGCGTGAGCCGGGCCTGGCGGCGGTTGCGCCGGCACCGGGGCGCGCTGGCCGGGGCGGTGCTGCTGGGGCTGGTCGCACTGCTCTGTCTGCTCGGTCCGCTGGCCAGCCCATGGCCACTCGACGAGATCGACTGGGATCACGTCGCCACGCCGCCGTCGCTGCAGGCTGCCCACTGGTTCGGCACCGATGCGCTGGGGCGCGATCTCTACATCCGCACCCTGGAGGGTGGGCGCATCTCGCTGATGGTGGGGCTGGTGGCGACGCTGGTGAGCCTGCTGATCGGCGTTGCCTACGGCGCCACCGCTGGTTATCTGGGCGGCCGCACCGACGCGCTGATGATGCGCTTCGTCGATATTCTCTACGCGCTGCCGTTCATGTTCTTCGTCATTCTGCTGATGGTGCTGTTCGGCCGCAGCCTGCTGCTGATCTTCGTCGCCATCGGCGCGGTGGAGTGGTTGACGATGGCGCGCATCGTCCGCGGTCAGACGCTGAGCCTGAAACAGCGCGCCTTCATCGACGCCGCGCGGCTCGCCGGCGCCGGCCCGTTCACCATCATCCGCCGCCACATCGTGCCCAACACTCTTGGGCCGGTGGTGGTCTACGCAACGCTGACGGTGCCCCAGGTGATCCTGTTCGAATCGTTCCTCAGCTTTCTCGGCCTCGGCGTACAGGAGCCGCTCACCAGTTGGGGCGTGCTGATCGCCGAGGGCGCCGACAACATGGAGACGGCGCCGTGGATGCTGCTGATCCCCGCCGGCTTCCTCGCCGTCACGCTGTTGTCGCTCAACCTGCTCGGAGACGGCCTGCGCGATGCGTTGGACCCGAAGGAACGATGATGAGCACACCGCTGCTGGACATCCAAGATCTGCGGCTGCGCTTCCACGGCGACGACGGCAGCATCGAGGTGCTGCGCGGCATCGACCTGGCGATCCAGCCGGGGGAGCGGCTGGCCATCGTCGGCGAATCGGGCGCCGGCAAGAGCCAACTGTTCAACGCCGTCACCGGGCTGCTGGCGGACAACGGAGAGGTCACTGGCTCGGCCCGTTTCGACGGCATCGAGCTGATCGGCGCCCCGCAACACCGGCTCCAGGCACTGCGCGGCAACCGCATCGGCATGGTGTTCCAGGATCCGATGACCGCGCTGAACCCGTTTCTGCGCATCGGCGTCCAGCTCACCGAGGTACTGCGCCAGCACCGTCGCCTCGGTCGCCGCGCCGCCCGGGCCGAAGCGGTCACGATGCTCGAACGGGTCCGCATCCCCGACGCGGCGCGACGCCTGCGCCAGTACCCCCACGAACTCTCCGGCGGCATGCGCCAGCGGGTGCTGATCGCCATGGCGCTGCTGTGCCGCCCGCGGCTGCTGATCGCCGACGAGCCGACCACCGCGCTGGACGTGACCATCCAGGCCGACATCCTGCGCCTGCTGCGCGAGCTGACCGGCGGTGACGCGGCGCTGGCGTTCATCAGCCACGACCTCCATCTGGTGGCCGGCCTCTGCGACCACGTGGCGGTGCTGTACGCCGGCCGCATCGTCGAACTCGGTCCCACCGGGGCCATCTTCCACCAGCCGCTGCACCCCTATACGCGCGCCCTGCTGCGCGCCACGCCCGGACAGCATCAGAACCGCGACCAACCGCTCTACACCATTGCCGGCCAGCCCCCCGATCCGGCGCGCCTGCCCACCGGTTGCGCCTTCCACCCCCGCTGCCCGTCGGCCACGCCCGACTGTACCGAGGCCGATCCGACGCTGCGAACGGTGGCACCTCGGCGGCTGGTAGCCTGCCACCACATCGGCCAGACCGGCGAAATTGCGAATCCTCCTTGAGGTTTGGCCACACCGCCCCGATGATCGACAGCAGAGGCGCCCCCATCATCCAGGCACAGGAGACTCTGCCATGAACCAACAAAACCCAACCCACTGGTTGCAAGACCCGCACGGCTGGTTCCACCGCATCTTCATCCGCGAGGCGATTCTGAGTTCGCTGCTGGTGCTCTGCTTCATCGGCGTGGCCTACACCAACTTTGCATCGAGCCAGAGCTACAACTACTGGTTGTGGATGATCCCGGTGTTCGCGGTCGCCGCCATTGTCTCCGAATGGTCCCGCTACCGCCGTCACGAGATCGACGGCTTCCATTTTCTGCGCCAGCAACTGCTCCACTGGGGCGCCACCTTCATCGCGATCAAGACGATCTTCCTGCTCCACGACATCGGCCGCCTCGACAACGACGCCACCGCCCTGACGCTGATGGCGACCCTCTCCCTCTCCACTTTTCTCGCCGGCGTCTACATCGGCTGGCGCTTCCTCGTGCTGGGGCTGTTCATGACGCTGGCCACTTGGCTGGTGGCTTGGCTGGAAGCGTGGATCTGGGTGCTGATTCCGGTGGGTATCGCGCTCGTCGCCCTCGGTATCGCGGTCTCGGTACACGAATTCCGCAAGCTGGCGAAACACGGATAGCCACGCCGTGCCGGCCCCATCGATGGTGCGTCCGGCCGCTGGCTGGCGACGGCGGCACCGTGGCGCCGGTCACGGCGAACGCACCACGGCCGCTTCCGTTTCACTCCACCCGAACAGCCGCTACACTCCCCCGCATCTCCGCCGTCGGAACACCGGATGCCCAACCTGTTGGCCCAGCTCACCCCGTTCGACTACCTGCTGATCGGCGTCACCGTGGCCACGCTGCTGGCGCTCAACGGCCCGTGGCTGCGGCGCAGCCCGCTGTGGAGCGTCACCATCACGCCGCTGGCATCGATCATCGGCAGCGGTTTTCTCGTGGTGGCGCCACTGCTGCGGGACATCGCCGGCCCACTGGCCGCCGCGGCGATGCTGCTGATCGTCGTGCTGGCCTGGCTGATCGGAGCGGTCGTCCGCTACAACATCGCCCACGCCGAACCGTTGCTGGCCACACCACAGTCGGCGCCACTGGTGGCCCGGATCGACCGCATCGCCTCGTTTGCGCTGAGTTTCGCCTATGTGATTTCGGTGGCCTTCTACGTCAGCCTGCTGGCGGCCTATCTGCTGGAGCCCGCCGGTCTGAA
The DNA here is from genome assembly GCA_964614535.1 of uncultured Thiotrichales bacterium. Classification (GTDB taxonomy): domain Bacteria; phylum Pseudomonadota; class Gammaproteobacteria; order UWMA-0217; family UWMA-0217; genus JALSHZ01. The sequence goes on along the minus strand of CAZTOZ010000074.1, from coordinate 28,098 downwards.
GAACGACTGGAGCGCCCGCGCGCTGACCACGGCCATTCTCGTCACCATCGGGCTGGTGGGCTTTTTTCGCGGTCTGCACGGCCTGGAGTGGCTGGAGAAGTTCACCGTGGCGCTCAAGCTGGCGGTGATCGCCGCGCTGCTGCTCGGACTGGCGGTGTTCGATGCCGGCCATCCCTTCGTCTTTCCCGCGCCCAACGACGACATCAACACACTGGAGAAGTGGCGCATGCTGGCCGGTACACTGCTGGTGGTGCAGGGCTTCGAAACGGTGCGCTACATGGGAGGGGCCTATCCCGCCGCGCTGCGGATTCGCGGCATGAAGCTGGCGCAACAGATCTCGGGCACCATCTACGTGGGCTTCATCGCATCGATCACGCCGCTGCTGGTCCATCTGCAACCGGGCGTCGTCGATGAAACCGCGCTGATCGACCTGACCCGCTACGTGGCCTATTCGATGCCCGCCATTCTGATCGTCGGTGCCGTCATGGCCCAGTTCAGCGCCGCCATCGCCGACACCGCCGGCGCTGGCGGGCTGGTGCTGGAGGAGAGCGGCGGGCGCATCCGGCAACGGCTCACCTATCCGGTGGTGATCGCACTGGCCGTCGTACTGGTGTGGAATGCCAACATTTTCGAGATCATCACCTACGCCTCCCAGGCTTTCGCCGGCTACTACTTTCTCCAGGCCGTGATCGCCTGGCGCGTCGCCGGGCGCCGGGGCGAACGCCTGCGCGGGATCGGCTTCGCGGCCATGGCCACCCTTCTGCTGGCGGTGACACTGTTCGCCCGCCCGGTGGGATAACCCCGTTGCCAACATGGGGAAATTTTCCCGCAGGTTACGGATTTCATTGGGGTTTTATTGAAAAACCACGGCCCGGCCGCCAACCTGATGCCGTCCCTCGATTCTTTCTCTTTCCACTACAGACAGGAGGAAAAATCATGGCGGAAAGCATCACATTGACCCCCAACACCTACGACACCCTCGGCGTGGTGCACTGCGGCGTGCTCCGCGACCTCACCGCCAGCTGCGCGGGCGACCTGCACAAGCTGGCGGATGGCGAGGAGTACACCTTCGAGCGCGCCCGCGTCACGGTGAAGCGCGACGGCGAGACTTTCACCTTCACCAAGCAGTAGCCGTCACCGGAGCCCGCACTCGCGGGCTCCCCCTTGCCATTACGCCGCGATCGCGGTCCAATCTTCGCTTTCGCCAACACACCATCTGCCGTGGCCCCTGCCCCCCTGCTCTCCATCTCCCGCCTCCGTGTCCACTATCCGGTCGGCAGACGGCGGCTCGTCGCCATCGACGACATCTCGCTCACGCTCCATCGGGGCGAGACGCTGGCCATCGTCGGCGAGTCGGGCTGTGGCAAATCGACGCTGGCCCGCGCCATCTGTGGGCTGACACCCGCCACCGCGGGCAAAATCGAGATCGAAGGCGAACCCATCGACCCGTCGGCCAGCCGCGCCGTCCGGCAGATCGGCCGCCGGGTGCAGTATGTCTTTCAGGACCCGCTCGATGCCCTCGACCCAAGCATGACCATCGGCCAGATTCTCGACGAGCCGCTGCGCCATCACTTCCCCGGTCTCTCCCGCCAGGCACGACGCCGGCGAGTGGAGCAGGCAGCGGAGGATGTGGCGGTATCGCGCCAGCAGCTCGACCGCTATCCCCACGAGTTCTCCGGGGGGCAGGCCCAACGGATCGGCATCGCACGCGCGCTGGTCTCCGAGCCATCGGTGCTGATCTGCGACGAACCGGTCAGCGCGCTCGACGTCTCGATCCAGGCGCAGATCATCAATCTGCTCCGCGAGCTGCAACGCAAACGCCAACTGGCGATGGTGTTCATCTCCCACGATCTGCGGGTGGTGCGGCAGATGGCCGACCGGATGATGGTGCTCTACCTGGGCCGGGTGATGGAGAGTGGCCCGGCCGATACGCTGTTCGAGGCCCCCCGCCACCCCTATACCCGAGCTTTGCTGGCGGCCGTGCCACGGGAGGAGCCGGCGGCGGAACGGCAGCGCATCGCCACACTCGAGCCGCTGGTGAGCGAACTCCCGTCGCCCCTGGACCCGCCATCCGGCTGCGTGTTTCGCACCCGTTGCCCCGAGGCGACGGCCGCGTGTGCCGACCACCGCCCGGCCACCGCCGCGTTTGGAGAACCGCTGGTCAATTGCCTGCTGGCGCAGTAGCCCACACGGCAGGCCGGCTCACCGGGTGGTGACATGTCGCTTGGCGGCATCGCCGAGCGGCTTGCCGCAGTGGGGACAGACGGCGGCGCTTTCGTGCAGCATTTCGGCATCGACGATGGCCTTGCGGATGATCTGCTGCGCATCACCACGGTCGATGCCCCAATCTTCGCGCGCCTTGATCAGCGCCTTGCGATCCTTCTCGTCGAGAACCCCGTCGCGCAACAGACTGCGGGCCAGGGTTTCGTACCGCTCGCGCCGGCGTTCCAACTCGCCGGTGAAGCCAGAGGCGATGATGCCGGCCGGCAGCGCCGCCATGCCGACGCCGATCATCGTGATGAAGGCGCCGAACATGCGGCCGATGTCGGTTTGCGGCACGACATCGCCATAGCCCACCGTGGTCAGCGTGACGATGGCCCACCACATCGCCTTCGGAATGTTGCCAAAGGCGTCCGGCTGCACCTTGTGTTCGGCCAGATAGATGCCAGAGGCCGACATGATGGCCAGCACCAGCAGGATGAAGATGGCGGAGGCGAGCGTCTTGGCCTCGCGCTTGAGAACGACGCCGAGCACGCCGAGCATGGTGAAATGGCGGGTGAGCTTGAACACCCTCAGCAGCCGGAAGACACGCAGAATCCGGGTGTCCAGCTCGATGAACATCTGCATGAAGAACGGCATGATCGCCAGCAGGTCGATCAGCGCCATCGGCGTCAGCGCGTAACGCAACCGGCCACGCCAGCCGTCGCTGAACAGATGGGATTCGACGCAGACCCAGAGCCGGGTCAGGTACTCGACGGTGAAGACCGCCACCGAGAAGACCTCCAGGTAGAGGAACCCGTCGTGCCATTCGGCATGCAGCTCGTCCACGGTTTCGAGAATGACGCCGAGGACGTTCACCAGGATCAGCACCATGATGAACCAGTTGACCGCCAGCGACAGCCTCGAGTCGCCGTCGTGCATCTCCATGATGCGGTAGACCTTGCGCCGCAGTCTCATCCCGGATTCATCACCGCACTGCAGGACGTCGCCACGAAGCGCGGGCGCGGCCGGCTCACTCCTCGACCGGCTCGGCTTCCTGCTTCGACTTCGGCAGCAACTTCTCGCGCAGCAGGCTTTCGATCTCCCCGGCCATCTCGGGATGTTCGCGCAGATACTCCTTGGCGTTCTCCTTGCCCTGACCGATGCGCTCGCCGTTGTAGCTGTACCAGGCGCCCGACTTGTTGATCAGCCCCTCCTTGACGCCCATGTCGATGATCTCGCCGAGACGGGAAATGCCCTCGCCGTAGAGGATCTGGAACTCGGTCTGCTTGAAGGGCGGCGCCACCTTGTTCTTGACCACCTTGACCCGGGTCTCGTTGCCGATCACCTCGTCGCCCTTCTTGATCGCGCCGATGCGGCGAATGTCGAGCCGCACCGACGAATAGAACTTGAGCGCGTTGCCGCCGGTGGTGGTCTCCGGGGAGCCGAACATAACGCCGATCTTCATGCGGATCTGGTTGATGAAGATCACCAGGGTATTGGAACGCTTGATGTTGGCGGTGAGCTTGCGCAGCGCCTGCGACATCAGCCGCGCCTGCAGGCCGACGTGGGAATCGCCCATGTCGCCCTCGATCTCCGCCTTCGGCGTCAGCGCCGCCACCGAATCGACGACGACGATATCGACCGAACCGGAACGCACCAGCATGTCGGTGATCTCCAGCGCCTGCTCGCCGGTGTCCGGCTGGGAGACCAGCAACTCATCGATGTTGACGCCCAGTTTCTCGGCATAGACCGGGTCGAGCGCATGCTCGGCATCGACGAAGGCGGCAGTGCCGCCCGCCTTCTGGCATTCGGCCACGGCGTGCAACGTCAGCGTGGTCTTGCCCGACGACTCCGGGCCGTAGATCTCCACCACCCGGCCACGCGGCAGGCCACCGATGCCCAGCGCGATATCGAGCCCCAACGAGCCAGTGGAGACCGCCTCGATATCGTTGATGGCACCATCGCCCAGGCGCATGACCGCCCCTTTTCCGAACTGACGCTCGATCTGAGTCAATGCCGCCGCGAGGGCCTTTTTCCGCTGTTCGTCCACTGCCAACCTCTTTGTAAAACACATGTAAAGAATGGATCCGACGCCACCGATTATCCCACAGATACGACCGCCTGCGGAACCGGAAGCCGGCAGCTACAAATTTTGTGGACGCCGTTCGTCGGCGGCTGTACGAAAGTTGCCGCAGACTCCGCCGGGCGGTGCCAAAGCCACCACACACACTGCCCGGCGCAGGGAGCGTGCCGACAACGACAACGGATTCAGGGATGACGACAAAAAACGACGCTTTCGACCGAACCAGCCGCGACGAGGACCGGATTCTCGGCCAGCTGGAGTTTCTCTCCGAATACTTCGGCAAGGCGGTGGAGCCTTCGCAGATCACCTCCAACGTTCCGCTGCCGGAGGGCCGCATCACCTCGCGGGAGCTGGAGGAGTGCGCCACCCGCGCCGGCCTCGAGGTCTCCATCTGCGACCGTCCGCTGCGCTCACTGAAACGCACCATGCTGCCGGTGCTCGGCATCGCCGAGGATGGCCATGCGGTGACGCTGGTCGATTACCGGGATGGCCACTTCGAATGCCGCTATCCCGGCATTCCCGGCACCTCCTGGGTCTCACCCGACGAGCTGAAGCTGGAAAAGCTGACACAGTGGTATTTCGTCCGTCCCATCGTCTATTTCGACAAGCGCAGCCTGCTCTACCACCTGCCGGACCCGAAACGCTGGTTCTGGGACACACTCAAGAGCAATCGCGGCATCTACGGCTGGGCGCTGCTCGGCACCGTCGCCATCAACCTCTTCGGCGCCGTGATCCCGTTCTTCACGATGGCGGTCTACGACCGCGTGGTGCCGAACAACGCGCTTTCCAGCCTCTGGGTGCTGGCCAGCGCCGCCATCATCGTCGTGCTGTTCGACTTCGCCATCAAGGTGACGCGCAGTCACCTGGTGGATGCCGCCTCCCGCCGGGTCGATATCGCCCTGTCGTCACGCATCTTCTCCCAGGCGCTGCGACTGCGCGCCGCCAGCCGCCCGGCCTCGGGCGGCGTGCTGGCCAACGTGGTGCGGGACTTCGACTCGATCCGCGACTTCTTCACCTCCACCACGCTGACAGTGCTCGGCGACATGCCCTTCGTGCTCTTTTTCATCGCCATCATCGCGCTGGTGGCCGGCCCGCTGGCGCTGGTGCCGGTGGTGCTGATCCCACTGGCGCTGGGCACATCACTGCTGCTGCGCAAACCGATGAACCGGATTCTGGAGGACAACGCCCAGGCCGGCTCGCAGCGTACCGCACATCTGTTCGAGGTGATGAACGGACTGGACACCGTCAAATGCGTCGGCGCCGAGTCGTGGGCGCGGCGCAAGTGGGAGTTGCTGACGGTGAAACTCTCGGGCGATTCGGTGCGACTGCGCGGGCTGGCCGGGCTCGGCAACTACATCACCGGCTCGCTGACCCAACTGACGACGGTGTTGATGGTCACCTTCGGCGCCCTGCTGATCGCCGCCAACGAGCTGACGCTGGGCCAGCTCATCGCCGCGTCGATGCTGTCGTCACGGGCGGTGGCACCGATCTCGCAACTGGCCGGCATCATCGTCCGCTGGCAGCAGACGCGGATCGCGCTCGAGGCACTCAACCAGATCATGGAAGCGCCGACCGACGACGAGGATGGCAAGCTCCACCTGCCGACCCTCCGCGGACAGGTGGAACTGCGCGACGTGAGCTTCGCCTATCCTGGCGGCACGCCGCTGCTCAACGGCATGAATCTGCGCATCGAACCGGGCGAGAAGGTGGCCTTCATCGGCCGCATCGGTTCCGGCAAGAGCACCGTGCTGAAACTGCTGCTCAATCTCTACCAGCCGGAGAAGGGCACGGTGATGGTGGACGACATCCCCGTCTCCCACGTCGATCCGCACAACCTGCGCCGCCAGATCGGCTATGTGCCGCAGGACGTGGTGCTGTTCCATGGCGACATCCGCGAAAACATCCTGATGGGTGCCACCGACATCAGCGACGCCGATCTGCTCGAAGCCATCCACATCGCCTGTCTGGAACCAACGTTGGCGCAACTGCCGGATGGGCTCAACACCCAGGTGGGCGAACGCGGCGAGCGCCTCTCCGGTGGCCAGCGGCAGGCCATCGGCATCGCCCGCGCGCTGGTACGCAAGCCCCGGCTGCTACTGATGGACGAGCCCAGCAGCATGATCGACCCCGGCACCGAGAACCAGCTCATCCAGAACCTGCGCAACCATCTGCACGACACCACGCTGATCCTGGTCACCCATCGGATGGCGATGCTGCCGATGGTGGAACGGCTGGTGGTCTTCGATCAGGGCCGCATCACCGCCGACGGGCCACGGGATCTGGTGCTGGAGCGGCTGGCCGCGGCGCAGAGCGGCCGCCAGCAGCCGGCAGCCCCCCGGACAGCGGGCAACGCGGCAACCACCACGCCCCCAGCGGCCGCCCCCCCGAACGCCCGCGAGCCGGCAGCGGCAGCGCCACAACCACGGCCCGAGCCGACAGCGGACGGCAAGGCACCGACACCCCCCACCGCCGCGCCAGCCCCCCGGGAAACGGCCGAACAGCGCCGCAAACGAGCCGAACTGCTCGCCTCGGTCGCCCGCAAGGACCGGCTGGTGAAGGAAAGACTCCAGGCCCGGAAACGCAAGCGCAAGTTGCCCGAGGGGCGGGAGGCCCGCCTGGCCGCGGCGCGGCGCAAGATCGCCCGGCTCAAGCAGGCGCGTGAACGGCGTGCCGCACAGACCCAGACCATCAAGCAACAGGGGGACATCCCGGCATGAGTACACGAACCGCATCGCTGAGCCGACATCCCGACCTCAACCGCGGCCCCCGCAAGACGGCGCTGGTACTGATCGGGTTGATCTTCGCTTTTCTGGTCGTCATCACTGTCTGGATGAACGTCGCCGCGCTCGACATCGCCGTGCGTGCCAGCGGCAGTGTCATTCCGTCGAGCCGCATCCAGCAGGTCCAGAGCCTGGAGGGGGGCATCGTCCGGGAGCTGCTGGTGCAGGAAGGACAGAAAGTGTCCCAGGGCCAGCTGCTGGCCCGGCTGGACACCATCGACTACGACGCCGCGCTGCGCGAGCGGCTGCGGAACTACTGGGGCATGCTGGCGACACTGACCCGGCTGGATGCCGAGATGCAGGACCGCGAACCCCTCTTCCCGCCCGACGTGGCCGCGCAGGCACCGGAACTGGTGGCGCGGGAGAAGGCGCTGTGGGCCTCCCGCCGGGCCGCCCGCGAAGCCGCCATCGCCACCGCCGACGATGTCATCCGCCAGCGCGAGAAGCAGCTGGCCGAGGCACGATCCCAACTGGCGTCACTGCGGGCGCGCAAGCAGATCACCTTCGCCCAGCTCGAGATCGAGCGAGACCTCTACGAGCACGATGCCGGCTCCCGGGCCGAATACCTCAACGCCCAGTCGGAGGATGCCCGGATGCAGGGCGAGATCGACACCACCCGGCTCACCGTCGCCCGCCTGGAGGCCGCCGTGCGGGAGGCCCGCGCCAGCAAAAAGCAGGTGGAGGCGGAGTTTCTCGCCGAAGTCGGCCAACAGTATTCGGAACTCAAGACCAAGGTCGAGGCGCTGCGGGAAACCCTGCCCAGCAGCAAGGACAAGCTGCTGCGCCGCCAGTTGCATGCCCCCAGCGACGGCATCGTCAACCGCCTGCTGGTCACCACCATCGGCGGCGTCGTCAAGCCGGGTGAAAGCATCATGGAGATCGTCCCCGTCAGCGGCAGCCTGCTCATCAGCATCCGCGTCAAGCCGTCCGACATCGGCTTCATCCGCCCCGGACAGCCGGCGAAGATCCGCGTCTCGGCCTACGACTCATCGGTGTTCGGGGCGCTGGAGGGGGAGGTGGTCCGTGTCGGCGCCGATACCATCTTCGACGAAAAGAAACAGCCCTATTTCGAGGTGCAGCTCAAGGCGCGGCGCAACTATCTGGAGAGTGGCGACCAGCGCCTGCCGATCACCCCGGGGATGGCGGTGGACGTGAGCATCCGCACCGGCAAGCGGACGGTGATGGAGTATCTGCTCAAGCCGATCGTGAAGAATTTCCAGACGGCGCTGCAAGAGCGCTGAAGGCGGCGGGAGACGCCGGTGCGTCTCCCGCCCGGCTCAGTCGCCGTGGGTCATCGCCTTCAACGCGGCAACGCCCTTCTTGCGCTGGGCATGCAGGATACCGATGCGCTTCCTGAGTTTTTCCCGCTGCTTTTCGTCGCTCGCCTCTTCAAGACGGGCCTTGAGGCTCTTCTCCTTTTTCTTCAGCAGCTTCAGCAGTTTTTTCAGCTCCTTGCACTGCGCCTTCTTGTCGTGCTCCTCTTCGCTCAGCAGCGTCTTCAGCTGCTTGAGCAGCTTTTTGTATTTCATTTCTCCTCCAGCTCTGCGATGGCTGCCTTGCGCTCATCCTTGTCCAGCAGCACGGTTCTTGCCGCGCGGGCAAGCGTCTGATCCTCGCTGACGAACAACTTTTCGGCCGCGCGTACCAGGTTGATCGAGACGTTGTAGGCATAGGTACTGTCGTTGAGCAGCGAGGAGCCCATCTCCGGCGTGATTTCATGGCGACCGATCAATTCGGTCAACAGGCGGTTGATGCGCTCCTGGCTCTCGTCCACCATCAGTTTCACCGCATCGAGCGACAGCATGTCGATGACGCTGTCGCCCTCCTGCCGCAATGTTTCCAGCTCGCGGATCGTCGCCGCGATGCTGACCCGGATTTCGTTATAAGCGTTACGAATCGCCTCGTTGTCGGAGGAGAGATAGCGCAGCAGATTCTTCTGCAGATGTTTGGTGTGCTTGACCGCCTCGACGATCTCCCGGTTGGCGTCGCGCAACCACTGCAGCGTGGAATTCTCCTCGTCGCGCCGGGAGAAGGCTGTCTCGCCGATGAAGGCGACGATGGCACTGTAGAGCGGCTTGACGTGTTTTTCGTATTCGGCATCGATATCGTATTCACTGACACTCTGCCGCGCCGCCACCGTCTCCAGGTTTTCGCTGGAGAAGATATCGGACGATTTCAGCCCGAGCGCATCGATGATGATGCGGATGGCCGCCTCATAGACGCGCAGCGTCTCGCGGCGAACCGCTTCGATGGCGGTGTCGGGATATTCGGCCGATGCACTGGTGAGATATTTCGGCCGATCCACCGCCGGCCTTCTCTCCGGGATGATCCGTTGCAGAAAAGCCACCAGCGGGTCGATGAACGGCAGCATGACGACGATGCCGATCAGATTGAACAAGGTGTGAAAGACCGCCAGCTTCAGGGTGTAGTCGTCGTCGGCGATGCCGAGCAGCGCCGCGCTCCACTCCACCAGATCGACGAGCTGGTGGATCAGGCCGATGGCGATGATCCCCGTCACCAGATTGAAGATCAGATGCGCGGCGGCCAGGCGCTTGCCGCTCTCGTTGGAACTGAGCGAGCCGATGATGGCGGTGATGGTCGTGCCGACATTGGCGCCGATGGCCAGCGCCAGCGCGTTTTCGTAGGTGATCTGGCCGGCCGCCAGCGCGGTGATGATCAGCACCAGGGTGGCGTGGCTGGACTGCATGACGACGGTGGCGACCACGCCGATACCCGCAAAAAGAAACAGGCCACGATAGCCGCCGACGGCAAAGCTCGTGAGGTCGATGGCCTCCTTGAAAGCCTCGAACCCCTCCTTCATGTAGTGGATGCCGAGAAAGAGAAAACCCAGCCCGGCCAGAATATAGCCGATGCCCTTGAGTTTCTTCGACGACTGGAACAGCAGCACGACGCCGAACACCAGCATCGGCATCGCATAGGCGGAGATCTTCACCTTGAGGCCGAAACCGGCGATCAGCCAGGCGCCAGTGGTGGTGCCGAGATTGGCCCCGAAGATGATGCCGATGCCGGCCGCCAGCGTGATCAGCCCGGCGCTGAGAAACGAGATGGTGATGACCGACACCAGCGAACTGGACTGCATCAGCGTCGTCGTGACGATGCCGAAGCCCAGGCTCTTCAGACGGCTGGAGGTGGCCTTCTGGAGAATGCGTTCCAGCGTGCCGCCGGAATAGATCTGGAAGCCCTGCTCCAGGGACAGCATGCCGAACAGGAAAATGGCCACCCCGGCCGAGATGACCTTGAAGTCCGGGCTGACCCAGAATCCATAGGCCAGCACCAGCAGAATGGAAGGCAGAAAAGCCTTGCGTAACACAGAACCTCCGTTGCAGCCGCCCGGCGTGGAGGCCGGGCGGACATGGCGCGCTACAACATCATGCCACGGATGGTGAAGTAGAGGATCGCCGCCATCAGGCCGGACACCGGCACGGTGATGACCCACGCGGCCGCGATCTTCATCAATGCCGAGCGCTTGACCAGCTCGTGGGTGTACTTGCGCTTGAGGGACTTACGCTCCTTCTTCGTCAGCTCGACGGCAGCCTTGTGCTTCTTGAGCTGCTGCAGCATCTCGCACTTCTCCCGCAGCGAAGCCACCTCGAACTGCTTGAGGAACGCCTCGATCTCGCCCTGCTCGGAATTCTTGTGGTGGAGTTTGATCTCCTCCACCATCCGCGCGTAGCTGGCCTTGAGGTATTCGCGCAGAAAGCCGACCCCGAAGACCGCGCCCACCGCGATATGGGTCGAGCTGACCGGCAGACCGAGCTGGGTGGCGATAATGACGGTGATGGCCGCCGACAGCGCGACGCAGAACGCACGGGTCTGGTTCAGCTCGGTGATCTCCGAACCCACCGTCTTGATCAGCTTCGGCCCATAGAGCGCGAGACCGATCGCGATACCCAGCGCCCCAACCATCATCACCCACAGAGGAATCGCCGCCTTCCTGGCCACCTCGTGGGTGGAGAGCGCATCGTTGATGGCCGCCAGCGGGCCAACGGCATTGGCGACGTCGTTGGCGCCGTGGGCGAAGCTGAGCAGCGCCGCGGCAAAGATCAGCGGCACGGTGAAGAGCTGGTTGATCGCCTGCTTGGTGTTCTCCATCTTCGCGGCGTTGCGAACGATGATCCGGCGCGAGACGAAGGCAACGACGATGGCCACCCCCAGCCCGACGACCAGCGCCGTCGGCACGTCGAACTTCCACAGCTTCTTGAACCCCTTGAGCATCAGATAGGCCGAGAAGGCCCAGGCCATGACACCGATCAGTATCGGCACCACCCGCTTGGCGTGATGGAGTTTGTCCTTGCGATAGGTGATGGTGCGCTTGATGAGATAGAGAAACCCCGCGGCGATGATGCCGCCGAGCACCGGCGAGATCACCCAGCTGGCAGCGATCTGCGCCATCTTCCCCCAGTCGGCGATCCCCCAGCCACCGGCGGCGATACCGGCGCCCAGAACCCCGCCGACGATGGAGTGGGTGGTCGAAACCGGCGCGCCGAATGCCGTCGCCAGATTGAGCCACAACGCGCCGGCCAGCAGCGCCGCCATCATCAGCCAGACGAAGACGTCGGCGTTGGCGATCAGATCGGGATTGATGATCCCCTTTTTGATGGTACCGACCACCTCGCCCCCGGCGATCAACGCGCCGGCGGCCTCGAAGGTCATGGCGAGAAAAATGGCGCCGGTGAGCGTCAGCGCCCGCGAGCCGACCGCCGGGCCGACATTGTTGGCGACGTCGTTGGCGCCGATGTTGAGCGCCATGTAGCCACCGATCATCGCCGCGACGACGAGCAGGTGGCTGACCGCCCCTTCACGGGAAATGGTGAACAGCATAATGCCGATGATGAAAAGGAGCGCTGTTCCAAGACGAAACAATTCCTTGCGTCCAACCCAGGTTGCGTACTCAATTTCAGCGATTTTTTCGAGTTCCATTGGTAGACTCCAGGCGTAGGGCTGACTGCGGGTGGCGGTCGCGGCCACCGGTTTTGTTCCCATACATCGAGGTGGGGGTATGGATGTTTTGCAGGCCAGAGAAGACTGACGAAACGATTGTCACAAAAGCTTAATATTTAGTAAAGAAAAGTAGGGACATTGTTCCCCGGCAATGTCCGACACCCTCGAAACACTATTTTTTTTCCTGCCAATACAAAGACTTACAAACATCTCGAGGCGGCATGGCCCGCCTCCCGGCGGCACCGCGCAGGCAATGACTGCCCCCCGGTCTGCTATCATCGGCCCACACACCAAGCCCGCGGGGAGACGTCGGCAGATGAAAACATGCAGCAACGACCACTGGCGCCTTCTGCTACCCGACGACTGGGTCTGCGAAAGCGAGGAGGACACCCGCCTGATCTACCACCCCGGCGGGATCGGCACGCTGGAGATCACCCCGTCGCTGCAACCGGAGGCGATCGACGACGAAGACCTGCGCTATTTCGCCAGCGAGCAGATCGAACAGGGCGTCCAACCGGCCGCGGTCACCGTCGGCGACTTTTCCGGCATCGAGCTGATCTACGAACACGACGACCTCTACTGGCGCGACTGGCTGCTGCGCAACGACGACCTGTTGCTGCTGGCCACCTACACCTGCCCGCCGGGCCTGGAGACGAAGGAGGAAGGGATGCTGGACGTGATGATGGCGACGCTCAAACGCCGCTGAGCGGCGCCACCACCACTTCCCGCCCACGGGAATGCCGCTTCGCATACTCGACGATCAGCCCGTGGTACAACGCATAGACCCGGGCCAGCGGCATCCCGCCCATCAACGCATCGACACGCTCACGCCGGGCCGCCATCCCCTCCACCAGCCAGGACTGCACCGCCTCGTAACCGGAGAAGGTCATGCCGAATCCCAGCAACAGTCGCTGCGTATAGGCATCCACCACCATCGCCTCGCGGTGGCAGCCATAGCAGAGCATCGCATCGGCCGTCTCGTTGCCGACACCGGCACGCGCCAGCAACCACGCCCGATCGACCCGGCGACGAAAGGTCTCGAAATCACCGAAACGCTCCAGCAAGGCCAGCGAGAAGCGCTGCAACCGCTCAGCCTTCGTCCGGTAGAAACCGCTGGGCCGGATGCACTCGATCAGCTCGTCGCGGTCCATCGCCGCCAGTCGCTCGGGGGTGATTCGCCCGCCCCCCTCGCGCAGCCGCGCCAGCGACTCCTCCACTTTCCGATAGCGCGTCTGCTGCGTGAGAATCGCCGCCACGATGGTTGCGAAGCGGCCACTCTCCGGCCACCACCAGGGGTCGCGCGAGGTGACGTCGAGATCGAGCGCCAACAGACGCTCCAGCAGATCGACACTGTCCGTCAAGGTCATGGGTTTGTCCGTCCAACCGCAAACGCGCTATCTTTAGCGCCCCTTTTGGCAGGATACACGAGTAGAGAGACGATGATCATCGAACCGAAGACCCGAGGCTTCATCTGCACCACCGCCCATCCAGCCGGCTGTGAGCGGAACATCCGCGAGGAGATCGACCACACCCGCTCCCAGGGGCCGCTGGAGGATGGCCCGAAGCGGGTGCTCGTGGTCGGCTCGTCCAGCGGCTACGGGATGGCCTCACGCATCGTCTCCGCCTTCGGCGCCGGCGCCTCGACGCTCGGCGTCTTCTTCGAAAAGGCACCAACGGAGAAACGAACCGCATCGGCCGGCTGGTACAATGCCGCCGCCTTCGACACGGCGGCGAAAGAAGCCGGGCTCTACGCCAGGAGCTTCAACGGCGACGCCTTCTCCCACGCGGCGAAAGAGAAAGTCATCGCACAGATCGAGGCCGACCTGGGCGAGATCGATCTGCTGGTCTATTCGCTCGCCTCGCCGGTCCGCAAGCTGCCGGACAGCGGCGAAACCGTCCGTTCCGCCCTCAAGCCCATCGGCAAGCCGTTCCGCTCCACCGCCATCGACACCAACAAGGACGAGATCATCGATGCCGAGGTCGAGCCGGCCACCGACGAGGAGATCGCGGGCACCGTCACCGTCATGGGCGGCGAGGATTGGGCGCTGTGGGTCGATGCGCTGCAACAGGCGGGGGTGCTGGCCGATGGATTCAAGACCGTCGCCTACAGCTACATCGGCACCGAGATCACCTGGCCGATCTATTGGGAGGGGGCACTCGGCCGGGCCAAGCAGCACCTCGACCAGACCGCGGCCGAGCTGCGGGAGCGACTCGGCGGGATCGGCGGCGAGGCCAACGTGGCGATGCTCAAGTCGGTCGTCACCCAGGCCAGCGCCGCCATTCCGGTGATGCCGCTCTATCTCTCGATCGTCTTCAAGGTGATGAAAGAGAAGGGGCTGCACGAGGGCTGCATCGAGCAGATCAACCGACTGTTTCGTACCGGCCTCTACGGGGACGGCGCCGCGATTGACGAGATGCGGCGCTACCGGCTCGACGACTGGGAACTGCGCGACGAGGTACAACAGGCGGTGCGGGAGATCTGGCCCCAGGTGACGACGGAGAATCTCTTCGAGCTGACCGACTACGCCGGCTACAAGAAAGCATTTCTCAAGCTCTTCGGTTTCGGCGTGGACGGGGTGGACTATGCCGCGGACGTGAGCCCGATCGTCCCGGCCGATTTCATTGCGATCTGATCAATCGTCGATGCGACGGCGGTTCACCCACTCCAGGTGGGGCTCGCCGTCGCGATAGGCCACCGCCATCAGCCCGGCGTTCTTGATCGTCACGCGGTAGATGGCGGCCGCATCGAGCCCCAGCAACCCGGCCAGTATCGCGCGCATCACGCCGGCATGGGCCACCACCAGCACGCGCGCCCCTTCGGCCTCCGCCACCATCGCCTGCCATGCCGCCCGCACCCGACCGAGAAAATCGGCCAGCGGCTCGGCGCCGGGCGGCCGGTGGCGCAGCGGGTCACGATAGAAGGCGGCGAACGCCTCGGCGTCGCGCGCGATCAGCTCCGCCTTGGTGTGGCCCTCCCAGCGCCCGAATCCCACCTCGCGAAAATCATCGACGATGGTCAGCGGCAGTCGCCGTTCGGCGGCCACCGCCTCGGCGAACGCCCGACAGCGCCGCAGCGGCGAGCTGTAGACCGCATCCCAGACCGTCGCGCCGGCGACGGCCGCGCGCATCTGCCGCCACCCCTTCTCGCTGAGGGGATCGTCGATACCGTGACCGCGATAGCGGGCGCCGCCCACCGGTTCGCCGTGACGGATCACATCGACGAAAAGTCGGGGATTCTTCATCGCCGCCGGCTTCACAACGACGGCTGGGCCGGATCGTAGGCGTTCTTGGTGCGGTTGAATGTCGAGACCAGAGCATCGACGGCTTCGGCATCGTAGGGCTGAAGGCCGCTGAGCAGCATTTTCTTCCTCCCCCGCCCCACCTTGTCGCCGCCGGCGAAAAAATCGAACAGCAGATGCACCTCGCCACGCTTGCCGCTGACTTCGATCTCGGCCCGATCGAACGCCAGCGCCACCGACGGCAACACTACGCTGTCGAGCGAGATCTCCATCCGCTCGTAGATGACCATCGGGCGCTTCGGATTGATCATCACCCCCTCCCGCTCCAGCAGCGGCACCAGGATATGGGGAAAGGTCCGCCCGGAGAACTCGACGTAACTGGTCACCAGATCCCCCAGCAACTCTTCGTCGTGGGAGACTTCACCGCCGCATTCGGCTTCGAGATAGGCCTTGCCACCATCGTCCATCAGCACGCATTGCCCCGGCGCAGGCGCGGCGATGGTCAGACCGACGCCATCGGTCACCATGCCGGAAAAGCGGATGGCCATGTTCTGGTGCAAGCCTTTCTCCATCACCAGCACCGCGAACAGCAGATCCCCCGGCACACAGAAACGCTTGGCGGCCACATCGTGCAACGGATTGAAATCACCGGCCACCTCCTTGGCGAAACGGCTGCCCTGTTCGCGACGGAAGGAGATGACATCGCCACTTTTCTGATAGAACGCATCCAGTAACATCGGCTCACACTCGCTCTGAGGCAAAGCGCGCTAGTATACGCGATCACGCCACCGCGCTTCGAAAACACCCGTCCATGGCCACGATACTCTGCTGCGGCATCGTCACCCTCGACATCATCAACCACGTACCCCGCTATCCGGCCGAGGACGAGGAGCTGCGCGCCACCACCCAGCAGCGACACAGCGGCGGCAACGCGGCCAACACCGCCATCGTGCTGGCGCAGGGCGGCCACCGGGTGACGCTGGCCGCCACCGTGGCCGACGACGACACCGGCCGCTGGTTGCGAAGACGGCTGGAAACAGCCGGTGTCGATACCACCGGCTGCATCAGCCACCCCGGCAGCACCCCCACCTCCTACATTCTGCTCAACGATGCCAACGGTTCCCGCACCATCGTCCACCACCGTGACCTGCCCGAACTGCGGCAGGCGGAGATCGGCACCCTGCTCAACCACAGCCACGACTGGGTCCACTTCGAGGGGCGCAACATCGGCGAGCTGGAGGAGATGATGCGCTCGGCGCGACGCCGGGCCACCCGGGTATCACTGGAGGCGGAAAAGCCGCGCCCGGGCCTGGCCCGGCTCTTCGGGTTGGCCGACGTCATCCTCTTTTCCCGCCCCTGGGCCGAAGCGCATGGCCACGCCGACGCCCCGGGGCTGCTGCGATCCATGCACCGGCGACACCCCGGCAAACTGCTGACCTGCACCTGGGGCGCCGCCGGCGTCTGGCACTGCGAACCCGGCGGCGAGATCGTCCACACCCCGGCGACGCCAGTGGCCACGGTGGTCGATACCATCGGCGCCGGCGACTGTTTCAACGCCGGGTTGATCGACGCGCTGCTGCACGGTCACAGCCATCGCGAGGCGGTCGCCCGGGCCAGCGCGCTCGCCGCGCGGAAGGTCGGCCGCATGGGCATCGACGGACTGCTCGACCGACGGCACCGACCGTGACCCCTCACCACCGGCGCCATTGGACACCCGGCGCTACCGCCCGGAACAGACGAACGGCATAAAGCCCGGCCCGCCGCGGCCGATAAGCTCCGGGACACCATCGACAACTTTCGCCAGACAGGGAGTCTCGTGGAGCCTCATCACCAACCTTCACCGCAGCACGCGAATCCGATCGACCATCAGGTCGAAATCGAACGCATCGACACGCTTTTCCGGGGCACCGGCATCACCGTCCTGTCACTGCAACTGACCGGCGCAATCTATGTCTATGTGATGCAGGCCCACACCGCCCTGCACGAGCTGCTCAGCTGGTACGCGCTGCTGTCACTGACCACGCTGATCCGCCTGCTGCTGGTGCGCCGATATCTGCACCTGCCCAGGCCACCACGGAACACCAGGCCCTGGCTGTGGGCCTACCGCACGACCATTTTCGCCACCGCCGCGACCGTCGGCAGCGTCTCCCTCCTTTTCTGGGATGGCGGCGTCCACCCCACGCAGGCCTTCACCCTCGCGCTGTTGATCGGCATCAGCGCCGGCGCGCTGATCTCGGTGCGGGACTTCACCTCCGCCGCCACCTATTCGTTTTTGCTGATCGCCCCCATGGCGACCCGTTCGCTACTCAGCGACGACCCGATCCTGGTCTCCAGCGGCATACTCGAATTCTTCCTGGTCGGGCTCTTCTTCCACTTCGGACGGGAGTATCACGACACGCTCACCACCTCGTTGCGGCTGCAGCACGAAAACGACGAATTGCTACGGGATCTGGAAGAGGAGAAACGCCAGCTCGACAACCGCCTGGGCCGCATCCTCAACGACAGCTCCAACGAAATCTACGTGGTCGATGCCCAGACGTTGCAATTCCTCCAGGTCAATCCACGCGCGATGGAGCACCTCGGCTATTCCGCCGAGGAGATACAACGGCTGCGGCTGCCGGCGATCTTCCACGGCATGCACGAAGCCAGCGTGCGCCAGCTGCTGCAGCCGATGCTCGCCGGGGAGCAGGATTCCATCTTTCACCGGGGCGAACACCTCTGCAAGGACGGCCGACGCTATCCGGTGGAGGTGCGTTTCCAGCTGTCCCGGCAGGAGGTGCCGCCGATCATCGTCGCCACCGCCCTCGACACGACGGAGCGCAAGGAGTACGAGCAGAAACTGCAACAGCAGGCCAATCAGGACCAGCTCACCGGCCTGCCGAACCGCCACTTCATGCTGCGCCACGTGGCGGCGGCACTGAAGCGCAGCCAGCGCTTCGACCGACCGATGGCATTGCTGTTTCTGGATCTCGACAATTTCAAGAGCATCAACGACAGCCTCGGCCACAGCGCCGGCGACGAGCTGCTGCGCGAGGCGGCCGCGCGGATCAAGTCGGTACTGCGCAAGACCGACACCGCGGCGCGGCTCGGTGGCGATGAATTTCTCGTCTGCCTCGAGGACATCGACTCGACCGAGGAAGCCGGAATGATCGCGGAGCGGCTGGTGGAGCAGTTCCTCCGCCTCTTCACCGTGGCCGGACGCCGCGTCCACAGCACCACCAGCGTCGGCATCTCCGTCTATCCCGGCGATGGCGACTGTGTCGAGACGCTGATGCAGAGCGCCGACACCGCGATGTACAAGGCCAAGCAGTTGGGGCGCAGCGGGTACCAGTTCTTCTCCGAGGAGATGCGCGCCGAGGCCGAGGAGCACATGACCATCGCCAGCCATCTGAGCCGGGCACTCTCCAACCACGAGATCAGCCTCGTCTATCAGCCCATCGTCAGCCTCCACGGCGGCCGGGAGCGGATCGTCGGCGCCGAGGCGCTGGTGCGCTGGAGCAGCGCCGAACTGGGGCGGGTACCACCGGACCGGTTCATCCCCATTGCCGAAAGTCTCGGGCTGATTCAGGACATCGGCCAATACGTCCTCGACAGAGCCTGCGAGGAGGCATCGTCATGGCCCGGCATCGATGGCCGCAAGCGCTTCGTTTCGGTCAACGTCTCGTCCCGCCAGTTCCGCAATGGCAACCTGCTCGACTGCGTCGATGAAGCACTGGCGAAAAGCGGCCTGACCACCAGCGCGCTGAAACTGGAAATCACCGAGAGTCTGCTGATCCAGGATTCGCAAAATCCGCTGCGCATCCTCAACGCCCTGCGCGAACGCGGCATCCAGCTGGCACTGGACGATTTCGGCACCGGCTACTCGTCGCTGAGCTATTTGAAAAAGTTTCCACTACAACTGTTGAAGATCGACCGCGCCTTCATCAACGACATCGGCCACGACAGCAACGACGAAGTGCTGGTCAGCGCCATCATCGCGATGGCCAAGAGCCTCGGGCTGGAAATCGTCGCCGAAGGGGTCGAGACCGAGCATCAGTTGGCCTTTCTGCGCCAGCGCGGCGTCGGCCTGATCCAGGGCTACTATTTCAGCCCGCCACTGACCGGCGAGGAGTTCCGCGAGCTGCTGGCACGCCGGCAGGCGCCCAAGGCGATCGCCGTCTGACACGAAGGCGCCGACTCGGCCGGGACTCAGACTTCGCGGTATTGCAGCCGGTCGCCGATCCAGCGTTGGATCAGCGGATCGACCCGCGCCGGAAAGTCCGACACCAGCCGTCGCGCCGCCTGCGACACTTCGGGAATCAGCGGCTTGTCACGGACGATGTCGGCGACGCGAAATTGCATCAGCCCGGTCTGGCGCACGCCGAGTATCTCCCCCGGCCCGCGCAGTTCCAGGTCGATCCGGGCGATCTCGAAACCGTCGCTGGTTTTTCTCAATGCCTCGATACGGCGGCGTCCATTGGCCGACAGTGGTGTCTGGTAGAGCAGCACGCAACTGCTCTGGCCACGGCCCCGCCCGACCCGGCCACGCAGCTGATGCAGTTGCGACAGGCCGAGGCGCTCGGCATTTTCGATGATCATCAGCGTCGCATTCGGCACATCGACGCCCACCTCGATGACCGTGGTCGCCACCAGCAGTTGCAGCTCGCCACCCTTGAAGGCAGCCATCACCCGCTCCTTCTCCTCCGGCTTCATGCGGCCGTGGACCAGTCCGATCCGCAGATCTGGCAGGGCCGCCCGCAGCCCGTCGTGGGTGACCTCGGCGGCCTCGGCCTGCAACGCATCCGACGCCTCCACCAGCGTGCAGACCCAGTAGCATTGCCGGCCCTCGCGGCAGGCCCGCGCCACCCGTTCGACCACGTCGGCGCGGCGCTCATTGGGAATCGCCACCGTGGTCACCGGCTGGCGACCGGGCGGCAGTTCGTCGATGATGGAGAGATCGAGATCGGCGTAGGCGGTCTGCGCCAGCGTGCGCGGAATCGGTGTGGCGGTCATGATGAGCTGATGCGGCACGAGACCAGCGCTCGCCCCCTTCTCCCGCAGCGCCATGCGTTGATGCACGCCGAAACGGTGCTGCTCGTCGACGACCACCAGCGCCAGCCGGGAAAAGGTGATGTCGTCCTGAAACAGCGCATGGGTGCCGACCGCCACCTGCGCCTCGCCAGCGGCGATGGCATCACGCATCCGCCGCCGCTGCGCCGCTTTCTGCTTGCCGGAAATCCAGGCCACGGTCACCCCCAACGGTTCGAACCAGCGGGCGAAATTGCGGAAGTGCTGTTCGGCCAGTATCTCCGTCGGCGCCATGATCGCCGCCTGATGGGCCGACGCCACCGCCTGCAGGCAGGCCAGCGCCGCCACCACCGTCTTGCCGCTGCCGACGTCCCCCTGCACCAGCCGCATCATCGGATGGGGCTGCGCCAGGTCGGCGCTGATCTCCGCCGTCACGCGCCGTTGCGCGGCGGTCGGCTCGAACGGCAGCGCGGCGAGGAACGCCTCGCGCAGCGGCGCGACGGTGGTCAGCGCAGGGGCGCGGGACTGTCGCGCCGTCGCGCGGATCTTCAACAGGCTGAGCTGATGCGCCAATAGCTCCTCGAAGGCCAACCGCTGCTGCGCCGGGTGCACCCCCTCCCGCAGCAGGTCGAGCCGCGCCTCCGGCGGCGGCCGGTGCAGAAACCGCAGCGCCTCCGCCAGCGCCGGCCGTGCCGCCGGCAGTAACTCGGGCGGCAGCAGCTCCTCGACCTGCTCTACCTGGGCCAGCGCCTGCGCCGCCAGACGCCGCAACGTGGTCTGACCGACTCCCTCGGTGGTGGGATAGACCGGAGTGAGACAGGTCTCGACCGCTTCGTCGTCGCCGGTCGGATCGAGGCGGTATTCGGGGTGCACCATCTCGGGGCTGCCGGCGATCAGCCGCGCCTCGCCGAAACAGCGGATCGTCAGCCCCGGGCGCAACCCGCGACGCTGCTTTTCGCTGAAATGGAAAAAGCGCAGCAGAATCGACCCGGAGCCGTCGGCCACCCGCACCAGCAGCATGCGGCGGCGGCGAAACACCACCTCGGCGTGCTCGATCTCACCCTGGACCATCACCTCCATGCCATCGCGCAACGTGCCGATCGGGTGGATACGGGTGCGATCCTGATATCGCAGCGGCAGATGGAACAGCAAGTCGGCGACGGTTCGCAGCCCGAGCCTGGCGAGCTTCTCCTGCAAGCCAGGACCGACGCCGCGCAGCGCAGTCAGCGGGCTGTCGAGCGCGATCGTCGTCACCGTACCGCCCCGCGACGACGGTGCAACCGCCAGACCAACAGCAGCAGGCCGCCGAGCGCCAGCAGATGCCAGAGACGGTCCAGTGGCCACAGCAACACCACCGCCACCAGCGCCAACGACAGGCGCTCGACCGGTTGGAGCTTCACCACATGCCAGCCCTTGAGCGCGGCGACGAAGGCGTAGAGCCCACCCAGTGCGAACAGGCCGGTCTCCAACGCCGCCATCCAGCCGCCAGTGACCAGCGGTGTGTAGGCGAACAGCAGCGGCACGATGTAGAGCGACTTCGCCACCAGCCACGAGACGAAGCCGGTGGCCATCGGCGGCGTGCGCGCGATGGCCGCTGCGGTGAAAGCGCAGAGGCAGACCGGCGGGGTGACATTGGAGTCCTGCGACAGCCAGAAGACGATCAGATGTGCTGCCAGCAGCACCATCGCCAGATGTTGCTCGTCCAGCAACAGCGGCCGCAGCAGCGCCAACGTCTCGGCCGGCATCGAGGCCAATAGCGCGCCGGCCTGCGCCGGCGACAGGGGGTCGGACAACGAGGCCGCCTGCGGCGCGGCCAGCGCCACCACGGCCTTGACCTCTTCGGTCAGCCCCCCAGCCGCCAGCGCCTGGGCCAGCTCGGCCTGGGTCATCAGCCCATAGAGCGCCGGCGCCGACAGCGTCGCCAACACGATGTAGGAGGCCGTCACCGGCAGCCCCATCCCCAGCACCAGCGACGCCACCGCCACCAGCAGTATCGCCAGCAGCAGTGAACCACCGGCCCACTGGCTGATCATCAACGAAAAGGTGTTGCCGATGCCGGCGGTGGCGATGACATTGACGATCAACCCCACCGCGCAGAGTAGGATCGCGGTCATCACCATATTGCGCGATCCCAGCGCCAGCGCGTCGAAAATCGCCGCCGGCCCCATCTTCGTCGGCGTAAACCAGGAGCTGACGACGACAGCCGCGATGGCGATCACCCCGGCATAGACTGGTGTATATCCAAGTACCAGTAGCGTGATCAGCAGGCCCACCGGCAGAAGGAACGAGAGCCCTTCACGAAACACCAGCGGCAACAATGGCTCGGCATCGTCGTGGCGCACCGTCATCCCCTGCCGGAAGGCCTCGAAGCGGACATAGAAGGCGAGCGAGAAGAAATAGAGCAGCGCCGGCACGAAGCTCACCGCGACGATGGTGGCATAGGGAATTTCGGTATAGCTGGCCATGACGAAGGCGCCGGCGCCCATGATCGGAGGCATCAGCTGGCCGCCGGTGGAGGCGGCCGCCTCGATCGCCGCGGCGAACTTGGGCGGGAACCCCGCCTGCTTCATCATCGGTATCGTGATGACACCGGTGGAGGCGGTATTGGCGATGGCGGAACCGGAGATGGTGCCGGTCAGGCCGGAGCCGAGCACTGCCACCAGCCCAGGCCCACCGACCATGCGGCCGGCCACCGCGCGGGAGAGGTGGATGACGAAGTCGCCGGCACCGGAGCGCAACAGAAAGGCGCCGAACAGGATGAAGACGAAAACGAAGGTGGCGGAGATCCGGGCGATGCCGCCAAACAGCGCATCGTCACCGTAGAGACTGCGGAACAGCATCGTCTCCGGCCGCAGGCCGCCGAAACTGAAGACGCCGGAGAGCAGTGAGCCCCACCAGGTGATATAGCTCAGCGCCAGCACGATCAATAGCGGAATGATCCAGCCGGTGGCGCGACGCGTGTATTCGATGGCGCCGGCGATGACGACGATGCCGGCGATCCAGTCCGGCAGGATCAGCCGCACGCCACGGTCGTAGATCCATTCGTCGGCCCGGATCAGATAGAGTGCGCAGGCGGCGACAAAAATGGCAAAGGCGATATCGAGGCGCCGCAGTGCCGGGCGGCCCGACAGCGGATAGACGAGGGCGCACAGCAGCACGAAACCGGCAAAGTGGAGGATGTTCTGCACCTGCACCTCGACATTGCCAAAGCTGTTGAACCACAGATGGGCGGCGGCGATGACGATACCGAGCCAGTAGATGGCGCGGTTGGCGCGGACGAAACCCACCTCGGCAGCGATGCTGTCGGGCAGACGGTTCCAGCCCGCTGTCTCTTTTGTCGCGTTCACGGCCAGTCGGTCGAGGATCGGCCCCGCCGGCACGCCGCCCGGGGCGCTGCCGACCGGGCCAGCCACGTCGGGGCCATCGTCACGAGCGGGACGGCTACTGCGCCGCCACCATTTTCTTCGGCACCAGATTGTCGGGAATCTCTATCCCCTGCTCCCGATAGTATCTTGCCGCCCCCGGATGCAACGGCACCGGCAACCCCGCCAACGCCTTTTCCAACGACATCGCCTTGGTGGCCTTATGGATGGCCTGGAGAAACGGCAGGTTTTCGTAGATGTTCTTCGTCAGCAGATAGACGAACGCCTCCGGCACGTCTTCATGGACGGCGAGGAAATTGGGCTGGGCGATGGTGTGCCAATCCTTCTGCTGCCCGGGATAGGTGCCTGCCTTGATGACATAAGGCGTCCACAGCCCAAGACCGCCATCGGCCTTTTTCGCCTGCGCCGGCGTGATCTGCAACGGCACCACCTTGTCACCGGCCGCGGCGAACAGCTTGGTGACGGCACCGGTGGGTACGCCAGCCGGGGTGTTCATTCCATCGACACGGCCATCCTGCAGCGCCTCGGCGGACGGCCCGTAACCGGCGTGCATCAGCTTGAAGTCCTTGTCGATGTCGTAACCGAGGTTGGAGAGAATCCTGCGGTTGGAACCGAGCGTCCCGGAATTCTTCTTCCCCAGCGCCAGCGTCTTGCCGCGCAGGTTCTCCAGATCGGAGAGGTCACCCTTCTTTGCATACGCCTTTTTGACGATGAACTGCTCCACGTTCTGCCACAGCATCGTCACCGAACGCAGATGTTTCTGCGGCCCCGACTTGGCGATCGGCCCGGTCCCGTTCCAGGCATAGGCGCCGTAGAGTCCCTGCAGGATGGCAAAGTCCGCCTCCCGCTCGCGCAGCAGTTTGACGTTCTCGCCGGAACCGGCCGAATTGATGGCCGACATGCTCATCTTGTGTTTGGGCTGGATCTTCACCTTGGTCAATGTCGCGATCGCCACGCCGACCGGATAGTAGGTACCACCGGTGCTGGCGGTGGCGAGAATGAAATCGTCCTTGGCCTGGGCAAGCCCGGTCGAGACCGCCAGCACCGAGCCAATGGCCATGCCGGCAAGCCTTCCGAAGATGGTCTTCATGGTTGTGTTCTCCTGTTGGTGGTTATCGTCCAGCGCCAGTGTACCGCCGCCCGACAGCCACCGGAAGGCGGGTGAAAAACCACCCCAAAGCGAATACACTCGGCCTCTGGCGCCGCACCATGCTGGCCAGACGATCCGAACGACGACCATGGAACAGAACGACAACAATCGAACCATCGCCCTGGCGGCCGTCTTTCAGGCCAGCGCTCTGGTGCGCAAACTGGCCGTCGAAGGCCATGCCGACGACAACGACCGCCGCACCATCATCACCAGCCTGTTCCAGAACGAGGTGGAGAGCATCGACGAAATCTATGGCGGCCTGGCCAATCTGCGGGCCGGCTTTACACTGCTGTCGGGCCTGCTGAGCCAGCCGGGCAAGTCACCCGAATCGGTGGACATCACCCGCTACGCCATCGGCCTGCTGCATCTGGAGAGCAAGCTGCGCAAACAGCCGGCGATGGGCGAGACGATACTCCAGGGCATCGACGAGGCCCGCCGCCAGCGTGACCATTTCGACGACGTCCTCAACCCCGCCATCATCGGCGGGCTGGCCGACACCTATCAACAGACCATCAGCACCCTGGGGCCCCGGATCATCGTCAACGGAGAGACCGAACACCTGGAGAACCCGGCGGTGGCGGCGCAGATCCGCGCCCTGCTACTCGGCGGCATCCGCGCCGCCGTACTCTGGCAGCAGGCCGGCGGCAGCAAGTTCAAATTGATGTTGCGCCGCCGCAAGATGGTCGAGCGGGCGCGCTATTTTCTCAACCACTGCTGAGGCCAAGAGCACCATGACCGCCAGAATCGGCATCATCACCACCTCCGACCGCGCCACCGCCGGCGTCTACGACGACCTCTCCGGCCAGGCGATCATCGACACACTGAACGACTACCTGACATCACCCTGGGAACCGGTCTACCACGTCATACCCGACGACCAACCCACGATCGAGGCGATGCTCAAGCGCATGATCGACGAAGAAGGCTGCTGCCTCGTCGTCACCACCGGCGGCACCGGCCCGGCACGGCGCGACGTCACCCCGGAAGCCACCGAAGCGGTCTGCGACAAAATGATGCCCGGCTTCGGCGAACTGATGCGGCAGGTGAGCCTGCAATACGTGCCAACCGCGATTCTCTCCCGCCAGACCGCCGGCATCCGCGGCCAGGCCCTCATCATCAACCTCCCCGGCAAACCCAAATCGATCCGCGAATGCCTCGACGCCGTCTTCCCCGCCGTGCCCTACTGCATCGACCTGCTAGAAGGCCCCTACCTCGAAACCGACGAATCGGTCATCAAGGCATTCCGGCCAAAAAAATAGCAGCGTGTTGGGCACGCTTCGCTTTGCCCAACCTACGGCCATGATGCCCCCGTCATCGCGAGCGGAGCGTGGCGATCTCCCGCTATAGAGCACTGTTCCGGGAGATTGCTTCGCTGTCGCTCGCAATGACGGGGGTGTCATTGCGAGGAGCGACAGCGACGCGGCAACCTCCTGCTACGAAGAACCCCCTTCACGCGCGCCGTCGCCGGGTGCGACTGCAGGGGTCGATCGGCCACGGAAGGCCGATCGAGGTCTGGGCCGCGGGATGCGGCTTCAGACCGATCCCGGAAGGCGTGGCCGGCGGCGGAAGAAAGCGCGTGGGGGGCGTCTTTTTTGCGTCGCGTTTTTTCGACGAGGAAAAAATGCGACTCGCGCGTGGTGGGGGTGGTGGGGAAGAATGTCGTGATCGACGAGGCGCGAAACCGGTACCACCGGCATTGCTACGAAGCCGCTGGATGTTGGGCGCGCTTTGCTTTGCCCAACCTACGGCTACGACTCCCCGTCATCACGAGCGAAGCGCGGCGATCTCCCTATGACGGAGTACCTTCCGGGAGATTGCTTCGCTGGCGCTCGCAATGACGGGGGGTGTCGTTGCAACAACAGAAACATCCCTTCCAGGCATCCGGTCCAATCACAGGCTAACGCATTCGCAGCGCCGCCAACGACCGTCGCATGGTCTCAAGCCACTCCGCATACAGCGTACCAGGCAAGGCGAAGGGTTCGATGTGCTCAATGGCGCGCGTCAGTTGGGTAATGGCGCCAGCGGTATCGCCGCCCTCGGCGAGACGGACCGAGAGATTGTTCAGGCTCCTCGCCAGATCGGGCGCATAGGCGTCGAAGTTCTGCTTCGCCAGTTGTTCGTAGATCTCCACGGCGCGGCCGATGGTCTCCAGCGCTCGTGCCCGTTGCCCCGCCTCGGCGAGATCGACCGAGAGATTGTTCAGGCTGCTCGCCAGATCGGGCGCGTAGGCGTCGAAGTTCTGCTTCGCCAGTTGTTCGCGGATCTCCACGGCGCGGCCGATGGTCTCCAGTGCCCGTTCCCGTTGCCCCGCCTCGGCGAGATGGACCGAGAGATTGTTCAGTATCCCGGCCTGCTCTTCCGGATCATCACTGTTTTGCAGCAGCCGTTCACTCACACGGATCGCCAGCGGCAGCAGGACCTGTGTTGGCCGGTCCATGGAAGTCAGCGGCTCCAATGGCCGGTGACGCTCCGGTTTGGCCTCCACCCAGGCTTGCAGCGCATCCACCAGCGGGACGCTTCTGCGGTTTTTCAGCAGCCGGCGGTCGTCGCCCACCAGCCGGATCAGCCGTTCCCAGGCGGCTTGTTGTTGGCGGCCTTCGACGGCGGCGAGGGTGTGGTAGAGCCATTTGCCGGCGGGTATATGATCTTGTCCCAGTTCGCTGTACAGCAGTTCGGCGGCCAGCAGGTCCGGCTCCAGGGGCGGGATGCATTCTCTGTTGCTGTCCCAAAGGGTGGAACGGGTCAGTGTGCCGTTGAACGTGGGCAGGGTGACTTCCGCCGCCGGCGCATCGCGCAGCTTTTCCAGCAGGGCGCGGTCGATGCCGCCGGTGACCCCCGCCAGCGCCTTGAGCAGGAGCAGCGCATCGCCGTCCATGCCCTTGTGGCGGGCCTCGTCGCGCAGGCGGCGGGTTTCCCGCACCACCAGGGCGCGGATGATGGCCGCGCCTCGCAGGGCGGTGTCACCGGGGTGGTCGATCAGATGCAGAGCGTAGGCGAGAAGGAACAGCGGGCGCGAGTGCAGTTCATCGGACGCCAGCCAGGTGTCGAAGGTCTTCCGGTCGAGGGGCGTTGCCGTCGGCGGGGTCCGGCCCTGTTGCCGGGCCCGGCATTGCCGCATGGCGTCGCTGGCGGCCTGGAACAAGGCCCAGGCGTCGTCCTGTTGCACGGCCAGCGGTTTCAGCGCCAGCGCCGGATCGACGTTGCCCGCCAGCTTGCCAGGCAGTTCGGGCAGCGTGTCGTGGCGCGAGAGCAGCAGGATGCGCAGCCGCGCGGTCTGCGGCAGCGACAGTTG
>CAZTOZ010000073.1:0-15166 GCA_964614535.1 uncultured Thiotrichales bacterium | reverse complement strand
GAACGTCGTGGCCAGCCCCATCCCCATTGCCGTCTCCAGCTTGCTCGACACCCCCATGAACGGGCAGAGGCCGAGAAACTTCACCAGAACGAAGTTGTTGACCAGGATCGTGCTGACGAGGATGAGGGCGAATTCGGTCATGTTCACCGGGCGGGTTGGGAAGGCGGGTATCTTACTATGAGAGTGGAGTGGCCGGCACAAAAGCGGCGGTCATCGCGCGGAATTGCGCCACGCCGGCCGTTTGCGCCGCAGCCAGTCGGCCAGCGGCTGGATCTCCGGTGGCTGGCCGTTGTCGTGATACCAGGCATCGACGGCCCACTGGCGGCCGTTGGGGATCTCCTCGATGACGGCGGTCCAGTGGCCGTCGATGAGGAAGCGGCTGCGGTAGCGGCGTGCCGCGGGGCGGTGCCAGCGCAGCAGGCCGAGGCGGTCGAGCAGGCGCAGGTAGCGGGTGGTGTTGTGTGATTCGTCGATGCAATCCATCTGGCTGCTGGCCGGTTGCTCCCGTTCGGGGTCGTAGTTGCCGCCGATGTCGCGGTCGGTGCCGGTGACGGCGCCCACCTGCCGCTCCAGGTAGGCGATGGCGCGGGCGATCTGCTCCCGCTCGGTGGCGGCGTCGGGGGCGGGTGGCTGGAACCATGCCGCCAGCGAGCGGGCGAAGCGGCCGGTGATGGCCACTTCGGTCCGTTGCTGGCAGCCGAAGCCGTGACAGATGGTCAGTTCGGTCTCGCTGGCGCCTGCACCGGGCAGCAGGCCGAGCGCCAGCAGCAGTGCCGGCAGGCTATGCCGCGGCACTGTGCTCGGCGGCGATGCGTTGCAGCGTCGGTACCTGTAGTCCCGCTTCGTTGGCGATGGTGAGTGCCCGCTCCAGTCGTGCCGGCGCGCTGCGGCCCATGCAGCCGTGTTCGGGGTCGCCTTCGAAGGCGGTGACCATGGCGTCGATCAGCCGCGCGTCGTCGAGGGTCTCGCCGGTGAGCCAGCGCTGGATGGTGAGCACGTCGGCGGCCACGGCCCGCGCCAGTTCGTTGTGGTCGTGCCACAGTTCGGTGACGCTGCCGCCGCCGATGGCCAGCCCGCCGATGTTGGTGGTGAGGATGTAGAGGTTCTTGCGTACCAGCTCGAACCGCAGCGCCTCCTGGTCGGCGACGCGGTGGGCGGGCAGGCCCACCGCCTGCAGCGCGGCGATGACGGTGTCGGCGTGGGGGCCGAAGACGGGGGAGGAGACGACCACTTTGGCGTCCATGCCCGGTTTTTTCTCGAACCAGACCGAGATGACGGTGGGGTTGTCGATCCGGTGCCGTTGCCAGTCGCGCGGCAGCAGTTCGTTCTGGATCAGCACCAGGCGGTCGCGCCAGGCGGCGGGCAGCCGTTCCAGCGTCGGGTGCAGGTCTTTCTCACCGACGGCCACGACGACCAGTTGGGGGTCGGTGACGTTGGTGGCGATGGCATCCATCGAGTCGTTGCGGTTGACCGGGTGGAGTGGGTGGCCAAGCTTGAGAAAGCCGCGAGCGAAGACGCCGCCGATCTCGCCGATGCCAATGATGACGACAGGTTTTTTCATGGTCGAGTCCTTCAGGAGATGCGAAATGGTCGATGATCCGGCGGCAGCGACGCCGCCTGTTCGTACCAGACCCCGCCATCGAGCCGCTGGTGGGTTTCGAAGACGAAGGGCAGCGGCTGGTCGGGGTTGGGCGCGGCCGGATCGGTGACATGGAAATGGAGATGGGGCAGCAGGCTGAGGCCCGAGTTGCCCACCTTTGCCAGCACGTCGCCGGGCGATACCGTCTGCCCCGGAACGACGCGCACGCTGGATTTCTTCAGATGGGCCAGCAGTAGGTGGTGGCCGTCGTCGGTCTCCAGAATGAGGTGGTTGCCGAGATGAAAGCCGGCATCGGTGTTGCCGCTCCTCACTGCGTGGCGTATCCGTGACAGGTCGCGTGGCAGATTCAGCATCAGCCGATCGTCGTGATCCTGCGCCACCGTGACGATGCGTCCCCCCAGCGGTGCGCGCACCGGCTGCGCCCAGGCCGGCAGTGCGGTGACATCGAGCCGGCCGAGCAGATGGCGCAACCGCAGCGCGGGCGACAGCGTCCGGTAGCAATAATCCAGTGCGCGGAAATCCTTGGAGTAGGGGTGATGGCCCCGTGGGCTGTGGATTGTCCAGATGCCGGTGACGGGGCTCTGAATGGTAACGGGCATGGGGCTTGCGGTTACTGGCAAAGGGGCAAGTCTACCGGAAGTGGGCGGCGCGTTTCGAGGGGGGATGGCGGTGTCTTCTCCAGCGGCGTCGTGCCCGGTCGTCTACGTTTCTGGACGTTCTGGTGACGGCCGGGCGGCGGGATCGCAACCGGCACGTCGGCGCTACGGCAGCGCCGCGGCGAACCGCCGCACCACCTCCCGTGCCGGCAGGATCTCGCGGATGCCGGCCACGCTCTTTCCGGCCTGGAAGATATCCCGATGGGTCATCTCCCGGTGCATGGCGCGCTTGAATTTCCAGACCGATTGCAGCGTATAGAGGGTGCGCATCCAGTGTTTCGTCCTTGGCCCGCGCAGCATCCACCGCGCCAGCGGGCCGGCATGGGTGCCGCTGTGCTCGATCCACGGCGTGCGGATGACGGAGACCGGCACGCCGGAGATTTTCTCCGTCAGCACGATGTCGTCTTCGCTGGCGTCGAGGATGGCCTGTTTGTAGGCGTCGGGGGCGCTGCATTCGCTGGTGGCGATGAAGCGGGTGCCGAGCTGGGCGCCGGCGTACCCCATTCGTAGCGCGGCGGCAAAATCGTCGGGCTGGCCGATGCCGCCGGCGCAGACCCGTGGTTTGCCAAGGCCGTCGAGTTCGGCCAGCAGCGCTTCGGCGCTGTGTGTTCCGGCATGGCCGCCGGCGCGGTCGTTGACGCAGATGAAGCCATCGACGCCGGCATCGAGCGCCTTTTGGGCATGACGGCGGCAGGTGACGTCGTGGTAGACGATGGCGCCGCCGGCATGGGCCCGCTCCACCACCCAGCGGGGGTCGCCGAGGGCGGTGACGAAAAAGGGGATGCCTTCCTCCAGTGCGATGTCGAGCCACTGCCGGGCGCGTTCGAGATACTTTTTCGAGCTGCGTTCGATGATGAGATTCAGACCCACGGGGCGGTCGGTGATTTGGCGGACATGGCGCAGCCCCTCGCGAAAATCCCAGCCATGGACATAGGTCAGCGACAGCGGCTGGATGACGCCGATGCCGCCGGCCGCCGACACCGCCGCCACCAGTTCGGGATTGGAGCAGGGATACATGGCGCCACAGATCAGCGGAACGTCCAGGCCCAGCGCCCGCGTCAGCGCCGTCTCCACTATCCCTGCTCCGGGCCGACGCGCCAGTGGGCCGTGGCCGTGGCGGTGATGTCGCCGGTCTCGTCGCGGATCTCGACGAAGGCCTGATGGTCGGTCGTCAGATTGGCCGGTGGGGTTTCACAACACCCTTCGGCGCGGAGCAGGCCGCGTGATTTTTTCAGATAGGTGATTTCGAAGCCGGTGAGGATCGCGCGTGTCTGTTTCGGCAGCGCGGCCACCAGCGCCAGTCCGCTGGCCAGCTCGGCCAGATTGGCCAGCGCCATGGCATGGACCGAGTCGAGGTGGTTGCGAACCCGGCGGCGCGTGCGCAGGGTGACGGTGCAGAAGCCAGGCCGGAGCGACACCACGTTGGCGCGGAGGGTGCCGCTGTACGGCACGATGGTGCCGAGCAGCCGGCTGAACAGCCAGCGTCCGCCCGGCAGGCGGGAGAGCGTTTGCCATTGCTGGCGCAGTCGGGGACCGATGGAGCGGGGCATGGTGGTCTTGTGTCGGTTTGCCTGCCCCGAGGATACCGCTTTTTCGCGTCGTTTACTTACGGTGCAGCGGCAGCCGCAGTGCCTGCTCGACGCGCCCGGCCGCCGTTTCGACGAAGACCACCACGGCCAGCCGGTCGGGATGGCTGCCGGGGGGCAGAGGCAGCGTCGTCGAGCCGCGGCTGTCGCGGTGGCTCTCCAGCGCCCGGACGACATGCTCGTGGCGCAGCCGCCGGCCACGGTTTTCCCCGGCATCGACGGCCGACTCCAGCCCGTTCTCGGTCAGCAGCACCACCAGCCGATGCTCCGAAGACAATGCCGGCTCGACGTGCCAGCGCAGCTCGACGGGCCGAGGCGGCTGGAGCGTGGCGGAGAGGTGGATCTGCCGTGGTGACGGTTCGGCATTGAGGGTGGTGAGGCGTTCCTCCAGCAGACTCACCGGCCGCAGCGTCGCGCCGCCGAGGAGGAACTGCGGGGTATAGACGACGCGTGCGCGGTGAAGGTCGGCATAGCGGCGCTGGCGCTCGCTGTAGCGGTGATCGGCAAACGGGTCTTTCCAGCCGAGCTCGTCCCAGTAGTCCACGTGGAAGGCGACGGGAACCAGCTTGTCGGCGGGGAGGCTGCGCCCGAGTTCGGCCAGCAGCGCGTCGGCCGGCGGACAGCTGGAGCAGCCCTCCGAGGTGAACAGCTCCAGCAACGCGGTGCGATGGGTGGGGGTCGTGGCGGTAAACGTCACGGCCTCCTCCGCCGACGTCACGGTGGCGGGGGAGAGGGCGAGTAGCAGAAACCAAAATGGCAACAGGCGCATGCAGGGCATACGCATCGCGCCGTCCATCGGTTGCCGCCCGCTGGCGTCACCGGGATGTCGGCGTCCGTGGCCGGATGGTTCTGCCGACCAGCGTCTGCAACAGCCACTCCACACCGAAGGAGACGACGAAGAAGCCGGCCAGCACCAGCGCCACCTTGTCGGAATGGCGGCTGGCATAGGCCAGGGCCAGCCCGGCCGCGCCCAGCGAGAGCAGAATCGCCAGCACGATCATCGTCGGTGACGCTCCGGTCTGTCGGCGCAGGCGGAGGTGGCCGATATGGGTGACGGCGTGGACGAAGAGAATCGAGATCGAGCCGATGGCGGCGATCTCCGACAGGTCGAACAACAGTGCCAGCACGATGATGAGCAGCCCGCTGATCACCAGTCCCTCGCGGCTGTGGCCGATCGGCTGGCCGAACACCGCCGGCAGTTCGCCGTCGCGCGCCAACTGGTAGGTGACGTTGGTGACGGCATAGAGGTTGGCGTTGATCGACGAAGCCGTCGAAATCAGCGCGGTGACCGCCACGACCGTGAACCCGAGCTGGCCGAATACCGGCAAGGCGGCTTCGGCCAGCGCATAGTCCTTGGTGGCGATCACCCGGTCGGTGGGGAGATTGCCGAATACGGCAAAGGCGATGCCGATGTAGAGCAGCATCACCAGCAGGATCGAGGTCACCATCGCGCGCGGCAGCGTCCGCCCCGGATCGGGCATGTCCTCCGCCGTATTGGTGATGACGCGGAAACCCTCATAGGCGAAAAAGGTGATTGCCAGGCTGAAGAAGACATCCTTCCATGGCGGATAACGTGACGGTGAGAGCAGGGTCGGGTCGAGATAGAGGATGCCGGCCACCGCCAGAATCACCAGCACGCTGAACTTGATGAAGACGATGATCCGTTCCCACACCGCCACGTCCCGCGCGCCGCGCAGATTGATGGCCACGAACAGCAGCACGATGCCGACGGTGAAGACGATGCGCCACAGCGGTGAGGTCTGATCGGCCATGAACGTGGTGGCGTAGTTGCCAAAGGCCTTGGCGATCAGGCTCAACGAGATGACGGCGGTCAGATAGAGCAGAATGCTCATCCCGCCGGTGAACAGACCGCTGCCGAAGGCCTGGGTCAGATATTCGACGATGCCCCCCGCC
Organism: uncultured Thiotrichales bacterium; assembly: GCA_964614535.1. GTDB lineage: Bacteria > Pseudomonadota > Gammaproteobacteria > UWMA-0217 > UWMA-0217 > JALSHZ01. The sequence goes on along the minus strand of CAZTOZ010000073.1, from coordinate 9,410 downwards.
GCCGGATAGCGCGCCCCCAGCTTGCCCAGCGAGTAGCCGGAGAAAAGCGCGATCACGCCGCCGATGACGAAGGACAGCCACACCGCGCTGCCGGAGATGGCGCTGGCCTCGCCGAGCAGGGCGAAGATGCCCGCCCCGACCATCGAGCCGACGCCCATCGACACCGCCGACCAGAACCCGATCGGTTTGCTGCCGGATTGGTACATGCCAACACTCCATGCCGAAATGGTCTGGCGCAGCTTACCGCAGCGCGACCGGGGCCGCCTGTCGCGAAAGTGACAGTGGGAACGGTTGAGGCGCCATGGGTGGCTGCGTAGAGTTACCCCCGGTTTGGCGAATCCGGAGAGGGTGAGTGATGGGTATCGATCTGCGTTCGGTGGTACTGGGGGTCGTGGCCGTCGTCGGTTGTGCCGGCGTTGGGGCAGCCGAACGGGACGTCGAGGATTGCCTGCTCGATGCGATCGAGGTGGCGACGCCCGACAGCCGGGTCGGGGAACTCCGTGAAAAGTGCGGTGATCGTGAGTCCCGGGTGGCGTCGGTCGTCGACGAGCGCCTATTCGACGAGCATCTGCTGGAGAACAATCCGTTCGTCATCACAGCGCACAAACCCAACTATGTGCTGCCCGCCACCTATATGGCGCGGCCCAACACGGCCCCGTACACCGATCTCCAGGGGGATCTGCAGCATTGGGAGGTCAAGTTCCAGCTGAGTCTGAAATTCCAGGTGGCCAGCGGCGTATTGGGATCCGGCTCCCGCGTGTTTTTTGCCTATACCAACCAATCCTACTGGCAGGCCTACAACAAACGCTTTTCCAGCCCCTTTCGGGAGACCAACCACGAGCCGGAGGCGTTTGTCGTGATACCTCAACGGTGGAGCCTCTACGGCCTGCGTGCTCGTGTGGTCGCGCTCGGCATCAACCACCAGTCCAATGGCCGGCCGGGACGCCAGTCGAGAAGCTGGAACCGGCTGTTCGGTACGCTGATCCTGGAACGTGGGTCGATGGTGTTGAGTCTGAGGTCGTGGTACCGGCTGCCGGAACCCAAGAAGGAAACCCCCGATGATCCGCTGGGCGATGACAACCCCGACATCCTGGACTACATGGGGCGGGGCGAGCTTCGGCTGGTCCGAAAGCTCGGGCGTAACACCGTCAGCGTGATGTTGCGAAACAACCTGAACGAGGACAACCGCGGCGCGGTCGAGCTGGGGTGGTCGTTTCCGCTCGGCCGCCGTCTCAAGGGCTATGTCCAGTATTTCGACGGCTATGGGGAGAGCCTGATCGACTACGATGCGCGGATTCGTCGCATCGGGGTGGGGGTGGCGCTGACCGATTGGCTCTAACCCGAATATTTCACAAGAGCGCTGGAAAAAAGCACAACGCCACGGTCTATTTCACCGGAATATTGGTAAGGCACAATGTGTCCCCGGCGCTGCCGTGCAATTTCTCGAACAAACTGCCTCGCCAGGATTCCCCCAATATCCTGCATTCTCTGGCCGTCTGGCGCCGGTGGCGCGATGTTCGTGGTGCCGGTCTCCCGCTGTTGTTTCCGACGTACCCGCGATGGTCGTCCGTGTTTTGGCCGCGATGCCGTCGGGTTGTCCTCAGCCCTTCCAGTTGCCGCCAAACCGCGCAAAGACCGGATGGGAGATGTCCTCTGGATTCTTGAGTTTCCAGGTTCCGCGTTGGATGCCTTCGGCGATGAGCTGGATCAATGCGGATTCGATGGCATCCATGACACAGAGTTGGGCCGGTTCGTTGTAGCTGTAGCCGGTTTCCACCTCCAGCAGCTTGCCGAAGCGGATGTAGCCGAAAATGCCGGAATCCAGTTGGCGGGAGAAAATGGTTTTCGTGCTGGTGACGCTGTGAAGGATGCGGCCGGTGCGGACATCGACGGCCCGGAGGTTGATCGTGACCTGATCTTCGCGGTATTGCTGGGAAATGCCGATGCCCAGATAGCGCGCGCCGGCGCCGCCCGTTCTGATGTTGGAGTCGTAGGCGATGATGCTGCCTTCGATGATCAGGCTGGCGGAGGCCAGCGTGGGGATTTTCTTCCGGTTGGGGTTCTTGGCCGCGCGGATGATCTTTCTCTCGGTCAGCAGGTTCTGCAGCCCTTCGCGTTCCAGCGGAACAAACCATTTGGAATCGAGCAACGCCTTGACGAGCACGGCCGTCGCGCCCTGCATGACGGCGGTCGAGAAACTGTTCGATGGTGCCGGCTTGTATTGGCCGGTTTGATCCTTGACCGCATAGACGGAGACCGCGATCGGGCCTTTCGGTGGTGGCAGCGAGGCCAGGGTATCCCGGGTCCTGGTCGTCGGCAGGGGGGTGGCGTCGCCGCGAAGCTCGGGTTTTTCGGCCGGTGGTGAGAATGTCGCGCAGCCTGTGGCCAGGGAGACGATGGAAACGATGGAGAGTAGACGATGAATGCCATTCATTGTTACAGCCCGGTTTCGATCATGATGGAGGTTTGGTCTCCGGTCACCTTGTCCGTCGTCGTAATGTTCATCTGACCGTCCCCGAGGTCGGTGATGCTGATCAGAAAATCGGTCGTTTCGAAGTTTCCCGGGTTGATGTCCCCGTTGTCACCGATGACGGAGCGGGAGATGATGCTGGTCATTCTGCTCAGCAGCGAGCGTTGGAGACGTTGGTTGAATTCTTCCATTGGTGTCAGCTCCTTGCGGCTCGGTGCGTCCGGGTCGTCGAACTGGTTCTGCGCCTTGGCGCTATTGAGTAGATAGACGCCATTGTTGGCATTGCCGCCGAAAGAGGGGTTGACTGGACGGTATATCAGTTCCGATGCATTCGTTGCTGAAACGAAAAAGAGAAACAGCAGGGTGATGAGTGACAACCTGTTCATTGATTATTCTCCAGTTGCAGGGTGTTGTGATTTTTCAGCACCCTGTCTGTGATATGGGGGCACCATTGGCAATGACGGGAACCGATCGAGAATGGGATCTGTCGGGCGCCCGTGGCATTCCTTTTCGTCGTCGGGGAATTCCATGGCCGGAATCTTCCGCCAGCCCGTCACAGTCCACTGCCTGCCAGGTCGGGTGACGAGGTGATCACCGACAGCTGTGCCTCCAGGATTTTCTGTTGCAGAAGCGGAAGTACCTCGCTGGTGAATTTTTCGATGTCCGCGCGGCGGACCGGATATCGTTTTGCGAAGATGGTCTTGCTTTCGTAGTGGACCTCGATCAGTGACCCCTTCAATGCAGAGGGACGTTCCCTGATGACGAGGGCCGACCGCAGCTCACGCCCCTCCAGCAGCCATTTGGCGCTGAGCTGTCTGGCGTATTCGTGACCGAATGCCGATATCGTCTCGTCGATGATGATGCCAAGACGGAACGCCTCCTCGGTGTCGTCGGCCGCGGGCGGCGTGGCCGACGCAGACAGGGGCGGGATCACCAGGAGCCAAGCAAGCAGCGCCAGTCCGTATGGTATCAGTCCCCTTTTGACGGTGGATCGAGGCTTCATCGTTCGGTCAATATTGTTCTATCGTGGTGTGATTACCATCACCGCTTTGCGTGACCGAGATGGTGCTGCCGGAATCACTTTGGGAGATGGTCAGGCGGTTGTCGTTGCCGATCTGGCTGGCCGAACTGGACAGATCGTGACCCCGGTGCCGGGCGATGATTTCATTGTTGTCTCCAATTTGAGACGCCGTGATGTCGAGTGAAGTTCCCGACATTTCGATATCGAGCGTGTTTCCATCACCGTATTGGTCGAGATCCGCTTCGAGTCCGCTGCCGGAGGCAGTGAGGCCGATGTCGTTCCCGTCACCTTGCTGCTCCAGCCGGAAACGGCCGTCGATGGCGAGGCTGGTGCTGAATTGGATGTGGTTGTCGTCGCCCCGTTGCAGGAGGTCGGTGGCGGTGTTGCCGGTATCGTGCTGTGTCAGGTCGATGGTGTTGTGGTTGCCGGACTGTTCAATACGGGTGGTGAGATCCGAGCTCGAGGATTGTTCGATGGTCGATGTGTTTCCGCTGCCCTGCTGGTTGGCCCACAGCACGATGTCTCCCGCCTGCGCCTGGGGGAGTGCCATCGTGATCAGCAGGGTGGAAACGAGGAGCGGTCTCGATGTGGGTCTGTCGAAGTCTGGTCGGAAAAGTCTGAGGCTTGGGTAAGGCATCGATGGTTCCTCCCATGGCACCTGAATGGTGTTTTGCTCCAACGGTTCGTTTGGGACCATGGCAAGAGTCGGTTCCCGGTCGGGGCCGCGCGGATGGTCCTGCGTCGACGGTGCCGTTTGGGCAAATGTTCTTTCGTCGCAGCCTGTCTATGGAGACCGAGGCCTGGGGAAGAGCCCCTCCAGGAGGAGGGGCTCGACGGACGCTCAGTCGGTTTGCGTGGCCGTCAGGGTGCAGCTGGTGCAGTCGGTCTGCACGGCGGTGATGCTGTAGTCGACGCCGCCGACCTGTGTGGCGGCGATCGTGCTGCCGTTGGTCAGGCCGAGCTGCGACAGAGACATCGCACTGTTCAGGCCGCCGGTCTGTGATGCGGTGATCGAGTTGAGTCCGGTGTCGGTCTCCTGGATCGCGGTGATGGTGCTGCCCTCCGCCCCGGCGCTCTGTACCAGGCTCATGGTGTTGGTGTCGCCCTGCTGGGTTGCGGTAATGGCATTGCTGTTGCCCGCCGACTGGTTGGCGGTCATCACATTGTCGGTGCCGTTTTGTGTCGCGGTAATGCTGCTGCTGTCTTCCGCCAGATCCTGGCCGAGCGTCATCGTGTTGTTGCTGCCCAGTTGTGTCGCAGTGATGCTGGAGGAGATGGCGGTCTGGGTGATCGTTGCCGTATTGGTGTCACCTTCCTGCGACATGGTCACGGTGGAAGCATCGGCGGCGTCCTGGGTGATGGTGATGACATTCGAGATATCGGTCTGAGTGACGGTTGCCGAGGAGTCCGAGGTGCCGTTGATCTGGTACACGGTCATCGAGTTGTCGCTACCATCCTGCATGCCGACATCGATGCTGTTGTTGCTGCCATCGAGTTGATCCAGATCCATCGTGTTGTTGTTACCGGATTGTGTCGCAGTGGCGGTGTGGCCGGCGCCGGTCTGCTCGTTCTCGAGGAAACCGTTGGTGCCCATCTGGGTGAGCGTGGTGCTGTGGTTGTTGCCGTTCTGAATACTGATGAGCGTGTTGTTCACATTGCTCTGATCGACGGTGGCGCTGTTGCCATCGCCGGTGCTTTGGCTGACGGTCGCCGTCTGATTGGTTCCGCTTTGGGTGGCGGTGATGCTGCTGTTGGTCACCGTGGTTTGGGTGAAGGTGCCGGTGATGTTTTCGCCGCTTTGGGCCGCGTCGATGACGGTGGCTGCATTGATGGCGCCATAGCTGAAGGTGGCAACGACGGCAAGCATGAGTTTGGTTTTTGCAAAAGTCATGGTTGATTCTCTCTTTTGGATGATTGGTTGTGGAAAGCGGTACTGGGCCGCTTGATTCCCTGGTTACAAGAGGTTTCCCTCTGCTAAGCCCTTTGGTAAGCCCGTTCCAGGAGAATGACCCCCGGGAATCAGCCGGTGGTTTTCTCTGGGTAAGTCCCCGAACCCTATCCGGCAGGAATGTAGATTGTTCACCGCGGGAAAGGTTCAGCAGTTTTTCTGTGGAAATCGCCGCAATAAAACTGCTGTTGGCTTGATGGTGTGTCTGCAGCATCCGTGCCAATGAGAAAAAATGGTGTAGGAACGGCTCGTATCGACCGTCGGGGGCGGTCGATACGGTTGATTGCTGCCGCCTTGTTCGTGCCGTTGTGATGTTCGTTGTATTGAAAAAAAGAGTTTCTGAAACAATGGGTTATGCGTTGTTTTGTTACTGGGGGCTGGCGATCTTGGCCGGGGGTGGGTCCCGTGGCGCGGCGGTCGATCGCCGTCGCCCGATGGAGGATGGTTTTCTGAAGGGGATTGCAGGGTCCGCAACCGCCGCCCGATGGTTGTTGCGGATCAGATCAGCAGGGAATTTCTTGAAATGTGATGGCTATCACATTTTTATTGGCGCAATTTTTTCTGGATGAATCATTCGCCGTTTTTTCATTCGGCGTCGTTGGTGACTGCGGTGACGGGAGGGTGGGGCTGTTGTTTTGTTCAGTTCGGCATCAGCGCAAACCAGGCGGTGTAGAACCCGCCCCAGCCGAGGGCCCAGGCGAGGCGCGCCATGTGTGGGCCGTGATGGCGGGAGAGCCAGTCGCCGAGCAGCGCCGCGATGGCGGCCAGCAGGAGGAAACGCAACAGCCGGGCGGGGATGCTGATCAGCAGCAATGCGCCCAGCCCCAGGCCGGCTTGGGGCGTCAGCGCGGCGTAGAGTTTGTAGGGGGTGCCGGACAGTGGGCCGAGGAACAGGCTCCACAGCCCTTGTGTGGCCAGTTGTGCTTCGACGCTTGCGATCATCTCCGGCGAGACTGCGGGTACCCAGTCGAGCCAGCCGCGCAGGGCCTCGGGATGGCGCGTGCCGAGCCAGAACATCAGCGCTCCGCCGATCAGGGCGCCGGCCACGGCGTGGAGGGCGGCGATGGCTCCCGGTCGCCAGCCGTGCAGGGCGCGGTGGGTGATCAGCACGTCCGGCACGATGAAGAAGAAGGTGGCTTCGGCCAGCCCCCACAGCAGCGCCGGCAAGTCGGTCAACGTCCCGCGTGGGCTTTTGCGGTCTATTCCCATGGCGGGAAGTCGCCCTCGGCGGCCAGCGTTTCGATGGTGTGGCGCAGCTTCTCCATGAAGGCCCGCCGGTCGCCCGGCCAGCCAAGTGGTTCGCCGACGAAGACATCGCAGAAAAAGGGCACCAGCATGAACTCGCCCCGGGGCAGGGCCTTGCCCAGCCCGTGCAGGAACACCGGCACGACGGGCACCTCGGGATGACGCTCGGCCAGCCGTGCGACCCCCTTGCGGAAGGTGGCGAGTCGTTCCGGCTCGCCGCGCGTGCCCTCGGGGAAGAGAATGAGGATGTCGCCCCGCGCCAGCGCCGCGTCCAGGCCGGCGAGAGGGTCTTCACCTCGCTTCGGGCGGCCGCGCTGGAGTGGAAGGATGCCGATGATCTCCAGCGCCAGCCAGCGCAGGAAGCGGTTGCGCAGAAAATAGTCCATGGCCGCCACCGGACGGGTGCGGGGCAGCAGGCGCAGCGGCAGCAGGGACATGAGCACCAGCGTGTCCAGATGGCTGTTGTGGTTGGCGACGATGATGGCCGGCCCAGCCTTGGGCAGGCGCTCGCGGTGGCGCACGTTCAGCCCCAGTACCACCATCACCAGCAGCCGCACGATGACGGCGAAGAACAGCCAGCGTGGCAGTCGGGCGGGTGAGGCACGCATCGCTCACGCCCCGTGGAAATAGCGCACGGCGTGGTAGAACAGCGGTGCGGTGTAGAGCAGCGAGTCGAGGCGGTCGAGCAGGCCGCCGTGCCCTGGAATCAGCGCGCCGGAATCCTTGACCCCCAGGTCGCGTTTCACCGCCGAGATCACCACGTCGCCCACGAACCCTGCAACGCCGATGACCAGCCCGGCCAGCAGCCCCTCCGGCAGCGAGAACGGCGTGAGCAGCCCGGCCAGCAGGCCACCCGCCAGCGCGGTGGTGGCGCTGCCGCCGACAAAGCCCGCCCAGGTCTTGCCGGGGCTGACGCGCGGGACGATCTTGCGCCGTCCCAGCATCTTGCCCCAGACATACTGCATCACGTCGTTGAGTTCGGTGAGCAGCACCAGATAGAGCACCAGCCCGGCCGCGCCGGCGGGGAACGTCGCCTTCAGCGGCAGCACCAGCAGGGCGGCCAGATGCGACAGCGCGAAGACGGTGGTCATCAATCCCCAGTGCAGCGTGCCGGTGGCCTTCAGAAAGCCCTGCGTCTCGCCGGTCAGCACCATGCGGAACGGCAGCAACAGAAACATATAGACAGGGATGAAGATGATGAACATGCCATACCAGTCGATGCCGATCCACCAGTACTGCACGGGAATGGCCAGATAGGCCCAGAACAGCACGCGGCGGTCGGCGCGGCGGGTGGGGATGAGCGAAAGATATTCCTTGAAGGCGAGGAAGCTGACGAAGGCAAAAAAGACGATGAAGGCGGTGCGCGACAACAGCAGCGCGGCGGAGAAGACACCGGCCATCACCCACCACGAAGCGATACGCGCCGACAGCTCGCGGCGGCTGTCTTGTGTCAGCCGCGCCCCCGTCAGGCGCAGCCACAGCGTGGCCGCCAGCAGCAGGGTGAAGATGCCGCCCAGCACCGCCAGTACCGGCCATGTCGCATGGTCCAGCCATGGATTCATGGCGCCATCCGCTCCTTGCCCGCCTCCCTCAAGGCGGCGCGCGCGCGGTTGACCACGGTGTAGGCCGAGAACGCCACCGCCAGCCACAGCAGAGCGTTGAACCAGCCGCCGGGCGCCACCTCCAGTGCCAGCATCACCGCCACCAGCCCGAACAGAAAGGCGCGGTCGGACTTGCCCAGCGGGCCGTCGTAACGCCGCGATGCACCGATCTGCACGGCCACCACGCCCGTCATCTCGACGATGATGCCCAGCACCACCACCAGTACCACCGCCGGGGCGGAAAGGGCGGGGTGGAGCGCCAGCGGCAGATACAGCGCGGCATCGGAGACCACATCGCCCAACTCATTCAGGATCGCGCCGAGGCGGCTCTTCTGATCGTGCTCCCGGGCCAGCATGCCATCGATGGCATTGAGCGCCATCCGCGCAAACAGCACCAGCGGCAGCAGAAGCAGCAGGGCCGGCGCGGTGGGGTGCAGCGCCAGCGCCAACCCCATCGTCAGCGACAGCATCGCGGCCGCCAGGGTGACCTGATTGGCGGTGACACCGGCCAACGCCAGCCGCCGGGTCAGCGGACGCAGCAGCGCCTGAAACCGGGGTTTCAGATCATAGATGGTGGTCATGGGAGCAGGATTGCCTCGGAATGGTTGGTGAAAGAGAAAACCACCGTGCGGAAATCACCCCCACAACAGGCTGAGTGAAAACTCGATGGCATCGAACGGTGGCTGGCTGACCGCGTCGTCGTCCTTCAGCGAGTGGAGCAGTGTCCAGCGGGCCTCGGCGTTCCGCTCATAGACCCCCAGGGTTTTCAGGTCCGGATCCACCAGCCAGAGGTGTTTGACCCCTTCGCGGGCGTAGATCGGCATTTTCAAGACGCGGTCGGTACGGGCGGTGGAGGGGGAGCGAATCCCGCAGACCCGGTTGGGCGCCGGCTCGAACCAGGCCGTGTCCGGCAGCGCCGGCATGCGCTCCCGCCGCCAGCCTGCCAGATCGGGGACCAGGACATCGGCGGCGAGATGCAGCTCACCCGCCAGAATGTCACCCACCAGATTCTCCGGGAGGTCGAAAAGGTCTTCGTAGCGGGCGGAGTGTTTGGCAGGCAGGGGCATGGCAACCGTCTCCGTCAGGTTTGCCGTCCAGTGTAGCAGACGGCCATTTGCGGTAAAG
>CAZTOZ010000072.1:0-16462 GCA_964614535.1 uncultured Thiotrichales bacterium | reverse complement strand
ACGCAAAAAAGACGCCCCCCCACGCGCTGTTCTCCGCCGCCGGCCTCGCCTTTCGGGGTCGGTCTGAAGCCGCATCCCGCGGCCCAGACCTCGATCGGCCTTCCGTGGCCGATCGACCCCTGCCGTCGTACCCGGCGACGGCGCGCGTGAAGGGGGTTCTTCGTAGCAGGAAGTTGCCGCGTCGCTGTCGCTGCTCGCAACGACATCCCCCGTCATTGCGAGCGACAGCGAAGCAATCTCCCGGAAGGTGCTCCGTCGTCAGGAAATCGCCGCGCTTCGCTCGCGATGACGGGGGGTGTTTTGCTCACGATGACGGGTGTCGTAGCCGTAGGTTGGGCAAAGCGAAGCGTGCCCAACATCCTGCTGGATTTGTTGTTCAGATCAAATGGTTATGACCGGTTTCCGGTGCTCTTGTGAAATGTTTGGTCTAGCAGTTCCGTGTCGTCGTGGTGATAGGGTGGGGCACAGCAGCAGAGGATTTTCAGTGTTGTCCTGCCGTGGTTCGATATGGCGTGGGGTGTGCCCGGTGGAATGAGTACGGTGTCGCCCGGTTGTACCGGGAATCGTGTGTCGCCCAGGGTCATTTCGCCACGGCCGGCGACGATGTGGTAGATCTCCTCGGTTTGTCGATGGCGGTGCAGCCGGGTCTTGCCGCCCGGCGGGATGGTGGCTTCGGCCAGGCTTTGATTTTGTCCGCCATGGTGGTTGGGGTGCATCAGTTCGCGGATCGTGGAGCCATCCTTGGTGACATAGGTGGGGATCTCCTCGCGGCGTGTCTTCATCGGCGTGGTCAGGCGATGCTCTGATAATAGAGGTTCTGCGGGTGTCTGGCTTCGGCGAAGAAATACCAGCGCTCGGCGATCAGGCCGAGGTACTGGATCAGCGCGGCCGCCAGTGGCAGCGGGTAGCCGGGCCGGTAGAAGCTGACGATGATGAGCAGTGCAGGCAGCAGAAAGGCCAGGACGATGAAGAGGTATTTGATGCTTTTGACGAAGGCTGCCTTCTTGCCGTGAAAGTATTCCCGGGTATTGAACGAGCCGCCCATCGCGCCCTGGGCCTTCTGCGCCATTTGGGTGTGGCGCACGCCGATGGCGGAGCGCAGGTCCGACTTGGGCCTCAGCCGCTGGTTGCGAATCAGAGCGGCGCTGCGAAAGAGGAGGCCGACGAGCGTGAAAAAGAGCGCCCAGCCGGCATAGAAAGTGGTGAGGCTGGTGCCGAGCAGCGCCGACAGCGTGGTGGCGATGAGGAAGCCGGAGGCGCTGCCGAGCAGGATGAAGTTGATGATCGTCAGCGGGCTGTGCCACTCCTGCAGGAATTTGATGCTGGCGTAGATCATGCCGGTGCAGACGAACAGCGCAAACGAGGCGATGGTGGCGATGAAACCGAGAATCAGCGTCAGGTCCACCTCGGTGCCGCCTGGTGCCTGGAACAGCGGGCGCGTCAGGTCGTGGTAGTGGGCCGCGCCCCACAGCGCAATGAAGAACAGCGCGACCGGCAGCACGATCACCTCGCGCGAGAGCCAGGAGGTGCGCCACTGTGTTGCCGCCCGCCAGGCCCGTTCGGGGTGGCCCAGATGGAAGAAGGAGGCGATCAGGCCGGCGATCAGCAGCGCCACGGCGATGGCGGCGCCGACGGCGTAGAACAGCCCCATGTGCTGCGTTGGCAGTACATTGAACTGGCTGTAGACCTGGCTGGTGTAGAGCGCCAGGAAAAGCCCCTGTCCGGCGCCGATCAATGTGGTGAGAAATATGACGGAAAATGCTGGATGCATGATGCTGTTCCAAATGAAAGTGTCGCTTGTTGCATGGGTTGCCGTGAAGAGTGGCGCGCCGGCCCCGCCCTGAAAAAAGGCAGAGCGTTACCAGGAGGCCATGTCGTCGATGGACGGCCCTTCGCTCGGGCCGACATGCCGCTTGCGTTCCTCCTTGCTGAGTGGATTGTCCACCCGTTCCAGTTCGTCCTCGTGGATCTTGATGCGCGTCTTGCGGCGTGGCAGATAGTGGTTGGAGGGGTTGGTGCCCCACTCTGGCATCAGCTGATAGCCGCCGTGCTCGCGGATTGCCACCGACACTTCCGATTCGGGGTCGTGAATGTCACCGAACAGTCGTGCGCTGGTCGGGCAGGAGAGGACGCAGGCCGGTCGGCGTTCGTTCTCCGGCAATGATTCGTCGTAGATGCGATCGACGCAGAGCGTGCATTTCTTCATTACCTTCTGTTTTTCGTCCAGCTCCCGTGCGCCGTAGGGGCAGGCCCAGGAGCAGTACTTGCAGCCGATGCACTTGTCGTAGTCCACCAGCACGATGCCGTCCTCGTCGCGTTTGTAGCTGGCGCCGGTGGGGCAGACCGGGACGCAGGGGGGATCCTCGCAATGCAGGCAGCTTTTCGGGAAATGGACGGTCTCGGTGTTGGGAAACTCGCCCACCTCGAAGGTCTGCACGCGGTTGAAGAAGGTGCCGCTGGGGTCGGCCCCGTAGGGATTCTTGTCGGTCAGCGGGCCGGCCATACCCGAGGTGTTCCACTCCTTGCAGCTGGTGACGCAGGCGTGGCAGCCGACGCAGACGTTCAGGTCGATGACCAGTGCCAGTTGTGTCATGGGATCACGCCCTCTTCTTCTGGTTGCGGGTGAACTTGCCGGCGATATAGGCCTGCCACTTGCCCCGTTTGCGTGCCATTCCCGGCAGTGGCTTCTGCGCCCTGAACTGCGGGAAGGTCTGCGGGGGCTCGTGCTCGTCGGCCTTGTAGACGCGCACGCGCACGTCGTACCAGCCGGCCTGCCCGGTGATGGGATCGGCGTTGGAGAGGTGTTCCCCGGCGGCGTGGGGTGGCAGCTCCTCGGCGATCAGGTGGTTGAGCAGAAAGCCTTTCTGCGACTCGTTGGCCTCTGGCGCCAGCCCCCAGGTGCCGGCCGCCTTGCCGATGGCGTTCCAGGTCCAGACCGTGCCCGGCTCGACCGCTTCGGAGAAGCGGCACATGCAGCGCACCTTGCCGTGCATCGATTCCACCCATACCCAGTCACCGTCGGCGAAGCCGCCCGCCCTGCCAAGCTTCGGATTGACGAAGAGGTAGTTGTGGGTATGAATCTGCCGCAGCCAGGCGTTTTGTGAATCCCAGGAGTGGTACATCGCCATCGGCCGCTGCGTCAGTGCGTTGAGCGGGTATTGGTGCGTGTCGGTGAGCTGTGTCTCCAGCGGCTCGTGGTAGAACGGCAGCGGGTCGAAATAGGTCTTGATGCGCTCGCGCAGCCGGTCCGGCGGTTGCCGGCCATCGGTCTTGCCCTCGGCGGCAAGGCGGAACTTCTGCAGCACTTCGGAATAGAGGTGGATGTTGATCGGCTCGTCGTATCGCGTCATCGCGTGTTCCTGCGCCCAGTGCAGGTAGCCCTTGTTCCAGTTGCGCATGTACTGGAACGACCGCGGCAGCTCGTAGTGATAGACGCAGTTGTTCTTTTCGTACATCTCCCACTGGCGCGGGTTGGGTTCGCCCTTGAGGAACTTCTCCCCGCTCTTGCCGCGCCAGCCGGCGAGAAAGCCGATGCCGGAGCCGGGTGAGGTCTCGAAGTTGATGATGAAGTCGCGATAGTCGCGGTACTTGCGCCGGCCCTCGCCATCGACGAAGGCGGGCAGCTTCAGCCTCGTCCCCAGCTCCACCAGCACGTCCTGGAACGGCTTGCAGTCGCCCTTGGGCGGCAGCACCGGAATCCGTACCGAATCCACCGGGCCGTCGTATTCGGAGATGGGGCGGTCCAGCATCGACATCACGTCGTGGCGCTCCAGATAGCTGGTGTCCGGCAGGATCAGATCGGCGAAGTCCACCGTCTCGGAGCGGTAGGCGTCGGCGACGATGATGAACGGGATCCGGTATTCGCCGTTGTCGTCCTTGTCGGTCAGCATCTTGCGTACCTCGACGGTGTTCATCGAGGAGTTCCAGGCCATGTTGGCCATGAACAGCAGTAGCGTGTCGATGCGGTAGGGGTCGCCGCGCCATGCGTTGGTGATGGCGTTGTGCATCAGCCCGTGCACCGACAGCGGATACTCCCAGGAGAAGCCTTTGTCGATCCGCACCGGTTCGCCGTCGTCATCGACGAACAGATCGTCGGGATCGGCTGGCCAGCCCAGCGGATTGCCGTTGAGTGGCTCGCCCGGTACCACGTCGTCGGGGCTGTTGGGCGGCTTGGGGCAGGGCGGGATCGGCCGGGGAAACGGTGGCTTGTGGCGGAACCCGCCGGGGCGGTCGATGGTGCCGAGCAAGGTCATCAGGATCGACAGCGCGCGGATGGTCTGGAAGCCGTTGGAGTGGGCCGCCAGCCCGCGCATCGCATGGAACGACACCGGCGCCCCCTCGATGGTGTCGTGGTCCTTGTCCCAGCAGTCGGTCCACTGGATCGGCAGCTCGATCTTCTGGTCGCGCGCGGTGATGCCCATCTCGTGCGCCAGCCGGCGGATGGTGGCCGCCGGGATGCCGGTGATGCCCTCGGCCCATTCGGGGGTGTACTTCTCCACCCGCTCTTTGAGCAGCTGGAAGGCGGGTTTGCAGGGTGTGCCGTCGGGCAGCGTGAACGCCCCCATCAGATAGGGATCGACCCCCTCGGTGTGGGTGGAGATCGGCTTGTCCAGCTCCTTGTCCCACCACAGCTTGTTCTGCGGGTCGAAGCAGCCTTCCTCCGGCGGCACCTCGAAGCGCAGGAACATGCCGTATTCGCTGCTGGCTTCGTCCATGTTCACCAGCTCGGCCGAGTTGGTGTAGCGCACCAGGAAATCGCGATCGTAGAGCCCTTGCTGGATGATCTCGTGGATGAAGGCCAGCAGCAGCGCGCCGTCGGTGCCCGGCTTGATCGGCACCCATTCGTCGGCAATGGCGGCGTAGCCGGTGCGCACCGGATTGATGGCGACGAAACGGCCGCCGTTGCGTTTGAACTTCGACAGCTCGATCTTCATCGGGTTGGAGTGGTGATCCTCCGCCGTGCCGATCATGAAAAAGAGCTTGGAGCGCTCCAGATCCGGCCCGCCGAACTCCCAGAACGAGCCGCCGATGGTGTAGATCATCCCCGCCGCCATGTTGACCGAGCAGAAGCCGCCGTGGGCCGCGTAGTTGGGGGTGCCGTACTGCTTGGCGAACAGCCCGGTCAGCGCCTGCATCTGGTCGCGGCCGGTGAAGATGGCGAATTTTTTTGGGTCCTCGTGGCGGATCTTGCCGAGGCGCTTCTCCATGATCTCGAAGGCCTCGTCCCAGGAGATCTCGTCGAACGCTCCCTCGCCGCGTTCGCTGCCCGGCTTGCGCAACAAGGGTTTGGTCAATCGTGCCGGGGAGTACTGCTTCATGATGCCCGACGCACCCTTGGCGCACATCACCCCTTGGTTCAGCGGGTGATCCGGGTTGCCCTGGATGTAGCGGACCTCGCCCTCTTTCAGCGTCACCCGGATACCGCAGCGGCAGGCGCACATGTAGCAGGTGGTGTTCTTCACCTCTACCGCCGCGTTGTCGGCGTCTTGCTTCTTTCTCATTAGTAATTCAGCAGACTCTAATAGTGGAGGAAAAGAGTCTGGCCAAGAAAAACTTATGCGTCTAATCAAAGAATTTGATGGCAGGATAGAGGGTTCGACCCGATGACGGCTGGGGTTTTGCGCCGCAATTCATGGGTAGCGGCCCGTCCTTCGGCGAAGGCGTGAGCGGTGCGGGCACCACTGTCGATACCGGTGACCGGAAGGCGCCGCGGCGGGTGCCGCCGTTTGTCCCGACCGTGTGCCGGCGGGGCAGGGCTGCCGTGATTTCCATCAGGGGCGCTCGTCGTTGCCCGCCGGGTCGTCCGTTGCCTGCCCTGGTGCATAGAGTACCCGGCTGCCCGCACGCCGTGTTTCCACCAGGCCGTCATCGATGAGCCGTTGCATGGTTTTTCGCAGCCGCTGGGTACTGCCGCCGATCTCTTTTCGCAAGGCGGTGGCCGACAGCGGCCTCGGTGCCTTGCGCAGCGTGGCCAGGATGCGCCCTTCGCGGCTGTCGGGAGCGACGGGTGGCGATGGTGGCGGGACCAGCTCCGCCAGGGTGGTCAGTCTGCGCATCGCCTCCACGTAGGGGAGCAGTTGTTCATGCACCCTGCCGGCCAGTGCCGCCAGCTGGCGGAAGCGTTCGTTGTAGTCGTCGAGCTGCTGTTCCTCCGCCCAGAGCCATTGGCCAATGAGGATGTCGGCCATCTTCTGATAGCTGGCCGCGCCCGCTTCGAATCCCGACTCCGCCAGTGAGCGGTTGAAATGGGCCAACGCCTGCTCGGCGGCCTCCAGCGACTGGCGGAGGTTGCTTTCACTCATCGGAGGGTTCGACCGGTGTTTCGGAGATGCCCAGTTCGGCCAGATCGAACAGCCGTTCGACGCCGATGGGCATTTCCTGTTGTGCCAAGGTCACGTCGAGGTCGATGGCAGTGGTGCTGCGGCTCGCGCTTCGGTCGTTCCCGGCCGGGCCGGTTTTCGTTGGCGCGCGGCGCACGAAGCCACGCAGCGTGGCGGCCCGTGGCGCAGCCAGCCTGCCGGTGTTGCCGGGTTGCGTGGTGGAAGGGTTCCCGGTCTTGGCGGAGGCCGCCACCACCACGTCGTAGGAGAACGACAACCGTGCCTCGCTGACCGCCAGCGAGGGGATGTTGACCATGGCCAGCAGGGGAACCTCCACCTCGAACTCGGCCGGCTCGCCGTTTTCGTCCTTCTTCCGGTAGCGCAATGTCACCGTGCGCATTCTCTTGCCGTGGTCGCCGGCCTCGAAGCCGACCTCATCGACGAAATCGACCGTGGCACGGGCCGCTTGCGCCTGGGCGTCGACGACCGAGCCCATCAGGGTGCCGAGCACCTCGGCCAGTTCCAGCGCTTCCATCCGTTTGACGCTCATCGTTGTGGCTCCTGTCGTGGTTGCTCCAGCAGTATGTCGAGATCGTCTCCCCGCAGTGTGAGCTGAATCTCCTGTTGCTGTGCGGGATCGCTGGGCAGCTCGTCCCGTTTCACCGCGACCTGGACGCGGGACGCCAGTGCCGCCTCGATGGCCGCCTTGGTGCGCTCCCGCTTGAGGAAGCGGTTGAGATCGTCGTCGACGAGACTGCGTAAGGTCTTGGTGAACGCCGATTTGTTGCCGAGCTTCCTGCGCAGCGAGGGGGGCAGCCGGTTCCAGCCGTCGGTGATGGGCTGGATGGCCGTGGAGGCGGCTTTCGAAACGTTGCCGCCAATGGCTTCGCGCGCCGCGCCGGCCGGCAGGTTGCGGCGCCCGATATTGTCCAACAGGTCGTTGAGGGCCTTCTCCTCCGCCGTGTCGAGGGGAACCGTACTGCCGAGGTGGGCTCGCAGCTTCTCCGGCAGCGTGGGCTGCCAACGCTCACGCAGGGCGGTGGGGTCCGGTTCGGCTTTTGGCACCTCGCCAACATCGTCGACGGCGAAGCGCAATGTCAGGTTGACCTCGTCCATCGTGATGCGCGGAACGCTCATCGACGCCAGCAGCGGATCTTGCTCGTACTCCTCCGCCAGCTCCCGCGTGAGCTGATCGGCGATCATCCGCGCGCGGGCGAGCTCCGCCAGGATGCCGCCGAGCAATGCGCCCAGCTCAGCCATCAGGGTGTCCCGCCAGTCGCCTTCTTGTCTTCGATGGCATCCTCGAGAATGTCGAGCATCTTCGACAGCCCCGACGGCATCTCGTCCTGCACCGCACGTACCTGGACATCGATGCGATATTCCCTTTTTTGGGACGACTGCGTGGCCGACTTGCTGTTGTAGGTGGCCGAGGTTCTGAATTCCATCTTGATCGGCGACCACCAGCTCGAATACTTGCCCGACACGGAGCTGCTCAAGCCAAACGAACTGGCGGTCTTGCGCTCGATGGCGTCGGTGAGCTTGGCCGAAAAGTCGATCGATACCTCATCGATGCGGATGTAGGGAATCGGGGTGATGGCGAGCAGCGGGACCGTCAGGCTGAAATCGGAGACGGTGTCGTTTTCATCCTTCTTGCTGTAGGTGAAGGTGACATTGCGCAGCCGTCCGGCGCTGGCGTCCTTGTCGGTATCGGAGAACAGCAGATCCGGGGGTTCGAAATTGTTGCTGGCGTTGACGAAGCCCACCTTCTCGATGAACTCGATGGTCGATTGTGCCGCCAGTGCCTGCGCCTCGACCGCTGCTTTCAATGGCGCGCCGATCAGTTGTGAGAATGGAATCTGTCGGAGTTCGGTTACTGCTCTGCTCATGGTCTTTCTCCATCTGCAACGCCCTGCCGGGCATCCTTGAATTCAATGTATGGCGACCGCGATCGCGTCACAGGACGATGGGGTCGTCGGTTTCGATACTGACGATGGACTGCTCCCGAATGAAAAGTTTGCGTTTTTCGAGGATCGCCACCCGCCCCAGCACCGTTGCGTCGAGGCTCTCCACCTGTTGTGTCGCCTCCTCGATGGTTGGTGCCAACCCGATCACCTGCAGCATCGAACCCGCCTCCAGCCGGGCGGGCAACGCCACGACGAGGAATTCACCGGATGGATTCTTCCTCGGCGGGTTCATGGGGCTGACTCCGGTGAAAGTACGGGGGAACGGGCGGATGGCGAAAAAACGAACTGCCGACGCAGCAACCGGTGCCGCGGGCGGAATCCCGGTCGGCTGGCGGGGTGGATCGGACGTTGCCTGCCTTCTCCCAGCCCGAATATTTCACAAGAACGCCGGAAAAACACCGTAACGCCATGATCTATAGCAACCTCGGAATATTGGTAAGGCACGAAGTGTCACCCGCTTTGCTATGCCGTTGTTGGAAGAATCTCGGCGGTCCTTCTGGCCGGTTCACCTGTACCCATCGCGATGACTATGGTTATTGGTGAATCGAACAAACGGCCTCGCCGGGATTCCCCCAAAATCCTGCTTTGTCATGAAATATTCGGGCTGCATCGACGGCATTGCTGCCGCGCTGAAACAAAAAATTGCAATTCCCTCAGGAGGTATGTAGTTCGGGAACCGGGGACTGTCAAGGCGAGTGCTCCCGGCCGATGCCGCTGTCGGGCGTTGTGCCGTTGTGTCGATCAGCTGCCGGCGAGCCGCCGGGCGAAGGCGTCCACGTTGTCCCAGTCGGTGTATTCGACGACGGTGTCGGGGGCGGTGGGGCCTTTGGTCATCCACATGATGAAACGGATGATCTGGCGGTCGCGCCAGTTGATGCTGGGGTAGTCGAGGCGACCGGCGAAGACTTCGAGGTCTTTGGGTCTCCAGCGGGTCTGTTGCAGGAATTTCTGCATGTAGGGGTTGGTGTCGGGGCGGTTCTTGTGGGGTTTGCGGGCGACGATGTTGACGGTGAAGAAGGCGTTGTTTTTCTCCTCGAGCCGATCGAGATTGCGCTCGATGAAGTCGAACACCTCCTTCTGATGTTTGCCGTAGCGGATGCTGGCGCCGAGGATGACGGTATCGTACGGGGCGATGTCGATGTCGGGGTGCTCCCGCAGCGGGAGGACGTCCACCTCATGCTGACGTTGGCGAATGGTGTCGCCAATGCGGGTGGCGATGGTATGGGTGTGACCATCGGTGGTGGAGTAGATCATCAGATATTTGGCCATCGGCCCATTATCCGCCGATTCGGCCAAACGCGGTAGGGGGAGCCGGTGTCGGCGGTCGCCTCCCCGTCGTCGGACGGGGAGGGGCGCGGACTACTGCGGCCAGAGCTGGATGCCGGTGGCGATGAAGTAGATGGCCAGGACGAAGCCGACCATCGCGGAGAAGCTGTTGATGGTGGGACGGCAGTTGCCCCAGTCGGCCTTGCAGCCGATGAAGGCGGCGATGGCGCTGACGATGAAGCCCAGCTCACAGATGGCGAGCTGGGCGAGCAGTGGCATGAGCGGTTCACCCTGTGGTGAGCGGGTGTCGCCAATGAGCAGCAGAAACAGCAGGCCGACGCCGGTCAGCGTCAGCCAGGTTGCGGGTGGAAAGCGGTTTGTTGTTTTGTCGGGTATGCGGCAAGTGTCTGTCATCTCGGAAGTTCGGAAGTCCCCATCAGAAATTCGTCGACAGCGCGTGCGCACTGTCGCCCCTCTCGGATGGCCCAGACGACGAGTGACTGACCGCGACGCATGTCGCCAGCGGCGAATACGCCCTCGATCGAGGTTCTGTAGGCATTCGCCCCTTCGGTGCTGCTCTTGACGTTGCCGCGTGGATCGAGCGCCACGCCCAGTTCTTCGAGCATGCCTTCGTGTACCGGGTGGACGAAGCCCATTGCCAGCGTGACGAGTTCGGCTTCCAGAATGAATTCGGAACCTTCGATCTCGCTCATCTGCCAGCGGCCCTGGGCATCCTTGTTCCACTCGACATTAACACAACGCACACCGGAAACTTTCCCGTCCTTGCCAATGAACTCCTTGGTGGCGACAGCGAACAGCCGTTCGCAGCCCTCCTCCTGCGAGGTGGAGGTGCGCATCTTGTTCGGCCAGTCGGGCCAGGTCAGTAGCTTGTCTTCCTTCTCCGGTGGCTTGGGGAGGATCTCGATCTGGGTGACCGATCTGGCGCCCTGACGGATGCTGGTGCCGATGCAGTCGGAGCCGGTGTCGCCGCCGCCGATGACGACGACGTTCTTGTCCTTGGCGCTGATCGTCAGCGACTTTTCGATGCCTTGCACCACCTTGGTATTGCTGCGCAGAAAATCCATCGCAAAGTGGACGCCGTCGAGTTCGCGCCCCGGCACCGGCAGATCGCGCGGTTTTTCGGCGCCGCCGGCGAGAATGACGGCGTCGTAGTCCTCCACCAGCGACTTGGCGGGGAGATCGACGCCGATATGGGTGTGGGTGCGGAATTTCACGCCTTCGGCCATCATCTGGCTGACGCGGCGGTCGATGATGTGCTTCTCCAGTTTGAAGTCGGGGATGCCGAAGCGCATCAGGCCGCCGATGCGCTCCTGCTTCTCGAACACCGTCACTTCATGGCCGACGCGTGCCAGTTGCTGCGCCGCCGCCATGCCCGCCGGGCCGGAGCCGACCACGGCGATGCGCTTGCCGGTGGAGTGCTGGGGCACGTCCGGCTCCACCCAGCCTTCTTCCCAGGCCTTGTCGATGATGGCGCACTCGATGGACTTGATGGTGACCGGTTCGTCCTCCAGGTTGAGCGTGCAGGACTCCTGGCAGGGCGCCGGACAGATGCGCCCGGTGATGTCGGGAAAGTTGTTGGTCGAGTGGAGCACGCCCAGCGCCTCGCGCCAGTCACCGTGATAGACCAGGTCGTTCCAGTCGGGAATGATATTGTTGACCGGGCAACCCTGGTGGCAGAACGGGATGCCACAGTCCATGCAGCGTGCTCCCTGTTCGGCCAGCTCCTGGTCGGTCATCGGAATGACGAACTCGTGGAAGTGGCGGATCCGGTCGGCAACGGGCTTGTAGCCCCGGTCCTTGCGTGGAATCTCTAGAAATCCGGTTGGCTTGCCCATGAGTTATTGCCCTCCTTCTACGGCTTGAGCCGATTCTTGTTGCTGCTGCATCTCCAGCAGGGCGCGGCGGTATTCCACCGGCATCACCTTGACGAATTTCGGCAGGTAGTCGGACCAGTTGTCCAGAATCCTGCGCGCCACCGGGCTGTTGGTGTAGTGCATGTGTTTTTCGATCAGCTGCTTCAGGCGGATGGCGTCGAAGCGGGTCATGTCGTGGCTCACATCCACCATGCCATGGGTCTCCAGATCGCCGCCCAGGTGGGTCAGCGCCTCCAGCGCCTCGTCCTCCTCCGCGACCGGCTCCAGATCCACCTGAGCCAGGTTGCAGAGCTGGTCGAAGTTGCCCGCCTCGTCGAGCACATAGGCGATGCCGCCCGACATGCCGGCGGCGAAGTTGCGGCCGGTGGGGCCGAGCACGACGACCACGCCGCCGGTCATGTACTCGCAGCCGTGGTCGCCCACGCCCTCGATGACCGCGGTGGCGCCGGAATTGCGCACGCAGAAGCGTTCGCCGCCGACGCCGCGGAAGAAGCACTCGCCGCTGATGGCGCCGTACAACACGGTGTTGCCGACGATGATGTTCTCCTCGGCCTTGTCGATGGCGCAGTCGGCCGGCGGGTAGATGATGATGCGCCCGCCGGACAGCCCCTTGCCGACGTAGTCGTTGCCCTCGCCTTCGAGCTCGATGGTGACACCGTGGGCCAGCCAGGCGCCGAGGGACTGCCCGGCCGTGCCGTGGGCCTTGATGTGGATGCAGTCGTCCGGCAGCCCTTCCAGGCCGTGCCGCCGCGCCACCTCACCCGACAGCAGCGTGCCGAAGGTGCGATTGGTGTTCTTGATCGGCGTCTCGATCTGCACCGGCTGGCGGTTCTCCAGCGCCACTTGCGCCTGACGGATCATCTCGTGATCCAGCGCCTGGTCGAGCCCGTGATCCTGCGTCTCGCAGTTGTAGGTGGCGGTACCAGCTGGCACCTCCGGACGGTGGAACACCTTGGCGAAATCGAGCCCCTGCGCCTTCCAGTGCTCGATGGCGCGGCGTTTCTCCAGCTTGTCGGAGCGGCCGATCATCTCGTTGACGGTGCGGAAGCCGAGCTTGGCCATCAGCTCGCGCATCTCCTCGGCCACCATGAAGAAGTAGTTGATGACATGCTCGGGCTTGCCGGTGAAACGCTTGCGCAGTACCGGATCCTGGGTGGCGATGCCGACCGGGCAGGTGTTCAGATGGCACTTGCGCATCATCAGGCAGCCCTCGACGATCAGCGGCGCGGTGGCGAAGCCGAACTCGTCCGCGCCCAGCAGCGCGCCGACCACGACGTCGCGTCCGGTGCGCAGGCCGCCGTCCACCTGGACCGAGACCCGGCCACGCAGCTGGTTGAGCAGCAGCGTCTGATGGGTCTCGGCAAGCCCCAGCTCCCAGGAGGAGCCGGCGTGCTTGATCGAGGTCAGCGGCGATGCGCCGGTGCCGCCGTCGTAGCCGGCGATGGTGATGTGATCGGCATGGGCCTTGGTGACGCCCGCGGCGACGGTGCCGACGCCCACCTCGGACACCAGCTTCACCGAGATGCGCGCCTTCGGGTTGGCGTTCTTCAGATCGTGGATCAGCTGCGCCAGATCCTCGATGGAGTAGATGTCGTGGTGCGGTGGTGGTGAGATCAGGCCCACGCCCGGGGTCGAGTGGCGCACCCGCGCAATGGTCTGATCGACCTTGTGGCCGGGCAGCTGGCCGCCCTCGCCGGGCTTGGCGCCCTGCGCCATCTTGATCTGGATGTCGTCGGAGTTGACCAGGTATTCGATGGTCACGCCAAAGCGCCCGGAGGCCACCTGCTTGATGGCCGAACGCTTGGGGTTGGGCGAGCCGTCCGGCAGCGGCTCGAAACGCTCGCGCTCCTCGCCGCCCTCGCCGGTGTTGGACTTGCCGCCGATGGCGTTCATTGCGATCGCCAGCGTCGAGTGCGCCTCGTAGCTGATCGAACCGAAGCTCATCGCGCCGGTGGCGAAACGCTTGACGATCTCGCTGGCCGGCTCCACCTCGTCGAGGGGGATCGGCTCGTCGGCAAACTTGAAATCGAACAGGCCGCGGAAGGTCAGCAGCCTCTCGCTCTGCTCGTTGATGTGGCGGGCGAATTCCTTGTAGGTGTCGTAGTTGTTGCTACGGGTGGCGTGTTGCAGCTTGGCGATGGTGTCCGGCGTCCAGACGTGATCCTCGCCGCGCACGCGGAAGGCGTAGTCGCCGCCCACGTCCAGGTGACGCTTGTAGATGGGGTTGTCGCCATAGGCGTTGCGGTGCCAGCGCACCGCCTCCTCGGCCACCTCGGCGATGCCGATGCCCTCGATCACCGTGGCCGTGCCGGTGAAGTACTTGTCCACGAACTCGCTGGAGAGCCCGACGGCATCGAAGATCTGTGCCCCGCAGTAGGACTGGTAGGTGGAGATGCCCATCTTCGACATCACCTTGAACAGCCCCTTGCCGACCGCCTTGATGTAGCGGGCGTGCAGCTCGTCCTCGGTGAGTTCGCTGGAGAGCTCGTCCTTCAGTGCCGAAAGGGTCTCGAAGGCCAGATAGGGGTTGATGGCCTCGGCACCATAGCCGGCCAGCGTGGCGAAGTGGTGTACCTCGCGCGCCGCGCCGGTCTCGACCACCAGCCCGGTCTTGGTGCGCAGGCCCTCGCGGATCAGGTGGTGATGGACGGTGGAGGTGGCCAGTAGCGCCGGAATCGGGATGAAGTCGGCGTTCACCTTGCGGTCGGAGAGAATGATGATGTTGAAACCCTCGCGCACCGCCTCTTCCGCCTTGGCACAGAGCCGTTCCAGCGCCAGTGCCATGCCGGCCGCGCCCTCGACGGCGGGGTAGAGGATCGACAGCGTACGGGTGCGGAAGGCGCCGTGGGTGGTGGTCTCCACCGCGCGCACGCGTTCCAGGTCCTTGTTGGTGAGGATCGGCTGATCCACCTCCAGGCGCATGTTGCTGCCGCCGTCGGTGAGCCCCAGCAGGTTGGGGCGCGGGCCGATCAGCGAGGTCAGCGACATGACGATCTCCTCGCGGATCGGATCGATCGGCGGGTTGGTCACCTGGGCGAAGTTCTGCTTGAAGTAGTTGGCCAGCGGCTTCGGCTTGTTCGACAGTACCGCCGGTGGATTGTCGGCGCCCATCGAGCCGACGGCCTCCATGCCGGTCAGCGCCATTGGCTTCATCAAGAACTTGATGTCCTCCTGGGTGAAGCCGAAGGCCTGCTGGCGATCGAGCAGTACGTCGTGCGGCGCGGGCATCGGGCCGACGCCGGCCGGCAGTGACTTGAGGGTGATCTGCGAGGCGTCGAGCCAGTCCTGGTACGGCTGGCTGGTGGCGATCTGCTCCTTGATCTCCACGTCGTCGATGATGCGGCCCTGCTCCAGATCGATGAGGAACATCTTGCCCGGTTGCAGGCGCCACTTCTTGACGATCTTGCTCTCTTCCACCGGCAGCACGCCCATCTCCGACGCCATGATGACGCGGTCGTCGTTGGTGACGAGGTAGCGTGCCGGCCGCAGTCCGTTGCGGTCCAGCGTGGCGCCGATCTGGCGGCCGTCGGTGAAGGCCACGGCGGCGGGGCCGTCCCACGGCTCCATCAGCGCGGCGTGGTATTCGTAGAAGGCGCGGCGTACCGGGTCCATCAGCGGGTTGCCGGACCACGCCTCGGGAATCAGCATCATCATCGCGTGGGCCATCGAATAGCCGCCCAGGGTCAGCAGCTCCAGCGCGGTGTCGAACGCGGCCGAGTCGGAGACGCCGTCCCGGATCATCGGCCAGAGCTTGTCCAGATCGTCACCGAACAGGTCGCTCTGCATCGAATACCGCCGCGCGGCCATCCAGTTGACGTTGCCGCGCAGCGTGTTGATCTCGCCGTTGTGGGCGATCATGCGGAACGGATGGGCCAGATCCCAGGTGGGGAAGGTGTTGGTGGCGAAACGCTGGTGCACCAGCGCCAGCGCCGAGACCATGCGCTCGTCACGCAGGTCGGTGAAGTAGTTGGCCACCTGGTCCGACAGCAGCATCCCCTTGTAGACGATGGTGCGTGACGACAGCGATGGGATGTAGAACTGTTCGGCGCCCGTCCGCCCCGACTTGTGGATGCTGTTCTCCACCTGCTTGCGGATGACGAACAGCTTGCGCTCGAAGGCATCCTGGTCCGCGCAGTTGCCGCCGCGCCCGATGAACACCTGGCGCACCACCGGCTCGGTGGGCTTGACCGAGTGGCCGAGGCAGTCGTTGTCGACCGGCACGTCGCGCCAGCCCAGCAGTTTCTGCCCTTCCAGGCTGATGAACTGGTTGATGGTCTGCTCGCAGAAGGCGCGGGTGTCGTCGTTCTGCGGCAGGAACAGCATGCCGACGGCGTAGTCGCCCGGTGCCGGCAGCTCGAAATCGGTGACGGCGCGCAGGAATGCATCCGGCATCTGCAGCAGGATGCCGGCGCCGTCGCCGGCACGCGGGTCGGCGCCGACGGCGCCGCGATGGGTCAGGTTTTCAAGGATCTGCAACCCCTGGGCAATGATGTCGTGCGATTTCTCGTTCTTGATATTGACGACGAAGCCGACGCCACAGGCGTCGTGCTCGTTCATCGGGTCGTACAGACCCTGCTTGGGGGGGAGCCCGCTTTGGTTCATCGGTAAAACCTCGTTGTCAGGGTGACCCGCCCACCTCGCCGCCGAAGCAGATGGGGCGATCGGGCGATGGCTGTTTGTATCGACTACTCGTCCGGCAGTGTCTTCATGGATGCCTGATCCATGCCGACGTTTCCCGCGGTGCCGGCGTATGCCAGCGGTTGGCCCGGCGATCTCCATCGCAGGGCCGGTTGTCGATCCATTGGTTTCGCCAGCGCGAAACCGGCCCGCTTGCAGAGGCGGGTCTGCCAGCTTGGTGTCCGCAGGATGGTGGCGGGCCTCCCGGAGAGAAGAGCAGGGTAGAGCCCAGGCCAAGGGGACGTGACGAACAACACAGAATAAACGAAGAGCCGGTGTGACGCCAGTACCACAAAATGGCGCGGGTGGCATCGGCACAACACTCTGTCGCTACCGGCTG
>CAZTOZ010000071.1:0-82453 GCA_964614535.1 uncultured Thiotrichales bacterium | reverse complement strand
TCCTTGCGGATCAGCACCGCCACGGACTTGGTCTCATTGCGGGCGAACACCGCGCAGGGGATCAGGCCAAAGCGGCCCAGGCTGATCTCACCGCCTTCGGCGATGAGCGCTTCGATATGGTCGAACGGTGTCGATGACATGGTTGTGACATTCCAGTGTGGATGGTGGGGCCGATGATGCCATGAAGCGGAGGGTGGGGTAAGGGGCGTCCCTGGACCGCCACCCTCGACGAGTTGCGAAACCGATGCCACCGGTATTGCCACCAAGCCGCAGGATGTTGGGCACGCTTCGCTTTGCCCAACCTACGGCTATGACGCCCCGTCATCGCGAGCGGAGCGTGGCGATCTCCTGACGGCGGAGTTCCATTCCGGGAGATTGCTTCGCTGGCGCTCGCAATGACGGGGCGTCTTTTTTGCGTCGCGTTTTTTCGACGAGGAAAAAATGCGACTCGCGCCTGGTGTGGGTGGTGGGGAAGAACGCCGGGGTTGACGAGGTGCGAAACCGATGCCACCGGTATTGCCACCAAACCACAGGATGTTGGGCACGCTTCGCTTTGCCCAACCTACGGCCTGTTTTGTCGAACCCTCTGATCGGGTTCGAACCCCTCCTGTCTGGCGCTGACAGAATAAAAAGCCCCGTGGTTCAGCAACCTCGGGGCTTGATCAAATGGCGGAGAGGGAGGGATGGATTCGCGGCATCCTGCCGCTCACCCCTTTGGGGCGCTTTGCGTCCAAAACGGCTGTCCTGCCGTTTTGTCGAACCCTCTGATCGGGTTCGAACCCCTCCTGTCTGGCGCTGACAGAATAAAAAGCCCCGTGGTTCAGCAACCTCGGGGCTTGATCAAATGGCGGAGAGGGAGGGATTCGAACCCTCGGTGGACGTGAGCCCACAACGGTTTTCGAGACCGTCCCGTTCGGCCGCTCCGGCACCTCTCCGTGGACGGCGGATTGTAACAGGGTGGCGGGTCGCTGGTAAGTCAGTCGCCGTCACCGTGGATGAGTCCACCCAGTTCCTTGAGGGGTTCGTCTTCGAGTCGGGCGATGTCGGTTTCGATGCGTCGCAGTTCTTCCAGCTGCCGTTGCCGGTCGCTCATGCGGTTTCGCCAGGTTTCGTCGTAATGCTGTCGGATGCGGGCGATGCCGCTGTCGATGCCGTTTCTCAGGCCCCGGCGGATGGTGTCGGCGACGGAGGGTTTGACCTTGATGTGCAGCAGCCAGGGGATGAGGGCGCCGAGGGCGATGAGCATGGTGGCATGAAGCAGGAAGTTGAGGCCGAGGAATTCCGATTCCCCGTGGGTGCCGGCATAGAAGGTGGCGATGACGTGGTAGACGGCCCAGAGCGCGGCGGCGGTGGGGAGTAGCCAGGTGAGCGCGCCAGTGATGCGGTAGAGGGTTCGCTGTAGCGCGGTGCCGGGTTGGAGCATGGCGGCGTTGATGCCGTCGGCAAGCGCCTGTTCCATCGTCAGAACGGCCTTGTCCCGCAGCGACTGGAGCGGCTTCTCGAAGGCGCGCCACGGTAACTGACGTTCCTGTAGCTGGTTGATCAGCTGCTCGTCGAGGCTGTCCAGCCGGGCCTGGTTGCGCCCGTCCCAGAGGGTCTCGACGAACTGTTGGGATTCCGCCATCGGTGGTGTCTCCTCGTCCGGCGCTTTCAGTCGTGCCAGCAGGTTGCGCTTCTTGCCCGGGTGCTTGACGAGAAAACGCTGGGTGAGCGCGTCGGCCTGGGTCTGGAGGTGGTTGCCGATCTGCACCAGTTGCTCCTCGACGGTGTTGCGCCAGAGTTGTTCGGCTTCACGCCATTGCTCGGGGGCGCCCAGGGTCTGCGCGAACGTCTCGGCCAGTTGGTGCAGGTCGCGGTTGCGTGCCTGGATGCCGAGCTGTTGCAGGATGTCGAGACCGTAATTGTTGATGGCTTCGTTGATGATCTGTTCGAGCTTGTCGAAGTCGTCTTTTCGGCCGTTGTCGATGCCGACGGTGCGGAGAATGATCGGTTCCTTGAAGCCTTCGGCCTGGAGGCGGCGGCGCAGATCCTCGATCTGTTCCTCGCGGCCCTGGTCCCAGTGGTTCATCACGAACAGCCAGGCGTGGCGCCCGGCCCGCTCCTGAAGAAAGCGCCAGCCGATGTCGTCGTAGTAACGTTCCGGGCTGACGACATAGATGATCCAATCCACATAGGGCAGCCAGGATTGCACGATCTCGCGGTTGTGGGTGGCGGTGCTATCGATGTCGGGCATGTCCAGCCAGGCGATCAGCCGGCGTTCCGGCCGGGTGTGATAGGCGATGCGGGTCTCCTGGGTGGGCAGGTCCTGCGGCAGCAGATCGAGCCGGAAGTCCTTGTGCATATAGAGCGTCACCTCGTGAGAGGTGGGGCGCTCGACGCCGACGCGGGCGATCTGTTCGCCGGCCAGCCGGTTGAGCAGGCTGCTCTTGCCGACGCCGGTGCCGCCGAAGAGGCCGACGATCAGTGGCCGGTGTGGATGTTGCCGGAACAGTTCGCTGACCCGCTGTTGCTCGATGTCGTCGAATCGTTCGGGAGCGTCGGCCGGCAGCCAGCCGGCCTCGGTGGCTTGCGTGGCCCAGCGGCGCAGCGACTGGTAGAGGTTTTGAAAGTCGGGACTCATAGGTTGTTCAGCTCCTCTTCGGCGGCGAACAGCTCGGCTTCGCCGATGCCGTAGACGGTGGCGGGGTCGAGCGTCGCTGGCAGCCGTGCCAGCCTTTCCCGCAGCGGTTCTACGATGTGCTCCCGCACCGAGGCCAGTTGGGCGGCCTTGAGTTCCTCCTCGACGCCGGTCATGTAGCGGCCCACGGCGCCTTCGGTCAGCATCGAGGTGAAGGCGAGCATCGCTGGCGCGAGCACCAGGTCGTTGAGACCGATGCCGCCGGTCTTGAGCGCCAGCACCAGCGCGCCGACGTCGGTGGTCACGCGGGCGGCGCGGAGGCCGTTGAGGGTGGTCGGGTGTTGCTCCAGGTAGTGGAACAGATCCTCGGCAGCGGCCTGGATACGGGGCTCGAATGCCTTTTGGTGGGCCGTGATCTGCTGCTCGACGAACGATTTGAGCGGCCCCGACGACTGCTGCAGCCGCAACCAGAGCTGTTGCCACCAGTCGCGCAGATCGGTGTCGCCGGTGGCGGCCTCCTCGCCGCTCTGGCGTTGCAGGCCGATCAGCAGCTCGTTCATCAGCTCGGTCAGCGCGGTGGCCTCGAAATCGGGTTTCGTGCCGCCGCCGGCGGCTTTCTCCTCCTGACCGAAGAAACGGCTCATCAGGGTCCGCGCCGGCCAGGAGATGGCGTTGCGGACGCGACCGATCTGCCCGGCGACGCCGGGCAGCTCCAGCAGCTCCATCAGCTTGACGATGGCCCGTTGCAGGGTGTCGGAGTAGTGTGGATCCCGCAGATAGTTTTGTTGATAACCCGCTTCCGCCCGGGCCAGGCCGGTGTCGATCATCTCGGTCCAGCGCTTGCCGGCGGCGATCTCACGGCGTATCGGCGCCGTCCATGTCAGCCAATGGGACTGCAGAAAGGCTCGGAGTTTGTCGGCCTCCACCGGCTGGCGCGCATCGGGCAGCAGGTTACGGGCCATCTCCCGCAGGGTCGAGCCGGCATCGCTGGCGATCATGCTGGCCAGGTCGGGGTCGGTCTCGTAGGGCAGGGTGGTGATGCCACCGTGGGCGATGCCCTCCTGCTCCAATTTATCACTGAGGGCAGCGGTGATCTGCGCCGTGCTGTCGGGGCTGCTCTTGTTGATGCAGAGGGTGAGCGGGCGCGGCAGTTGGTCGATCAGGCGCAGGGTCTCCCAGACGGACTGGTCGGCATACTTTTCGCGACTGACGACCAGTACGATCAGATCGGCCATGGCACAGAGGCGGGGAACGCCGAAACGGTAGCTGCGCGAGCTGACTGAATCGAAGTCGGGGGTGTCCCAGAAAACCGCTGGGCGAACGACCGCTTCCGGGGCATCGATGGTGGTGATGGCGTAGCGTTGCAGCGAGTCGTCGACGAGTGCCTCCGGTGGCACCCGTTCCAGTTCCGGCAACAGGCGGTCGATGATGGTGCTCTGCTCCTCGTCCAGGGGATCGGTGGCGAAGCCCTGGGGATGGCGGGTGAAGCCGGCCAGCGCATTGGCTTCGGCGGCGTCGGTCCCGAGCAGGAGATTGACGACGGTGCTCTTGCCGGCCTGGGTTGGGCCGATGACGACGATCTGTGGGGGCAGCGCCGGTGTTTCGGCGATGATGTGGTGGTAACGCAGAACGGCGTTGGCATAGACCAGGGAAGGGTCTTCGTTCTCCTCTCCCTGGATGTCGATCTGCTTTTGCTCCAGCGTCGTCAGAAACGCCCGGAGCCTGTCCGTCTTGGTCGATTGCATCGGCTAAACATAATTCAGTCGCCGGTGCGATACAAACCTCGGAATGCGAAAGATCATGCGCGCGGGTGGCCGGGCGTCGGGCCGGTGCCGCGCCGGGCCAATGGCAGTAGTGCCAGCGTCGCCAGCCAGAGGGGATGACTGCCACCGCCGGCCGACGCCGACGAGTCGCTGTCGCTCGATCCATCGTCCGCGGTGGTTGGGGCTGTCGAACCACTCTGGCCGCCATCGTCGGCGGGGGGCGATGACGACTTGTCACCGGTGTCGGTGAAGGCGACCCGTATGGTGACCGATGCTTCGCTCGTTCTTCCCCGGGCCGTGGTCAGGCGGTAGTCGAGGGTGTCGGTGCCCTCGAAACCCGCCGGCGCGCTGTAGCGGATGGTCGTCGCCGTCAGCGCCGAGACGGCCCCGTGTCGTGGCGGGCGGATGACTTCGACTGTGCTGCCGCTTCCGGCGCCGGCGTCGTTGTCGGTTGGGGCGATCTCGACCGAGGTTCCCGGCGCGGCCTGGACGATGTCGTCGAAGGCCTGGACGGCAATGTCGCCATCGCCCGCGGGCAGTGCCTCGCTTCTCTTGGTCACGCTGTAGTCGCAGCCGCTACCCACCGGGTCGAAAAAGTTCATGACAACCACGGTGCCGTACTGGAATCCACCGCCGAACGGTTCGTAGGTGTTGTTGGGATTGTCGCTGCGATTGGATGCGCGCACATAGAAGCCCATGAAGCCTTCGGTGGTGCTGCTGCCATGGTTGTTGTCGAAGCCGGTGGTGCCGGGTGCCCTGTCCTCGTATTGCAGCGCGTTGTCCTGTAACAGAACGGCCTCGCGATGCCCCCAGTGAGAGCCGGCATCGTCGTAGATGAAGCTGTAGATCGACCGTTCGACCGGCATTGCGATCGGCGCGGTACTGGCGTAGTAGGCGAGGTTTTCCGAGCGGGTGAGGAATTCGTGACAGCTGGCGCCATCGCCGAAGTTGTGCGGAGAGCCGTCGCCGTGGGACGGTTCCCACGGTGTGGGGGCTTCGGCCGCCGGGTCGTTTTGTGACGGATCGGCCGGGTAGAGGATGTCGTCGTTGTGGCGGGTGCCGATCACGGCATCCCGCTCGATCCGGTAGGAGGGTGGGCCGTCGTGGTAGTGCCCGCGCAGGTCGTTGTCGTGGAGGCGGTCCCCGTAGGCGTGGGAGATGGCATCGATGTGGGCTTCGATTCCTGCCAGCGGCAGGCCGATGACGCTGGGCCGCATGCCGGCGCGGGCGGTGCGTTCGGCATTGACCAGGAACAGGGCCTTTTCGTCGTCACTCAGGGCATCCCAGACGGCTTGCGACGGCAGGTCGAGACTGCCCAGTGTCCCTGGGGACAACCCTAGTTGCCGTTCTTCCTCCCGGCGGGCGTGGTTGAAGGCGATCTCGATGTCACCGACCCCGCCGAAGCGGGCGTCGTAGATCTTGTTCTCCGAATCGTATTCGCCGCCGCTGTCGAACCAGTTGATGTCATCGACGAGATTGGGGGGCGATGCGGCCTGGAGCGTGGGGCCGATCAGTGTCGAGCCGGCTGTCAGTATCAGGGCGACGACGCGACGATGGCTGTCCATGGTGGGGGTTCCTCGTGATTGGGCGATTTCCCAGACTACGGATCGTTCAGGAAACCGGATGTCGGCTCGGTGCCTCAGTCTACGGCTCGGAGCGGCGCGGGACGAGGTTGTCGATCACACTGGAATCGTGGGGCGGAGTGGCGTGGGTAGAGGGGTGCAACGGTCGAGCCGTGAATTCACGGGGGAGAGAGGGATGTATGTTTTTTGCCACTGGACTTGACAAAATGGGCAGAAATCCAGTCGGGATTGGGGTAGAATCTGCGGCCTTCCATCGGCGTGGGAAACGGTTCATTCGGTTCCGGGCGCCCGTTTCGGTCGTTCAAACATCAGTTTGTGGGAATATTAGAATATGGCGGCAGACACCTCATCGAAGAAACAGATCCAGAAGAAACTGGCGGCAGGCGCCATCTTTCTCATCGCGGCCTTCGGATTGGCGCTGGAGGTGCCATCCATCGAGATTGCCTGGGTTGCCGGTATATTGTTGTTGACGATCTACCTGTTCGCCTTCGAGATCGTCGAGGTCGATGTCGCGGCCATCACCATCATGGTGGTGCTCGGTCTCTCCAGCCTGCTGGCGCCCATCATGGGGTTGGAGAAGGGGCTGGTGGACAATACCCAGCTGTTCAACGGATTCTCCAGTAACGCGGTGATGTCGATCATCGCGGTCATGATCATCGGTGCGGGGCTCGACAAGACCGGCATCATGAGCAAGGTGGCCGCCTTCATCCTGAAGGCCGGTGGTACCAGTGAGAAACGCATCATTCCGATCATCTCGGGCACGGTGGCCTTCATCTCCTCGTTCATGCAGAACGTCGGTGCCGCCGCGCTCTTTCTGCCGGTGGTGTCGAGAATCTCGGCCCGTTCCGGCCTGCCGATGTCGCGGCTGCTGATGCCGATGGGGTTCTGCGCCATTCTGGGCGGCACCGTGTCGATGGTCGGTTCGTCGCCACTGATCCTGCTCAACGACCTGATCCTCACCTCCAACCAGGCGCTGCCGCCGGACAAGCAGATGGAGACCTGGGGGCTGTTCTCGGTGACCCCGGTGGGGGTCATGCTGGTATTGACTGGCATCATCTACTTCGTCGTGGCGGGCAAGTACATCCTGCCCGAAACGCAGACGGAGGAGCTGACCAAGGGGGCGTCGTCGATGAACTATTTCCAGGACGTCTATGGCGTCAGCTACGACGTCTATGAGGTCTACGTGCCGCCGGAGAGCCCGCTGGTCGGCCATCATCTCGACGATGTGGAGACGGTCTACAAGATCCGCGTGATCGCGGTGCAGGAGGGCGACAACGTGGCCATCGGGCGTGGCGCCATCGACCGGGATACCGGCATCCAGGCCGGTTCGGTGCTCGGCATCGTCACCTCCGAGGAGAACCTCGACCACTTCGTCAAGAAATTCAAGCTGGTTCGCCGCAACGATCTCGAAGCCTTCGCCGAGCAGCTGTCGGCGGCGCGTTCCGGCATTGCCGAGGTCGTCATTCCGCCGGGTTCCAGCCTGGTGGGCAAGAGCGCGCGGGACGTCTGGCTGCGCAAGCGCTACGGCATTGCGATGATCGCGCTGCACCGTGATGGTGAGACGCTGCGTGAGGGCGACGATATCCGCAGCATTCCGTTCCACGCCGGCGACACGCTGGTGGTGCATACCACCTGGGATGCGCTGGCAAGGCTGGAGAAGGATCGCGACTTCGTCGTGGTCACCACCGAGTTCCCCCACGAGGAGTTGCGTCCCCAGAAGGTCGGCTGGGCCGCGCTGTTCTTTTTCATCGCGCTGTCGATGGTGTTGTTCACTGACATCCGCCTGTCGATTGCATTGCTCACCGGCGCCATCGGGATGGTGCTCTCCGGGGTGTTGCGTATCGACGAGGCGTATGAGGCGGTGTCGTGGAAAACGGTGTTCCTGCTGGCCAGCCTGATTCCGCTCGGGTTGGCGGTGGAGACGTCGGGCACCGCCAAATGGATCGCCGATGCGGTGTTGAGTGTCGTCGGTGGCGCGCCGATCTGGGTGATCCAGACGGTGATCGCGGCACTGGCGACCTTCTTCACGCTGGTGATGTCCAACGTCGGTGCCACCGTGCTGCTGGTGCCGCTGGCCGTCAATATCGCCGTCGGAATCGGTGCCAATCCGGCCGTGTTCGCCTTGACGGTGGCGCTGGCGACCTCCAACTCCTTCCTGATTCCGACGCACCAGGTCAACGCCCTGATCATGGGGCCGGCCGGTTACAAGGTACCCGATTTCATGAAGGCGGGCGGGGTGATGACGGTGCTGTTCATCGTCGTGCTGATCGTGATGATGAATCTGATCTTCTGAGACGGGGCTTCTCGATGTCGAGTCCGGCCCGACGCTCCCGGCGGTTGGGCCGCGGGTTTTATTGTTTCCGAGTTTGGGTGGTATAGGCTGAAGTGGACAAAACGCTCCTGCACGTGATCTTTCCGTTTCTACGTTGGCTGCCGTTGGTCAATCGCAACACCATTCGCGCCGACCTGATCGCCGGCTTCACCGGCGCGGTCATCGTGCTGCCGCAGGGCGTGGCCTTCGCCACCATTGCCGGATTGCCGCCGGAGTATGGTCTCTACACGGCGATGGTCACGCCGGTCGTGGCGGCACTGTTCGGCTCGTCGCTGCACCTCATCTCCGGGCCGACGACGGCGATTTCCATCGTCATCTTCTCTGCCGTCAGTCACCATGCAGTGCCGGGTACGCCGGAGTTCATCCAGATGGCGCTGACGATCACTTTTCTCGCCGGCGTCTATCAGTTGGCGTTCGGTATCGCCCGTCTCGGCGCGCTGGTCAATTTCGTCTCCCATACCGTGGTGGTGGGGTTTACCGCCGGGGCGGCCATATTGATCGCCACCAGCCAGATGAAACACGTACTTGGGGTCGAGGTGCCGCGGGGAGAGTCGTTCCTGCACACCTGGATGACGCTCTACGATCACCTCGGCAGCGTCAACCACTATGTGCTCTTCGTTGCCGTGGTGACGCTGGTGACGGCGCTGCTGGTCAAGCGCTTCGTTCCGGCCATCCCCAATCTGCTGGCCGGCCTCGTCGTCGGCAGCGTGGTGGCGTTGTTGATCGATGGTGAGGCGCACGGCGTCAAGCTGGTCGGGGAGATCCCGCGTCATCTGCCGCCGCTGTCCAGTCCGGACTTCTCCTTCACCTCGCTCAAACTGCTGGCGCCCGAGGCCTTTGCCGTGGCGCTGCTCGGCCTCATCGAGGCGGTCTCCATCAGCCGCGCCATCGCGGCCAAGTCACACCAGCGCATCGACGGGAATCAGGAGTTCATTGGCCAGGGCTTGTCCAATATCGTCGGCAGCTTCTTCTCCAGCTATGCCGGCTCCGGGTCGTTCACCCGTTCGGGCATCAACTATTCGGCCGGTGCCAAGACGCCGATGTCGGCCATTTTCGCCGCCATTTTCCTGGCCCTGATCGTGCTGCTGATCGCGCCGTTGACGGCCTATCTGCCGATTGCCGCGATGGGGGGCGTCATCCTGCTGGTGGCCTACAATCTCATCGATACCCACCATATCAAGGAGATTCTGACCATCAGCAAGTCGGAATCGGCGGTGTTGCTGACCACCTTCTTCGCCACGCTGTTTCTGGAGCTGGAATTCGCAATCTATCTCGGCGTGTTGTTGTCGCTGGTTCTCTTTCTCAACCGCACCTCGACCCCCGATATCGTCGAGCTGGCGCCCGATGTCGATCCCCGGGGTGGCAAGCGGCAGCTGGTCAGCCTGGAGGAGAAGCCGCTGGCCCAGTGCCCGCAACTGAAGATCATCCGCATCGACATGTCGATCTACTTCGGCTCCGCGAACCATATCCAGAACAAACTCCACAAGATCAGCGAACAGGACGGTTACCACCATATCCTGATCATCTGTACCGGGGTCAACTTCATCGATATGACCGGAGCCGAGATGTTGGTGCAGGAGGCTACGCGGTTGGAGGAGCTGGGTGGCGGGCTCTATTTCGCCGAGATCAAGCCGCGCGTCTATGATTTCATCAGCCGGGCCCACTTCATCCGCAAGATCGGCAACGATCATTTCTTCGACGAGAAGAAGATCGCCATCCGCGAGATCATCAAGAAGCTCGACATCGAACGATGCCGAAGCTGCAAGGTCAGAGTGTTCAAGGAGTGCGCCGACATCGGGTGACCGGTTCGCCGGTGCCGGCCGGCTGGAAAAAACGGTGTCGAAGAGGCATCCTCCAACACGACAAGCAACCAGGGGCTAGCCATGTCTTCTGAACTCGATCTTTCCTGGCTGGACGAGCTGGAACTCTCCGGGCCGGCTGCCAACTTCGCCCGCTTCTGCAAGGAGGAGCTGCAGCGGCGCAGCAACGCCGACATCGATTTCGATCCCGAGATCTACACCGAGGCGGTCAAACTGGTGTTGCGCAAGCTCGGAGGTCTGGAGATGGAGGGCATGCAGTGATCATCACCCGCATCCACTCCGAGAACTTCCTCAAGTACAAGACGCTCGATATTCGCGATCTGCCCGAAAAGGGCCTCATCACCGTCGGTGGCGCCAACGAGTCGGGCAAGACCAGCATCGGTGAGACACTCTGTTTCGGCCTGTTCGGCCGTACTTTCACCCTCGACCTCATCGATCCGCGCAAGCTGATCCGCTGGGGTGCGGCGCGCTGCTCGGTCACCGTCGAGTTCAAGGGACGGGACGGCAAGGCGTATGAAGTCACGCGCTATCTCGACGACGAGGGGGGCTACGGGGCCCGTCTGCTGGAGGCGGAGCAGGGGATCGTGCTCGCCAAGGGGCCGGACGACGTGGACAAGCGTCTGCGGGAACTCAACGGCTTTGGTTACGATGAATTCATCGAGTCGTTCTATCTGGCGCAGCGCGAGCTGACCACGCCCCATCCCCACAGCCACACCATCAAGGTGATGGCCGGCATCGCGCCGCTCACCGAAGTGGCCGCGGGGCTCCAGCGGGCCAACGAGAAAGAGGAGAACATCGTCGAGTCCACCGGCAAGGACTTTCAGGAGGTGGCCAAGCGCTATCACGACCTGGAAATCAACGAGAAGTGGAAGCCGGCGCTGGAGAAGAGCCGGCGCAAGCTGGCCGATGCCCGCAAGCAGAAGGCCAGGGCGTTGTCCGATCTCGAGGTGGGGACGGCGCTGTACGAGGAGACCGCGCCGGTGGTGTGGCGGTCGGAACGGCTCAGCAGACTCTTCTTTGGGCTGGCCATCGTCACCTTCACGCTGGCGGCGCTGTTCTGGGTGGTCTGGGCGACGCTCAGCCTGATGCCCGACTCCCCCCAGGGGCAGGCACTGGCGCAGTGGTTGCGTGGTGCGTTCGCCGCTTGGGAGACGCGTTGGCAGCCGATGCTGCAGCCGCTGGCCTGGGTGGCGACCGGTGCCTTTGCGTTGTCGCTGTTCGGCATCTGGCGGATGGATCGCAAGGCGGCCCGGCTTCGTCGTCAGGCGGTGCTGGTGGCGGAGGATCTGAAGAAGGCCGGGCTGGAGCTGGCGACGGCCATCCCCTCCCTGCCCAAGAGCATCACCAAGTTCTTCCGCAAGAAAGGGGTGGAGCCGGTGGAGCACGACTACCACGGCCTGTTGCAGGAGTTGGGCGGCGTGCAGCAAGCCGTGCGTGACCTCACCGCGCTGCCTGAGCGGCTGCGGGACGTCACCGATCGAGTCGACGTGGAGATCAGTCAGCAGAACGAGGAGATTGGGCAGCGGCTCGACGTGCTCGACAAGGAGATCAAGCACGAGACCAAGCGATTGAACCATGCCGACGGCCTGAAGACGATCCAGGTCAACCTCAACCGCAAGCTCAAGGAGCATCAGCGCCGCATCGAGGTCAACGATACCGCCATCAGCCTGCTCGACGCCGCCTCGCACCACCTCTCGCACCGTTTCAACCAGGAGGTGCTGATGTTGGCTGGCGAGGCGTTGCCGGTGTTCACGCAGGGGCGCTACAAGCATCTGAAGATCGACGAGAATCTCGACGTGCGCGTCTTTTCCAACGAAAAGCGCGACTTCATGGACTTCGACGAAACCTCCAGCGGCACCCAGCGGCAGATCATGCTGTCGCTGCGCCTGGCGATGACACAGGAGCTGATCAAGAACATCGAGGCGGGGCGGCAGTTCATCTTCTTCGACGAACCCTTCGCCTTCTTCGATCAGGAGCGTATCCGCAACACGCTGGAGCAGTTGCCCCACATCAGCAAGGACATCACCCAGATCTGGCTGGTGGCCCAGGAGTTCCCGGAAGGGACCGTGGCCGACTACCGCATCGACTGCCGGCAGGATATCGAGGTGCTGGAGACCCCCTGAGCGACGGCGGACACCGCGTTCAGACCACCGGGCCGATCTCCTCCAGCAGCAGCGATTCCCCCTGCATCCCTTCCGGAATCTGCAGGCCCATCAGCTCCAGCACCGTTGGCGCCACGTTGCTGAGGCCGCCGCCGGTGGCCAGCCGCCAGAACGATTTGTCGACCACCAGGAACGGTACCGGATAGGCAGTGTGCTGGGTATGGGGTTCGCCGGTATAGGGGTCGATGTATTCGTCGCAATTGCCGTGGTCGGCGGTGACGATGGCCGAGTAGTCGTTCAGCAGGGCGGCGTCGAGCACCCGTCCCACCTGGGTGTCCATGAATTCCACGGCACGGACGATGGCATCGCGCTTGGCGGTGTGGCCCACCATGTCACCATTGGCGAAATTCACCAGAATGAAGCTGTAGGCGCCCGACTCGATGGCCTCGATGGTGGCGTTGGCCACTTCCCGCGCGCTCATCTCCGGAGCTTCGTCATAGGTGTGGACGTTGGGTGAGTGGATCATGCGCCGATCCTCGCCGGCGTAGGCCTCCTCGCGCCCGCCGTTGAAGAAAAAGGTGACGTGTGCGTATTTTTCCGTCTCGGCGCAGTGGAACTGTTTGTAGCCGGCAAAGCTCACCGCCTTGGTCAATGTGATCTTGGGGCGCTCGGGAGGGAAGACGATCGGCGCCAGCAGCCGGGTGTCGTATTCGGTCAGGCAGGTGAGGTAGCAGGCGCGGAAATCGCCGCGATCGAATTGATCGAACGTCTCCATCGCCAGCGCCTCGGCCAGCTGGCGTGGCCGGTCGTTGCGGAAGTTGAAGAAGATGACAATGTCCTCTTCGCCGATGGTTTCGCCATTCTCCACCAGCATCGGTTCGATGAACTCGTCCGACAGCCCCCGGTCGTAGGCCTGCAGAATCCCGTGGGTCGCGTTCTCCACCTTTTCGCCGACACCATTGACCATCAGCTGCCAGGCATCCTCGGTGCGTTCCCAGCGGTTGTCGCGATCCATCGCGAAATAGCGGCCGATGATGGTGGCGATGTGGCCGCCGGCCTTGCTCAGCCGCTTCTCCAGCGGCGCCAGGAACTGCAATGCCGATTTGGGCGGGGTGTCGCGGCCGTCGGTGATCATGTGCATCACCGGGCGCACCTTGTGCTTGCGGCACATCTTGATCAATGCGGCGATGTGGGCGCAGTGGCTGTGGACGCCGCCGTCGGAGACCAGGCCCACCAGATGCACCGGCCGACCATGTTCCCTGGCGGCGTGGATGGCGTCCAGCAGGACGGTGTTCTCGAAGAAGCTGCCATCCTCGATGGCGTCGTTGATCCGTACCAGATCCTGCCGCACGACGCTGCCGCAGCCGAGGATGGTGTGGCCCACCTCGGAGTTGCCGAACTGCCCCACC
Organism: uncultured Thiotrichales bacterium; assembly: GCA_964614535.1. Classification (GTDB taxonomy): domain Bacteria; phylum Pseudomonadota; class Gammaproteobacteria; order UWMA-0217; family UWMA-0217; genus JALSHZ01. The sequence continues at coordinate 68,827 of CAZTOZ010000071.1, read as the reverse complement.
GGCAGTCCCACCGCCCGGCCGGAGGCGTCCAGCGTGGTGTGGGCATAGCGGGCGAAGTACTCGTCCAGCCGGGGCGTGTTGGCTTCGTGGACGGCGTTGTTGATCTTGGCGGGATTGATGCCGAAACCGTCCAGGATGATCAGGAGGGTGTTGCGGCGGGGTACGTGGCGCTTTTCGGTCATTGCGGGCTCATGATGGGTGTCGTTGGTGGGCGCGAATTGTAGTGGATGCGTTGTGGGAATACGAAAACCTCGGTTCGGGCGCGGGCTTTGGCCTGCCACCGCCGGTTGCTGGGATGCTTGCCGCCATGAGCGGACCGATCCCCTTCGACAACCGTTACGTCGGCCTTGGCGCCACCTTCCATGCGCGCGTCGATCCCGAACCGGTGGCCGCGCCACGGCTGGTCGCCTTCAACCGCGAACTCGCGGCCGAGCTCGGGATGGCGGTGGCGGTGCTTGACGGACCCACGGGCGCCGCCATTTTCAGCGGCAATGAAATTCCACCGGGCGCCGAACCGCTGGCCATGGCCTATGCTGGTCATCAGTTCGGTGGTTTCAGCCCGCGACTCGGTGACGGGCGCGCCATTCTGCTGGGGGAGGTGGTGGCCGCCGGCCAGCGCCACGATGTCCAGCTCAAGGGCAGCGGACCGACGCCGTTCTCCCGCAATGGCGATGGCCGTGCCGCGCTGGGGCCGGTAATACGGGAGTATCTGCTCAGTGAGGCGATGGCCCGTCTCGGCGTGCCGACCACCCGCGCACTGGCGCTCGTTGCCACCGGTGAAACCGTAATGCGTGACCGGCCGCTACCGGGCGGCATCCTCACCCGGATCTCACGCAGCTTCGTGCGCGTCGGCAGCTTCGAATACTTTGCCGCCAACGGTGATTGGGCGGCCGTCCGTCGGCTGGCCGATCATGTCATCGGACGGCTCTACCCCGAGGTGGAAGCGGCGGCCAATCCCTATGAGGCGTTGCTGGGGCGGGTCGTCGACCGTCAGGCCGCGCTGATCGCGCGCTGGATGCAGCTGGGCTTCATCCACGGCGTGATGAACACCGACAACGTGTCGATCGCCGGCGAGACCATAGACTATGGACCCTGCGCCTTCATGGACGGTTTCGATCACCATCAGGTCTACAGCTCGATCGACCGCCAGGGCCGTTATGCCTACGCCAACCAGCCACCGATCGGCCAGTGGAACCTGATCCGTTTTGCCGAGACGTTGTTGCCCCTGCTGCGGAGTGATGGCGACATCAAGGCCGCGGTGGCAACGGCGCAGAAGCATCTGAACACCTATATCGATCTCTATCGGGGCTACTGGCTGGACGGGATGCGGGAGAAACTCGGCCTGTTGCGGAAGATGCCAGGCGACGACGAGCTGGCCGGGGCCTTCCTCGATCTGCTGGCCCGGGAGAACACCGACTTCACCCTGGCGTTTCGCCGGCTGTCGACGCTCGCCGCCGCGCCATCGTCGGCGGACGAGGCGCTGACCGGACTGTTTCATCGGCGCGAGGGCATCGAACGGTGGTTGTCACGCTGGCGGCAGCGACTGGCGCGGGAATCCCGGTCGGACGAACGGCGCCAGCGGGCGATGCGGATGGTCAACCCCCTCTATATCCCGCGCAACCATCAGGTCGAAGCGGTGATTCACGCCGCCGAGGCGCATGATGACTTTGCCCCGTTTCACCGCCTCCACGCCGTGTTGCAACACCCCTTCGATGAACAACCGGGCTGCGCGGTCTATGCCGAACCGCCGAAACCGGACGAGGTGGTGTGGCAGACGTTTTGCGGGACCTGAGACGCCAGCCTGATGCTGGCGGCTCGCCGTGGTGGCGCGGTCACGCCTGGTCGCCCGATTTCTCTTCGCCCGTCGGTGGTGAGTCGGGATCCTCATCGTCCGCGCCGGTGTCGCCGTCCCCTTCGGGGGCATCGTCTTCATCCTCGTCTTCGTCTTCGTCCTCCCATTCGCCGATGGCGTCGAGCTCATCCTCCATCTCCTCGTCGGTCATCGGTTGCCAGCGGGGTTCCTCGTCGATGAGGGCGTCGGCGACGGCCTGTTCCGCCGATGACATTTCGCTCGTCGCCGCTGCGGCGGCGCCGGCGCCAGCCGTGGCGACGGTGCCGCCGGGCGCGGTGGCGGGGTCGGCCGCCCCGTCGTCGGGTCGGTGCGCCTTGATATAGCGGGTGGCCCAGAGCCCGGCCTCGAACAGGATCCACATCGGGATCGCCAGCAGCACCTGGGAGACGACATCGGGCGGCGTCAGCAGCATGCCGATGACGAAGGCGCCGACGATGATGTACGGACGCATCCGGGCGAGCTTCTCGGTCGTGGTGATGCCGACCGAGACCACCAGGACCGTGGCCACCGGTACCTCGAAGGCGATGCCGAAGGCGAGGAACATCATCAGCACGAAGTCGAGGTAGCGGTTGATGTCGGTCATCACCGTGACGCCATCGGGAGTGACGCTGGTGAAGAAGCCGAAGACCAACGGAAAGACGACGAAGTAGGCGAAGGCCATGCCGACGTAGAACAGCACCACGCTGGAGGCCAGCAGTGGCAATGCCAGCCGTTTCTCGTGCTGGTAGAGCCCGGGCGCGATGAAAGACCAGAGCTGATGCAACAGGTAGGGGATGGTCAGCACCACCGACAGCATCAGCACCAGCTTGAAGGGCGTCAGGAACGGTGAGGCGACGTCGATGGCGATCATCGAGCTGCCTTCCGGCAGGTGCTTCATCAGCGGTTCGGCGAGAAAGGTGTAGATGTCGTTCGCGAACGGGAACATCAATGCGAACGCGATGGCCACCGCGATCACGCTGCGCAGCAGACGGTCGCGCAGCTCGATCAGGTGGCTGAGAAACCCCATTTCGGCCTGGGGATTGTCGGGATCGGTTTTAGCCATTCTTGGCTGGCTTTTCTTCTTTTTCTTCGGCGGTGAGGGCGGTCGAGGTGCTGGAGCGGACGAGGTACTCCGTCTCGTTGAGGCTGTCCAGCGTGCTCTGCTGCGTGCTCTTCATCATGTCGCGAAGCTCCTGGATCTCCTGGTTCTGCTGGCTGAGCATCTTTTCCAGCTCCTCGGTGCGGAATTCGCGTTCGACGTCGGCCTTGACGGTGTTGACGAACTTGCGCGCCCGGCCGATCCAGTAACCGGCCTTGCGTGCCAGCTCCGGCAGGCGCTCGGGCCCGACCACCAGCAGCGCGACGATGCCGATCAACAGGAACTCCCAGAAGCCAGCGTCGAACATCCGGATCGGCCCTTACGCCTTTTCTTTCTCTTTGACTTCGCCTTCGACCACCTTGGTCGTGTCCTGCTTGAGCTGCTTCGTCTCCTCCTGTTCACCGTCGCTCATCGCCTTCTTGAAGCTCTTGATGGCCGAGCCGAGGTCACCACCGACGCCCTTGAGGCGCTTGGTGCCGAAGATCAGCATGACGATCAGGAGGATGAGCAACAACGACCAGGGGCTGATTCCACCAAAACCCATAATGTTTCTCCGCGTGCGTTAGGAATGTCCGCCGCATTATAGCAGCACTGCGTGGCGGCGATGATGAATGATCGGTTACCCGCGATTCGCCTTTTCGTCGTGACCGGAGATCCCGAAGCGCCGTCCCAGCTCGTCCAGCACCTGTTCCGGCCGCAACCCTTGCCGGGCCAGCAGCACCATGGTGTGAAACCACAGGTCGGCCACTTCGTAGACGATCTTGCCGGCGTCGCCATCCTTGGCCGCCATCACCGTCTCGGTGGCCTCCTCGCCGATCTTCTTCAGAATGGCGTCGAGCCCCTTGTGGTAGAGGCTGGCGACGTAGGAGTCCTCCGGCGCCGCCGCCTTGCGTGCTTCGAGCACGTCGGCCAGCTCGGTGAGAATCGCGCGGCTCATGGCAGCCGAACCTCGATGCCACGGGAGGCCATGTAGGCCTTGGCCTCGCCCACGCTGTATTCACCGAAATGGAAGATGCTCGCGGCCAGCACCGCGTCGGCCTTGCCCTCGGTGACCCCTTCGGCCAGGTGTTCGAGATTGCCGACGCCGCCGGAGGCGATCACCGGCACCGGCACCGCCTCGCTGATGGCGCGGGTCAGGGCCAGGTCGAAGCCAATCTTGGTGCCGTCGCGGTCCATGCTGGTCAGCAGGATCTCACCGGCACCCCGGCGCACCATCTCCCGGGCCCACTCGACGGCGTCGATGCCGGTGGGCTTGCGCCCGCCGTGGGTGAAGATCTCCCATCGCTCCGGCTCGCCGTCGGTGCTGACCCGCTTGGCGTCGATGGCGACGACGATGCACTGCGAGCCCACCTTGGCGCTGGCCTCGGAGACCAGATCGGGGTTGAACACCGCCGCCGTGTTGATGGCCACCTTGTCGGCCCCGGCGTTGAGCAGGCGGCGAATGTCCTCCACCTTGCGGATGCCGCCACCAACCGTCAACGGAATGAAGACCGTTTCGGCCACCGCCTCGACGACATGGATGATGGTGTCGCGGTCGTCCGAGCTGGCGGTGATGTCGAGGAAGGTGATCTCGTCGGCGCCTTCGGCGTTGTAGCGTCGCGCCACCTCGACCGGGTCGCCGGCGTCGCGGATATCGACGAACTGAACACCCTTGACGACGCGACCGTCGCGAACGTCGAGGCAGGGAATGATGCGTTTGGCCAGTGACATGGTGTTTTTCGGCTCAGCTGTTGGACGAGCGGGTGACGATGGCCGCGATCAGCCGTATTCGGCGGCGATGCGGTTGGCCTCGGCGAGGTCGATGGCGCCGTCGTAGAGTGCCCGGCCAATGATGGCACCGGTGATGCCGCTGTCCTGCACTTCGCACAGTGCGCGGATGTCGTCCAGCGACGAGACGCCGCCGGAGGCGATGACCGGAATGCGGATCGCCTCGGCCAGTGCCTTGGTGGAATCGATGCTGGCGCCCTGCATCATGCCATCCTTGCTGATGTCGGTGTAGATGATGGCGGCGACGCCGTCGTTCTCGAAATGCCTGGCCATATCGATGACGTCGTGATGGGACATCTTCGACCACCCCTCCGTGGCCACCTTGCCGTTCTTGGCGTCGAGGCCGACGATGATATGGCCGGGAAAGCCGAGGCAGAGGTCGTTGATGAAATGCGGTTCGTTGACCGCCTTGGTGCCGATGATGGTGTAGCGCACGCCGTCGTCGAGGTAGCGCTCCACCGTTTCGGCGTTGCGGATGCCGCCGCCCACCTGGATCGTCAGTTCGGGAAACGCTTTGCAAATGGCCTGGATCGCCTGGTGATTGACCGGCGAGCCGGCGAAGGCGCCGTCCAGGTCCACCAGGTGCAGCCGCGAGGTACCGGCCTCCACCCAGCGCGCGGCCATGGCCACAGGATCGTCGGAGAATACGGTCGAGTCCTCCATGCGCCCCTGGCGCAGGCGGACGCATTTGCCTTCTTTGAGGTCGATTGCGGGAATCAGCTCCATCACGCTTGTCCATCCCATGAAATGAAATTCTTCAGCAGTTTCAGGCCGGCGTCGGCGCTTTTTTCGGGATGGCTCTGCATGGCGAAGAGGTTGTCCCGGGCGATGGCCGAGGTAAAGGTGACGCCGTAGTCGGTGGTGCCGGCGGTCAGCGACGGGTCGGCCGGCGTCACATAGTAACTGTGGACGAAGTAGAAGTAGCTGTCGTCGTGGATGCCGGCGAACAGCGGATGATCGGCCTGCGCCTGGTGGATCGTGTTCCAGCCCATTTGCGGCACCTTCAGCCGCTGCGCGTGAAAGCTGTCGGGAAAGCGTCTGACCTCGCCGTCGAACAGGCCCAGCAGATCGGTGCCGTCGTTCTCCTCGCTGTGGCGCATCAATACCTGCATGCCCATGCAGACGCCGAGAAACGGCTTGCTCGCCGCCGCCTCGCGGACCACCTCGTCCATCCCGGTCTGCCGTAGCGCCGCCATGCAGTCACGCGCCGCGCCCTGGCCGGGAAACACCACGTGATCGGCCTTGGCGACCCGGTCGGGATCGCCGGTCAACACCACCGTGGCCGTGCCTTCGGCGACGAACTCCAGCGCCTTCACCACCGAGCGCAGATTGCCCATGCCATAGTCGATGACCGCGATCGTTCTGCTCACAGCGAACCCTTGGTGGACGGGGTGATGCCGGCCATGCGCGGATCGGGCGCGATCGCCATCCGCAGCGCGCGGCCGAAGGCCTTGAAGATGGTTTCGGCGATGTGGTGGGCGTTGCCGCCACGCAGATTGTCGATGTGCAGCGTCGCGTTGGCGTGATTGACCCAGCCCTGGAAGAACTCCAGGATCAGATCGACGTCGAAGCGGCCGATGGTGCCACGCGGATAGTCGGCTTGGTAGACCAGTCCCGGCCGTCCCGAGAAGTCGATCACCACCCGCGACAATGCCTCGTCCAGCGGCACGTAGGCATGGCCGTAGCGGGTGATGCCTTTCTTGTCGCCCAGTGCCCGGCAGAATGCCTGGCCCAGTGTGATGCCGATGTCCTCCACCGTGTGGTGGTCGTCGATGTGGAGATCGCCACGGGCGGTGACGTCGATGTCGATCATCCCGTGGCGGGCGATCTGATCGATCATGTGCTCCAGGAACGGCACGCCGGTATCGAGCCGGCTCGTCCCCTGGCCGTCGAGGTCGATGGTGACCGTGATCTGCGTTTCGAGCGTATTGCGCTCGACCGTGGCGGTACGTGCATTCATGGGGCGGTATGATGCCAGAGAATCGGGGGGGCAACCATAGCGGGCGCGGCGGCGTCGGGCGGTATGCCAGCCCTTTGGCTACTGCTGCAACCAGAAGGTCGCCGGCCCGTCGTTGACCAGATGCACCTGCATGTCGGCGCCGAAGCGACCGCTCTCGACCTGTCCATGCAGGTGGCGGGCCCGCGCCAGCGTGTAGTCGAACAGCGCCTCTCCGAGCGCCGGTGGGGCGGCCGGGTCGAAGCTGGGGCGGCGTCCCTTGCGGGTGTCGGCAGCGAGCGTGAACTGCGGCACCAGCAGCAGGCCGCCGTTGGTGTCGGCGAGCGACAGATTCATCCGTCCCCGCGTGTCGGCGAAGATGCGATAGCCGAGGATGCGTTCCAGCAGCCGGTCGGCGCGGGCTTCGTCGTCGCCTTTCTCCACCCCCAGCAGCACCAGCAGCCCGCTGCCGATCTCGCCGACGGTCTCGCCATCGATCACCACCCGCGCCTCGCGGACCCGCTGCAGCAACCCGATCATCGCAGCGTGCCGACGAGCCGGTCGGTGATGCGGACCAGCGCCTTGCCGATGCCGGCTTCCGTGGCCGAGTGGCCCGCGGTGGGGACGACGGTGAGCTGGGACGACGGCCAGGCCTGGTGTAGCCGCCAGGCCTGGTCGAGCGGGCAGATGACGTCGTAGCGGCCGTGGACGATGTAACCCGGGATCCCCTCCAGGCGGTGGGCTTCGTCGAGAATCTGGTTGGGCCGCAGAAAGCAGTCGTTGATGAAGTAGTGACATTCGATCCGCGCCATGTTCAGCGCGTGGTGCAGGTCGTCACCGGTGCTGCTGTATTGCAGTACCGAGGTACGCATCTCCCACTGCGTCCAGGCCATCGCGGCACGCATCCGGGCGATCTCGTCGTCGCCGGTGAGCCGTCTGTGGTAGGCGGCGATCAGGTCGTCGCGCTCGGCCTCGGGAATGGGCGCGAGAAAGTCGGCCCAGTAATCGGGAAAGAGGCGGCCGGTGCCGTGCTGGTAGAACCAGGCGATGTCTTGCGGACGGCAGAGAAAGATGCCGCGCAGCACCAGCGCCAGCACCCGCTCGGGGTGGGCCTGGGCGTAGAGCAGGGCGAGGCTGGAGCCCCAGGAGCCGCCGAAGACCACCCAGCGATCGATATCGAGATGCTGGCGGATTTTCTCCAGGTCGGCCAGCAGATGGGCCGTGGTGTTGGCTTCCAGCGAGGCCGCGGGGCGTGACTGACCGGCCCCCCGCTGGTCGAAGACGACGATGTGGTACGCCTCGGGATTGAAGAACCGGCGGAGCAGCGGTGTGCTGCCGGCCCCCGGCCCGCCGTGCAGCACCACCACCGGCAGCTTGCCCGGCGTACCGGTCTGCTCGACGTAGAGTGAATGGCCGTCTCCGACGTCGAGGTGTTCGCTGGAGAAGGGCAGGATCTTTGGATACATCGGGACGGTGGTTGTGGGGCTGGTCCGCAAATTGACCAGAGAAAGCCGGGCAGGTCAAGGCGCGTGTTCATCCGCCGTTCGGCCGGATTTGGGTATGATGCGCCCTTGTCGTTTCCCAGGGGTTGTCCGAACATGACCATCGTACTCGCCTCCCAGTCGCCACGTCGTGTCGAGCTGTTGCGACAGATCGGCATCGAGCCGGTGGTGGTGCCGGCCGATATCGACGAGTCGGTGCGTACCGGGGAATCGCCCGAAGTGTATGTCCGGCGGATGGCGCGGGAGAAGGCAGCCGCGATCGCGCGGCAACGGCCCGAGATCGTGATCGCCGCCGACACCGCCGTCGTGGCCGATGGGCGGATACTTGGCAAACCGGCCGACGAGGCGGACTTCGTGGCGATGATGCGGCGGCTTTCCGGGCGGACGCACCGCGTTCTCTCGGGCGTTGCCGTGCAGCGGGGCCCGCGGGTAGAGACACGGCTGTCGGCCTCGACGGTGCGTTTCCGCCCGCTCGGCGACGACGAGATCCATCGCTACTGGCGCAGCGGCGAGCCCGCCGACAAGGCTGGCGGTTATGGTATTCAGGGGCTGGCGGCGGTGTTCGTCGAGTCGATCGGCGGCAGCTACAGCGGCATCATGGGCCTGCCGCTGTTCGAGACCGCGGAGCTGCTCGCCGCTTTCGACGTGCCGGTGTTGTCGGCGGCGTAGCGGCGCCGCTTCTGCGATAATCTGCTGCCCACCGGAATGAAGCCTTGGCCATGAGCACAGAAGTCCTCGTCAACGTCACACCCCAGGAGACCCGCGTCGCCTTCGTCGAGAATGGCGTGTTGCAGGAGGTGGCCATCGAGCGTACCCGTAAGTCGGGGCTGGTGGGCAATGTCTTCAAGGGCAAGGTCTGCCGGGTACTGCCGGGGATGGAAGCGGCCTTCGTCGACATCGGGCTGGAGAAGGCGGCCTTTCTCCACGTCTCCGATGTCATCGAAAAGACACCGCCGAATGCCAGCGGGGTCGAGCCGACGACGCCGCCATCGATCTCCAGCATGCTGCACGAGGGGCAGAAGGTGCTGGTGCAGGTGGTGAAGGATCCGCTCGGCACCAAGGGCGCGCGGCTGACCACGCAGATCACCATTCCGTCACGCTATCTGGTGCTGATGCCCTACAGCGACTCCATCGGTGTCTCCACCCGCATCGAGGACGTGGAGGAGCGTGAGCGCCTGCGCGAGCTGGTGATGCAGGAACGGGGCGAGTCCCGGATGGGGTACATCATCCGCACCGCGGCCGAAGGGGTGAGTGCCGCCGACCTGCATCAGGACATGGCGTTCCTGCAACGGGTCTGGGTCAAGATCATGGAGCGTGAAAAGGCGGCCAAGGCGGGTACCTGCGTCTATTACGATCTGCCGCTGGTCAAGCGGACGCTGCGCGACATGGTGGGTGAGGATTGCGACAAGGTGTTGATCGACTCCCACTCCACCCACAAGGATCTGCTGGAGTTTGCCGAGTCCTATGTGCCGGAGATGGCCGACCGGGTCGAGGTCTACAATGGCGAGCGCCCGATCTTCGAGATGTACAACATCGAGGACGAGATCCTCAAGGCGCTGGAACGCAAAGTGATGCTCAAGTCTGGCGGGTATCTGATCTTCGACCAGACCGAGTCGATGACCACCATCGACGTCAACACCGGGGGCTTCGTCGGTTCGCGCAATCTCGAGGAGACCATCTACAAGACCAATCTCGAAGCGGCCCAGGCCATTGCCCGGCAGCTGCGGCTGCGCAACCTCGGTGGCATCATCATCATCGATTTCATCGACATGGCCGAGCCGGAGCACCGCCGTCAGGTGTTGCGTGCGCTGGAGAAGGCGATGGACCGCGATCACGCCCGCAGTCAGATCTGCGACGTCTCCCCGCTGGGGCTGGTGGAGATGACGCGCAAGCGCACCCGCGAAAGCCTGGAGCATGTGCTCTGCGAGCCCTGCCCCTACTGCAAGGGAAAGGGCTATATGAAGACCGCCGAGTCGGCCTGTTACGACCTGTTCCGGGAGATTCTGCGTGAGTCGCGCCAATACGATGCCCGGGAGCTGCTGGTGCTGGCCTCGCAGGAGATCGTCGATCTGCTGCTGGACGAGGAGTCGTCGAGCCTGGCCGAGCTGCAGGAGTTCATCAACATTCCCATCAAGTACAACGTCGAGAGCCAGTATATCCAGGACCAGTTCGATGTCGTCCCGCTATGACCGACAGGCAGCGTCAACGATACACGCCTTCCGCCACGGCCTGGCCTCCGCCGTGCCGGGGGATGCGCGGCGATGACGAAGAAATCGCTGTTTTCAGGGGCGTTCTCCAGTAGATGCGCGTAGTGCTGAAAGCCGGGGTCCGACACGGGCTGCGACAGCTCGTCGTGCTGCTGTTGCTGTTGGCCCTGCTGGTGGTGCTGGTGACGCTGGCGATGCCGCTGGCCAACGACTACCGCGACGTCATCGCCGAAAAAATCTCCACGGTCATTCGTCATCCGCTGAAGATCGGTTATATCGATGCACGCTGGGACGGCTTCAAGCTCAAGCCGCTGGTGATCTTCCGCGATGTCGAGATCGACGATCCCGACAGCGGAGAGCCGATTCTCCATTTCGCGCGGATGGGTATCCGCTTCAATCCCTGGAAGACACTGCTGCGACGCCGCCTCGAAGCCGATGTGATCGAGCTGGCCGGCAGCCATTTCAAGGTGATCCGGGGCGAGGACCGGAAAATCTCGGTGCAGGGATTTTCCGGCGGGCAGAGGACGCAGAGACCGTCACTGGAAAAAATGCTCGACCGTGTCGCTGGCATGACGCTCAAGCTCAGCGACATTCTGATCGAATGGGAGGACCGCATCGCCGGCCGCAACTACCGTTTCACCGCCGTCGATCTCGACCTCTACGTCGGCGGGGAGGCGTTGGCGCTGAAGGCGAAGATCGCGCCGCCGCGATCGCTGGGGGATCGCGTCGAGCTACAGCTCGTGGCGGAGGGGCCGTTGGCGTCGCCGCGACAGTGGAACAGCCATTTCTTCGTCGAAGGCACGGAAATCAATCTCGCCGGCGTCCCCTATCTGCGTGAAGGGGTGCTCTCCCACGCCGGCGCCGGGACACTCGATCTGAAGCTCTGGGGCAGCAGCTTTCGTGACCGTGGTTTCGACATGCAGGGCCACGTCGGCCTGCACGACGTCCGTGTCGATGCGACGCCCGCCGCCGATGGGGACGGTGCTGCGCGTTTCGGTTTCATCGATGCGTTGACCGCCGATCTGCGGCTGTCCGGCGATTTTCGCAGCTGGCGGATCGACATGGACCGTCTGCGTGTCATCACACCGCAGAAGCACTGGCCCGAAGGGGGTTTCAGCCTGGCGTGGGACGACGAGGTGGGCGCCTATTTCGGTGTCGTCGATTATGTCGACATCGAGAGTGTGCGCACCATCGCCACGCTCATGCCGGGATTGAGCGACCGGCAGTTGGCATGGCTGCGGCGCCTGCATCCGGCAGGGGAGTTGCGCGATCTCGACTTCTCCCTGCCGCGCCGCTTCGACTCGCTGGAGAAGTTTGCGTTCAAGGCGCGCTTCGACGATCTGGCCTGGGGTGAGACGGGGCGTGTTCCCGGGGTCGCCCACATCTCCGGGGATGTGGTGGCGACGGCGACCCAGGGGGTTGCCAAAATCGACAGCACCGGCTTCGAGCTGGACTACCCCCGCCTGTTCGAGACGGTGATCGACGCCCGCGGCGTCCACGCCGAGCTGAACTGGGAGAAGAAGGACGGGATCTGGGCGGTGGCGATGGAACACTTCATTCTGGCCAATGCCGATATCGTCGCCCGGGGCGGCGCCACGCTGGAACTCGGCGATGGGGAGGCCTACCCGGCGTTGACGATGGAGTTGATCGCGCCGTCGTTCCCGCTGGGCCGCCTCTCCCACTATCTGCCCTACGGCGTGCTGCCGCCGAAAACCGGAACATGGCTGCGCCGCGCCTTCGACGAGGGGGTCGCCGAGAATATCCGGATGAATTACAGCGGCCCGTTGCGCAAGGCGGCCTTCCAGCGTGGCGAGGCGGCTCTGCAGGTGACGATGGACGTGCGTGATGCAACGCTCGACTACCATCCCGACTGGCCGGCGTTGTCGGATCTTGACGGGATCGTCCGGTTCGACAATGCGCGAATGACGGCCCGCGTCGACCGTGGCGGGGTGATGGGTGCGCGGATCGAACGGGCCGACGTGGAAATCGCCGATATGTTCCGCGCCCGGTTGACGGTGAAAGGGCGGGCGAAGGGCGAGTTGCCGCAGGCGCTGCGGTTTGTCCAACACAGTCCGCTCAATCGCAATCTCGGTGATTTTCTCGACGGGGTGACGTCGGCCGGCCCGGTGGCGCTCGATCTCGATCTGTTGATGACGCTGTCGAAAAAGCTGAAAAAGCGGCGTCGGGTCAGCGGCACCATCGACCTGCAACGCTGTGAGGCGGCCATTCCCGCCCAGCCGCTGCGCGTCGCCGAACTGGAAGGTCGCCTCCATTTCGTCGATGACCGCTTTTCCTCCGAGTCGTTGCGGGGCGTTCTTCGCAACGCGCCGGTGACGGCCACGGTGACGACCGGTGACGATGGCACGGTGCGGGTGGCGGTGGAAGGGGCCTGGGATCCGGCCGATCTGCTGCCGCGGCAGCGTGATCTCATCGAGGCGGTGAGCGATGGCGTGGCCGTCTGGCATGGCGTGTTGAACCTTCCACGCCGCCGGCCCGGCGAAGCAAAGCGCGCACCGTGGCTGACGGTGCGTTCGGAACTGGATGGCGTTGCGATCGACCTGCCAGCGCCGCTCGGCAAGGCGGCCACCCCGAAACGCGAGCTGGCGGTGACCTGGCGCTTCTCCAGCCCGCCGCGGCTGCGGGTGCGGGTGCCCGGGCTGTTCGATCTGCGGGCGCAGATGCAGACCCGGCCGATGCTCACTGTCGCCCGGGCGGCGGTGGCGCTGCGCGGCGAGGCGGGTGAGCTGCCGGCGGCGGGCATCCGTGTGCGGGGAACCTGGCCGGTGGTGGATGTGGCGGCCTGGGCCGATGTCGTGGCGCGATTCCCTCCACGCGACGATGACGCGAACAAGAATCCGTTGTCCCAGGTCGATGACATCGATGTCCGCATCGACCGGCTGCGGGTGGCCGGCAAGCGGTTTTCCGATGTCGGGTTGCGTGCCCGGCGCGCGGATGGGCGGTGGACAGCAAAGATCGATGCGCCGGCCGTGGCCGGGGAGGTGGTGGTGCCGCTGCCGCTGGGGCGGGCGCCGGTCGAGGCCGCGCTGCAACGGCTCGAGCTCGAGCCGGGTGGTGCCGCGGCGGCACGGGCGTTCGATCCACGAACGCTGCCGCCGCTCGATCTACAGGCCGCGCTGCTGCGCTGGGGCGACCACCGTTTTCACGATTTCCGTCTGCGTAGCGAACCGCGACGCGACGGCATGGCGTTGACCGACATTGCGCTGGCCACCGATCATCTCGATGTCGAGGCCAGCGGCTTGTGGCGCAAGACCGCCACCGAAGAGTCCAGCCGCTTCGATTTCGTCGCCCGTGGCAACGATGTGGGACAGATCCTCGAAACCTTCGGTTTCGGTGAAAGTCTCGGCAGCGGCAGCGGTTCCCTCGCCGGCGAGGTTTCATGGCCGGGATCGCCCGCCCGATACGCGCTGGAGACGTTGCGGGCCGATCTTCGGGTCGATCTGCGCGATGGCTGGTTGCGCAAGATCGAGCCGGGGTTGGGGCGCCTGATCGGGTTGTTGAGCCTCGACTACCTGCCGCGCCGGCTCGCCCTCAATTTCAAGGACATGGAGAAAGAGGGGTTCTACTACGAGAAGCTCCAGGGCTCGGCCCATGTCGAGAACGGTGTGCTGGAGACGGACGATCTGCTGATCGACGGTCCGGTCGCCAGTTTCGCCATGCGCGGAAGCACCGATCTGATCGGGCGCCGCTACGACCTGACGTTGCAGGTGGTACCGAAGCTGTCGTCGTCGGCGCCGCTGGCGGCCGGGCTGATCGCCGGGCCGCAGGCGGGGGTCGTCGTCTTCATGCTCGACAAGCTGGCCGCGGGCATGGGCATCGACGTGAACAAGACGATCGCCCTCGACTACACCGTCACCGGCAGCTGGGATCAGCCGAAGATCGAGCCATTGCAGCCATTGGCGGACGAAAACGACGGGGCGGCGGTTTTCGATGTGATGGAATGAGGCCACGGTTTGTGTGAAAAGGCCGGCCCGACGACACAATTTGGCTGTAGGCCGTTGGTTTTTCGCCGATAATGTTGTTAGGTTGCAGCTCGTCGGCCCGCATCGGCTCCGGGTGGGCCGGCGCGAGGGGGACATCATGACGAATGGAATAGTGCGTTGAGTATCTTTGCCGCAATACAGATGGCCTCCGGGCCGCAGGTCACCGCCAATCTGCTGCTGGCGGGCAAGCTCATTGCCGAGGCGGCGGGGCGCGGCGCGCGGTTCATCGTGCTGCCGGAGAACTTTGCCCTGATGGGCGTCACCGAGCAGGACAAGCTCGAAGTGGCCGAGTCCGCCGGTGGTGGCCCGATACAGGAGTTTCTCGCCGAGAATGCCCGCAAGTACGGGGTGTGGCTCTGCGGGGGCACGGTGCCGATCGAAAGCCCGGTGCCGGGCAAGGTCTATGCCGCCAGCCTCGTCTATGACGATCAGGGGCGGCAGATCGCCCGCTACGACAAGATCCACCTCTTCGATGTCGCGTTGCCCGACGTGGATGAGCAGTACAACGAATCGGAGACCATCTGGCCGGGCGAGCGGACCGTGGTCGTCGATACGCCGTTTGGCGTCATCGGCATGACGGTTTGCTACGATCTGCGTTTTCCCGAACTCTTTCGTGAACTGGTGGACAAGGGGGCCGAGATCATCCTCGTCCCGGCCGCGTTCACCGACCTCACCGGCAAGGCCCACTGGGACGTGCTCGTGCGGGCCCGCGCCATCGAAAACCTCTGCTACGTCGTTGCCGCCGGGCAGGGCGGTTATCACGTCAATGGCCGCACCACCTACGGCCACAGCATGATCGTCGATCCCTGGGGGGCGGTCATCGACGAGGCCGACGACCACAAGCCCGGTGCCGTGATCGGAGAGATCAGTCTCGACTGCCTGCGCCGCGTCCGCCGCAGCTTTCCGGTGTTGCAGCATCGCCGCCTGCGCGCCGTGGCGGGCTGACCGGGGTGACGGCGATGAGGTTTCCGCTGCCCGCGGAGGAAATCGTCGTCTATACCGATCTCGACGGCACTCTGCTCGACCATCACGACTACTCCTACGCGGCCGCGCGGCCGGCCCTCGACGAGTTGCGCCGTGGTGGCGTGCCGGTGGTGCTGACGTCGAGCAAGACCTTCCCCGAACTGGTGATGCTGGCCGACCGTCTGGGGCTCGATCACCCGGTGATCGGTGAGAATGGTGCGTTCGTGGCCTGGCCGCGGGCGTACGACATCGGCGTCCCCGGCGACCGTGAGCGGGACGGCTACCGTATTCGTCGTTTCGGCGCCGACCATGCCGGCATCGTGGCGCTGCTGGCGACCCTGCGCGCGGATTCGTCCTTTCGCTTCGAGGGCTTCTCCGATTGGGACGTGGCGACATTGGCGGCCCGTACCGGCCTGCCGCCCGACGATGCCCGCCGCGCGGGCCAGCGGGAGGCGTCGGAGCCGATCGTCTGGCGGGGCAGCGAGGCGGCGCTGTCGGCCTTTCGCCGGGCGTTGGCGGACCATGGGCTGACGTTGGTCAAGGGCGGGCGCTTCTTTCATGTGATGGGAGACACCAGCAAGGCCGATGCGATGCGGTGGCTGCACCACTTGCTGGAGGAGAGACGGGGCCGGGCGCTGACGTCGATCGCTCTTGGCGACGGGCCGAACGATCTGCAGATGCTCGAAGCCGCCGATGTTGCCGTGGTCGTCGCCAATCCCGACTCCGATCCGATTGCGCCGCAGGCCGACAGAATCTTGTGGACCCGGCTGCCGGGGCCGGCGGGATGGAACGAGGCGATCCTCGAACTGCTGGGCGGGCAGCGGTGAAATCCATCCTGAGGTGTCCCCCCGGCGCGGCGGTCCGTGACCTTCGGCATGTGGTGGCAACGGCGTCGAATCGTTCGCCCGACGGGATTGGCCAGATCACCGATGGTTGTGGTCGGCAGCCGATTGTGCGAGAAAGCGGTGGTCCGTACCCGGCCCCAGGGGATTCGTCCGAGGGCGACGAGTCGGCCGGTGGTGTTCGGAACGGATGGTGACAGACGACGGAACGGGAGGGAGCGATGAGCGATTTTTCACAGGCAGGGGCGATCACGACGCTGCACAAACTCACCGACAGGCCGCTGGAGGCGCTGGAGGCCGAGCTACTGGGTTTCAGCCAAAAGAACCCGATGACGCTGATTCTGCCGTCGCTCTATTCCGAGCTGGAAGGGCCGGCGTTGGGAACGATCGTCGAGAAACTGGCGGGCGCCGGCTATATCGGTGAGATCGTCATCGGGCTGGATCGCGCCGACGCCGCCCAGTTCGAACGGGCCAGGCGGTTCTTCGATCGCCTGCCCCAGCGCAAGAAAATTCTCTGGAACGACGGCCCGGCGCTGCGCGCGCTCGATTCGCGGCTGGCGGAAAAAGGGCTCTCGCCCACGCAGGAGGGCAAGGGACGCAACGTCTGGTTCTGCATGGGCTATGTTCTTGCTGCCAACAACGCCAAGGTGATCGCGCTGCACGACTGCGACATCGTCACCTATGAACGCGACCTGCCGGCCCGGCTGTTCTATCCGCTGGCCAATCCGCTGTTCGATTTCGTCTTCGCCAAGGGATACTACTCCCGCATCCACGACAATCGCTTGAGTGGCCGGGCCGTGCGGCTGCTGGTGGCGCCGCTGATCCAGTCGCTGAAAATACTGGGCCCGGTGCCCTATCTGGAATTTCTCGGGTCGTTCCGCTATCCGCTGGCGGGCGAGTTCGGCATGCGGACCGAAATCATCCCGGCGATGCGTATTCCGGGCGACTGGAGCCTGGAGATCGGCATGCTCTCCGAGGTCTATCGCAATGTCACCAACCGCCACGTCTGTCAGGTGGATCTGGCCGACAACTACGACCACAAACATCAGGTGATGGGGGATGCCGACTACAGCGGCGGACTGGCGCGGATGGCCCACGAGATCGCCAAGGCCATCTTCCGCAAGCTGGCCACCGAGGGCATCCAGCTCAGCTCCGCCTTTTTTCGCACCCTGAAGGCCACCTACTACCGGCAGGCGCTGGATATGATCGAGCGCTACGAGGCCGATGCGCTGCTCAATGGCCTGGACTTCGACCGTCATGCCGAGGAGCAGGCGGTGGAGCTGTTCACCCAGGCCATCGTCCGTGCCGGCGAAGTCTATCTGGGCCATCCGGAGGAGGTGCCGTTCATGGCCAACTGGAACCGTGTCTTCAGCGCGATACCCGATTTTGCCGATACGTTGCTCGACGCGGTGGAAATGGACAACCGATGACCTGGATCAAACCGGTGCCGGCCGCATGTGCTATCCAAGAGGTAGCCGGTATGTCCATCAAACCGTGGAGGAATGAACGATGATCGACCTGAAAGAGAAATTTGCCAACCTCGTCGAGGAACTCAAGGAGGAGAAGAAAGAACTCGAGATCAGACTGCAGATCGCCAAGCTGGAGATCGAGGAAGAGCTGGAAGAGTTGCAGGAGAAATACGCCAACAAGGACGAGTGGCGGGTGCGGATGCACCTGGCGAAGCTGGAGATGGAGGAGGAGTGGGACAAGATCGAGGAGAAGCTGTCGGAGTTGAAGGAAAAGGCGGGCGAACTGGTCGATGCCTCGGAGGAGAAGGTCCACGAAGGGTGGGAACTGGCAAAAAAACTGCGCGAGGAAGTGAAGGAAGGCATTTCCAGGATCCGCGAGAAGATCTGACCGGCGAGGCGTTGGAAGAGCGATGATCGGTCCCGTCAGCTCCCGTTGCGCGCGTTCGGCCGTGGCGCGCAGGCGCGCCACCGGTTTGCTGGCGACCGACGACGAAGCAAGGGTGTTCTACAATCTCTGCCCGGGGCGGGTCCATTATCGCAGCGGGCGGGGGCGGCTCTACTTCGTCGATTCGCCCTACGAGTCGATCAGCGAGATCATCGCCGCCGTTTTTCGTGGCTTGGGCCGGCAACCGAAAATCACCCAGCTCTACCTCGACGAGCATCGCTACCTGAAAGGCGCCAAGGTGCTGGATCTCGACGGAATGGGGCGCGAGACCCGTGCGCTGTTGGTGGCGTTGCGCCTGAAAGGGGTTCATATCGATCGGGCGGGTTGAGGTGCGCAACGACGTTTTTTCCGCCACCCGTCCCACGGCGCCTTTGGAGGCGGTTCTTCAGGTCGCCGCCGCCAGCAGCGCATCGACCCCCGGATAGTTGCTGGGCGTCAGCTGGAATTTCCGCCCGGTCGCCCCCCAGGATTCCGCGGCGTCCAGTTTTTCCTTCAGTCTTTCCGCATCGGGGAAAAACACCCCGCCGGTGGCGCTGATCCCGTGTTCGAACAGCGCGTCGGGCAACAGGCTGGCGGTGGGGCCGATGAGGTTGAACGGCTTGCCCGGCCCGGCGGCGGCCAGCAGCTCGTCGAGCGTGTCGTTGATCAGCGTGGCGCCGGTGCAGACGATCGACCGGCAGTCGGCCAGCACGGCCGGGTCGGTGGCCACGCTGACACCGGGACCGGTCGTCACCCGTTCCGGCTGTCGTTCGAGGACGACGACGCGGCAGCCCCGCCGCGTGAGTTTTTCCACCAATGGGCAGAAATAGCCCACCATCCCCACTGTCTCGCCGGCGTCGGGCTCGTGCGCCCCGTCGCTTCTCGTCGCCTGGGGCGGCTGGAAACGGGCGCGCCTCATCAGGTGGGCGCCGATCGCATTGAACAGCCCGATGCCCACCGCCCGGTCGGCCAGATCGCGTTGTGCCAACAGCTCGGGCAGTGCCGTTGGCGCGGGCAGGGTGTGGCGCCTCCGCAGCCGGGGGAGGGTGTCTTCGAGGTGGGTGTAGAAAGCGCCGACGGAACCGTCGGTGAGAAAAACGAAGCCGAAATCGTCGTCCTTTCCGCCGTGCTCGGCCGATGGTGGCAGATGGATCCGTGCGACCTTGGGAAAGTCGATGGCGTCGAGCAGCCGCGTGGCCAGCGCGATATGGGCTTCGTTGATGGTCATGGCCGGATTGTATCGCCGCGCCGCGATGGGCGCATCCAGGCATGGAAACGGTCTGCTACCATTGCCCCCGTTTTTCGAAGGCGCGTGGCGCGTGTCCGGGAGGAACCGTTGCGTCGCCAAATGAATTATCATCCTGCACCCGTTTTTCCACCCGGACCGACAGCCATGCCCATTGCCGACCAGATTGCCACGGAGCTGAAGATCGACGCCCGCCAGGCCGAAGCCGCGATTGCGCTCCTCGACGAGGGCGCCACCGTGCCGTTCATCGCCCGCTATCGCAAGGAGGCCACCGGCGGGCTCGACGACGTCCAGTTGCGGACGCTGGCGTCGCGGCTCGCCTATCTGCGCGAGCTGGACGAGCGCCGCGCCGCGATCCTCAAGTCCATCGACGAGCAGGGCAAGCTGGATGGGGCGTTGCGGGCCCGCATCGAGGCGGCCGCGACCAAGACCGAGCTGGAGGATCTCTATCTTCCCTACAAGCCGAAGCGGCGTACCAAGGCGCAGATCGCCCGTGAGGCGGGGCTCGAACCGTTGGCGCTGGCCTTGCTGGAAGATCCGGCCCTGACGCCGGCGGAGGAGGCGGCGCGATTCGTCGATCCCGACAACGGCGTGGCCGATGCGACCACGGCCCTCGACGGCGCGCGGCAGATCCTGATGGAGCGTTTCGCCGAGGATGCCGAGCTGCTGGCCACGTTGCGGGAGTATTTCTGGCGGCACGCATTGCTGCGCTCGACGGTGGTCGAGGGGAAGGCGGAGACCGGACACAAGTTCGCCGACTATTTCGACTATGCCGAGCCGATCGCCAGGGTACCGTCCCACCGGGCGCTGGCGCTGTTTCGGGGCCGCAACGAGGGGGTGCTGTCGCTGTCGCTCGATGTCGAGCACGATACGGCGGCGCCGCACCCTTGCGAGCAGCGGATCGCCCGCCGTTTCGGTATCGAGGAGCGAGGCCGTCCCGCCGACGGTTTTCTCCGTCAGGCGGTCGCCTGGACCTGGAAGGTCAAACTCCACAACAAGCTGGAGGTGGAGCTCTATCTGCGGCTGCGCGAAATGGCCGAGGCCGCCGCCATCGACGTCTTCGGACGGAATCTCGGTGATCTGCTGCTGGCGGCGCCAGCCGGGCCGAGAGTCTGCATGGGGCTGGATCCGGGAATCCGCACTGGTGTCAAGGTGGCGGTGATCGATGCCACTGGCAAGCTGCTGGAGACGGCGACGATCTATCCCCACCCGCCGAAGAAGCAGTGGGACCGTTCCATCGACGAGCTGGCGCGGCTGGCGTTGCGCCATGGCGTCGAGCTGGTGAGCATCGGCAATGGCACCGCCTCGCGGGAGACGGACCGGCTGGTGACCGAATTGCGGCGGCGCCATCCCGAGCTGCGGTTGACCCAGGTGGTGGTCTCGGAGGCGGGCGCATCGGTCTATTCGGCCTCGGCGCTGGCGTCGGAGGAGTTCCCCGATCTGGACGTGTCGCTGCGTGGCGCGGTATCGATCGCGCGGCGCTTGCAGGATCCACTGGCGGAGCTGGTGAAGATCGACCCCAAGTCGATCGGGGTCGGCCAGTACCAGCACGACGTCAATCAGACGGCGCTGGGGCGCAAGCTCGATGCGGTGGTGGAGGACTGTGTCAACGCCGTCGGCGTCGATGTCAATACCGCCTCGGTACCATTGCTGACGCGGGTTTCCGGGTTGTCGCCGACGTTGGCGCGAAACATCGTCGCCCACCGCGATGCCGAAGGCGCCTTTCGCAGCCGCAAACAGCTGATGAGGGTGCCCCGGCTCGGTCCCAAGGCCTTCGAGCAGGCGGCCGGGTTCCTGCGCATCATGGACGGCGACGATCCGCTGGACGCTTCCGCGGTCCATCCCGAGGCCTATCCGGTGGTCGAACGCATCGTCGAATTCACCGGCAGGCCGGTCGGCGAGCTGATCGGCGATCGCGCACTGTTGCGCTCGCTCGACCCGGCCCGCTTCACCGACGAGCGCTTCGGCCTGCCGACGGTGCGGGACATTCTCGGCGAGCTGGAGAAGCCGGGTCGCGACCCGCGTCCCGAGTTCGTCACCGCCAGTTTTCGTGAAGGGGTCGAGACCGTGGCCGACCTGGCGCCCGGAATGGTGCTGGAGGGGGTGGTCACCAATGTGACCCACTTCGGCGCCTTCGTCGACATCGGCGTGCATCAGGACGGCCTGGTGCACGTCTCCCGCCTGGCCGACCGCTTCGTCAAGGACCCCCATGACGTGGTGGCGGCCGGGCAGGTGGTCAAGGTGAAAGTGGTGGAGGTGGATGAGAAGCGCCAACGCATCGCGTTGACGATGCGCCTCGACGAGCGTGGTGGTGCACGGGCGGCGCCGAGCCGCGCCGCCGGTCGGCGGGGGCGGTCCCGGCAGCAGGCCACGCCGGCCGGTGCGATGGCGGCGGCGTTTGCCAAGGCGCGCAAGTAGATGGCGCTGTTGCGGTTGCAGGACATCCATCTGAGCTACGGCCTGCCGCCGTTGCTCGATGGTGTCGAATTCTCACTGGAGCGTGGCGAGCGGGTGGCGCTGGTGGGACGCAATGGCGAGGGAAAGTCGACGCTGCTCAAGATCATTGCCGGCGAGATCCGTCCCGACGACGGTGAGATCTCCCTGCAGCAGGGGGTGAGGATCGCGCGGCTGGAGCAGGAGGTGCCGCGCCGGATCGACGGCAACGTCTATGATGTCGTCGCCGCCGGGTTGGGCGACCTGGGGGAGATCATCGCCCGCTATCACCATGTCACCCAGGACCTCGGCGCCCGTGGCGCGATGGAGGAGATGACGCGGTTGCAGCAGCGGATCGAGGCCGCCGACGGCTGGCGCATCGAGCAGCGCATCGCCACCACCCTCTCGCGGTTGGGGTTGCCGGCCGATGCCGATGTGGTCACTCTCTCCGGCGGATTGAAACGGCGGGTTCTGTTGGCGCGGGCGCTGGTCAGCGAGCCCGATATTCTGTTGCTGGACGAGCCCAGCAACCACCTCGACGTGGCGTCGATCGAATGGCTGGAGGATTTTCTGCTCGGCGCCGGGCTGACGCTGGTCTTCGTCACCCATGATCGCGCCTTCCTGCGCCGGCTCGCCACCCGCATCGTCGAGATCGACCGCGGCCGCATCACCAGCTGGCCCGGCGACTACGCGGCCTATCTGCGCGGCAAGGCGGATGCGCTTGCGGTCGAGGCGCGGCAGCAGGCCGAGTTCGACAAGCGGCTTGCGCAGGAGGAGACGTGGATTCGTCAGGGCATCAAGGCGCGCCGCACCCGCAATGAAGGGCGGGTGCGGGCGCTGGAGAAGATGCGGCGGGACCGGGCCGCGCGGCGGCAACGCATCGGTCAGGCCAATATCCAGGTCAACGCGGCCGATGCCTCCGGCAAGATCGTCATCGAAGCACAGGATGTCGGTTTCGACTACGACGGCAAGCCCATCGTCCGTGATTTCTCCACGACGATATTGCGGGGCGACAAGATCGGTATTCTCGGGCCCAACGGCGTCGGCAAATCGACGCTGATCGAGCTGCTGCTGGGGCGGTTGCAGCCGCGCTCGGGCAGGATCAGGGTGGGCACCAATCTCCAGGTGGCCTATTTCGATCAGTTGAGGGCGTCGCTCGATCCGTCCCAGACGGCCCAGGAGAATGTCGCTGGCGGTTCCGATCGCATCGTCGTCAACGGCCGGCCGAAGCATGTCATCTCCTATTTGCAGGATTTTCTCTTTTCGCCGGCACGGGCCCGGGCGCCGATCACCAAGCTCTCCGGTGGCGAGAAGAACCGGCTGTTGCTGGCCAAGCTGTTCGCCCGTCCGGCCAATCTGCTGGTGCTGGATGAGCCCACCAACGATCTCGACGTGGAGACGCTGGAATTGCTCGAGTCGCTGCTGGTCGAGTTCGACGGTACCGTGCTGTTGGTCAGCCATGACCGTGAATTTCTCGACAATGTCGTCACCTCGACGCTGGTGTTCGAGGGCGATGGTGTGGTCAACGAATATGTGGGTGGCTATCGCGACTGGTTGCGACAGCGGCCCGAGGTGGCGGAGACGGCGCCCGGCCCGGCCTCCAGGCGCGACGGCAGAAACCGCCCGCGACCGCAGCAGAAGAAGCTCAGCTACAATGCGAAACGGGAGCTGGAGGCGTTGCCACAGCGGATCGAAGCGCTGGAGCAACGGCTCGAGGCCGTACACGCGCGGCTGGCCGATCCCGATTTCTATCGTGACCATGCCGACGAGGTGGCCGCCGTCACCCGTGAACAGGAGACCATCGAGGCGGAGTTGGCGCAGGCCTATGCGCGCTGGGAAGAACTGGAGGCACAGCAATGAAGGAAACCCGTTCCACCGTGCCCGATGCGATGATCGTCGTCGGCACCCACTGTCCCCACTGTCCGGTGGTATTGGCGGCGCTGGCGGAGATGCTCAAGGCGGGCACGATCGGCCGGCTGGAGGCGGTCAATCTGGAAGCCCGGCCAGAGGTGGCCGAAGCGCTCGGCGTCCGTTCGGTGCCGTGGATTCGCATCGGTGGTTTCGTCCTCACTGGCGCCCATCGCCGGCCGGAGCTGGAGGCGTGGGCGGAGAAGGCCGGCAGCGTGGAAGGGCAGGCCGACTACCTGGCGGAGATGCTCGCCAGTGGGCAGCTCGACGAGGCCACCCGCTTCGTCGAACAGACGCCCGACAGCATGGCGGCGTTGCTCCGGCTGCTTGCCGATCCGGCGCAGAAGATCAACGTCAAGGCAGGGCTTGGCGCCATTTTCGAATCGCTGGAGGGTACGCCCCAACTGGCCGCTGCCGTCGATGCGCTGGGGGAGTTGACGCGCAGTCCGTCGGTCGAGGTGCGGGCCGACGCCTGCCACTACCTCGGGCTCACCGGCGCGCCGGAGGCGCGCCCCCCTCTCGAACGCTGTCTGCGGGACGAAGACCCCGAAGTGCGGGAAATCGCCGGGGAGAGTCTTGCCCGGCTGGCGGAACAGTGAGAGAGGCTGTCTGCCCCGCGCCTTGTCAGAGCCACTCCGACAGGTAGTAGATGTACTGCCCTTCCGACGACTTCGACGGCCCGATCACCGTGGCCGCGTAGCGCTTGTTGTCGGGATCGGCCCTGGCCAGCGCCTCGTCGAGGCTGTCGACCACTTCGACGCAGTTGGCGGCGAAGCGTTTGCGGCTGCGCCGTGGCACATAGACGACGGCGTAGTGTCGTTGGGAGACCTTGGTCAACGGATCGGGGGGCACCAGGCCGCGCAGTTCGCTCATGGTGTTGGTCAGTGGCGGGTTTGGGGAAATTGTAGCAGAGCCCGTCGTCGCTACGATTTTTTCCGCGGTGCCGGCACCGGATCGATGCCCCCCTCGTGAAACGGATGGCAGCGCAGCACGCGGCGGGCGCCGAGCCACAATCCCTTGAGCGCGCCATGTCGTTCGATGGCTTCGATGGCATAGGCGGAGCAGGTGGGGGTGTAGCGGCAGCTGTGGCCGATATAGGGGCTGATGATGGCGCTGTAGATCTTGATCAGCCCGGTGAGGAGTTTTTTCACGACTTGCCGTAGAGCGTTGCGGGATCGATCAACGGTTCGCTGTCCACCTCCATGTGGCCGTCGCGGATCCGGTTGTAGAAACAGCTCTTGCGTCCGGTGTGGCAGGCCGGGCCGGTCTGATCGACCAGCAACAGCAGTGTGTCGCCATCGCAGTCGATGCGCATCTCCTTGAGCTGCTGGACTTGCCCCGACGACTCGCCCTTGCGCCAGTATTGCTGCCGCGAGCGCGACCAGTAGCAGACCCGGCCGGTGGCCAGTGTCTCGCGAATCGATTGTGGGTTCATCCAGGCCATCATCAGCACTTCGCCGCTGTCGTATTGCTGGGCGATGGCGGGCACCAGGCCGTCGGCGTTGAATCGGATGGCGTCGAGGGTGGCGTCGAGATCGAATTGTTCGCCCTTGCGGGCCGATTCGCTGGTCTTGAAGAGGCTCATGGGACGCTATTCTATACCGGAACAAACGAAAATGGCCCGCTACGGCGGGCCATTTTCATCTTGGTGTTGCTGGTGTTGGCCGTCAGACGCGCGCCATGACGCTGAAACTCTTGATGAACGGCCCGGCCATCCGCGGATCCTTCAGCATCGAGCCGTAGTCGCCCACCTTGAATTTCATCTTGCCAGTGGTGAATGCCATGCCGAGGCCGGCCATGCCTGGTGGCTTGCTCATCCATTTTTCCCACTGCGCCTTCTTGGCGCGAATGTCCCAGTTGAGCTCCTGGCCGTCGTAGGGGCCGGCGGCGGTGGCTTCGCCGTTTTCGACGACCAGCACGCCGGTGGGGTTGGCGTCATCGGGGAAGCCGTAGCCGATGACGGAGTTGAAGCCGATGGCGGCCAGTGCGTCTTTCAATTCAGGTTCGGCATTCCATGCATTCTTGAAACCTTCCATCCATTCGGGCGAGAAGAGATCTGCCATTTTTTTACCCTCGTGATGTTGCTGTGGTGGGTCGCCCGGGTCGGTCGACCGGGGCCCTTTGCCTGTGGTGTGGGTCGATCGTGCCTAAAATCGTCGGGCGATGCAACTGATTAAGAATACCCTTAAATACTGTATAATCCCGCGCCCTTACACGCTTTTCGGCCCCTACACCCATGTCCAGTTTCCTCGAGGAAATGCGCCGGCGCAGAACCTTCGCCATCATCTCCCACCCCGATGCGGGAAAAACCACGATCACCGAAAAACTGCTGCTCTACGGACGGGCCATCCAGTTGGCCGGGACGGTCAAGGGGCGCAAGGCGGCGCGCCATGCCACGTCAGACTGGATGGAGCTGGAGAAGCAGCGGGGGATTTCCGTCACCTCGTCGGTGATGCAGTTTCCATACAACGACCGCATCGTCAATCTGCTCGATACGCCCGGACACGAGGATTTCTCCGAGGACACCTACCGCACACTGACGGCGGTGGATTCGGCGCTGATGGTCATCGACGTGGCCAAGGGCGTCGAGGAGCGGACGATCAAACTGATGGAGGTCTGCCGGCTGCGTGACACCCCGATCATGACCTTCGTCAACAAGCTCGACCGCGAGGGCAGGGATCCGATCGAGCTGCTGGACGAGGTGGAGGAGGTTCTCAAGATCCGCTGCGCGCCGATGACCTGGCCGATCGGCATGGGCAAGCGGCTCAAGGGGGTCTACCACATCGGCAACGACCGGATTCATCTCTTCTCTCCAGCCCATGGTGGCAAGATTCAGGAGGGCGAGGTGGTCGATGGCCTCGACAACCCCCGTCTCGACGAACTGATCGGCGGCATGGCCGACGAGTTGCGCGAGGAGATCGAGTTGGTGCAGGGGGCTTCCCATGGCTTCGATCGGGCGGCCTATCTCGACGGTGGGTTGACGCCGGTCTATTTCGGCTCGGCGCTGAACAACTTTGGCGTCAACGAGCTGCTCGACGATTTCGTCGAATACGCGCCCGGCCCGCTACCGCGCGATGCGTCGAGCCGGGTCGTCGACCCGGCCGAGGAGAAGTTCAGCTGTTTCGTTTTCAAGATCCAGGCCAATATGGATCCGCAGCACCGCGACCGCATCGCCTTTGCCCGCGTCTGCTCGGGCACCTTCGAAAAAGGGATGAAGATCCACCAGGTACGCACCGGCAAGGATCTGAAGATCGCCGATGCGCTCACCTTCATGGCGGCCAGCCGTGATCATGTCGAGGCGGCCTATCCCGGCGACATCATCGGCCTGCACAATCACGGCACGATCCGCATCGGCGACACCTTCACTCAGGGGGAGGATCTGCGTTTCACCGGGATTCCCAACTTTGCGCCCGAACTGTTCCGCCGTGCCCAGTTGCGCGACCCGCTGAAGATGAAGGCGCTGCTCAAGGGGCTGACCCAGCTCTGTGAGGAGGGGGCGACGCAGTTGTTCAAGCCGTTGACCAACAACGACCTGATCCTCGGCGCCGTCGGCGTGTTGCAGTTCGATGTGGTGGCGCACCGCCTGAAGACGGAATACAACGTCGATTGCGGGTTCGAGGCCGTCAATGTGACCACGGCCCGCTGGATCAGCAGCGACGACGAAAAAAAGTTGGCGCAGTTCAAGGAGAAGATGGCTGGCCATCTCGCCATCGACCACGGCGGCGATCTGGTCTATATCGCGCCGACCCGGGTGAACTTGCAGATGGCGCAGGAGAAGTGGCCGGAGATCCGCTTCCATGCCACCCGCGAGCACGGCGCGCCCGCCTGACGATTCCCGACGGGTGGCCTGCCCGATGTGCCGGCGGGGGGAGAGGGGCCCGTCGATATCGGCAAGTCATTGAAAATGTGCTGAAACAGCCCGTCTCATCGCCTGTTCCCGGCGGGGAAACATGACCGGGTTCGAGGGTCTTCCCCTCTCCGGTTCCGGAAATTCCAAAGAGTTACCCCGACCACCTCAAGAGAATGCTGAGAGTGAGCCATAGCGCCTTGATTTGTTTAATAAGATAATGGGGGGATTGCAAGGTGTGACGTGTCACCAGCGCCGCTAGGCCGTGTTTGGAAGAATCTCGGCGGCCATTGTGCCCGATTCACCGGTAACCATGGTGACGGCCAGGCTTTTCGCTGAATCGAACAAACGGCCTCGCCGAGATTACCCCAAAATCCTGCATTCTCACGCAGTATTCGGGTGAGTTCTTTGTGCTACTCCGTTGACACCGGCTTTGCGACCGCTTGCACGATCGGTTGTGATCGTGCTCCGAATTTTTTGGCTGCCTCATAGAGCCGATCCCACAGCCTTGGTAATGTCACGCTCCGGATCGGAACCGATGACGACGTAACGGAATATGACAGTCAAGATCGCCGTGGATGAGCTGAGTGAGGGGATGTTCGTGACGGAACTCGACCGCCCCTGGCACGAGTCTCCTTTCCTGTTGCAGGGATTTCTGATCGAGTCGGAGGATGAGGTCCGGCAGCTCAGGGATTGCTGCCGATACGTCTATATCGATCCGGCTCGTGGCAGGCATGTCAACAGCACTTTCGACAGCATGGCATCGGCCACCGCCGAGGACGGTGGTGTCGAGCATGTCGTCATGCAGCGGGACGTGCAGAACGAGCAGTGGAAGCCGGCTGCGGTCGACGAGCGGGAGAAGACGTTGGCCAGTGCCCGCAAGGCCCACGATGCGCTCGGTTTTCCCAATGCGTTCGTCGAATACGAAATCACCGCCCCGGTCGAGCAGGAGCTGGAGGTGGCGCGTGAGGTGCATGCCGAGCTGGAGGCTTCGCTGGACGATGCCATCGCCGCCTATGGCGAGAACAGCGAGCTCAATGTCGAGGAGATCAAGAGCTCGACCCACCAGCTCGTCGAGAGCATGATCCGCAACCCCGATGCCTCCTTTCTGCTGTCGCGGCTCAAGTCGCAGGACGACTACAGCTATTCCCACAGTGTCGATGCGTCGGTGCTGGCCATTATGTTCGGCCGTCATCTCGGGCTCACCGAAGGGGAGCTGGACAAGCTGGCCCTCGGCGTCCTGCTGCTCGACATCGGCAAGTTGAAGCTGCCGCCGGCCCTGCTCGGTAAGGTGGGCAAGCTGCATCGTGTCGAGGTCCGGTTGCTGAAGCAGCATGTGGACTACTCCATCGACGTGCTGACCGAGACGCCGGGTATCGATCCCGAGGTGTTGGCGATCGTGGCCTATCACCATGAGCGGATCGATGGCAAGGGCTATCCGCAGGGGATGAAGGGATCTGAGATTCCGGTCTATGCGCGGATCGCGGCCATTGTCGATTTCTACGACGCCTACACCCACCCGCGGCCCTACCGCCCCGCCCACACCACCTCCCAGGCCATCAACGCCCTCTACAACGGCAGTGGTACGCGATTCCAGCCGGAGCTGGTGGAGGAGTTCATTCAGTGCCTCGGCGTCTATCCGACCGGATCGCTGGTGCTGCTCAGTTCGGGAGAGGTGGGCATCGTCATCGAGCAGAACCCGCTGCGGCGTCTGCGTCCGACGGTGCTGATCGTCCGTGATGCGCAGAAGCGTGAAGTCGAGATGCCCTACAACTGTGATCTCTCCCTCGAACTGGTGGACAAGAACGGCGACAAGCTCTTCATCGAATCGGCGCTGAAGCCGGGGGCCTATGGTGTCTCAGCCGACGACTTCTATCTCTGATCTTTCGCCGCTCGAACAATGTGAATGCGGTGACATCGGCTTCCGCACGGTGCCGCGGGACGATGTGTTGTGCCGCCTGCAGACCATGCTGTCGGCCAACGCCGATACACCGCTGATGGTGGGTGTGGTGCTGGTGCAGATCAACCAGTACCAGCGGATCCTCGGCAGTTACGGCTACCGCTTCGCGGCGATGCTGAGCAAGATGATGCTCAAGCGTCTGAACGAGAAGTTGCCATCGAAGGTGACGGTCATTCCGCTGTCGCTCGCGGAATTCGTCGTGTTGCTGCCGGATTTGAAGATCCGCCAGCAATTGGGCCTCGCCATCAACAAGATCCGGCAGATCGTCTTCCCGCTGTTTTCGGTGCTGGGCAGCAGTTTCCGCGTCAATGTCACCATCGGCGCCAGCTACTCGGTGGATCGGGCCGTTCAGGCGCCGGAGCTGATGCGGCTCGCCGACAGTGCATTGCTGCACGCCTACGATGGCCGGCTGCCGCAATGCATCCACGACGACATTCCGGCGGAGGAGAACGAGATCCCCTTTCTCGCGCTGCAGCTGGATCTGGAGCGGGCGCTGGCGCAGAACGAGATCGGCTCGGTCTTTCAGCCGAAGGTGGACGTTCACACCGGTGAGGTGGTGGGCGTCGAGTCGCTGGTGCGCTGGACCAGCCCGGTGTTCGGCGCCATCCGTCCCGACCTGATCATCGCCACGGCCGAGCGTGGCGGCCTGATCAACGACCTGACGTTCCAGACCCTCAACAACGCCATTCTCCAGTACAGACGCTGGGGGGAAAACGCGGTGCCGATTGCGGTGAACCTCTCGCCTGAGGTCATTCCCGATCCGGCACTGATGCGCTTCATCGGTCGCCGCAACATCTGGGGCATGCCGGTGGAGGCGTTGACACTGGAGATCACCGAGACGGCGTTCATGGAAAATCCGGAGAAGGCAATGGAGGTCTTTTCCGAATTCAACGAGATGGGCATCAAGCTGTCGATGGACGATTTCGGCACCGGCTATTCGTCATTCGAATATCTGAAGAATATCCCGATTCAGGAGATCAAGATCGACCGGGCGTTCGTCGACAACATGCGCAACGACCGCAAGGATCGCCTGATCGTCCATACCATCGCCGAGCTGGCGCATGGTTTGGGGTTGCGTGTGATCGCCGAAGGCGTCGAGGATGCCGAGACCTACCATCTGGCGATGGAGGCCGGCTGCGACGTGGTTCAGGGCTATTTCATCAGCCGTCCGTTGCCGCCGGACGAGTTCGTCGAATGGTTACGGCGAGGCGACTGGTATCGGCCATGAATCGGGTGGCGTCGGACGGAAGGTCGCCGCTTTGTGCCTCCCCGATAACCGCCTCCGGAGATTGAGCGAAACCGCAGATGGCTTGTTCCGGGCCCGGCTACAGGCGGCGGATTTTCTCCCGCTGATTTTCCAGCTGCGCCAGTGCGGCGCGTTGTGCCTCGGCTTGCTGCCGTGTCTGTTCGACCACGGCGGGCGGCGCCTTGCCGGCGAACGATGGGTTGTTGAGACGGGCCTCGGTTTTTTCCAGATTGCCGCGCAGCTTGGCGATTTCCTTTTCCAGTCGTTCGATCTCGGCATCGCGGTCGATGAGCCCGGCCAGCGGAATCAGGATTTTCATTTCACCGGCCAGCGCCATGGCCGATTCGGGCGCGGCCTGTTCGTCGTCCAGCCAGGTGACACTCTCCAGCTTGGCCAGTTGTTGGATGAAGTCGGCATTGCGCTCGAAACGGTTGCGGTCTTCGGCCTGCCAGTTGGCCAGCAGTAGGGGCAGTGGTTTGGCCGGGCTGATGCTCATTTCACCGCGAATCTTGCGTACCCCGAGCACCAGCGACTTGAGCCAGGCGATGTCGCGCTCGGCATCGGCGTCGATTCTGCGTTCGTCCTGCTCGGGATAGGGGGCGAGCATGATGGTTTCGCCGTCGATGCCGGCCAGCGGCTTGATCTGCTGCCAGATCTCCTCGGTGATGAAGGGCATGATCGGGTGCGTCAGGCGCAGCATCGTCTCCAGCACCGTGACCAGTGTGTGGCGGGTGCCGCGTTTTTCGGCATCGCTCGCGCCATCGCTGTAGAGCAGCGGCTTGGAGAGTTCCAGGTACCAGTCGCAGTACTCGTGCCAGGTGAATTCATAGATCGCCTTGGCGGCGATGTCGAAACGGTACTTGTCGATGTGCTCGTGAACGGTGGCGATGGTGCGTTGCAGTGTGGAGAGAATCCAGCGGTCGGCCAGTGACAGCGTCATCTCACCGCCCCCGGCGCCGGTGTCCTGCCCATCGCACTGCATCAGCACATAGCGGGCGGCATTCCAGATCTTGTTGCAGAAATTGCGGTAGCCCTCGATCCGTTGCAGATCGAACCGGATGTCGCGGCCATTGGAGGCCAGCGCGGCAAAGGTGAAACGCAGTGCATCGGTGCCGAACGACGGGATGCCGTCGGGAAAATGCTTGCGTGTCGCCTTTTCGATCTGTGCCGCCTTTTCCGGCTGCATCATGTTGCTGGTGCGTTTTTTCACCAGCGACTCCAGGTCGATGCCGTCGATCAGGTCGATCGGGTCGAGCACGTTGCCCTTGGACTTGGACATTTTCTGTCCTTCGGCGTCGCGGATCAGTCCGTGGACGTAGATTTCTCGGAACGGCACGTCGTCCATGAATTTCAGACCCATCATGATCATCCGTGCCACCCAGAAGAAGATGATGTCGAAGCCGGTGACGAGGACGCTGGTGGGGTAGAAGGTACGCAGTGCCTCCGTCTGCTCTGGCCAGCCGAGTGTGGAGAAGGGCCACAGCGCCGAGGAGAACCAAGTGTCGAGCACGTCGTCGTCCTGGCGCAGTGCCAGATCGGGGGAAAGGTCGTATTTCTCCCGCGCTTCGGTTTCGCTGGCGGCGACGTAGATATTGCCGGCATCGTCGTACCAGGCCGGAATGCGGTGGCCCCACCAGAGCTGGCGCGAGATGCACCAGTCCTGGATATTGCGCATCCACTCGAAATAGGTCTTGTCCCAGTTCTCGGGGATGAAGCGGATCCGCCCCGATTCCACCGCCTCGATGGCGGGCTTGGCCAGCGGCTCGATCCTGACGTACCACTGGTCGGTGAGAAACGGCTCGATGACGGTCCCGGAGCGGTCGCCGCGTGGCACCATCAGTTTGTGGTCGTCGATCTTCTCCAGCAGATCCAGCGCCTTCAGATCCTCGACGATCTGCCGGCGTGCCTCGAAGCGGTCCATGCCGCGGTACTTCTCCGGTGCCGCGTCGTTGATCGTGGCATCGACGGTGAAGATATTGATCAGCGGGAGGTCGTGCCGCTGGCCCATCTCGTAGTCGTTGAAATCGTGGGCCGGCGTGATCTTGACGCAGCCGGTGCCGAATTCGGGATCGACGTAGTCGTCGGCGATGACCGGAATGAGGCGGTCGGTCAGTGGCAGGCGGATCTCCTTGCCGATCAGATGCTGGTAGCGCTGGTCGTCGGGGTGGACGGCGACGGCGGTGTCGCCGAGCATCGTCTCCGGCCGGGTGGTGGCAACCACCAGATGCCCCGAGCCGTCGGCCAGCGGATAGCGCATGTGCCAGAGGTGGCCGTTCTCCTCCTCGGCGATCACTTCCAGGTCGGAAATGGCGGTGTGGAGCACCGGGTCCCAGTTGACCAGACGCTTGCCGCGATAGATCAGCCCTTCGTCATAGAGGCTGACGAACACTTTGGTGACGGCCGCCGACAACCCCTCGTCCATCGTGAAGCGCTCACGGCTCCAGTCCACCGATGCCCCCATGCGACGCAACTGCTGGGTGATGGCGCCGCCGGATTCCGCCTTCCACTGCCAGACGCGTTCGACGAAGGCCTCGCGGCCGAGATCGTGACGGGTCTTTTGCTCCGCCATCAGTTGCCGCTCGACCACCATCTGCGTGGCGATGCCGGCGTGGTCAGTGCCCGGCTGCCACAACGTGTTGTCGCCTTTCATCCGGTGGTAGCGAACCAGTGCGTCCATCAGTGTGTCCTGGAAGGCATGCCCCATGTGGAGCGTGCCGGTCACATTGGGCGGCGGGATCATGATGCAGTAGGGGTTCCCCTTGCCCGAGGGGGCGAAATAGCCGTTGGCTTCCCAGGTCTGATACCAGCGCTGTTCGATGTCGTGGGGATTGTAGGTCTTGTCCATGGAGGCATTCCGCGGCGGAGTGAGCGAGGGCCGCCAGTATAATGCCGGTCGGAGGGAGTGCAAGCAGGGGCGGTCGCCGTCACCGGCTGCCGTGCGCGACGACGACGGCGGCCACCGGCGGGGCGACAGCGGGCGTTACGAACCCGGCCGTTTGCCGCCGCTGGGCAGGCGGGAGCGCAGCTCCAGCATGACGATGTTGACGATCTCCTCGCGCGCGGCCTGCATGTGCTTCTCCAGCACGGCGTCGATCTGCTTGGTGATCAACGCCTCGAAGTTGGACTGCTTGGGGCGGGGCTTGCTCACCTGCTGTTCCGACAGTGGCTGATGGGCGGTGATGCGCTCCCGCAGGGTCGGGGTTGGACGGGGAGGGGGCGGCGGCGCGGCAGGCGCGGGCTCCTTGACCTGTTCCGGACGGCCCGGAAAGATCACCTCGTCGAGAACCGGAATGTCTTTGTCGTCGTCGCTCATCTGTCACCCCATCGTGTGATTCTTCAGTGGATAGCCCCGATCCTTATAGAAGCGGTAGCGTTCCCTGCCGGCGGATACGTCGGGATCCTGCCTGTCGATGATTTCCACCACCCGCTCGAAGCGGCTGAACCACTCCGGCACCTCGGTCGCCAGATTGATGAGGACGCCGTCGTGTCCGTCGAAGTTTCCCACGTTGAGCGTGACAGGACAATGCGGCAGCGGCGCCGCGCTCACCTCGTGGGGGATGAAACTGATGTCGCGCGCGGTCCATAGCAGTTCGTCCAGCCGCTGTTGCTGGGCCGTGTCGGCGTGGTTGACGTGAACCGCGATGCCGTTGCGAAACAGCTTCTCGACGAGCCTGACGGCAAACTGCAGGCGCGCCAGTGGCGCGCCGTCGTCGAGCACGTAGAAATCCACTTGGGTCAATGTCGGCCGCTCCCGGGGTTGGTTTTCTGATGGTCCGGCACCGTCTGGGGGCGCGGACCGCTAACCGATCTGCCGCAGAATGAATTCCACCAGCAGCGGCACTGGCCGGCCGGTGGCCCCTTTCTCGGCGTTGGACTTCCAGGCCGTGCCAGCGATGTCCAGATGGGCCCAGCGGTAATCCCCGGTGAATTTCGCCAGGAACGAGGCGGCCGTGATCGTGCCGGCGCCGTTGCTGCCGATGTTGGCCATGTCGGCGAAGTTGCTTTTGAGCTGCTCGGCATAGTCGTCCCACAACGGCAACTCCCAGATACGGTCGTCGATGCTGCGACTGGCCTCGAGCAGCGCATCGCCCACTTCGCGGTCATTGCAGAGCATGCCGGAGGCCACGTGGCCGAGCGCGACGATGCAGGCACCGGTCAACGTGGCGATGTCGATGACGGTCTCCGGCTTGTACTTTTTTATATAGGTGAGGGCATCGCAGAGTACGAGCCGGCCCTCGGCATCGGTGTTGAGGATTTCCACCGTCTGGCCGGAGAGCGTCTTGACGATGTCGCCGGGGCGGCTGGCGTTGCCGTCGGGCATGTTCTCCGCGGCGGCCACGACGCCGACCAGATGCACCGGCAGGTTCAGGAGGAGGCAGGCCTGGACGACGCCGAAAACGGAGGCTGCGCCGCCCATGTCGAATTTCATTTCGTCCATCTTGGCCGACGGCTTGATGGAGATGCCACCGGTGTCGAAGGTGATGCCCTTGCCGACGAGGACGATGGGCTTGGCCGTTTTTCTGCCGGTGCCGTTGTACTCCATCGTGATCAGCTTGCCCGGCTCCTTGCTGCCTTTGCTGACGGCGACGAAGGCGCCCATGCCGAGCTTCTGCAGCTGTTTTTCGTCGAGCACCTCCACTTTGAGCTTGCGGTGCTTGCGGCCCAGCTTGCGTGCCTGGCCGGCGAGCCACGATGGGTTGCAGACGTTCGGGGGCTGGTTGGCCAGATCCTTCGTCAATGCCATGCCGGCGGCGATGGCCACGCCCTGCCGCATGGCCTCTTCCGCGGCGGTGCTGTCACGCCGCTGATTGACGAAGATCGTCATGCGTTTGAACTTGCGGCGTTTCTTTTCCTTCTCCGAGCGAAAGGCGTCGAAACGGTAGAGCGCCGCTTCGGTGCTGATGACCACTTCCCGCACGCGTTGGGCCAGTGTCATTTTCTCGGTGCTGGCCGTGGCCAGATAGTTGGCCGCATCGGTCGCGCCGGATTGGTCCAGCCGTTTGGCTACCGCATCGGCCGCTTTTTTGAATGCGCGAAAATCGAGCTTGTCCGCCTCCCCCAGGCCGACCAGCATGATGCGGTCGGAGGCCGCGCCGTCGATGCCGTAGAGCAGGGTGGTGTCGCCGCAGTCGCCGTCGAAGTCACCCTTGGCGAGAAACCGCGTCAGTGAATTGTCGGTGAGCTTGTCGAATGCCTCGGCGATGTCGCTGAGCTTGCCGTCCTTGAAGACCGGCAGCACGATGCAGCCACTGCGTTGTTTTTCCGGTCTGCCCGTCTTGATTGCGTAGTCGATGGTCATTGCGCTTCCTCTACCTTGGTGAGTGCCCCGTCCGCGACGAGCGTCGTCGGCGGTAACGGGGTGATGTAAACTGTGCCGCCGAATCATAGCAAATCACCCCCATGCAGATCCCCATCGTCCACCGCTATTTGCTCAAGGATGTCGCCGGCAATTTCGTGGCCATCTTGCTGGTGCTGCTGCTGATTCTGCTCGGTGGCGTGTTCGTCAAGTTGCTGGGCAAGGTGGCCGACGGCAGTATCGAGTTTTCGCTGGTGTTCCCGTTGCTGCTGTGGGGCTCGGTCGGTTCGTTGACGACGTTGCTGGTGGTGTCGGCGTTTCTCGCCATCCTGCTGACGATGGGCACGCTCTACCGCAACAGCGAAATCTATGCGCTGCGCACCATGGGCATCGGGGACATGGCGCTGGTGCGGCTGTTTCTCTGGTTCGGCGTCGCGGTGGCGCTGATCCTGTTCTTGCTGGCGGCCTGGGTCTCGCCCCATGCGGCGGTGCGTAGCCAGGAGCTGCGCCAGGCCGCGGCGACGCGGTTCGATCTCGCTGCGGTCACGCCGGGCCGTTTCATCGCCCTGCCGGGGAACGACCGGGTGATATTCGCCGGTGGGCGCAGTGACGATGGTGAGGCGCTGGAGGAAATCGTGCTGTTTTCGGGGCGTGGCAACCATCTCAAGGTCATGACGGCACGCACCGCGAGCCAGATCGATGACGGGCGGGGCCATGCCCGCTATCTCGAGCTCCACGATGGAAATTTCTATCAGGGCGCGCCGGGTTCGGACCGCTATATCGCCGGTCGGTTCAGTGGCAACCGGATCAACGTGCCCGGCGTAGCGGGTGCCGGCCGGGTGCGACTGAAGATGTTGCCGCTGGAACAACTGCTCGGCAGTGACGAGCCCGGCAGGCGTGCGGAGCTGCACTGGCGGCTCTCCTTTCCCATCAGTGTGATCGTGCTGACCTTTCTCGCCGTGCCGCTGAGCCACACCTCGCCACGCAAGGGGCGCTTCGGCCGCGTCGCCATCGCCATCCTGTTGTATGTGCTCTATGCCAACCTGCTCGGTCTCGGCAAGAACTGGATCGAGGCGGGTGTCATGCCGGCGGGGCTCGGCCTGTGGTGGGTGCATGGGCTGTTCATGCTGCTCTTTCTCTTGCTGATGTGGCAGCGGTCGGGGTTCCGGTTGCGGTTGTCGTCCAGGGCGGCGGTGGTGTGACGATGCTGATCCGTATTTTCGACCGCTATCTTTTCTGGCAGCTGCTGGCCGGTGTGTTGCTGGTGTTGATGACGCTGACCGCGCTGGATGCCTTTTTTGCCTATATCAATGAACTGGATGACGTCGGCCGGGGCGACTATGGCCATCTGGAGGCGTTGCTGGTCATCTTCTTCAGTCTCCCGGAGCGGATGTATCAATATGCGCCGACGGCGGTGCTGATCGGGGGGCTGCTCAGTCTGGGGGGGCTGGCGGCCCAGGGCGAGCTGACCGCAATGCGGGCTGCCGGCATGTCCATCGGCGGCATTGCCGCGGCGACGCTGAAAGCGGGGCTCGTGTTCGTCGTCGCCATTTTTCTGCTCGGCGAATGGCTGGCCCCGATGGCGCAGCAAAAAGGGGAGCGGCTGCGAACCGGATCGGTGTCCGCCAATCTGGCGATCCAGTCCGATTCGGGGCTGTGGATGAAACATGCCGGCCGTTTCGTACGCACGCGGGGAATCGCCAACAACAGCCATTTGCTCGATGTGGAAGTGTTCGAATTCGATGGCAATCGTCTGCGGTCGGTGGTGCGTGCCGCCAGTGCCCGGAAGAACGGCGAGGGCTGGGTACTCGACGATGTGAGCCGGGTCGAGTTTGCCGACGATGCCGTCAGCCTCCGTCAAACCGCCCAAGAAACGTGGACCGATCTGGTGGACGACGGCATGTTCGCCGTGTTGCAGCAGAAACCGGCAAGAATGTCTGCGTCGTCACTGTACGACTATATCCGCTATCTGCGGGCCAATGGCCTGGAGAGTACCCAGTACCGGCTGGCTTTCTGGAACCGGTTCGTTCAGCCCTTTTCGTCGTTGATCATGTTGTTGCTGGCGTTGCCATTCGTCTTCGGTTCCCAGCGTAGCGGCGGCGCGGGTCAGAAGCTCTTCGTCGGAACGTTGCTGGGGGTGGGCTATTATCTGACCAGTCGCCTGCTGAACCAGTTGGGTGTCGTCTATGGCGTGCCGCCATTTCTCAGCGCGGTGTTGCCGCCAGCCATTTTTCTCGTGCTTGCGCTGTTGATGCTTCGGCGCGTCTGACGGCGACCGCTCAGTGGACCCTGGCCAGCCGGGTGTCCGATAGCAGGTCGTGCCAGGTGGCGCGATCCTGCCGCCACAGGCTCCACAAAAACCCCATGCCGAATGCCAGCCACGAGGCGATGGCCGCAACGAAGCGTAGCATCGCCTGAGGCCAGGTGATCGTACCGCCGCGGTTGCTCACCAGTCGCAGCCCCCAGCTCTTCATCCCCAACGTCTGACCGCCATGCACCCAGAACCAGCCAAAATAGAGAAAACACAACAGAAACAGCCAGGCGCGGTAGTAGCCGTAGTAGGGGCCGCCCCAGGTGATATCGAAAATGGCGACCAGCGGGATGGATGAGACGAACAGCACCGACAGCAGCAGGAAGAGGTCATAGACGATCGCGAGCAGACGGCGCGGCAGCGTCGCAGGGGAGAGGCGGGTTTTGGAATTCATGGCGGTTTCGACTCGTCGGGAAGGCTGCATTATGCCGTTGCTCGCTGGGTCGTGCACCATTTCCCTCGTACGACTCGCTGTTTCGTGGCGCTGGTCGGCCCGCCGGGATGGTTGCCGTTGGTCGGAAAAACAGGACGATCAATTGTTAAATAAATCAATTTCATCGAATTTCGGCTGGAAATTGGGCTCGATGGGCCGTTTTTTCGCTGTTTTCCCGGGAATATCGTTGCAAAATAGAGCTTTAGACATATAATCGCAGACACTCAACCAATTCCCGGAGAAATAAATGCCTCAAGAGAAAGACAGCAACGCGAAACCGGAAACAGCCAGCGAGGAAAAACCCCGCCGGGGGCGTCCACCCAAGTCCGCCAGCAGCACCAAGGCTGCCGCGCCGAAAAAGAAGCGTGGTCGCCCGCCCAAGTCGGCCAGTACCACGGCGGCGGCGCCGAAGAAGAAACGTGGTCGTCCGCCCAAGTCTGCCAGCACTGCCGCGGCGGCACCGAAGAAACGTGGTCGTCCACCCAAGTCGGCAACCACCACCGCTGCCGCGCCGAAAAAGCGTGGGCGTCCACCGAAGTCGGCCAGCACCACGACCGCAGCGGCAACGACAACGACCAAGAAGCGTGGTCGTCCCGCTGGCGTGACGGCAGCCGTCGCGCTGAAGAACTTCAAGGCCGAGGCGAAAGCACAGATCACTGCGCTCAAGAGCGAGATCAAGGAGTTGAAAGCGGAGCTCAGAGCGGCTGCCCAGAAGGAAGCCAAGTTGCTGAAACTCTTCGAGGCCAAGACCAAGGCCGTCGCCCGCTTTGCCGAAAAGTGGGAGAAGGATGCACTGAAAAAGATCACCGCGCCGCCGAAGAAGCGCGGGCGTCCCAAGAAGAAGTAGTGGCTCGCAGGCCGTGCCATGCAGAAAAGCCCGCTTTCGCGGGCTTTTTTGTTGTGGTGGCGGCGCAAAAGTGGATGCCGGATGGTCGTGTCGGCCATTGCTTCGGTGCTCGTTGCGTCCGCCCCGAACAGGGGCGGGCGGAGAACCCGCGTGATGAACGGTATCGCCGCGGCGTGGCCTGTCGGTTCTGCTAGGGGGGCTCTTTATGGTGTCACCATCGTTTCGACGGAAACCTTCTCTGTCGCTGGAGGATCAGCAGCGGGTCGATGAATTCATCGACATGCTTTGGCTCGAGCGGGGCCTGAGTGAAAATACCCGCCGGGCCTATCGCAACGATCTGCTGCAGCTGGGGCGCTGGTTGGCCGGGCGGGGTGTTGCGTTGACCGCGGCGCGGGCCGATGATCTGTTGGCGTTTCAGGCGTGGCGGGCCGAGTCGGGCATCGGCGCGCGTTCGATGTCCCGGGCGCTGTCCTGCTGGCGGCGGTTCTATGGGTTTTTGTTGCGTGAAGAGGTGATCGTGGTCGATCCCACCCAGTTGTTGGAAATGCCCAAGCTGGGAAGGAAACTGCCCGGGGCGCCGACCGAGGCGGAAATCGAGGCTTTGCTGCAGGCGCCCGATCCGGCGACCGATCTGGGACTGCGTGATCGGGCGATGTTGGAATTGATGTATGCGGCCGGGCTGCGTGTCAGCGAACTGGTGGCGTTGCAGCTGGACCAGCTCAATCTGCAATCGGGGATCGTCCGGGTGGTGGGCAAGGGGGGCAAGGAGCGCATCATGCCCATTGGCGAGGAGGCGGTGGCGTGGTTGCAACGCTATCTGCATCGGGCCCGCCCCGCGTTGCTCCGGCAGCGTCCCCCGAACGATGCCGTTTTCGTGACCCGCCGTGGTGGCGCGATGACGAGGCACAATTTCTGGCATATCGTCAAACGCCATGCGCGCCAATGTGGTATCTCCACGCCGTTGTCGCCACATGGATTGCGGCATGCGTTTGCCACGCATCTGCTCAATCATGGCGCCGATCTCCGTGTCGTCCAGCTCTTGCTGGGGCATAGCGACATCTCTACCACGCAGATCTACACCCATATTGCGCGTGAGCGGTTGCAGCGGCTCCATGCGCGTCATCATCCCCGGGCCTGAATCGGGGTGGATGCACCGGGGGCGTCGGTTGGGTATAGTGGCCGGTCACCAATGTCGATGGAAACAGGAAAACCCGATGCTGAAGAAAATGCTGTTGTTGGCGGTGCTGCTGGTCGTGGCGCCGGTTTCTCAACTCATGGCGGCCGATGAGGCACCATCCGCGCTCAAGTCCGCACTCGAACAACTGATACCGGATGAAAAACCCGACCGGGTCTCGCCGTCACCGATCAAAGGTCTCTATGAGGTCGCCTACGGCACCACCATTTTCTATATCAGCGGAGACGGGAAATACATTTTGCAGGGCGATCTGATCGATGTGGCCGATCGCAAGAACCTGACCAGCTTCACCCGGCGTGCCGCGCGTGGTG
Organism: uncultured Thiotrichales bacterium; assembly: GCA_964614535.1. Classification (GTDB taxonomy): domain Bacteria; phylum Pseudomonadota; class Gammaproteobacteria; order UWMA-0217; family UWMA-0217; genus JALSHZ01. Next base: position 27,753 of record CAZTOZ010000071.1, on the reverse strand, counting down.
ACATCGCCAAAGGCATCAAAAAGGAGAACACCATCGTTTTTGCCCCAAAAGGGAAGCCGGCCGACCATGTTGTCTATGTCTTCACCGATATCGACTGTCCCTATTGCCGCAAGCTGCACAACGAGATCGGTGACTACAACGACGCGGGGATCGAGGTGCGGTACCTGCTGTTTCCGCGCGCCGGGGTGAATTCACCCTCCTATCAGAAGGCGGTGGATGTCTGGTGCGCCAAGGACCGTGCCGATGCCCTGACCCAGTCGAAGGCCGGTCAGCCGGTACCGAAGGGCAGTTGCAAAAATCCGGTCAAGGAACACCTGGCGCTGGGTGAAGAGGTGGGTGTGAGCGGTACGCCGGCCATATTGTTGGAGACCGGCGATCTGATCCCTGGTTATCGTCCGGCGGCCGATCTGCGCAAGATTCTCGACGGCATTGCGGCCCACGAAGCCGCCGGGAAATAATGATCCGGCAATCGGCGGCGTATTTCGGCCGTCGGTTGCCTGCCGTGTTGACTGTCTGTTTCAGAACTCGATGCCCACCCCCGCATAGAGCGTCTCCTGGGTGAATGCCATGTCGAGCATTGCCGGCACGACGGCCGATGCCCGTGGTAATCGAACGGTCGTGGAGTCGAAGTCCCACCGGCTGCGGCGATAGCCGGCGACGACGTGCCCGTTTTGCAACCACCGCAGGCCACGGGGCCAGTCGTGCGAATGCAGCTCGACGCCGATGTCCCACTGCCAGTAGCTGCCGTCGATGCCGATTCCGCTGGCCAACAGCTCGTTGTCGAGGCGGCCCCATTGACGGTCGTAGGTCCAGCTGCCGCGCAGTGTCAATACTGGTGAAGCCTGCCAGGAGGCTGTCATCGCCGGTCCCAGTTTCAGGGTCTGGATCTCGGTGGTGGTGGTGTCCAGCACGTCCAGCAGCAGGTTCGCGTCCGTCGCCAGGTTCCGTGTGCGCAGGAACGGCAGTGTCACGCCGCTGTTGAGGCCGATCCGCACGCTTCCCCGGTCGGTGTCGAGCAGACCGTGGCCGATGCCGATGTTCAGGTCCAGGCCGTAGACGTGGTAGTCGGCGGGAACCGGCACGGCGGTGAAGTCGTTGGCCAGATCGTCGATGCTGCTGCCGAGGCGTGGAATGTCAGTGCGTACCGGCTGGCTGACGAAGTCGGCCACACGGTTGGCGTAGGCGGACTGGAAAAGTTCGAGCCGCATCGACCAGTGCAGGGGCAGGCCGGCGATCGGTGTTGCCGGCTGGCGCAGGGAGAGTGTCGTGATGTCGAGATCGATGCTGGCGGACATCATCCCGTCGATCGACGCCCGTGTGTCGAAGTGGCCGCTGCCCACGGTCAGGTCGAGGGCAGCTGACGGCAGGCTGGCCAGCAGCAGCGGCAGGATCGAAAGCCTTTTCATGGTGTTGGTTCCTGGTCGGTGGGCGATCCCCGATATTTCACGAGAGCGCTGGTAGGACAGCGTAACACCATGATTCATATGGCAACCTTGGAATATTGGTAAGACACGAAGTGTCCCCGGCCTCGCCGAGACTCCCCCAAGATCCTGCATTCTCATGGAGTATTCGGGCTAGGCTTCGCCGGGTGCCAGTGCGCCGGCGCAGACCATGCTGATGGGGTGGGCGAGTGGCGTGTCGAGACGATATGCCGTCAGCTGGCCACCCCAGACGCAGCCAGTATCGAGGCCGATGACGTTGTTTTCATTGACGAAGCCCAATGTGGACCAGTGGCCGAAGACGATACGCCGGTTGATGCTCTTGCGGCCGGGGACGCGGAACCAGGGCAGCAGACCGTTGCCGTTGCCATTGGGCCCGAGCTTGTTGTCGAAGTCGAGCCGGCCCTTGGCGTCGCAGTAGCGGATGCGGGTCAGGGCATTGGTGATGAAGCGCAGCCGGTCGATGCCTTCGAGTTTCTTGCGCCAGCGGTTTGGTTTGTTGCCATACATTTTGCGGAAGAAGGCGTAGTGGTCGCCGTGGCGCAGACAGTGCTCCACCTCGCGGGCGAGTTTGCGCGCCTTCTTCACCGACCACTGTGGCGGCAGGCCGGCATGGACCAGCGCGGTCTTGAGCGGTTTGCTGTAGTGCAGCATCGGACGAAAGCGCAGCCAGTCGAGCAGCTCCCCCGCGTCACTGGCATCGAGAATGGTGCGCAGCGTGTCCTTGCGTTTGAGCGACTGGGCGCCGCTGCCGACGGCCAGCAGGTGGAGATCGTGATTGCCCAGGACGCAGATGGCAGCATCGCCGAGGGAGCGGATGAAACGCAGCGTCTCCAGCGAGGCTGGGCCACGATTGACCAGGTCGCCGCAGAACCAGAGCTGGTCTTCGGCTGGGTCGAAGCGGATCTTCGCCAGCAGTTGATGCAGCTCGGTCAGACAGCCCTGAACGTCACCGATCGCGTAGATGGCCATGGCGCATCAATGCAGTTTTTCGGGAATGGCCAGGGCGAAGGGGTGGATTCGGGCGGTAAACCGCTCGCCACTGTCGGTGATCATGTGATAGCGCCCCTCCATGATGCCGGCGGGTGTCTCCAGCACTGTGCCACTGGTGTATTGAAAGGCCTCGCCCGGTTTGAGGTAGGGTTGCTCGCCGACGACGCCATCGCCCTCCACCTCCTGCACCTTGCCGTTGGCGTCGGTGATGACCCAGTGACGGGTCAGCAGCCGGGCTGGCCGCTTACCGCTGTTGTAGATGGTGACGGTGTAGGAAAAGAGATATTTCGACTGTTCCGGTTCCGACTCTTCGGGCAGGTAGCGGCTCTTGACATGAACGTCGATGGAGTCGATGGGATCGTGGCTCATGGTTTGGTTGTCACTGGCTGATGATGACGCCTGCTGTCAGACAGGCGATATCACAGCAGGTTCCGGCGGGGTTGTCACGTGGTCGGTGCGCCGTTCGGTGGAATATCCACTCGTTATTGGGGGTTGGGGTGCCTTTTCGGTGGATATGGTAATGTAGGCGGCAGAGCCGGGGGTGCCTGTCCGGTGGTCGAGAATGCCGGTCATGGGCGTTCATTCTGCGGCGCCGGGTGCATCGGAGCCGCCTTCGACCACCCGCCGACAGGCTGAGAAATACCCTTGGAACCTGATCAGGCTCGACAGGTCGCCGGCCATTTTCCGGTCGTCTGTCGATACCTGCGTAGGGAGGCTTGGCCCGACCGCGCCGCGGTCTTGTCAGCCTTCCGTCTTCGAAATTCAGAGGTCAGACAAGATGAGCGCGATTCCAGAGGACTTTGTTGCCAATACGGCGCGGCTTTCGGCCGAAGTCACCCAGCCCTTTCCCAATTCCCGCAAGATCTATGTGCAGGGCTCGCGCCCGGACATCCGCGTCGGCATGCGTGAGATCCGCTGCTCCCCGACCACCGGGATGTTCGGCGAGGAGGAGAATCCGCCGATTCCGGTCTATGACACCTCCGGCCCGTTCACCGATCCCGATGTGACCATCGACCTGATGAAGGGGATTCCCGACGTCCGCAGCGGCTGGATCGAGGAGCGGGGTGATACCGAGCAGCTCGACGGGCCGAGTTCCGAATACGGTCGCCGCCGTCAGGCCGACCCGTCGCTGGCACACCTGCGTTTCGAGCATATCCGCAAGCCACGGCGCGCCAGGGCGGGCGCCAACGTCACGCAGATGCACTACGCCCGTCAGGGCATCGTCACCCCGGAGATGGAGTACGTCGCGATCCGTGAGAATCTGCGTCTCGACGAGCTGCGCAACGATCCGCGCTACGAGAAGCTGTTGCGGCAGCATCCGGGGCAATCCTTCGGCGCCAGCATTCCGCGCGAGGTGACGCCGGAGTTCGTCCGCGACGAAGTGGCCCGGGGCCGCGCCATCATCCCCGCCAACATCAACCATCCCGAGCTGGAGCCGGTGATCATCGGCCGCAATTTTCTCGTCAAGGTCAATACCAATATCGGCAATTCGGCGCTGTCGTCGTCGATCGTCGAGGAGGTGGAGAAGATGGTCTGGTCGGCGCGCTGGGGTGGCGATACGCTGATGGACCTCTCCACCGGCAAGAACATCCATGAGACGCGGGAGTGGATTCTGCGCAATTCGCCGATGCCGATCGGCACCGTGCCCATCTACCAGGCGTTGGAGAAGGTGGACGGCAAGGCCGAGGCGCTGACCTGGGAGATCTTTCGCGACACGTTGATCGAACAGGCCGAGCAGGGCGTCGACTACTTCACCATCCATGCCGGGGTGCTGCTGCGCTATGTGCCGTTGACCGCCGATCGTGTCACCGGCATCGTCTCGCGGGGAGGCTCCATCATGGCCAAGTGGTGCCTGGCGCATCACGAGGAAAACTTCCTCTACACCCATTTCGAGGAGATCTGCGAGATCATGAAGGCCTATGATGTCTCGTTCTCGCTCGGTGACGGCCTGCGCCCCGGTTCGCTGGCCGACGCCAACGATGCCGCCCAGTTCGGCGAACTGGAGACCCTCGGGGAGCTGACCCGGATCGCCTGGCGGCATGATGTGCAGGTGATGATCGAGGGGCCCGGTCATGTGCCGATGCAGATGATCAAGGAGAACATGGACAAGGAGCTGGAGGACTGTTTCGAAGCTCCGTTCTACACGCTCGGTCCGCTGGTCACCGACATTGCGCCGGGGTACGACCACATCACCTCCGGTATCGGCGCGGCGCAGATCGGTTGGTATGGCACTGCGATGCTCTGCTATGTGACGCCGAAGGAGCACCTCGGCCTACCCAACAAGCAGGACGTGCGGGACGGCATCATCACCTACAAGATCGCCGCCCACGCGGCCGATCTGGCCAAGGGGCACCCCGGTGCGCAGCTGCGGGACAATGCGCTGTCCAAGGCGCGGTTCGAGTTTCGTTGGGAGGACCAGTTCAATCTCGGGCTCGATCCGGAGCGCGCGCGGGAGTACCACGACGAGACGCTGCCGAAGGACTCGGCCAAGGTGGCCCACTTCTGTTCGATGTGCGGGCCGCACTTCTGCTCGATGAAGATCTCGCAGGACGTGCGTGACTACGCCAGGGCCCGGGGCATCAGCGAGGAGGAGGCGCTGCAGAAGGGAATGGAAGAGAAAGCGGTGGAGTTCGTCCGCCAGGGCGTGGAAATCTACAAGAAACTGTAAGGACAAAGAGCAATGGATATCGACAAGATCAGCGCGGGGAAGAACCTGCCCGACACCTTCAACGTCATCATCGAGATTCCCAACGATGGGGGCGCCGTCAAATACGAGCTGGACAAGGAGAGCGGGGCGCTGGTCGTCGATCGCTTCTTCGGCACCTCGCTGCACTATCCGGCCAACTATGGCCTGATCCCGCACACGCTGTCGGCCGATGGCGATCCGATCGACGTGCTCGTGATCACGCCGGTGCCGCTGCTCTCCGGCGTGATCATCAACTGCCGGGCGCTGGGGATGCTGAAGATGGAGGACGAGTCGGGCTACGACACCAAGGTGCTGGCCGTGCCGGCGCGCGGATTGTCGGCGCACTACGACCGGGTCAACAGCATCGACGACCTGCCGCCGTCGCTGCTCAATGAGATCGCCCACTTCTTCGAGCAGTACAAGGCGCTGGAGCCGGGCAAATGGGCACGGGTCGATGGTTGGTACGGGATCGCGGAGGCGCACGAGGAGATCATGGAGAGCTACTACGCCTACTATGAGGCGAAAGGTGAGCCGAAGCGGTAGAATCCCGGGCTGACGACAGCCTGTTGCAACGAAATCAGGAGAAATGCAGATGAAACTCATGGCCTTTGCCGTGCTCGTGGCCGGCGCCCTGCTGGCTTCCGGTTGTACCCAGGAGACCCAGAACAAGCTGGGACGCGCCATCCAGAACTACACCGGCACCGACGGCGTACTCGATGTCTATGCCGGGGAGAAGCTGGTCAACCGCTTCATCAAGATCGACAAGCTGTCGACCGGAACCAGTACCCAGGGTGGCTCGGTGCCCAGGCCGTACCGTTTTGGTTACGGGGTGATGGACCTGAACATGAATTTCAAGAAGGATCCGGGAGAGAAAGAGGTCTACTTCGAGTTCAGCGACTACTCGACGAGCTACATTTTCTACGAGAACCCGCACTGAGCCGGGAGGCGGGCGGCGGAAAGCCGGGTCGTCTGCCCGGCTTGTCCGTCTGGCGTTTGGGTGCCCCGGCTGGTGCCGGCATCAGAACGGCATGAACGATTTCATCGCACCCATGAAGCCGCCCATGGGCCTGGCCACGTTGCCGATCGGCGCGATCGACTGGTTCATCGCAGCGACGTTGTGATTGAGCGCGCCCATCGTCTGGTTCATCGAGCCGATGTTGTAGTCGAGATGGCCCATCGACCGATCCATCCGTTGAATGCCGCCGACCATTTGCTGCGTGTCGTGGCGCATCGCCGCCATGTTGCGATCCATGCTGGAGACGCTGCCGTTCATTGCCGTGATGTCGGTGGAGATGCTGGTCATCGCCGTACCCATCAGATGGAGCATGTAGAAGAGATAACCCAGGCTGAGAATGGTGAGCACGGCCAGTGAGCCGATCAGCAGTTTCGAGCGTTTGATCCTTTTCTCATAGTGTTTGGCGGCCTCGGCCAGCTGTTGCTGGAGCGCCTTTTCGCGTGCGTCGAACTCCCGGTGCAGTGCCTCGAAGGCGATCTCCAGCCGGTGGTGAATGTCACGCTCGTGCTCACGGACCTGGCGGGATGCGGTGTCCCGCCCCCACGGGCGGCGCAGGCGGCCGGCCAGGCGCGTGAGCACGCTGGGTGGCTGCTCGACCGGGTCGTCGAGCAGTTTTTCGTTGAGCCGTGCCGTGGTTTCGTCCGTATCGACGGCCGGCGGCGGCAGTGACACCGCCGGTGTGGGCCGTGGCGTCTCTGCCGCTGCTTCGTTCGTCGTGGTCGTGCTTTCGCCCTTTCTCAGTATTCTTTTCAGCACAGTCGATCCTGGGATTACGTTGCATGGATGGGGTGGATCGGGCAACAGAGCCTGTCGCACCGGAACCCGCCCCGCATGGAGCCGGTGATCAACAGCGGATTATACCGGCATCTCAGGGTTGTTACTAAACCAGGTTGTTGTAAATTCCCGTGAATGGTGGAGAGATTGCCGTCGTTCAGTGGTTTGATTGCAACAGATCGGTCACTCGATGTGGCATGGTGTGCGCCGCCCGTCATCGGGCCGACCGGCAGGAGATTCGAACAGTATGAAGATCAGCATCATCAGTGGCAGTCACCGGGCGCAGGCGCAGAGTCTGAAGATCGCCCGTTTCATCGAGCGCACGCTGCGGGAGAGGGCGCTGGCCGATGAGACCTGGCTGTTCAGCCTTGCCGGGAACCCGCTGCCGTTGTGGGACGAGGGGATCTGGGAGGGCGATCCCGAGTGGGAGGCGCTGCTTGCGCCGATTGCCGAACAGCTGCACAGCAGCGATGGGTTCGTCATCGTCGCGCCGGAGTGGCACGGGCAGGTACCGTCGGGGTTGAAGAACTTCTTCCTGCTGTGGACGCAGGGTGAGCTGGCGCACAAGCCGGCGTTGATCGTCACCGTCTCCTCGGCCGATGGTGGTGCCTATCCGGTGGCCGAACTGCGCATGAGCAGCTACAAGAACAACCGTATCTGCTACATCCCCGAGCAGATCATCGTGCGCCACTGCGAGCGGGTGCTCAACGACGATCCAGCGCAGAACGACCCGGATGCCGACGCCTATTTTCGTGATCGCATCGGCTGGGCGCTGGGGATTCTGCGGGCGTATGCCGTGGCGCTCAGATCGGTGCGTGACAGCGGCGCCACCGACACGTCGGTCTACCGGAACGGCATGTGATGGCGCTGATATTCGACACCTCGCTGGCGCGGTTCGACGAGCAGGTGCTGGCGGCGTCGTTCAGCGGGCCGGTGCTGGTGGATTTCTGGGCCGAGTGGTGTTCTCCCTGCCTCTTTCTCGATCCGGTGCTGAAACGGGTGGTCGGCGCTTACGACGGGGCGCTGCGTCTGGCAAAGGTCGAGGTGGACGAGGGCGACAACATGAAGCTGGCCGGGCGCTACCGGGTACGGGGTTTTCCGACGGTGATCCTGTTCATCGACGGTGAGCCGGTCGATCGTTTCAGTGGTGCGCGTCCTGCGGCATTCATCCAGGGCTTCATCGACCGACATCTCTCCGCCACCGGCGACGCGCCGTGATCGCGAGTTGTCGCTGTCGGCGATACGGTTCGCTCATGGCTTTTCCACCAGACGGGGACAGATCGCACGTCTTTCCGTTTCCTCCGGTTTTCGATGGTGCGTGGCATGGGAAATGGCGGCGTGCTGGATATGCCGAGTACGGGTCGCCGAAAAACCGTGTTTTTCGACGACCTGTTAGAGCGTGGTGGTGCGATCACGTATGATCGTCGCGACGACACCGACCAGAAAGTAGCAGGAAGGAGCTTGGATCCATGAGCAAAGAGAAACTGATCGAGGCCTATACCCAGATCATCGAGAGCGTGGGGGAGGAGGTCTCGCGAGAGGGTCTCGTCAAAACGCCGGAGCGGGCGGCGCGGGCGATGCAGTACCTGACACGGGGTTACAACCAGTCGCTCGAGGAGGTGCTCAACGGCGCCGTCTTTTCCACCGACAACGACGAGATGGTCATTCTCAAGGATATCGAGCTCTACTCCCTCTGCGAGCATCATCTGCTGCCGTTCATTGGCCGTGCCCATGTGGCCTATCTGCCGCGCGGCAAGGTGATCGGCCTGTCGAAGATTGCGCGGATCGTCGATATGTACGCGCGGCGTCTACAGATCCAGGAAAACCTGACGAAGGAGATCGCCGATGCGATTCAGGAGGTGACCGACGCACTCGGTGTCGCCGTCCATATTCGCGCCAAACATCTGTGCATGATGATGCGGGGGGTGGAGAAACAGAACTCCGAGATGAGCACGTCGATCATGCTCGGCGCGTTTCGCAGTTCACCGGCCACCCGGGCCGAGTTTCTCCAGTTGATCACCAGCTGACGATGCCGCCTCCGGCGGCACCACTTCGAAATAGCTCAGCAGCGTCTTCTGCAGCCAGAACCGGTTGTTGTCGCTGACCATGAAGTAGCGGTTGCCCCGATGACGCGCCAACCCCTCGAAATTGTCCAGGTTCCATCCCTTGTTGCTGCTCATGATGGCCACCGGGTGGCTCTCGCAAGGGGCGTCAGGGGGGTGGTCGCCGTCGCTGCGGCAGTCGTCGTCGAGCCGGACCCGGTGCAGCGAGACCACGATCGGCGCGAGCATCGAGCTGAAGGCGCGTTCCAGCAATAGCAACTGGCCATCCGGCATCACCTCCATGCCGACAATGGCGTTGTCGGCGACCGGGAAGGGGGGGATTCGCCAGCGTTGCCCCCGCAGGCCGTAGAGGGTGATGCCGTCGGCGTCCCGCAGTGGCACCTCCGGGGTGGTGACGATGCCGTGGCGGGGGTGGGCCGTGACCGCCTCGAGGCCGTGGTTGGTGGTGTCGTAGCGGTCTGCGTCGTTCAGTGGCGGGGGCAGTGGCAGTGATGCGATCTCGTAGCCGCGGTTGTCGAAGCGGGCGATCTTGGGCTTGCGCTCGAAAGAGATCAGTAGCTCCGAGTCCCCCTTTCTGCCGTTGCGGCCATTGAGCACCGCCAGCCCCTCGGCGTCGCGCCAGGGCTTCTTCAGTTTCTTGCCGTAGCGGGTCCGCAGCCGGATCGCCGCCAGCACCTCCACATCGACCAGAATGCCGTCCTCGAATACCGGCCTCAGATGAAACAGCTTGCCGCGGTTGGAGAGGGCATAGAGCAGTTGCTCATCCTCGTCCCAGGCCAGGCCCGACATTTCGTCCACGCGGATCCCGTCGACCGGATCGTCGGGGATCCGCACCGTCCCCAGCAGACGCATCTCCATGTACCGCTGGCCGATGCCATGATCGACCGACAGATTGAAACGACTGCCACCGCAGGCGGCGCCGGCGACGATGGCGGTGAGGAGGCTCGCGGCGGTGCGGCGCCACATCTACTGGTCCAGCGCCTCCTGGACGATGGATTCCAGCAGTTCGGCCACGGGCGCGTAGGCCGCCTCCTTGTCATAGGGTTCGCGGTAGCTGTAGTAGGTGACGCCGGGCTGGTCGGTCAGCGTATAGACGGAGATGGCGTAGGGGCAGAGCACGATATTGTGCGGGTTGGCGGCCACCAGCTTGTGGGAGATGTCGGCCTTGCAGAAGAGATAGGTCTCGGCCTCCTTGTACACCTGCTTGTCGAAACCGAGGTCCGGGCCGGTGCGGTTGAGCATGGTTGCCGCGTGCAGTGTGGCGCTCAACACCAGGCCTTTGTTGGCGATGGCGGTGAGCAGGTTCTCCTTGGCCCATTCGAAGTCGTTGTCCGTGGTGTGGACGATGGCGGGGCCGATCTTCTTGCCGCTGGCGGCCGGCGCCTGACCACAGGCGCCGAGGATGGCAACGAGGGTGATGGCGATCAATGTGATTTTGTTCATCGTCTCTGTCCTGGTCGTGTCGTTCGTTCTCATAGATACCACTCCTTACGGACTTCGTCCGGTTTCAGTGGCTGCACTTCGATCAGTTCCGGTTCGCCACCCTTGGGCGTCATTCGCACCTGCACCGCGTCGGCATCGCGCCCCTTGCTGAAGCGTGCCGTGATCCGCGCCGCCAGCAGCCAGTCCTCCCGGCTCAGGTCGTCGGCGTCGATCAGCGTGATCGGGCCTGGGTGGCTGACGGTCTTGATGTGGTGGAACTGCTTGCGGTAGCCCTCCATGTAGCGGGTCTCGGACTCCTCGCGTGAGACGATCAGCTTGAAGTGCTCCGCCGGGCGCAGATGGCGGCCCATGTTGAGCAGCAGGATGTCGTCGAATTCGTAGTCGCGCCGGCCACGGTGGGCCCAGAAGTCCTGCAGCTTGTGGGTGTAGTTCTCGTCGGTGAGCACGCAGCAGCCGCCGGCCGGCTGGGCGTACTCGGTGATGCCGTACTTCTCCGCCAGCGCCATCTGCGGCTTGCGCGAGCGCCCCGACAGCCCCAGCAGCTTGTCACGATCGACCCACCCCTCCCGCTCCGGCAGCGTCGGCGGCAGATTGAGGGCGCTCAGCGGGCGCAGCAGCAGATCGTTGGCGCCGGACTCGCGAGCGACCACCGGCATCGTGTCCTTGCGTTGCGATTTGGGGCGCTGCCCGATCACCTCCCCGGTGACGATGAAGTCGAAACCATGTTCGCGGATCCACTGATGGGCCTTGCCGACCATGAAGATCTTGCAGTCGAGGCAAGGGTTCAGGTTGGCGCCGTAGCCGTGCCTGGGGTTGAGGACGATATCCTTGTATTCATCGACTATATTAATGATGTGGTGTTCGATTCCCAGCTGTTCCGCCACCCAGAAGGCGTGGTTGCGGGTGGGGGTGTTGTCGCGATAGACGCCGCTGATGTGGTGCAGGCCATCGGTGCAGAAGCCGGTGAAGAAGGTGATGCCTTCCACATGGATGCCCTGCTCGAGCATCAGCTTGGCGGCGAGCATCGAATCGAGGCCGCCGGAGATGAGTGCGACGGCTTTTCTCTGTTGTGTCATGTGTTCTCGAACCGGTCAGGCAAAACGCAAGTATAACAATGTTACCGCTGTCTCATCGGGAGGGTGGCAAGGGTTCGCCGCCATGCAACCGGCATGGAACAATTTCTGCCGGGAGACTGTCGAACTATGAACAAATTCCCTGTTGCCCGGGACGTTCATTGCTATAAACCTCAGCCCGGCTACCAGAAACAGCTCTGAAACAATGACCAGTCTGCCAGCGAAGAACCCGATCCATACCCTGCTCGAGAAACGTGTCCACCCCGTGCATCTGAAGATGCGCAAGCAGATCGAGCAGGAGAAGGAGAAGCGCGTCTTCGGGCAGGGGCTGGGGTTTTTCCACATCGAAAACTGGTACTCGGTGCATGCGCTCATCCGCACCACCCTGCGCCTGAGCCTGCTCCACGGCCGGGGGCGCCGCAATGCGTTGCGGCTGGAACTGACGGAGAACCGGATCGCACTGCCCCGGCTGCCCCGGCCGTTCCACGGCTTCCGGGTTCTCCATCTGAGCGACCTCCATCTCGACGTCAATGACGAAATGGCCGGTGCGCTGATCGAACGCATCGACGGTCTCGACTACGACGTCTGCGTGATCACCGGCGACTTTCGCGCCAAGACCTTTGGCCCCTACGAGAAGGCGCTGGCGGCGATGAAGCGCGTCCGCAACGCGCTCTCCAACCCCGTCTACGCCATTCTCGGCAACCACGATTCGATCGAGATGGTGCCCGGTCTGGAAGGCATGGGCATCCACGTCATGCTGAACGAGTCGGCCGTGATCGAACGGGACGGCGAGCTGATCTACCTGGCGGGCATCGACGATCCACACTACTACAAGGCGCACAATCTGGAGAAGGCGGCGGACGCCATTCCGGAGGATGCGGTGTCGATTCTGCTGTCCCACAGCCCCGAGACCTACCGGCATGCGGCCCATGCGGGATTCGACGTGTTCCTGTGCGGCCATACCCACGGCGGTCAGATCTGTCTGCCGGGTGGCTTCCCGCTGATGTGCAACGCCAAGGCGCCGCGTGCCGTCTGTAATGGCAGCTGGCGCTATGGTGGCATGCACGGATACACCTCGCGGGGGTCGGGGGCGTCGGTGGTCGATGTCCGCTACAACTGCCCGCCGGAGGTGACGATTCACACGTTGTTGCAGGGCAGCGGGCAGGGAATCGATGCGCCAGATTGTCAATGAATGTGTCGGAATATTGTCACTTCGTCAGTAAAACCGTTCCGCTGGAGCGGGTGGGGCTCTCCCTGACGGCCAGCAAGTTTTACTTGTCGGGGCAACTACAGTATAGTCATCTTATCGTATTGAAATCACATGAAATTTGTTGATTTCGTTATTGTCTTGAAAGGCTGCGGACGCGGACTGTTGGGGTAAGCTCCAGGGGAGAGCGAGTCGTCCGTTCGTCGGCCAGGGGCGTCGGAAATTTGACTGCCCCGTTTACTAGCAGAAATTACAGGGATGTCAGGGACAACCGCGACGTGGAAGCGTCATGCCCTGAAACAAGACCGGCTGGGCGCAAGAAAGATCTGGATGTCGTTTGCCCATAGGACCATGCCGACGTGTCTGGCCCCGTCGCCGGGGTCGTCTCGATTACCAACTGGCTGAAAAACGATGATCTTTCTCAACAAAAAGAAGAATAATAATAACAACCACGGTCATTCACCCGTCACTGTCACCCGTCCCAGGACGATGAGCGAGTTGCGCTACATTCGCGAGTTCTCCGATCTGGATCTTGGCTCTGCCGACGAATACGGTTTCGCCAATGCCATGCTCGGTGAGATGTCGGATGGAATGGCACAGCGAGGCATCCAGGTGTTGTCCGGATTCGTGCTGGGCAAGCAGGCTTTCCGGCGCTATTTGGCGTTCAACGAACTGGACGCCTTCATCGACGATCAGCTCGACCGGCTGGATACGGGCAGTGTCGCCTCACTCAACCGGACGGCGGCCTCGATCCAGAGCCGGATACTGCGTGGCCGGATGCCGGCCGAGATTGCGGAGGAGCTTTGCCTGGCCTACGCATCGATCGGTCGTGGCGACAGCTCCCAGAGTCCTCTCATCGTCCGCAACGCACCCTTCATCGCCGATAACATCTCGCTGATCAGCGAACAGTCGGCCTGTCTGAACGTCACCGGCGAGGTCAAGCTGTTGCAGGCGGTGCAGCGGGTCTTTGCCGATGCGTTCTCGGCGAAGATTCTGACCCATTGCGTCAAGCAGGGGCTGGATGCCCGGGATCTCGACGTTGCCGTGTCGGTCCAGAAGATGGTCTATTCCGACCGCTGCGTCTCGGGGATGATGTACAGCGTCGATCCCCAGACGGGCTATTCCGATATCGTGACGATCGCCGCCACTTACGGATTGGGTGAGAGCATCAACGACGGCGTCGTCAATCCCGACGAGTTCATGGTCTACAAGCCGACGCTGGAAAAAGGCTACCGCCCCATCATCAAGCGTGAGCGAGGCGACAAGTCGGTCAAGCGTGTCTATACCGACAGTACCGGCATCTCCAGTTCCGTCATCGACATCAGCGTACCGCCGGCCGAAAGCAACCGCTTTTCCCTCTGTGACGACGAAGTTCTGACGCTTGCGCTGCTGGCGTTGGAGATCGAACAATACTGCTCCCAGCTCGTCGGAAAGGCCTGCCCCATGGAAGTCGAGTGGGTCAGGGACGAGTTGACCGGGGTGTTCTACATCGTTCAGGCCGCACCGGAGACCATCCATTCCAATGCCCGAAAGGACGTTCTGGTCGAACACACGCTGGAGGATCGTGGCTGGATCCTGACGACCGGAAAGAGCGTCGGGCAGGCGGTCGTCACCGGTCGGGCACGAGTCATCACCGATATCCGTCAGATGGACCGGCTCGAGGAGGGGGAGATCCTGGTGACGGATTGCACCTCGCCGGACTGGGAGCCGGTGCTCGATCGCGCACAGGCCATCGTCACCGATCGTGGCGGGCGCTACTCCCATCCCGTTTCGATCGCCCACGAGATGGGCGTCCCCGCCGTGATTGGTTGCACCAATGCGACCGCCAATATCGAGACCGGCCAGCTGATCACGGTCGTCTGCGGTGAATATGACACGGGCTGTGTCTTCGAGGGGGAGATTCCCTATACCGTCACCGAATACAGCGTCGGGGATCTGCCGCCCACCAGCACCGGGCTGAAGCTCAACCTGGTCAACCCGGACAAGGCGCTGGTCTATTCGCGTCTGCCAGTGGAGGGGGTGGGTCTGGTCGGGCTGGAGAGCATCATCGACAACTCGATCGGTATTCATCCGCGCGCGCTGCTGGAGTACGAAGGGCAGGCGCCGGAGGTGCAGTTCGAGATCGACGACATCGTGGCCGGCTACGCCGACCGCCGGGAGTACTATATCGAGAAGCTCGCCGAGGGCGTCGGCAGGATCGCGGCCGCCTTCTATCCGAAACCGGTCATGGTGCGCTTCTCCGACTTCCGCAGCAACGAGTATGCGGCGCTCTTCTCGGGCGAGTCCTTCGAAGACCACGAAGAGAATCCAAAGCTGGGCCTGCGGGGCGCGGCGCGTTACTTCTCCAAGAATTTCCAGGAGTGTTTCGAGCTCGAATGCGAGGCGCTGCGCCGGGTCCGCTACGAGATGGGGCTGAACAACCTCAATGCCATCGTGCCCTTCGTCCGCACGCTCAAAGAGGGTGAGAAGGTGCTGTCGATCATTCAGGCCAACGGCCTGCGCCGTGGCGCAAACGGAATGCATATCTTCATGATGTGCGAGACGCCTGCCAACGTGCTCATGGCCGACGACTTTCTGGAACTGTTCGATGGTTTCTCCATCGGTACCGACGATCTCACCGAACTGACCGTCGGCGTCGACAAGGATTGTGGCCATTTCAGCGAGATCGATGCACGCAATCCGGCCGTGCGGAAGATGATCGAGATTGCGATCCGCGCCTCTCGCCGCCACGGCAAGGCGGTGGACATCTGTGGCTCGATGGCGTCGGACAACAAAGAGATCGTGACCTGGTTGGTGCAGCAGGAGGCCGATAGCATCACCTGCGACCCGAAAGACTTCTTCAGCGTCTATCAGATCGTGCGGGAGACTGAGACCGCGATTTTCAACAGCGACACACAAGAGATCCCGGCGGCAGCGGTCTTCAAACTGCACGCCTGACCTTGCCCCGCCCGGGGGCATCGTCCAGGCGCCCCTCGTCCGGCGGGCCGTCAGAGGTAACGGGCGATCAACGTATGGCCCGATGACGGCCGGCGCAGCGGCATCCGGACGACATGGCCGTTGCCCGGCGCCACCTCGATGGGGTCGCCGGCACGGTTCTCCATGCATTCGAGCCGGATGTCGTAGTTGCCCTCCGGTGAGATGATTTCCAGCCGGTCACCGATAGCGAAGCGGTTTTTTACATCGACCTCGGCCCAGCCGTCGTTGGGGTCGTAACGCAGCACTTCCCCCACGAACTGCTGTTGCCGGCTTTTGGAGGCGCCTTCGAGGTAGTTCTGGTATTCGCGGCTGTGGTGTCGCTGATAGAAGCCGTCGGTATAGCCGCGGTTGGCGAGATTCTCCAGTGTTCCCAGCAGGCTGTCGTCGAAGGGGCGGCCCGCCAGTGCGTCGTCGATGGCCTTGCGGTAGGACTGGGCCGTGCGGGCCACGTAGTAGTGTGACTTGGTGCGGCCTTCGATCTTGAGGCAGTCGATGCCGATCTCGACCAGCCGGTGAACGTGTTCGACGGCGCGCAGATCCTTCGAATTCATGATGTAGGTGCCGTGCTCGTCCTCCATGATGGGCATCAGCTCACCGGGACGATTCCTCTCTTCGACGAACCAGGCTTGCCCGCTCAACGGGTGGTGTTGCCCGTCGTCGTCCGGGGGGCGGTAGATGCCTGCGGCATCCTCGATGGCCGGCTTGAGCTCATAGCCCCAGCGGCAGGCGTTGGTGCAGGTGCCCTGGTTGGGGTCGCGATGGTTGAAGTAGCCCGATAGCAGGCAGCGGCCCGAATAGGCGATGCAGAGGGCGCCGTGGACGAAGACCTCCAGCTCGATGTCGGGGCATTGCTGCCGGATCTCGGCGATCTCGTCGAGCGACAACTCGCGCGAGAGGATGACCCGCTCGATGCCCACCGACTGCCAGAAACGCACGGCCGCGTAGTTGACGGTGTTGGCCTGCACCGAGAGGTGGATCGGCATCGTCGGCCAGGTTTCCCGCACCAGCAGGATGAGCCCCGGGTCTGCCATGATCAGTGCGTCCGGTCCCAGTGCCACCACCGGTGCCAAATCGTCGAGGAAGGTCTTCACCTTGCTGTTGTGAGGCATCGTATTGACGGTGAGAAAGAACTTCCCGCCGCGCTGGTGAGCCGCCTCGATCCCGGTGGCGAGCCTCTCGCCGTGGAACTCGTTGTTGCGCACCCGCAGGCTGTAGCGTGGCTGCCCGGCATAGACCGCGTCGGCGCCATAGGCGAAGGCGAATTCCAGGCTTTTCAGGGTGCCGGCGGGCGCCAGCAGTTCGGGTGACTTCATTTCGGGATTCGGTGATGCGGGGACGGCGCAGTTTATCGTACTATCA
Organism: uncultured Thiotrichales bacterium; assembly: GCA_964614535.1. Taxonomy (GTDB): domain Bacteria; phylum Pseudomonadota; class Gammaproteobacteria; order UWMA-0217; family UWMA-0217; genus JALSHZ01. The sequence goes on along the minus strand of CAZTOZ010000071.1, from coordinate 10,725 downwards.
CGGGTCGGGTAACACTCCCCTTGGGACCATGACGATGACGCAGAGCGATCGCATCACAGCCGGTAGTATCGGATGAAGCTGACCAGCTGGATCCTGGCATTTCTTCTGCTGACCATCGCCACGGTGATTGCATTGACGCTCTCCGGCGTCCGTCCCCATCCCGACATGAGCACCAGCCGGTTGTTGTCGCCGGAGCAGCTGGTTGCGCGCGGCCGCTATCTGGCCGAAATCTCTGGCTGCAAGAACTGCCACTCCGACCTGCACGATCCGGCAACCGCGTTTGCCGGCGGACGCCGTTTCGAGACCCGTTTCGGCACCTACTACTCCCCCAATATCACGCCCGACGAGAAAACCGGCATCGGCCGGTGGAAGAAGGAGGAGTTCATGGTGGCGATGCAGTATGGCGTCAGCCCCAAGGGCGCGCACTACTACCCCGTGTTTCCCTACACCTCGCTCAGCAGCATGCGGAACGAGGATCTGCTGGCGGTACACGAATATCTCAGGAGCATTCCGCCGGTCGAACGCAAGAACGGCCGCAACGGTCGTGCCTTGTTCGTCTGGCGCAATTCGGTGCAGTTGTGGAAGCGGCTGGCCTTCGAGCGGCGGGTGATCCGCCCCGATCCGTTGCGTTCGGCGGCCTGGAACCGCGGTCGTTATCTGGCCGACGCGGTGATGCATTGTGGTGAATGCCACACCCCGAGAAACTTCATCGGCGTGATGGACAAGACGCGTTATCTGGCCGGCGATGACAGCCGCATGGTGATGAACACCACGGTTCCCGACATCACCCAGAACAGAACCACCGGCATCGGATACTGGAGCGAGCAGCATCTGCTGCGCTACTTCAAGAACGGGTTGCGCCCCGATGGCAGCCACAGCCCGGCCGAACTGTCGGGCGTTGCCTACCACACGATGGCCTACTTGACCGACGAAGACGCCAAGGCCCTCATCACTTATCTCAAATCCGTTCCCGCGTCGCACTGAGCCGGTTGCAACAGCAGCAGGGCCCCGCCGGCGCCGAACAGCACCAGCAGCGACAACAGCCCGGTCCGGGCATCGCCCGTCAACATCCCCACCGTGCCCACCATCATCGGCCCGACGATGGCGGCGAACTTCCCCAGCATATTGTAGAAACCGAAAAACTCCGCCGCCTGGTCGGCCGGAATGAGGCAGGCGTAATAGGAGCGGCTCAGCGACTGGATACCGCCCTGAAACAGCCCGATCCCCACCGCGAGGCCGTAGAACTCCCAGCTCTGCGTTATTTGCGAGGCCCAGATCGTCATGGCGACATAGGCCCCGATGCCGATCAGAATCGCGTTTCTCGCGCCGATCCGCCCGCCGAGCCAGCCGAAGAACAGTGCCGCCGGGAAGGCGACGAACTGCGTGATAAGCACCGCCTTGATCAGGCCGGCGGTGTCGAAGCCAATGGCCTTGCCATAGTCCACCGCCATGCGGATGACGGTATCGACACCGTCGATATAGAGCCAGTAGGCGGCCAGAAACAGCAGTACGGGCCGCAACCGGCGGATCTGCCGGAAAGTATCGAGCAGTTGGCGGTAGCCCCGCCGGGCCGCGCCGGCCGGCGTGGCACCGTGGTGGCGCTTTCGCTCCGTCACCCACAGCAGCAGTGGCAGGGTGAACAGCGCCCACCACAGCGCGGTGAGCAGAAACGTCAGCCGGACCGCGGCCACCGGATCGGCCAGGCCAAAGAGAGCGGGGTCCAGCGTCATCCAGATGCAGCCGGCGAACATCAGCCCGCTGCCGAGATAGCCGAGCGCGAAACCCAGCGCCGAGACCTGATCGAAACGCCCTTTCGGCGCCACCTCCAGCAACAGCGCATCGTAGAAGACATTGGCCGCCATCCAGGCCACCGTGGCGAGCAGAAACAGCGCCACGGCCGGTAGCCAGGCGCCTTGCGGAATCCAGAAGAAACCGGCGGTGGCAGTGATGCCAATGGCGGCCGCCAGCAACAGCATTCTCTTGCGTAGCCCGCCCTGGTCGGCGATGGCGCCCAGCAGTGGCGCGGCGATGACGATGAGCAGACTGGCCGAGGCATTGGCCAGGCCGAGTTGGAACGTGGTTTCGGTCGAGCCCAGCCCCTCGGCCCAGTGGTCGCGGAAGAACAGCGGAAAAAACGTCGTCAGCACGACCACGGCGAAGACCGAGTTGGCCCAGTCGTAGAGTGCCCAGGCGAGCAGGGGACGGTTGAGCTGCATGAATGACCCGAAATCGATGAGCGCAGGCCGGTGATTGTCTTCGTATCGGCCGGCCGTCGCAAATGGGATGTCAGTCGTGGCCGGCGATGCGCGTGCCGGTGATGATGTCGAGTTTGTGCAGCCGTGTCAGAATCTGGTGCCCGCCGTCGACCACCACATCGGGGCTCGGATGATCCAGCTCCCGTGCGATGGTCTCCAGCAGTGTCCGCCCGGTGGCTTCCTCGTTGTTATCGAGAAGCTGGAACAGCCGTGCCGTCACCGCATTGGCCTCGATGAAGCCCACCTCGTCCCGGTGGTTGCGATAGACGATGATGTGCGTTGGCTGCGCCAGTGGTTCCCTCGGCTGGAATTCGGCGCGGATGTGCTGTACCGGCCACTGATAGCTCAACAGCCAGGCGGTGGGTGACAGTACCGGCACCGCCGCCAGCAGATCGCCGTGACGGTCGATGGTGGCGAAGTCGGGGCACTCGTCGAGTATCGACAAGGCCAGCTCGGCCCATTCGTAGTGCGCCAGCGCCAGCAGAAACGGCGGGTCGTCATCGGTCGGCCGATACTCGTTCTGCAGGAAATCGAGGAATTCCTCGGCGATCTGGGCGAAGTAGGGTGACCGGCAGCGATGGTCGGCGAAGAAGGCGCGCGCCAGGCGCTGCCAGGCCGTCTCGTCATAGAGCGACCGCAGCACCGGGAAAGCGTTGTCGAGAAATCCGACGACATTGTTGAAGAAGAGATCCCGGTAGACCGCCATGCGGCGATCCTCCACGCCGGCGGGCACGGGGATCGCCTCCGGCCGCCGTATGTGCGCGCAAAAGCGGTATTGCAACCGCTGGAATGTCCTCTGCTCAGCCATGAGCCGCTGGCTGCCGCTGGTGATGGCGTTGCTGGATCGTCCGTAGGTGGTGAATCTCGGCCATCAGTTGCGGCACCGGTGGAATATTGAAATCCCGTTCGATCAGCGTCGGAAATACGCCGAAATGGGCATAGGCCTGGTCGAGCAATGCCCAGACCGGGTCGATGATGTCGGCCCCGTGGGTATCGATGATCAGATCCTCCGCTTCCCGATAGTGACCGGCAATGTGGGCGTAGGCGATCCGCTCGCCCGGCAGCTGCCGCAGGAATGCCACCGGATCGTAGCCGTGGTTGACCGCATTGACATAGATGTTGTTGACGTCGAGCAGCAGAGCGCAGTCCGCCGCCTCGAGCACCGCATCGAGAAAATCGATTTCCGGCATCTCCTGCCCGGGGGCGGCGTAGTAGGAGACGTTCTCCATTGCGATGCGCTGTCCCAGCATGTCCTGTACCCGCTTGATCCGGTCGGCCACATAACCGATGGCCTCCCGGGTAAAGGGGATCGGCATCAGGTCGTAGAGGTGGCCGCCGTCGGAGCAGTAGCTCAGATGTTCGCTGTAGAGGCGGATGCCGTGCTCGTCCATGAACCGCCCGATGGCGCGCACCAGCGTCTCGTCGAGTGGTGCCGGGCCGCCGATCGACAACGACAAGCCGTGGGTGACGAACGGATGCCGCCCGGTGAAGCGGCGAAACGCCTTGCCGAAGTGTCCGCCGATGCCAATCCAGTTTTCCGGCGCCACCTCCATGAAATCGATGAACTGGAGATCGTGGTCGGAGAGCTGGTCGAACATTTCACGGCGCAGGCCCAGACCCGCACCGTGAACAGGAAAACCGGAAGTGTTCATTCGATCGCCGTGTGATTGCAGCACCAGCCTCGTATGGCATGGCGTTGGTGTGGCCGCCCCGGCCTGGTCGTCGGGCTGGGAACGGCCGGCGGGCTCGTCGCCCGCCAAGGGGGGGGACTATTTATTGCTGCCGCACTTGCCTTCCATCGACGACTTGCCGCCCATGTTGCCGCCGCACTTGCCCTCGGAGGCATCCTTCTTCATGTTGCCACCGCACTTGCCCTCGGAGGCGTTCTTTTTCATGTTGCCGCCGCACTTGCCTTCGGAGGCGTCCTTCTTCATGTTGCCGCCACATTTGCCTTCGGCCGTGGCAGCGTCTTTCTGCATGTTGCCGCCACACTTGCCCTCCATCGCCACCTGGTAGCCGGCGGAAAGCTCGGTCATGGCGAATGGATTGGTGTCGGCATTGGCGTTGGCCATCATGGCAGTCGAGGATGCCAGCGTCATGCCCAGCGCCAGTGACAGGGAGGGTTTGGTCGATTTGTGTTTCATTGGGGGTGCTCTCTGTAAGGGGATGAATCGGTTGTCCGTCATGTTGGACGAACCAAGGGTTGGCAGTCGGTTCGTCGCCGTACCAGCCATCCGGATTACGTGTCGCCGCGGGTGGCGGATGCAGCGTGGCTACAGCAGTTTATGGAGACAGGCCAGATAGGCCTGCTCATCCGGCGGGACATTTTCCCGTTGTGCGGTCCATAGCATGCTGCCGAGACACGTCATCATCCGGTGTTCCGCTTCCGATTCACCGAGGCGCGCGACCAGTCGGCGATAGAGTGGGGTGATCCCAGCCGGGCGGTCGATGCTCACCTGCTCACGAATGGCGATGTGCATCCCCATGTGCAGGAACGGATTGGTTTGGCCGTCGGCCACGGCGTATTCCCTGGTGGCCGCTTGTTCTGGATCGCGCAGCATTTCGTGATATTCGGGGTGCAGCAGAATCACCTCCAGCAGCATCTGTTCCATCGGCTCCAGCGGTTGCCGCCGGTCGTGCTTGAGCAGTACCTGGCTGTAGAACATCCGCATTTGGTCGCGGTCTTGAAACATATCAGCGGGGATCCTTTTCGTCGGCCGTCTCTTCGGGGCAGGGCGCCGGCTTTTTCCGGTATTCGCACAGATCGCAGATGATGCACTGGTCGCATTTGGGCTTGCGCGCCGTGCAGACGTAGCGTCCATGCAGGATCAGCCAGTGGTGGGCATCCTTGAGAAATTCGTCGGGAACGAATTTCAGCAGTTTTTTCTCCACTTCCAGCGGGGTTTTTCCCGGTGCGATGCCGGTGCGGTTGGCGACACGAAAAATATGGGTGTCCACCGCCATCGTCGGATGGCCGAAAGCGGTGTTGAGCACCACGTTGGCCGTTTTGCGGCCGACGCCGGGCAGCGACTCCAGCGCCTTGCGATCCTCCGGCACCCGGCTGCCGAAATTCTCCACCAGCAGGCGGCTGGTGGCGACGATGTTTTTGGCCTTGGTGTTGAACAGGCCGATGGTCTTGATGTAATCCTTCACCCCCTGTTCGCCGAGCGCCAGCATCTTTTCCGGGGTGTCGGCCACGGCAAACAGTTTCTCCGTCGCCTTGTTGACGCCCTTGTCGGTGGCCTGGGCGGAGAGAATGACGGCGATCAGCAGCTCGAACGGATTGCGGTAGTTGAGTTCAGTCGTGGGATGCGGGTTCGCCTCGCGTAGCCGGCGGAAGATTTCGTGGCGTTTCTGGCGATTCATCGGTGCGTTCTTCGATGGTTGCGGGGCAGGGTGATGACGGCTATTTCTGTGCCGCCGGATGGAACGTCAACGGAAATTCGGTCGGGGTGGAGGCCGCGCGCCGTTCCAGCCGTTTGTCGATGAGGTTCTTGATGGCCAGTAGCAGCCCCAGCCCGAGAAAGGCACCCGGTGGCAGGATTGCCAGCAGAAAACCGTCGTAGTCGGCCGACAGCGTGATCTGCCAGTCGCGGGCCATGTCGCCGAACAGCATGTGGGCGCCGGAGAGAATCGTGCCTCGCCCCAGCACCTCGCGCAGCGTACCCAGCACCACCAGCACCGCGGTGAAGCCGATGCCCATGAACAGGCCGTCCGCGAAGGCCATCGGCAGGCGGTTTTTCGAGGCGAAGGCCTCGGCGCGACCGATGATGGCGCAGTTGGTGACGATCAGCGGAATGAAGATTCCGAGTGTCTTGTAGAGGTCGTAGAACCAGGCGCTCAGAATCAGCTCGATGGCGGTGACGGTGGAGGCGATCACCAGCACGTAGACCGGGATGCGGATGGCCGAGGTGACGACGTTGCGAATCAGCGAGACGATGGTATTGCTGACGATCAGCGTCAGCGTCGTGGCGATGCCCAGCCCCAGCCCGTTCACGGTGGTGGCGGTGACGGCCAGCAGCGGGCACAGCCCCAGCAGTTGCACCAGGCCGGGATTGTTCTTCCACAGGCCATCGATGGCGAGGCGCTTCAGCGTGGTGTCGGCCATGTCAGGGCTCCTCGGAGAAGATCCGTGTCTTGTTGGCGTTGAAATATAGCAGGGTCTTGCGCACCGTGTTGACGACCAGCCGCGGCGTGATCGTCGCGCCGGTGAACTGATCGAAGATGCCGCCATCCTTCTTCACCGCCCAGCGTTCCAGTGGTGGATCGCCGATGGCGCGGCCGGCGAAGCCGAGGATCCAGTCGCTGCGCTCTACCTCGATGCCGTCGCCAAGGCCCGGCGTCTCGCGGTGTTCCAGCACGCGCACGCCGATCAGCCGGCCGTCGATGTCGATGCCGATCAACAGCCGGATCGGCCCGGCGTACCCCTCCGGCGCCGTGGTCTCGAACGCGGCGGCCACCGGTTCGCCGTTTTTCCGGGCGCGATAGACGATGGTGGGATACTTCGGCGAGAACGCCGGATCGGAGAGGACGATCGTATCGGCCAGAATATCGTTGTCGTGAATTTGGGGTGGTATGACCACGTGCAGATTCTTCAGCCGCGCCGCCACCACGCTCGCCTCTCGCGCGTCCCGGGTCAGCCACTCCACGCCCGCCACCAGCCCGGCGCCGGCCAGGCCGAAAGCGCCGAGAATCAGCGCCGTGCGCAACACCTGGCGGGTCATGTTCATTTCGGCTCTCCATAGACGCGCGGGCGGGTGTATTCGTCGATCGTCGGCGCCGCCATGTTCATCAGCAGCACCGCAAAGGCGATGGCGTCGGGGTAGCCGCCCCAGCTACGAATCACGAAGGTGAGCCCGCCGACGCCGATGCCGAAGATCAGCCGGCCGGTCGGCGTGGTGCTGCCGGAGACCGGGTCGGTGGCGATGAAGAAGGCGCCCAGCATCGCTCCGCCGCCGAGCAGATGGTAGAGCGGCGAGCTGTAGTATTCCGGGTCGTAGAGCGAGAACACCGTCGCCAGCAGCGCCAGCGTCGCCAGCAGCGCGACCGGCACCTGCCAGCCGATGACGCCCCGATAGAGCAGCCACAGCCCGCCGGCGCCGAAAGCCAGCGAGATCCACTCCCACCCCTCGCCGGCCAGCAGGCCGAAGGTGAGTGTCTCGTGGATCTGGCTGATCGTCTGCCCCTGGCGCAGCCCGCTGCGCACCGCGTCCAGTGGCGTGGCGGCGGTGACCGCGTCCCAGCCCAGGCCCGGCGGGAACTCGCCGAGAAAGACCACCCGCAGCGTCTCGGCCAGGCCCAGTTGCACCTCGGCGATGGTCGCCGGCGCGAGCCAGCTCGTCATCGCGGCCGGAAAGGCGATCAGCAGCACCACATAGCCCACCATCGCCGGATTGAACGGGTTGAAGCCCAACCCGCCGTAGAGCTGCTTGGCGACGACGATGGCGAAGAACACGCCGATGGTGACCAGCCACCACGGCGCCAGCGGCGGCAGCGCCAGCACCAGCAGCCAGGCCGTCACCACCGCGCTCCAGTCGCCGATGACCGGGCGGATCGGCCGCTTGCGCAGCGCCAGCACCGCCGCCTCGAAGGCCACCGCCAGCAGCGTCGCCAGCCACAGATTGACCAGCAGCCCCCAGCCGAAATAGCCGACGGCCACGGCAATGCCCGGCAGCAGCGCCAGCAGCACCTGACGCATGACCCGGCCGACGTCGTTGACGGGGGCGAGATGGGGTGAACTGTCGGTCTGGAATCTCACGGTGTCTCGTTCTTCTCCCCGGTGGTGGATCGCTGTTTCGCCAGTTCGGCCTTGCGCGCCTTGGCACGTTCGAGAGCCGCCTGGATCGCAGCCTTCTTCGGATCGTCGCCGCCGGCTTTGGCGGCCTTCTTCTTCTCCAGCGCCGCCTTTTTCGCCGCCAGCTTGGCGGCCCGTTCGGCCTTCTCGCGCGCCAGCCGCTCCTCGCGCAACTGGTGGCGGATGCGGGCGCGGTCGGCCTTCTCCTTCTCGTGGCGCAGCTGGCGGATCTCCCCCTTGGCGTGGCGGTAATACTGCACCAACGGGATGTGGCTGGGGCAGACATGGTCGCAACAGCCGCATTCGATGCAGTCGAACAGATGGTAGTCCTCCGCCTTGTCGTAGTCCCGCGCGCGGGCATACCAGTAGAGCTGCTGCGGCAGCAGCCGTGCCGGACAGACGCTGACGCACTCGCCACAGCGAATGCAGGGGCGGGCGTCGTGACGGCGCAGCATGGCCGGTGTCGAGGCCAGAATACAGTTGCTGGCCTTGACGATGGGAGGCTCGTCGCTGGCCAGGGCAATGCCCATCATCGGCCCCCCCACCAGCAGCTCGGCGACACCGGGCGCATAGCCGCCGGCCGCCGCCACCACCTCGCTGACCGGTGTGCCGATGCGCACGCGCAGATTGCGCGGCTGGCGCACGCCGTCGCCGGTGACGGTGACGATCCGCTCGATCAGCGGTTTGCCTTCGACCACGGCCTCGTGGATGGCGAACAGTGTGCCGACGTTCTGGCAGACGATGCCGATCTGCAACGGCAACCCGCCGCTGGGCACCTCCTTGTCGGTGAGGATCTTGATCAACTGCCGCTCGCCGCCCGACGGGTAGAGCGTTGGAATCACCACCACCTCGGTGTCGTCGAGACCCGCCAGCGCCACCGCGCGGCGCATGGCATCGATGGCCTGGGGCTTGTTGTCCTCGATGCCGATCAGCGTCTGCCGCGGCTGCAGCAGCCGCTGCACCACGCCGATGCCGGAGACGATGCCGTCCGCCTGCTCGCGCATCAGCATGTCGTCGCAACTGATCCACGGCTCGCACTCGGCGCCATTGACCACCAGTGTGTCGATGGAGTTCTTGTCGGTGCGCAGCTTGGCCGCCGTCGGGAAGGCTGCGCCGCCGAGCCCGACGATACCGGCATCGCGGATCAGTGCCAGCAGCTCGGGGGCCGACAGCGCGGAGGCGTCGGCCACCGGCGCCGGCAGACCGTCGGCCCAGCGATCGTCGCCATCGGCCTCGATGACGATACAGCGTGCCGGCAGACCGGAAGGGTGGGGCACGGGGCGATCCTCGATGGCCACCACCGTCCCCGACGTCGGTGCATGGATCGCGGCGCTGATGTCGCCGTGGGGCTGGGCCACCGGCCGACCCTTGCCGACGTGGTCGCCGACGCGCACCAGCGGTTCGGCATCGTGGCCGATGTGCTGATGCAGCGGCAGCACGAAGAGCCTGCCCGGTGGCAGCGTCCGGATCGGCTCGCCGGTGGACTCGGCCTTGTGGTCGTCCAGATGCAGGCCGCCGTGGAAACGCCCCAGCCTCATACCGGCGGCTCCGGCAGCAGTGGCGCTTCCGGCTCGTCCCAGACCCAGTCGTCCAGCGTCCTGGGCAGCGGCACCATGTCGATGCAGTCCACCGGACAGGCCGGCGGGCAGAGATTGCAGCCGGTGCAGTCGTCGCGGATCACCGTGTGCATCTGCTTGGCGGCGCCGATGATCGCATCCACCGGGCAGGCCTGGATGCAGAGCGTGCAGCCGATGCAATACTTCTCGTCGATGAACGCCACCAGCGGCTCCTCCGGCGTGGTGCCACGCGCCTCGTCCAGCGGAACCGGCTCCCGCCCCAGCAGATCGGCCAACGCCCGGATCGTCGCCTCGCCCCCCGGCGGACAGCGGTTGATCTCCGCCTCCCCGCTGGCGATCGCCTCGGCATAGGGGCGGCAGCCGGGAAAGCCGCACTGCCCGCACTGGGTCTGCGGCAGCAGCGCGTCGATCTGATCGACGATCGGATCGCCCTCCACCCGGAAGCGGATCGACGCATACCCCAGCAGCAGGCCAAGCGCCGCCGCGAGCAGGGTGATGCTGACGATGGCGACCAGCATCAGCCCGCGATCAACCCGGTGAAACCCATGAACGCCAGCGACATCAGCCCGGCCGTGATCAGCGCGATCGACCCCCCGCGAAACGGCGCCGGCACATCGGCGGCTTGGATCCGCTCCCGCATCGCCGCAAACAGCACCAGCACCAGCGTGAAACCCAGCGATGCACCAAAGCCATAGAGCAGCGAGCCGAGAAAACCGTGGGATTCCGAGACGTTCAGCAGCGCCACCCCCAGCACCGCGCAGTTGGTGGTGATCAGCGGCAGATAGATCCCCAGCACCTTGTAGAGCAGCGGACTGGTCTTGTGCACCACCATCTCGGTGAAACCGACGATGGCGGCGATGATGAGAATGAAGGTGATCGTGCGCAGATACTCGATGCCCAGTGGCTCCAGCAGCCAGGTATTGACCAGCTCGCTGCTGGCCGACGAGAGCGTCAGCACGAACGTCGTGGCCAGCCCCATCCCCATTGCCGTCTCCAGCTTGCTCGACACCCCCATGAACGGGCAGAGGCCGAGAAACTTCACCAGAACGAAGTTGTTGACCAGGATCGTGCTGACGAGGATGAGGGCGAATTCGGTCAT
>CAZTOZ010000070.1:0-34000 GCA_964614535.1 uncultured Thiotrichales bacterium | reverse complement strand
TTGTAGCCCTGGGTGTGGGCAAGCGCGGCGCGGATGAGGATTTCTTCCACCTGGGCAACGGTTTCGGTGAGGAGGTTTTCGGCCCCGGTATTGAGCTGGGCATTGGCCCAGGTTGAGAGGGCGTTTTGCCATTCGGTTTCCCCGGCGTTGGCAGCCGCCTGTTCGGTTTTTTGCAGGTCGGGCGGGAGGTCGCTGAGGAGGATTTCCTTTCCGGCGGCCATGACGGCGAGCCAGCGACAGGTGTTTTCCAGTTGACGGACGTTGCCGGGCCAATCGAGTCCGGTGAGGTATTCGACGACTTCGGGGCGGATGGATTTGGGTTCCTCACGTGTTTCCGCGGCGGCTTTTTTGAGGAAGTGGTGGATCAACGCCGGGATGTCTTCTCGGCGTTCGCGCAGGCTGGGGACCTGGATACGGATGACGTTGAGGCGGTGAAAGAGGTCTTCACGAAATTTGCCCTGCCGCACCAACACTTCGAGGTTCTGGTGGGTGGCCGCGACGATGCGGACATCGACTTTCACCGGGTCCCGGCCACCGACACGGTAGAAAGTGCCATCGGCCAGCACGCGCAGGAGCCGGGTCTGGAGTTCGGCCGGCATGTCTCCGATTTCATCGAGGAAAAGGGTGCCGCCGTGCGCTTGCTCGAAGCGGCCCTGGCGCAGGCTCTGCGCACCGGTGAAGGCGCCTTTTTCATGACCGAAGAGTTCCGATTCGAGCAGGTCGCGGGGGATGGCGGCGGTGTTGATGGCGATGAAGGGGTTGTTGGCCCGTGGGCCGTGCTTGTGCAGGGCCTTGGCGACCAGCTCCTTGCCGGTGCCGGATTCGCCGGTGACGAGGACGTTGATCGGCGATGCGCTCAAGCGGCCGATGATGCGGAACACCTCCTGCATCGCCGCCGACTCGCCGAGGAAGTCGGACGAGGACGCGACGCCATTGGCCGGCTTGTCGCTCTGCTCCCGGCGGGCGGCAAAGGCGCGTTCGACCAGATCGACCGCTTCGGCAATGTCGAAGGGTTTGGGCAGGTATTCGAATGCCCCGCCCTTGTAGGCCGAAACGGTGCTGTCGAGGTCGGAGTGGGCGGTGATGACGATGACCGGAAGTTCGGCATCGAGTTCATGGACACGATCGAGCAGCGCGAGGCCGTCCATGCCGGGCATGCGGATGTCGGTGATCAGCGCGGCGGGCGTTTCCTGCTCCAGCGCTTCGATGACGCTTTCGGCATCGCGAAAGGTACGGGTGGCGATACCGGCCTTCTGCATCGCCTTGTCCAGCACCCAGCGGATGGAGTCGTCATCGTCGACGATCCAGACGATCTCGGATTGCGCGTTCATATCGGTATCAGAATGTCGAAGAAGGTTTCGTCGGGCGTCGATTCGAACTTGATGATGCCACCGTGGGAGGTGACGATCGCTTGGGCCACCGACAACCCCAGCCCGGAGCCACGCGCCTTGCCGGAGATCATCGGAAAGAACACCTGGTTGCGCAGCTCGGCGGGGATGCCCGGCCCGGTGTCACGAATCCGCAGCCGCACGACCAGATTCTGCTGCTTGCCGCCGATGGTGTAGTTGCGCAGTATCCGGGTGATGAAACGGATCTCGCCGCCCTGACCGGCATCGCGCAGCGCCTCCAGCGCATTGCGGGCGACATTGAGCGCCGCCTGAATGAGCTGGTCGGCATCGCCGTTGAACTCGGGAATGCTGGGATCGTAGTCCCGCACCACGGAGACGTCGCTTCCGGCCTCGACGCTGATGAGCTGCACCACCCGCTCGGAGATCTCGTGGATGTTGACCTTCTCCTCCGTCGCCACCTGGCGCGGGCCGATCATCCGGTCGATCAGCCGCTTGAGGCGGTCGGTCTCGTTGATGATGATTTCGGTATAGGCGTTGAGTTCCGGCTCGTCGAGCTCCCCCTCGAGCAACTGCGCCGCCCCGCGAATACCACCCAGCGGGTTCTTGATTTCATGGGCCAACCCGCGCAGCAGCGACCGTGTTGCCGCGTACTCCTCCTGCCGCACCGCCTCCTGTGCAATGGCATAGAGTTGGCCGATGGGGTGAATCTCCAGCAAGACACCCCGCTCACCGACCAGCGGCGTAATCGTCAGATTGACGACCACGTCGCGATCCCCCTCCATCTGCAGCGTCAGCTCACGGCGGGTGATCGTCTGACCACTGGCCAAGGCCTTGCGGGCCAACGCTTTCAGCTCGCAATCGTTGCCACAGTAGGCTTCGACCGTGCGGCCGAGCAGCTGATTGTCGCTGGTGTCCAGCAACATCTCGGCCGCGGGATTGAGGTAGACGAAAAGCAGATCACGATCCAGCTGGATCAGTGCGGAGTCCATGCTGTCGAGCAGGAGCTTGAAATCGGGTTGCTGCATGCCCTCAGTGAAGCAACTTCCGTGCCCGAAGGGAAGAGATCACAATCTGGACGTTCTCAGCACATGGAAGCTGTGGACCGGCGAGCTGATCAGCACCTTGCCCATCGAATCGACCACCTGAACCTGGAGCGTATGCGTACCCCGCGAAAGCTGGGTCAAGGTCGTGCCGCAAGCAGCCAACCCCCCGATCTTGCGGCCGTCGAGGACGACGACGATGGAATGGCCGGCAGCGGTGCCGAGCGCCGGTTGCAGCGCGCAACTGACGACGACGGTGCCGTCGTTGGCGCGCACCGCCTCGTCGTTCCCGGGGGAGGTGATCTGGAGCGACTGATAACGCGGCGGCACCGACGCGGGCGCCTTCTTGCTGGCCGACGTCGCACCGGCGCCGCCCTGCTGGCCGGCGGCCGGCTTGTCAGTGGACATGACATTGGGCGGCGAAACCCTGACCTCCTCGACACCGGGGACATTGGGCTTCTGGTCGGAAAAGTGGATCGTGCCCTCGCTATCCACCCAGCGGTAGATCGCTGCATCGGCAAACAGCGGCAGAACGGCAAGCAGCAGTGGCAGAGAGATTCTCATCGGAAGTAAATCTAACGTGAATCAGGATCACAGGCAAAACCGGGGGGGCATCAACGGCACCCACCCCGCGACAGTCGCCAAAGCAGCCGAAACAAAAAAGCCCCCGGTCTCGGGGGCTTTTTGCATCGGCCCATCCCAAGAGAGGGACGAACCGATACGATGGTCGAGACGACCGCGCTTCAGCAGGAGTAGTACATGTCGAACTCTTCCGGCGTGGTGCTCATGCGCAGACGGGTGACCTCTTCCATTTTCAGATCGATGTAGGCCGAGATCATGTCGTCGGTGAACACGCCGCCCGCCATCAGGAACTCGCGGTCGTTGTTCAACGCATCGAGCGCCTGATCGAGCGAGTAAGCCACGGTCGGGATGGCGGCTTCCTCTTCCGGCGGCAGGTCGTACAGATCCTTGTCCATGGCGTCGCCCGGATGGATCTTGTTCTGGATGCCGTCCAGGCCGGCCATCAGCATTGCAGCGAAGGCGAGGTAAGGGTTGGCCGTCGGATCGGGGAAGCGGACCTCGATGCGACGCCCTTTTGGATTGGAGACGAACGGAATCCGGATGGAAGCAGAGCGGTTACGCGCCGAATAGGCCAGCATGACCGGCGCCTCGAAACCCGGTACCAGACGCTTGTAGCTGTTGGTCGATGCATTGGTGAAGGCATTGAGCGCACGGGCGTGCTTGATGATGCCGCCAATATAGAACAGCGCGGTCTCGCTCAGGCCACCGTAGAGATCGCCGGCGAAGAGGTTCTCCCCATTCTTGGAGAGCGACTGGTGGACGTGCATGCCATTGCCATTGTCACCCACCAGTGGCTTGGGCATGAAGGTTGCCGTTTTACCATAGTTGTGAGCAACATTGTGTACACAGTATTTGAGGATCTGGTTCTGGTCGGCACGCTTGACCAAGGTGTCAAACCTGGTGCCGATCTCGCACTGACCAGCGGTGGCCACCTCGTGGTGGTGTACCTCCACCTCGACGCCCATCTCCTCCATCACCTCACACATGGCGGCGCGGAGATCCTGCAGCGAATCGACCGGCGGAACCGGGAAGTAGCCACCCTTGACGCCAGGCCGGTGACCGATGTTGCCATCCTCGAAGACCTTTTCGGAGTTCCACTCGGCCTCGTCGGAATCGACCTTGTAGAAGGAGTTGCCCATGCTGGCACCCCAACGGACGTCGTCGAAGACGAAGAACTCAGGCTCGGGACCGAAATAGGCGGCGTCGCCGATGCCGGTGGACTTGAGATACTCCTCGGCGCGCTTGGCGACGGAACGGGGATCACGCTCGTAACCCTGCATGTTGCTCGGCTCGACGACATCGCAGCGCAGAATCATCGTGGCGTCCTGGAAGAAGGGATCCATGACGGCGGTGTCGGCATCCGGCATCAGGATCATGTCCGACTCGTTGATGCCTTTCCAACCGGCGATGGAGGAACCGTCGAACATCTTGCCGTCCTCGAAGAAGTCCTCGTCCACTTCACGGGCGGGGATGGTAACGTGCTGTTCTTTGCCGATGGTGTCTGTAAAACGAAGATCGACGTATTTGACGTCGTTTTCCTTCATCATGTTGAGTACGTCACTAGCTGACATGGTGTTCCTCCAAAATCGAGAGAGAGTGGTTGAGACAATTCCGGAATCAGGATTCAGGAATCGGAATATGAAACCGGTTGAAGCAAGATCCCTGCCAAAACGCGAACAGGGTCACGGACAAATAGCGACCGCAAGAATGCCAACAAACCGGGTTACCCGCAAGGCGGGCCGGGCTATTGGGCGCGGCGCCCGGCCAGCACACGCACCAAAATGGTGCATGGCCGGCAAAAAACGCACCAAGATGGTGCATCAGGCGCGAGTGAAGAAAATCCGGACCTTGTCCACATGAACGACCGACGCCCCCAACCGCTCCAGCTCGTCGAGCACCCCGTCGGGGTTGTCGGCCCACTTGAGCGGCAAGTAGACATCGACGTCGATGCGGCCGTCGAGGTAGTGGAGGTCGATGTTTTCGATATCGTCGTACAGCGGCAACGACAACCAACGGCGCCGGAGCTGGCCGACCACCTCGTCCCGTAGCGGCAGATGATCGTTCGGCTTGGCCAGCGCATCGTCCTCCGGATCGGTGTGGATGGTGACGTCGGTGATCTCGTCGATCTTGTCGACGATGGCCTTGCGCACCGCTTCGGCGATCTGATGCCCCTCGGAAACGCTGATTCGCGACGGCACCTGGATATGGACGTCAGCAAAGGCATTGCCCCCGCTCTTGCGGGTACGCAGCAGATGCATGCTGACGACGCCATCGACGCTCTGGATCACCTCCTGGGTCCGCTGCAACACCTCGTCGTCGAGGCTGGCGTCGATCAGCTCCTGACCGCTTTGCCACAACAGGCGGCCGCCGATATGGACGATGAAAAGTGCCACGCCGATGGCGGCCCAGGCATCGGCGCCCTCGACCCCCAGCAGACTGGCGACGATGCCAACGATGACCAGCAACGATGAGATCGCGTCAGAGCGATGGTGCCAGGCATTGGCCTCCAGCATGGCGGAGCGGATCTTCTTGGCCACCCGGCGTGTGTAATGGTAGAGCCCCTCTTTCGACAGCACCGCCAGCGCCGCGAAGAACAACGCCATCGGCGTCGGGTTGAGCAGCCGTTCGGGATGGAGCAGCCGGTCGGCCGCGTCCCAGCCGATGCCAATGCCGACGACGACCAGTCCGAGCCCGAGCACACCGGTGGCGAGCGTCTCGATACGACCGTGTCCATAGGGGTGCTCCTCGTCGGCATCCCGGTGGGCCTCGTGCGCGGCCACCAGTACGATGAAGTCACTGGCCAGATCGGACAGCGTATGGACGCCATCGGC
The DNA here is from genome assembly GCA_964614535.1 of uncultured Thiotrichales bacterium. GTDB lineage: Bacteria > Pseudomonadota > Gammaproteobacteria > UWMA-0217 > UWMA-0217 > JALSHZ01. The sequence continues at coordinate 28,198 of CAZTOZ010000070.1, read as the reverse complement.
GATCAGCGCCTGAGAGTGGGTGAAGAAGCCGCCGACCAACTGCGCCAGCGCCAGTAACGCATTGACACCGGCGCCGACCAGCGTCACCCGGCGGGTCGTCTCCAGGCGGGTGGGCTCATCGCTGTTGTCGTCGATGGGCGCCATCAAAGCTCCCGCAGCTTCTGCTTCTCCACCGAGGTCGGCTCGAACCCCCGCTTCTGGTAGTAGTCGAAGATGGCATTGACCACATCGGCTGGCGAATCGACCACGGTGAACAGCTCCATGTCCTCGGGTGAGATCGTCCCCTCGGTGACCAGCGTCTGCTCGAACCACGACAAGAGCCCCGCCCAGAACCGCCGGTTGACCAGGATGATCGGGATACGACGCGACTTGCCGGTCTGCACCAGTGTCAGCATCTCCGCCAGCTCGTCCAGCGTGCCGAACCCGCCCGGCAGCACCACATAGGCGGAGGCGTACTTGACGAACATCACCTTGCGCGAAAAGAAGTGCCGGAACGACAGCGCAATGTCCTGATAGGGATTGCCCTCCTGCTCTTGCGGCAGCTTGATGTTGAGCCCGATGCTGGGCGACTTGCCACGCTGAGCCCCCTTGTTGGCCGCCTCCATGATGCCGGGGCCACCCCCGCTGACGATGGCGAAACCGGCATCGGAGAGCTGGTAGGCGATCTCCTCGGCCATCTGGTAGTCGGGGTGGTCCTCCGGCGTCCGCGCCGAGCCGAAGATGCTGACCGATGGCTTGATCCGCGCCAACCGCTCGAAGCCCTCGACGAACTCCCCCATGATCTGGAAGATCTTCCAGCTCTCGTGGGTCAGCTCGGTGTCGTCCACCGGCAGCATGCCCGGATGGGTCTTGCCGTTGTTGTGATTCATCGGGATCGGTTCCTTGAAGTGGTAGTATCTGCGCCAAATCTGCGCGACATTCTACACGGCAATCGCCGCCCTTCCCTCATTATGAGCAACGAACCACCACCATGACAGACCCCAAACATCCGCCCCTGATTCTCGTCGACGGCTCCTCCTATCTCTACCGCGCATTCCATGCACTGCCGGCGCTGACCACCAGCGACGGTCGCCCGACCGGTGCGGTGCGCGGGGTGGTGAGCATGGTCAAAAAACTGCTGCGGGAATACCAGCCAACCCACATGGCGGTGGTCTTCGACGCCAAGGGCAAGACCTTCCGCGACGAGCTCTACGATCAATACAAGGCCACCCGGCCGCCGATGCCCGACGAGCTGGCCACGCAGATCGAGCCGCTGCACGCGATGATCCGGGCACTGGGGATTCCGGTGATCGTCGAGGAAGGGGTGGAGGCCGACGACGTCATTGGCACGCTGGCGAGGCAGGCGCGCGAGCAGGGCTTCGACGTGGTGATCTCCACCGGCGACAAGGACATGGCGCAACTGGTGGACGATCGCATCACGCTGATCGACACGATGACCGACCGCCGGCTCGACCGCGACGGCGTCGTCGCCAAGTTCGGCGTACCGCCGGAGCGGATCATCGACTACCTGACGCTGGTGGGCGACACCTCCGACAACATTCCGGGGGTCGAGAAGGTGGGGCCCAAGACCGCCGCCAAATGGCTGGAGAAGTATGGCTCACTGGCGGGGGTGATCGAACACGCCGACGAGATCGGCGGCAAGGTGGGCGAGAACCTGCGCAAGGCGCTGGAACAGTTGCCGCTGTCACAGGCGCTGGTGACGATCCGGCTGGACGTGCCACTGCGGGAGTCGATCGACGACCTGGCGATCCAGCCCCCCGACGAGGCGGCCTTGCGACAGCAGTACCAGGATCTCGAGTTCGTCACCTGGCTGAAAGAGCTGAACCAGGGCAGCGACGAGGCGCCCCAGAGCGACGGCGACTATCGCGCCATCACCAGTGAGACGGACTTTGCCGAGTTGCTGGAGACGCTGGAGCGCGCCGAACTGATCGCCGTCGACACCGAGACCACCGACATCGACTACATGAAGGCGGAAGTGGTCGGGCTGTCGTTCGCGGTCGAGCCGGGCAAGGCCGTCTATCTCCCGCTGGCCCACGACTATCCCGGCGCACCGCCGCAACTGGAACGAACGTGGGTGCTGGAACGGCTGCGGCCGCTGCTGGAGGACGAGCAGAAGGCCAAGATCGGCCACCACCTCAAATACGACCGTAACGTGCTGGGCAACCACGGCGTGACGCTGCGCGGCATCCGCCACGATACGATGATGGAGTCCTACGTCCTCAACGCCACGTCGAGCCGGCACGATCTCGACACCCTTTGCGAGAAGTATCTCGGCCACGAGAACATCCACTTCGAGGACGTGGCCGGCAAGAAGGGGGCCAAACAGCTGCGCTTCAACGAGGTGGAAGTGGAGAAGGCCACCCCCTACGCCGCCGAGGATGCCGACATGTGCCTGCGGCTGCACCATCACCTCTGGCCACAACTACAGGCGATCCCGGCTCTCGAACGACTCTACCGGACCATCGAGATTCCGCTGATCCCGGTGCTCTCGAAGGTCGAGCGCAACGGCGTCCATATCGACGCCGACCTGCTGCGCAAGCACTCCGCCGAACTGGCCAGGCGCCTGCAAGAGATCGAACAGCAGGCCCACGAGGCCGCCGGCCATCCCTTCAACCTCGGCTCACCCAAGCAGCTGCAGCAGATCCTGTTCGACGAACTGGGGCTGCCGGTGATTCGCAAGACCCCCAAGGGACAGCCATCGACGGCCGAGGACGTGCTGCAAGAGCTGGCACTGAGCTATGAGCTGCCAAAGCTGATTCTGGAACACCGCGCCCTGGCCAAGCTCAAATCCACCTACACCGACAAGCTGCCAGAGCTGATCGACCCCCGAACCGGCCGGGTACACACCTCCTATCACCAGGCGGTGACCGCCACTGGCAGGCTGTCGTCCTCCGACCCCAACCTGCAGAACATCCCGGTCCGTACCGAGGAGGGCCGCCGCATCCGTCAGGCATTCACCGCACCAGCGGGCCGCTGCATCGTCGCCGTGGACTACTCGCAGATCGAGCTCCGCATCATGGCGCACCTCTCCGGCGACGAGGGGCTGCTCCAGGCGTTTGCCGAAGGACGCGACATCCATGCCGCCACCGCGGCCGAGGTCTTCGGCGGCGACCCCGACCACATCGACCCGGCACTGCGCCGCAACGCCAAAGCGATCAACTTCGGTCTGATCTACGGCATGTCGGCGTTTGGCCTGGCCAAACAGCTCGGCATCGGCCGCAACGAGGCGCAGGAATACATCGACCGCTACTTCGCCCGCTATCCCGGCGTCAGGGAATACATGGAATCGACACGCCAGTTGGCCCACGAACAGGGCTATGTGGAAACCGTGTTCGGCCGCCGCCTCTACCTGCCGGACATCAACTCACGCAACAACCAGCGCCGCCAGTACGCCGAACGCACCGCCATCAACGCACCGATGCAGGGCACCGCCGCGGACATCATCAAAATGGCGATGATCCGGGTGGACGACTGGCTACAGAACGACGGCGGCGATGCGCTGATGATCATGCAGGTACACGACGAGCTGGTCTTCGAGACCGCCAGGGAGGACGCCGAGGCGCTGGCGCGAAAGATCGCTGCCATCATGGAGTCGGCGGCGGCCCTGAAGGTGCCCCTGGTGGCCGACACCGGTATTGGCGAGAACTGGGACGAGGCACACTGAAGCCCGGCCTGTTCGGCCGGGGCAACAGCCAAAATGTGACGCGGTTCCTTGAAATTTACATTTTTTTATTGAGCACAGCATTCTCTGTGCTAAACTGTGTCGTGTTAACAAGCGCTTAAGCCCAGCGCTTCCCCGCTATCCTCCCTGAGCGGGGGTTGGCTCGAATCCCCAAGTCGAGCCGTAGAATTACCCCGGCCTATCCGCTTTGGCCGGGGCTTTTTTTTTGCCTGCCGGCATCATCCCCCACACCACCGTCAGACGTCATCGGACGACGTCACAGTTTCACCCCGCGGGGCAACCGCCCTGACGAAACCGCGACAGCCTTCACTCGGACGCCAGCCACTCGCCCAACCGGGCATGCAGCGCCTCCAACCCCAGACCACTGCTGGCAGAGAAGGTCTGCACCGTTGCCTCGACCCCTTCCGCCTCGAGCTTGCGCCGCACCGCCATCAACGCCTTCTGCATCGCCCCGCGCTTGAGCTTGTCGGCCTTGTTCAGAAGAATGTGCGCCGGCAACCCCTCCCCGGCGCACCAGGCGAGCATCTGCCAGTCGTGGTCGGTCAGCGGATGGCGGATATCCATGACGATGACCAGCCCACGCAGCGCTTCCCGGCCATGCAGATAGGCCTCGATGAGCTGGCCCCAGCGCCGCCGTTCCTTCTCCGGCACTCTGGCAAACCCGTAGCCCGGCAGATCGACGAGCTGCGCCCCATTGGCCAGCGTGAAGAAGTTGATCATCTGGGTGCGGCCCGGCGTCTTGCTCACATGCGCCAGCTTGCGCTGCCGACAAAGGCGGTTGAGCGTACTCGACTTGCCCGAGTTGGAACGCCCGGCAAAAGCGACCTCGGGGCCGGTGGCCGGCGGAAACTGGGCCGGCGCGGCACAGCTGATGGAGAAGGAAGCGGACTGGTAGGGAATCTTCATCGTTACGGGCAGCCATGCGATAGCAGGCGCGGAGTCTATCACGCCGAATGCGGCGACCGGAGGCAACGGCGGCCGCACAAACCTTAACTTCAAATAGGTTATGTGGTATAAATGCGCGCCGTTTTTGGCAACTTGACCGGCTCTTTTGCCGCCGTCATTGATTCAGATAGGTTTCTGGGAGAATTTTGATGAAGAGAGTAGCAGTGGTTTTCGCCGCCGGTCTGGTACTGGCCCTAAGCTTGCCGGCCGTCGCGGAGCAAAAGGCGGCAACCGGAGAGAGCGAATCGCTCTATGGCGTACCATGGCTCAAGAAGTGTTCGGGTTGCCACGGCAAGGACGGCAACAGCAAGAACCCCAAACGCGCCAAGCTGGCCGGCCAGCACAAGGAGTACCTCATCAAGCAGTTGATGGAGTTCAAGGCCAAAAAGCGCATCGACAAAGACATGAACAAGCAGGCGGCACCACTGACCGAGGCCGAGATGGAGCAACTGGCCAACTACTTCTCGAACCAGGCGCGCAAGCCGGGCATGGCGGACGAAAAGGTGGCCGATCTCGGTGAATCGATCTATCGCGCCGGCAACCCCGCCACCGGCGTGCCGGCCTGCGCCGCGTGCCACGGCCCGGCAGGCAAGGGCAACCCGGCGGCCAAGTTCCCCAGCCTGGCTGGCCAGCATGCCACCTACGTTGCCAAGCAGATGCGCTGGTTCCAGTCTGGTGAACGCGCCAACGACGCCGGCAAGATGATGCGCAACATCGCCGCCAAGATGAGCCCGAAAGAGATCGAGGCGGTGGCGCAGTACATCCAGGGGTTGCAACCATAACCGCATTCCCCGCGTACTGACGGAAGAAAAAGGTGGCTTTTGCCACCTTTTTTTTGGTCAGGCGCTTCCCGGCCGCGATATGCGATACTTGTATTTCGACGCGATAAACTCAACCATTCGTGAAAGAGGCAAGAAAAAGGAATATGACGATTCAAACACGAAACCAATGGTTCAAGACGCTTCTGATGGCAGCCATCGCCGTACCGGTGGTGGCCTGTGCCGACGCCGAACAACCCGGTGACACGGCCACCAAGGACACGGTTCAGGTGGCCAAGGCCAGCACCACGACCCAGGGGGGGGCATCCTCGGACGCAACACCCAAATCGTTCGTAGAAGACATTCACTATGCCGAGCTGTTCGATCCGGTTCCCACCTCGGTGGCGCCCGGCAAGATCGAAATCGTCGAGATGTTCTGGTATGGCTGCCCGCACTGCTACCAGCTGGAGCCGGAACTGGAGGCGTGGAAGGCCTCTCTGCCCGACGATGTCGAGCTGGTGCAGGTTCCCGGCGTGTTCAAGGATCGCTCGGGCAAGCCCAACGCCGGCTGGGCGCTGTCGGCACGCGCCTACTACGCGCTCGAGGCGCTGGGCAAGGCCGACGAGCTGCACCCGAAGATCTTCGCCGCCATCCACGAGCAAGGGAGACGCCTGAACTCCGTCGATGCCTTCGCCCGGTTCGTCGCCTCGCAGGGTGTCGATGAACGGAAGTTTCGTGAGGCCATCTCCTCGCTGGCCGTGGACACCAAAACCCAAAAGGCCATCGAGCTGACCGAGAAATATGGCCTCACCGGTGTGCCGGCATTGGTCGTCGGGGGCCGCTACCGCGTCCTCAACAAAGCGCTCACGAGCTACGACGAAATGTTTCAGATTGTGGACTTTCTCGTGGAAAAAGAACGCTCACGCCTGAAAAAGGGTGGCTGATTCCAGTCACCCCGCAAGAACTCGAAGAGTGAGACCCATGCACAGCGACAGCCCCTGCGTCAGTTATAAGCTAACTTGCAATTGATGAGGGAGTGATCGTGCACAGGAACAGGACAGCGACGGACGGAACGCGGTTGAAGCTGCTGAGCTACAACGTGCAGGTGGGTATCCCCTCCAGCAAGTACCGGCACTATGTGACCAATTCATGGAAGCATGTGCTGCCGTTTCCGAAACGCACCAACAATCTCGACAGCATCGCCGCCGCGATCTCGGCGTTCGATATCGTCGGCCTGTTGGAGCTCGACGCCGGCAGCATCCGCAGTGAATTCATCCACCAGCCGGAATATGTCGCGCAAAAGGCCGGCCTGCCCTATTGCTACCACCAGGTGAATCGTGATCTCGGCGTCGTTGCCCAGCACAGCTTCGCGCTGCTGAGCCGCTTCGAGGCCAGTTTCGTCCGTGAGCACCGGCTGCCGAGCACCATCCCCGGACGCGGCGCGCTGGAGGTCCATTTTGGCGAGGGGGAGGAACGGCTCGTCGTGGTACTCGCCCACCTCTCACTCTCCGCCAGAGGCCGCAGCCGCCAGCTCGACTATATTGCCGGCATCGTCAATCACCACCCCAACGCCGTCGTCATGGGCGATCTCAACAGCCCGCTCGACAGCCCCGAGATGCAGCAGTTCTTCCGCAAGACCAGCCTGCGCTATCCGGACCGCAATCACCTCACCTATCCGAGCTGGCGCCCACGGATGGCCTATGATCACATCATCGCCACCCCCCAGCTGGCATCGGGGGAACCGGAGGTGCTGCAGGTCAGCCACTCCGACCATCTGCCGGTCGCGCTGGAGATCACCGCACCACCGATCGTCTTCAAGCAGGGTAGCGAACAGAAACGCATGACGGCCTGATCTATCGGGCCACGACACCGGCCACAGGCCGGCAAAACGACAACCCCCGACGGAACCGGGGGAAGACAACAAAAGGGAGTATCAGATGGACAATACACTGGAACTGTCTATGACCGAGATCGAATTCCAGTTCGACAGCATGGACGACTTCGACGACGTTGGCATTTTCGACGTCGAATCCGAAATCATTCCCAGCACCGAGGTTCTCGACATGAAGCTCAAGGGCGCGGTGCCGGAAGAGGTCGACGAACTGAACATCGAGATCGGCAAACGCGGACGCGGCCTGCCCGACCAGTTCGGCAACGACGTCGACGATCTCGACGGCCTCTTCGACGACTGAAAGGCCCCACCCCGTCGGGGGTGGGTAACGCCAGGGCGACGATGCGCCGGACGAAGCGACCACATTGATTGACTCCGACAACATACCGGCCGACGTTCTCGCACAGATCGAAGCCGAACTGGCGGCGAGCAAGGCACGGATACTCGAGCTGCTCGGCGCCGGCCACGCCGAACCGGAAACGGCGGTGACCGAGATGACGCAGGCCAGGCCATTGCGGCTGCGGCCCTGCAGTGACCTGCCGAATCATCTGTTGCGCCAGCGCCAGCGGGAGTTGCATTCGCTCATCTCGAGTTTCGAGGATCGTCTCGGTGACGCATTCGACCTCGGCATCGTCCTGCAGCGTTTCCCGGAAATGGCTCCGCTACGGCTGCAGGTGGTCACCTTTTTCGACAGTGGCGCCATCAGCTTCATGGGGCTCGACTCGCTGGGACGGGCATCGAATCTCTACGATACGCTCGACCACTTTTCGGTGGTGCTGAAAAAGGTGCGCCGGCTGCGGCCGGACAGCCCGCGCAAACGGGTGGAGTTCTATTCCGTCATCGAGGATCTGCAATGAAAGCGCTGAACGTCTACGAAGAAAACGCGCTCTACGACAAGAGCGGCGTGGTCTGGGAGTGGATCACCCCCAAGACCCTGGAAGGGATCGAGTGGGAGACGATCACCACCATCCAGACACCGCGGCTCAACCGGATCCAGAAGCCCTATCTCGCCCGCTATCTGATGGCGTTGCGCGCCGCATGGAAGGCCCGCGACGCCGATCTGGTCGTCACCCACGGCGAGCCAGCCGCCATCTGGACCGGCCTGTTCATGCGCCTGCTCGGCGCCAGGGCGAAGCACCTGGCCTGGGCGTTCACCATGCCGGAATACGACGGCTACGGTGCGTTGCGCAAGTGGATTCTGCGCTTCGGCATGAAACGGGTCGATCGGCTGATCATGTTTTCCGAAATCGAGACGCGCACCTATCCACCGCTGCTCGGTGTCGATCCCGACCGCTTCCGCATGATTCCATGGAGCGCGGAGGGCGCGCATATCGACAAGTCGGTGCCACCGATCGTGGAAGGCGACTATATCGCCGCCATCGGCGGCGAGGGACGCGACTACGCCACACTCTTCAAAGCGATGGAGATGCTCCCCGACCGGCGCCTCGTCGTCGTCGCCTCCCCCAAGAGTGTCGAAGGGTTGACGCCGCCCGACAACGTCACCGTCCACTCCAACATCCCGTTCGATGATGCGATGAACATCGCCGCGCACGCCCGTTTTCTGGTGCTGCCACTGCTGTCGGAGACCATCCCTTGCGGCCACGGCAGCATCGTCTCGCAGTTCTATCTGGAGAAGGCGACGATCGTCACTCGGTCGCAGGCCATGAACGGCTACGCCTACGCCGAGGAGAACGTCCTCGAATACCCCGCCCGGGATGCGGAGGCATTGAAGGCACAGATCGAACGCCTCTATCGGGACGAAGCGTTGCGAAACCGTATTGCCGCCAACGGATTGAAGTTTGCCCGGGAGAAGTGTTCGGAACCCTATACCATCGAATACTTCAACGACTACGTGCGCGAATCGGGGCTGCTCGATAACGGCAACGGCTCACCCACGACACCCCAGATCTCCACCACCTGAACCCCCTGCCGCGTCAACGGTGAAACATCAGCGACGGCGGCCAGCCGTCGGCTGGCAGGCGAATGCGTGACAGGCTGGCATGGGAGACTTCGATACGGGTCAGCGCCGCATCGGGGATCTGCAGCACCTCCCCGAGTATCACGCGAATGGGGCCGCCGTGGGAGACCACGAGCGCATGCTCACCCGGCCGGAGCGCGCTGCACAGTTCGCGCCACGCCGCCAGCACCCGCCGGGACATCGCCTGGGGATCCTCGCCACCGGGCGGCGGAACCGAGAATGGCGCGGTCCAGAAGGCCGATGCCCTCTCGGCATCACGCGTCCACACCTCGGCACGGGCCATCCCCTCCCAGTCACCGAAATCGATTTCGCGCAGGCGTTCATCCACTTGCAGCGGAATCGCCCGCGCCTCCGCCAGCGCCGTGGCAAACGTGGCACAACGCCGCCGATCGGAAGAGACGATTCGAGACCACGACCGCTCCCCTTCGAGGGCTTGCTGCATCTGCCGTTCACCTTGCGCCGTCAATGGATCGTCGGTGGTTCCGCGCAGGCGGGCGCCACCCACCGCTTCGCCGTGCCGCAGCAGATCGACGAAGCGATCGGCCGGTGCTTCAGACATGCCGCTGGCGGGGACCGGCCTGGTGGCGGGAAAGAGCGATGAAAGCGTAGCGAATCGCCACAAAAGCGGCGACATAGCCGGCGGTCACGGCAAGATAGGAGGGGAAGTAACGCGCCGACTGCGCCAGAAAACCGGCGACACTGGTCTCGCCAATGCGCCCGGAGAGCCAGTAGAAACTGCCGCTGGAGATCAGAAACGCCGCGCCGACCGACGCAACGACGACGGCCGCCACGACCGGCAGGCCGCGCCATCCCGCCGGCTTTCGACCACCGAGCCAACGTCCACCAAACCACAGGGCACCGTAGGCCGGCAGCAGAAACCCGTAGGCAGCGGAGACACAAAAACCACTGACGCCAAAGCGCGTGATCGCCAGATAGTCGATCACGACCGCCAGCCCGCTGAAAAGCGCGAACCACCCCAGCCGCTGCAGCAGGTAGCCACCGGCCAGGAAAATGGCCCAGGAAGCATCCGGCAGATGGGTGACCGATCCGAAATGGTGAAAACGGGTGAGCACCATCAACGTGGCCAGCGCGGCTACGACGACGGCGTTTCGATGGCGGGCAAAAAGGTTCATGGCGATCTCGGCAGGTGGAAACCACCGTGATTATAGCAGGGCGGCAACCCCATCCGGGCAGCCCTTCTCCACACGCCTCGTGACCAGATTACGGCACGCGGCACGGCCAACGCTCGCATCAACCCCCCGGAAGCACGAACCATGACAGGCCGACCAGCGCGGCGGCCTCGACGATCTCGATCGTTGCCCCAAGCGTATCTCCGGTGACGCCGCCGAGACGGGCCATCGACAGCCGGCGCAACCCCCAGAACATCAGGCCGAGCCACAGCAAACACCAAGGGCTGAGCCACGAAACCGCCAGCACCACGGCCGCGACCACCCCCCAGAGCACCCGGCGCGGGATTCTCGCGGCCATCTCGGCGCCAATCCCATCGGCCCGCACATAGGGCGTGACGAGCAGCATCAGAGGCACCGCGGTACGGGCCAGCAGCGGCGGCCACAACAACAGCCACGGACTGTCCGCCGCCAGCAGTGCCGTGATCCCGGCCCACTTCAGCAGCAACACCACCACCAGCGCGGCCACCCCGATCGGGCCACTGGCCGGATCCTTCATGATGGCCAGGGTGCGGGCCGGGTCGCCATGCCCACCCGACCAGGCATCGGCGCTGTCGGCCAGCCCGTCGAGGTGCAGTCCGCCGGTGACGATCACCCACAGCGCCAACAGCAAGGCCGGGGTGGTCGGCCCCGGCGGCAGCAACGCCGCCAGCAGCCACAGGCCACCACCGATCGACAACCCGACCAGCGGATGGAAACAGAGCGAGCGCCCCTGCGCCGCGGCGGAGAAATCGACGTCGCCGCGCACCGGCAGACGGGTAAGAAACTGCACCGCCAGCAAAAGGTCGTTTCGCCAAGCCATCACCACACCCCGGGCGTCGGCGCGGCAGCGTCAAACGGCCCCATCGCCACCACCGGAGACCCCCGCTTCGGCAAAGGTGGCCATCTCGTTGTGCAGCAGGCAGGCCTGACGCAGCAGCGGCAGCGCCACCGCCGCGCCACTACCCTCGCCAAGACGCATGCCGAGATCGAGCAGTGGATCGGCCGACAGCGCCGCCAGCACCCGGCGGTGCCCCGGCTCGGCGGAACGGTGGGAGAAGAGCAACCACGGCCGCAGCTCGGGGCGGAAACGGGTCGCTGCCAGCGCCGCCACGGAGCCGATGAAGCCGTCGACCAACACCGGAATACCCAGCTGCCCACAACGCAGACAGGCGCCAACCAGGGCGGCGATCTCGAAGCCGCCCAGACAACGCAGTACCTCCAGCGGCTGCGCGGCATCGACACCATGGCGCCGCAACGCCCGATCGATGACCGCCACCTTGCGCGCAATCCCATCCTCGTCCAGCCCCGTCCCCGGGCCGGCCAACGTATCGGCCGGCAGCTCGAGCAGCGCGCAGGCCATCGCGGCCGCCGCCGTGGTGTTGCCAATCCCCATTTCGCCCCCGATGAAGAGATCGATGTCCGCCGGCACCGCATCACGCCCGGCAGCCAGGGCGGCATCGAGCTGATCGTCCGTCATGGCCGCTGCCGTGGTGAAATCGGCGGTTCCCGGCCCCAACGCAACGTTCACGACGCCATCCAGCCCGGCGGTGTCTTCCACGGTGCCGAGGTTGACGACCCCCAGGCGCGCACCGTGGGCCCGGGCCAGCACGCCGATGGCGGCCCCACCACGGGCAAAGTTGCGCACCATTTCGGCGGTCACGGCCTGGGGAAAGGCCGAGACACCACGAGCTGCCACGCCATGATCACCGGCGAAGACGACGATCGCCACCCGATCCAGCATCGGCCGGTCGCGGCGCTGCAACGCCGCCAGACGAATAGCCAGAGCCTCCAACCGACCCAAAGCCCCCGGCGGTTTGGTGAGCTGCGCCTGACGTGCCTCGGCGCGCCGGCGATGGTCGGAATCGGCGCCGGCAATGGGCGCATCGAGCCACTTCACAACGGATCTCCTTTCAACACCTGCGGCAACCCCGCGACCGTGAAAACGACGCGATCACTCAACGCAGCAACTTGCTGGTGCAGCCAACCCGCCTCGTCGACGAACCGGCGCGACAGCCGGCCCAGGGGCACCACGCCGCAACCGGTTTCGTTACTGACCAGAATCACCTCGCCGGCGAGCGTCGGCAAGGCCGTCAGTAACGCCTCGCGCTCGCGATGGTAGCCGGCCATCTCCTCCTCGAGCAGCCAGTTGGTCAGCCACAACGTCAGGCAATCGACCAACAGACAGCGCCCCACGCCCGACTCGGCACGCAGTGTGGCCGCCAGATGCAGCGGTGTCTCCACCGTCCGCCAGGCGGCGGGTCGCCGCTGACGGTGATGGGCGATGCGCGCGGCCATTTCATCGTCACCCGGGGTCGCGGTGGCGATATAGACCACCTCCCGCCCGCTGTCGGTCGCCAACCGCTCCGCCAACCCGCTCTTCCCCGAACGGGCACCACCGAGAATCAACTGGATCATGCGCCACCCCCCGCTTGGCAAGACTCGGCCGCATCGAGCAGCGCCCGCTCCAGCGCCGCCCGATCGAGCGGCCTGCGGGTGATGATTTCGATGCGGCTGTCATCGATGTCGGCCAGCGCGAGACGGGTCAGCACCCCATCGGCCATATTGAATCCGGCCACACCCCCGGGCGTTTTCACCACCGCCTTGATGCGTTCGGCATCGATCCCGCCGAACAGCAACATCAGCCGGTCAGGATCGAAACAGTAACCGGGCGCGAAGAGCCAACCGATGGAATGGAATCCATCCTTCTCCCGGGTTTTGCAGAGATAACCTTCGGTTGGCGGCGACGAGCCATTCGCCACGGTGGCATCGAGCAAGGGTGAGGGCTCGGCCTTCAGCCTGCGGTCCACCACATCCCCCTCATGGGGGGCATCGATCCAGTCGGGCTCGACGGCCCCGCCGGAGACGACATGGATTGGCGTTGCCGCCAGCCCCATCTCGTCGAGAAAGGCCTTCAGCCGCTCCACCTCATCGCCCGTGTAGAGATCGCTCTTGCTGGCGACGATGACATCCGCGACCTCGAGCTGCTGACGAAATGTGGCGTGACCAGTGTAACGGGGATCGTCCACCTTGCGGGCATCGACGAGGGTGACGACGGCGCGCAGATCGACCACGCCGGCATAGGCCTTCTGTCGCAACGTGGCCACCACCTCTTTCGGATGCCCCAGACCGGTCGGCTCGATCAACAACCGCCCGGGCCGCGCACGGGCCAGCAACCGATGCAACGCAACCTGCATCGGCAAGCCCGCCGCGCAACACATGCAGCCGCCCGGCAGCTCGTGGATGAACACTTCGTCGCGACCCCCGATCAGGCCGGCATCGATCCCGATCTCGCCAAACTCGTTGACCAGCACGGCCCAACGCGCCCCAGCCGGCTTGCGCCGCAACAGGGAACGGATCGCCGTGGTTTTTCCCGCCCCGAGAAAGCCGGTGACGATGTTGGTGGGAACAGGTGTATCGATGCGCAGTGTCAAAAAAGAATGCCTCGGCTCGGAAGGTACGCAAACGGATCGCGGCAATATAGTCGTCCAACGGTCAACTTGCCAGTACGGTATTCCTGCCTGCCCGCCCGACCGGCACCGGCCGTTCGAACCACTTTGATATTTCACAAGGCGTCACCCGAAAAAAAATGACAGACCCCGCTTCGGTCGGCGGATATGTGACCGGCTCGGCGGTATGCTGTCGGACACTGGGTAGTATTTTCCGGAAAAGAGCCAGATAGCCCATCCCATCAGGTAGTTACCCTAGCGCCAGGCAGGCACTGACGGGGATGGCTTTACACTCGTATGGACACATTTCCAGACACTTTGGGGGAAGAGCATGAAAAACACCGAAGCCGGGTTCGAGCAGACCAAGAGCACCTGTCGCTTCTGCGGCGCACCATTGAAACTATCGATGGTGGATCTCGGCATGTCACCGATATCCAACGCCAATGTCCGGCCGGGAAAAGAGCGGGAGATGGAGCCGTTCTACCCGCTCAGCGTCCATGTCTGCGAGAGCTGCTGGCTGGTCCAGCTCGATGAATACATCGCCGCCGACGAGATTTTCACCGACGAGTACCCCTATTTCTCCTCCTATTCGACCAGTTGGCTCGAGCATGCGCGCCATTACTGCGAAACGATCACTGAGCGGCTCGGTCTCGACGAGCGCTCGCAGGTGGTCGAGCTGGCCAGCAACGACGGCTATCTGCTGAAAAACTTCAAGCAGCAAGGGATCAAGGTACTCGGCGTCGAGCCCTGCGCCAACGTCGCCGCCGCGGCCGAGGAGATCGGCATTCCGTCACTGGTGAAGTTTTTCGGTGTCGAAACCGCGCAGGAGATGGTCGCCGACGGCATTCGCGCCGACCTGCTGATCGGCAACAACGTGCTCGCCCACGTGCCCGACCTCAACGATTTCGTCCAGGGGATGAAACTGCTCCTCGCCGACGACGGCGTGATCACGATGGAATTCCCGCACCTGAAAAAACTGATCGAGCTGAACCAGTTCGATACGATCTACCACGAACACTTCTCCTATTTCTCGCTCGTCGCGGTCGAACGGATCTTCAAGGCATTCGGCCTGACGATCTACGACGTCGAACAGCTGCCGACCCATGGCGGCTCGCTGCGCATTCATGCCCGGCACGACCACGACGACAGCAAGCCGGTACGGGCATCGGTGGAGACACTTCGGGCCGAGGAGATCGCAGCCGGCTACGAAACCCCCGAGATCTACCGCAACTATGCGGAGAAGGTCCGCAAGACCAAACGGGAATTCCTGTCGTTTCTGATCGAGGCCAAGAACCAGGGCAAGTCGGTGGTCGGCTACGGCGCCCCGGCCAAGGGCAACACGCTGCTCAACTATTGCGGCGTACGCAAGGACTTCCTCGACTACACGGTGGACATCAACCCCCACAAGCAGGGCACGTTGCTGCCGGGCACGCACATCCCGGTCTATCCGCCGCAGAAGATCGACGAGACCCGCCCCGACTATGTGGTGATCCTGCCGTGGAACCTCAAGGAGGAGATTCGTTCACAGATGGCGCATATCATGACCTGGGGCGCGCAGTTCGTCGTCGCCATCCCTTTTCTGGAGATTCTCTGAGATTCGATGACAAATGACACGTCGGCCGGACAAGAGATGTACCGGCTCATCGAAACGCTCTATCCGATCTGTCGCAGCATCACCGGCAACGGCGTCCGCGAGACGCTGCGTCATATCCAGCGGGAAATCCCCGCACTGGAAATGGTGGAAGTGCCGACAGGCACGGAGGTGTTCGACTGGCAGGTGCCCCGTGAGTGGAATATCCGCGATGCCTGGATACGCCGCCCCGATGGCAAGCGGATCGCCCAATTCAGCCAAAGCAATCTGCATGTGCTGAACTACAGCGTGCCGGTACACCGGCGAATCACGCTGGAAGAGCTCAGGCCCCACCTCTTCACCCTGCCGGATCATCCGGAGTGGATTCCGTACAAGACCTCCTACTACAACGAAAACTGGGGATTCTGCCTCAGCCACCGGGAATACGAGGCGCTGCCCGAAGGGGAGTACGAGGTCTTCATCGACTCGACGCTGGAGCCGGGCAGCCTCAGCTACGGTGAAGTGGTGATACCGGGTACCAGCGACGAAGAGGTATTGCTCTCCTGCCATATCTGCCACCCATCGCTGTGCAACGACAATCTCTCCGGCATCGCATTGATGACGGCACTGGCAAAGGCGCTGCGGGAAAAACCGCTGCGCTACAGCTACCGCTTTCTGTTCATCCCCGGCACCATCGGCTCGATCACCTGGCTGGCACGCAACGAGGAAAAAACCGGCACTATCCGCCACGGCCTGGTGGTCACCTGCGTGGGCGACGGCGGCCCCTTCACCTACAAGAAGAGCCGACGCGGCGATGCGGTCATCGACCGCGCCGTGACCCAGGTGCTCAAACACCGCCGCGAGGATTACCGGCTCATCGATTTCTATCCCTACGGCTATGACGAGCGCCAATACTGCTCGCCCGGGTTCGATCTGCCGGTCGGCAGTCTGTCGCGCAGCAGCCATGGCCAGTATCCCCAATACCACACCTCGGCGGACGACCTGACCCTGGTCCGACCACAATATCTGGAAGCGTCACTGGATGCCTACCTGCAAGTCATCGACGTGCTGGAGCGCAACCGGTGCTATCGCAATCTCAAGCCCAAGTGCGAACCACAGCTGGGAAAGCGGGGGTTGTACGATCAGATCGGCGGACCATCGCAACGGAAGATCGACGCAATGGCGCTGCTGTGGGTTTTGAATCTCTCCGACGGGACGAACGACCTGTTGAGTATCGCCGAACGGGCGGAACAGCCTTTCGACGAGATCGCAACGGCCGCCGAAGCGCTGGCGCGGACCGATCTGCTGGCACCGATCGAGACATGACCGGAATGCCCGGCACTCGGAAGTACCCACGACCCGCGATCGTTTCTTCTCAGCCGTTCTGCATCGGCCGCAGATGCAGGTCGGTGATCTCGGCCGTCTCCGGCATGGCCAACGCCTGCATCACCGTCGTCGCCACATCCTCGGGCTGGAGCAGCCGCTCGGGCCGGTAGGGCGCATCGAGCGACTTCTGGATGGTGGCCTGCATCTCGGTCGCTGTTCGGCCCGGATAGATGCTGACGACCCGCACGCCCTCCCGATTGACCTCCTGGCGCAGGCAGTCCGCCACCCCCTTGAGTGCCAGCTTGGTGCCAACATAGGCACCCAGCCCCGCCTTGCCGTGCTGGGTGCTGGCGCTGGTGTTGATGAAGACCACCTGCCCGCGACGACGCACCAGCCCCGGCAACAAATGGTGCGTCAGCACCCAGGGCGCACGGACATTGATGGAATAGTGCGTATCCAGCTCCGCCGCCGTCGTCGTCGAGAGATCGCCGAACGCGAGATAGCCGGCGCTGTGAACGAGCACGTCGATATCGGCATGCGCCGCGGCCATCCTGGCAGCCACCGCTTCGGTGACTGCCGGATCACCGAAATCGACTTCGTAGCCGACGCAGGCGGCCTCATCCAGTCGCAGCCTCGCCCGCAGCGCAGCCAGCTTCGCCGCGTCACGGGAGGTGACCACCAGCCGATAACCAGCGGTCGCCAACGCCGTGGCAATGGCGGCGCCAATGCCACTGGTGGCGCCGGTGACGACGGCGGTCTTTAGGCGACCATCTTCCACGAGCCGGTTATTTATAGGCTTCCGGCTCCTTGACCGCCGCGATGGTCTTGCCATTCATCAGCACGGCCAGATAGCGGTGCGCGTGACCGTCGTCTTCCAGATCCTTGAGCTGCACCAGATAATACCAGCGCCCCTCTTTCTCATGACGAGCAATGGGCTTGAGCTCGACCTTCTCGATCCCGTCGGCCTCGGCGTAGTGGTTCTGCTTTTTCCAGTCGCCCACGGCCTTGAACAGCGCCGTCAGGCCGAACGGCGGCGCGCCTTTGGCCGGGCTCCATCGAGGCGAGCTCTCGATATCGGACTCGTTGGCGTAGATCACCAGCGTCGCGTCGTCGAGATGATCGATGATCTCCAGCGGCCAGGGGGCAGCGGTTGCAACGCCCGTTGTCATGGCCGCCAACAGGGTGACGAAGAGTGATTTGAACATACGGCTGTCCCGGGTTGCATCAGAGGCGAGGGAGTGTAGCACCACGGCAGGAACACAAAAACTGCGATATATCAACCACGCCAGAATTCCGGGTGAAGCAGGATCAGAATGGAGAACACCTCCAGCCGCCCGAGCAGCATGGCGACGACGCTGACGATCTTCCCCACCTCACTGACATCGGCGAACGACTGAGAAACCACCCCCATCCCCGGCCCGAGGTTGTTGATACAGGTGGCCACGGCGGCATAGGCAGAGACCTGATCGAGACCGGTGGCCATCATCAGCAACATCAACACGGCAAACGCCGCCATATAGACGGCAAAGAAGCCGAGTATGCTGTGCAGGGTCCGCGCCGGCACGATGCGGCCATCGAGCTTCACCGGCACCAGCGCCTTGGGATGGATCAGGCGAACGATCTCACGGTGACCAAGGCGAAAGAGGATCAGCACCCGCAGCACCTTCATGCCGCCGGCGGTGGAGCCGCCACAACCGCCGATGAAGCTGATGGCCAGCAGCAGCGTCGGAAAAACCAGCGGCCAGGTATTGAAATCGACGGTACCGAAGCCAGTGCTGGTAATGACCGAGACCACCTCGAAAACGGCGTTGCGCAGATCGGCCAGCAAGCCGCCGTAGTAGTGGTCGTACCAGAGCCCGGCCGTGATGACGAGCGTGGCCAGCAACACGAAACGCAGGAACCAGCGCACCTCGACATCGCGCAGATAGGGCACGGCCGAACGCTGTTGCAACGCACGGAAATGGATACTGAAATTGATCGCGCCCAGCAACATGAAGACGACCGCGATGCTCTCGATCGTGGCGCTGTGGAAATACCCCAGACTGGCGTCGTGGGTGGAAAAGCCCCCGGTGGAGACCGTGGTCAGGCTATGGGAGACCGCGTCGAACGGGGTCATGCCGGCCCACCAGTAGGCCAACGCGCAGGCGGCGGTGATGGCGACGTAGATGAGCCAGAGACTGCGCGTGCTGCTGACCAACCGGGGCACCATCTTCTCCTCCTTCATTGGCCCCGGGATCTCCGCGCGATAGAGCGACATCCCACCGACGCCCAGCATCGGCAACACCGCCACCGCCAGCACCACCAACCCCATGCCGCCGAACCACTGGATCTCCTGCCGATAGAAAAGAATCGACGGTTGCATCCCATCCAGCCCCTGCAGGACCGTCGCACCGGTGGTGGTCAGGCCGGAGACCGACTCGAACAGCGCATCGACGAAACTCAGATGGAGCGAAAACTTCAGTGGCAGCGCGCCCAGCACGCCCAACAGCACCCAGAACAGCACGACGATGAGAAAACCCTCGCGATGCTGGATCTGCCCGGTGGCGCGGCGGTTCACCAACCACAGGCCGCTGCCGATGCCGAGGATCAGCAGGAACATGGCAAGCAGTTCCGGTGCCTCTCCGTCGTGATATTCCAGGGAGATGGCCACTGGTGGCAACAGCGAGACGCTGAAAACACAGATCAGCAGACCGACGATGGCAAAGACGGGTCGCAGGCGCATGGGCGGCATCGAAAATCGCTCCGATGGCCGCAGACGGTAGCACCGCCACCGGCCGGAAACCATGATCTGGAGCAATTCAGCGGCCGAGCAATGCCTCGATCCGCGCCAGGTCCAGCGCGGCTTCGACGCCATCGGCCAAGCGGTCGATGGCGGCCTCGCGCAATGCCGGATAATCCGGGCTCCCGGCCTCGCGCAGGCCGGCCCAGCCCAACAGCGCGTCACAGGCGTCAGGGTGGTCAAACAGGCCGTGGAGGTAGGTGCCGAGGATCTGCCCATCGGCGGAAACCGCGCCATCCCCCCCTTCGTCGAGCCACAACGCCGGCCGCGCCAGCGCCGGGCCGGTGGTGATGCCGGCATGGATCTCATAGCCCGCCACGGCCGCCTCGGCGAACGCCAACCGCCCGACCTGCCGAGCAAGCCGTTTCGCCGGCAACAACTCAGTCTCCAGATCGAGCAACCCCAGGCCATCACTGCTGCCCGGCGCCGACTCGATACCCTGCGGATCATGGATGGCCCGCCCCAGCATCTGGAAACCGCCGCAGATGCCGATGAGCTTGCCCCCATAGCGCAGATGGCGTTCGATGGCCCGGTCCCACCCCCGGCGGCGGAGCCATGCCAGATCGTCCCGCACGCTCTTGCTGCCGGGCAGAATGATCAGATCGGCCGGCGGTGGCGCCGCGTCGGGGGCGACGAAATGCAGATCGACCCCGGGATGCAGCCGCAACGGGTCAAAGTCGGTGTGGTTGCTGATCCGTGGCATGACCGGCACGACGACACGAAACGGCGGCCGCTCACCGTCGAGCCGCTGTTTGGTCGAGATCGCATCCTCGGCTTCGAGATGCAGCCCGTGCAGATAGGGCAATACGCCGAACACCGGCTTGCCGGTATGCTTCTCCAGCCATTCCAGGCCGGGCTGCAACAAGCCGATGTCGCCACGAAAGCGGTTGATGACGAAGCCCACAACCCGCGCCTGCTCCGAGGAAGACAACAGGGCCAGCGTGCCCACCAGATGCGCGAACACGCCTCCCTTGTCGATGTCGGCAATCAGGATCACCGGGCAGTCCACCGCCTCGGCGAACCCCATGTTGGCGATATCACCGTCGCGCAGATTGATCTCCGCCGGACTGCCCGCGCCCTCGACGACGATCCGGTCGTATCGTTCCTGCAAGCGCCGATGCGATGCCAGCACCGCTTCCATCGCCACCCGCTTGTAGTCGTGGTAGGCCGCCGCCTCCATCGACGAGATGGCCCGGCCGTGGACGATCACCTGCGCGCCGGTATCGCTGTCGGGCTTGAGCAGGATGGGGTTCATGTCGGTGTGGGGTTGCAGCCCGGCCGCCTGCGCCTGTACCGCCTGGGCACGCCCGATCTCCCCGCCATCAGCGGTCACCGCGCTGTTGAGGGCCATGTTCTGCGGCTTGAACGGCGCCACGCGGAGCCCACGCCGCCGGTAGATGCGGCACAACGCGGTCACCAGCGTGCTCTTGCCGGCATCGGAGGTGGTGCCCTGGATCATCAGTGTCGTGGCACCACCCGCCACCCCGCCGGCGATGGCCGTCACTCGGTGGCGCGCTTGGGAAAGGTGGCGTTTTCGGACTGCGTTTTCAGCGGCCCCTTGTCATCACCGATGCGCCTGGGATCGGGGAAGGTCGCATTGTCGAGCGAAGGCTTGATATCCACCCCGGTTTTCTTCGGCGGCCGCGCCTTGGCCTTCAACTCCGATTTCTTCACCAGTTTGATCGTGCCCTGGCTCGAACCGGGCTTGTAGATGATGATGCACTCATCCTCCTCCTCGGGTATCAACGTCATCGTACAGACATCCATCGGCAGCATCCGGTAACAAAAACCATTGCCAAACGGTGTCTTGCATGGTGGCGCCGCCATGACCAACGGACCCGCGGCAACCGTCCCGACAATCGAAACCATCCACTTTTTCATCTTTGTCTCCTTCCGTCACAAAATGGATATTTTCCTCCGCTCCATCCTCCAACCATCGTTTGGATCCATCGACCGGAGACCCAGTGAGTCTGGTGAATAACAACAGAAATTCAAATACCCGACGGGCAACCCGGGAGCTTTTCCTCCCCGGCAACGGCATCCAGCGCCGACGCCAGGCGGTGCCATTCCGCCTCTGTCCCGGGCAGACCAAAACGCAGGCTGGCCGGTTCGTCGAAACGCCGAACCAATATCCCCTGCCGCGCCAGGCGTTCATGAATCTCGGCGGCCCGGGAATGGCGGCACCATTGAAACAGATCGCAACCCCCGTCGGGCACCAGGCCCCGAACCGCCAGCAATCGGGCCAACCGACCACTGGCCTTGCGCAGCCGACGCGCCATCGTTCGCTGCCACGCTCCGTCACGCAACGCGGCGGCCACCAGATGACGTGCCGGAGCGGAAATGGGCCACGGCCCGATCTGCCGCCGAACGGCGGCCAGCAGTGCCGGCCAGGCGAGCACGAAACCGACCCTCGCCCCCGCCAGGCCAAAAAACTTTCCCACCGAACGCAATACGATCAACCCTTCCCGCCCCACCGCCGGTGCCAAGCCAAGGCCGGCTTCGGTATCGGCAAAGGCCTCATCGACGATCAGCCAGCCCCCGTTGCGACGCAACCTCCGCCCCCACGCCAGCAGGTGATCGGGGGAAAAACGCAGCCCGGTCGGATTGTTGGGGTTGATGAGCAACAAGACATCGAGCGTGGATACCGCGGCGTCGATCTCGGACGCTTCCAGAAACACCACATCGTGCCCCTGCATCGCCCACGCCTGGGCGTGCTCGGCGTAGGCCAGCTTGAGCAGACCGACACGGCCGCGGCGCCGCAGCCCCGGCAGCGCCATGATCGCCTGCTGGCTGCCGGCCACCGGCAAAAGGGTGTTGCAGCCATAGTACTCACGAGCGGCATCGGTCAGCTCATCGTCGTCCTCCGGCAAGCGCTGCCAGCAATCGGCCGGCAGCATTGGCACCGGCCAGCCGTTGGGGTTGATGCCGGTGGAGAGATCGAGCCACTCGTCGGGGGCGATGCCGTAACGCCGCGCCGCCATTCGTAACCGACCGCCGTGCTCAAGCAAGCTGCACGCCCTCCAGCACCACCAGCACGACGACCCACAACACCATCGAGCGATACAGCAAGCTGAGGGCGCGCGGAATATCGTCCGCCACCGGCGCCCGACCCACCCCGAGTGCGGGCCGGCTCCGGCGCCGGCCATCATAGATCGCCGACCCGCCGAGCCGCAGCATCAACGCCCCGGCACCGGCCGCCATCACGGCGCCGGCATTCGGGCTCTCCCAGGCCGGGGCCTGCAGACGCCAGCTGGTGAGCGCCGGCCTGAAACGTCCGGCGATCGCGTAACCGATCGCGGTCAAGCGCGCTGGAAAATGGTTGAGCAGGTCGTCGAGCCGGGCGGCCGCGCGACCGAAGCGGTGATACCGTTCGTTGCGATAGCCCCAGAGCGCATCGAGCGTATTGACCAGCCGGTACAGCACCACGCCCGGCGCGCCGGCAAGGACATACCAGAAAATGGCGCCGAACACGGCATCGTTGCCATTTTCCAGCACCGATTCCACGGTCGCTTTACTGATCTCGTCAGCCGACATACCATCGGTCTGCCGACTGACGATTTTCCCGACGGCCTGTCGGGCCAGGCGCAGATTCCCCCGGACGAGGGCGGCATGGACGTCTTCAGCGTGCATCACCAGGCTGCGCCCCCCGATGGCAAGATAGAGAACCAACGCCTCCAGCACGAAATGATCGAGCCAGAAGGCAACGGTCACGAACGGTGTCACGACGATCAGCAGCGCAATGACGCCACGCAGAACCGAGGACCGATAGCAGCACGATTCGACCCACCCGGCCCACCGGCCGAAGCCGACCAGCGGGTGCCAGCGACGCGGCTCGCCCATCACGGCGTCGAGCAGCAGCGCCGACAACACCACCACCGCAGTCAAAGTTCCACACCCTTTTGCGCTTTGATGCCCGACCGATAGGCGTGCTTGATATCACGCATTTCGGTGACGGTATCGGCGTAGTCGATCACCCCCTCGTCGGCCCCTCGCCCGGTGATGACGACGTGCTGCATCCGGGGGCGGCACCGCAACGCCTCGATCACCTCCCCGGCCGGCAGATAACCGAGCCGGACGACGATATTGAGTTCGTCGAGCAGCACCATGTCGATTTTCTCATCGGCGAGGAAATCGAGCGCCAGCGTCCAGGCCTTGCGTGCCGTGGCAATGTCGCGCGCCCTGTCCTGCGTCTCCCAGGTGAAGCCCTCCCCCATGACGTGATACTGCACCTCGTCCGGGAAACGGCGAAAAAAGGCTTCCTCCCCGGTGGAGAAACTCCCCTTGATGAACTGCACCACGGCCACCTTCATGCCATGACCGAGCGCCCGCGCCACCATGCCGAAGCCGGAACTGCTCTTGCCCTTGCCGTTGCCGGTGAGAACGACGACGATCCCCCTGGCCTCGGTTGCGCGTTCGATGCCGGCATCGACGACCGCCTTTTTTCTCTTCATACGCTCACGGTGGCGCTGCGCTTCATCCTGGTTCATGCTTCTCCGCAAGGCTATCGGGGCGCCTGCCCCGGCGCGCGGTAGATGTCGCGCAATATCGAAAAAATGGATTGAATCGCCGCGAAGACGGCCAGGTATCCCAGTGTGCCGCGCAGAAACATCGGGTAATAACGAAGGAAACGGCTGGCATATTCGGAGAGGTTCGGCGCATCGACCCGACCGGACAGCCAATAGAACGCACCGTTGGAGATGAAGAAACAGACCGTCGTCGCCACCAGCGCCGTCACCAACAGCCGCACCAGATCGCGCGCCACCCCGTGATAGTGGTGTGCGAAAACCCGCCCCCCGAGCCACAATGCCCCATAGGCCGGCAGCAAAAAGGGATAGGCGGGGGAGATACAATAGCCACTACTGCCACCCTGGGTGATGGCGAAATAGTCGATACCGCCCGCCAGCAACAGGAACCCCGCCAGCCATCCCGGTCGCCGCAGGTAGAAACCACCCGCAAAGAAAATCGCCCAAGAAGCATCGGGCAGATGCAATATCGAGCCGAAATGGTGGTAACGGGTCACCACCATCAATATCCCGAGGGCTGCCGCGAGCATCCATCGATGCCGCTTGTCCATTCCATTTACCATTGCCATGCCTCCTTTGCTGCCGAGCCGGCGCCGCCCCACGATGGACCGAAGGGCGACCCGCACCCGCTCAGGGTGAATCACAGAAAGTGATGGTCTGGGGATTCAGTACCGTGGGGACGCGCTCACTGACCACCGAGCCATCGGCCGCATCGATTATCTTCAGGCGCGGATCGCCCGCTTCGGCGATACTGACCCAGAGCCGACCGCCATTGTCGGCCGCGAGCCCGCCGATACCAGTGCCCGAGACGTCGGCAACCACTTTCGGCTTCCCATCGGCATCCCGGTCGATTTTCCCGGTGGCCGGATTGAAGCTGTAGAGGGCATTGTCGGTGAAGCCCTTGTATCCGATGACATAACCCCTGGTGGCCGAGGTGATCTCCATACCGGTGATCAACCCCAGCGGATGATCGTTCGCATCGCCATCGTCCAGCACCATCGTTGTCCGCCCCGTCTGGGGATCGATGCTGGCGATGCCACCCGTATATTCTGGATCACGACCGGAGTAGGTGCTGCCATAACGGCCAACGCCTTGCACATAGACCAGCCCATCCGCCGCATTGTATTCGATGTCGGCCGGGTTCCTGACCGGCAACGGAAGACCTTTCAGGCCATCACGCCCTTTTCCGGTATCGATCTCGGCATCGGTTTCGGTATCGATGACGGCGACATAAGCATCCTGCGGCGCATAGCTCTTGTCCAAGCGCTGAAGAGCGATATAGGCCTTGCCATCGACCACGACCCCGGCCGCCATGTTGGGCGAGCCATCGACGCTATAGGCCGACAAGTCAATTTCTCCCAGCTTGAATTCGGCTTCGGTCTGGGCCGCCGGATTGACGATCCACAGCTTCGGGCTACCGTAGCGCAGAAGATAGGCTTTGGTCGGCGAAACAAAGACCAGTCCATGGGGATTGCTGCTGGCCGTTTCGACACCGCTGGCATCCTTGGTGGAATATTGGTAGATCGGCGTGTCCGGTTTGGTGATATGGAACCGGGAGACGTTCTCCCCCTGGAAACGTTCGATCCGGTAGAGATACTCACCCGAGCAGGTCACGGTGATATCGGAGATCGTCGGGGCCAGCTGGGTGCTGCCGGAAAACGGGGCCTCGGTGGAAAACACTGCATGGGCGCCCGAGGAGTAGTCGGGCGCTACTGTCGCCACGACCGCTTTTTGCGGACCTCGTAATTCCACGGGGCCGCTCTCACCGCCACTACCGGTGACCTGACAGCCGGACAGCAGTGCGCTCACCACAAGCGCCGTAGAGAGAAGGCCGTCTGTTTTTTTCGCTTCGATTCGCATTCAGGTTGATCCTCCTGGATAAGTCAATGAAAAGTGGAATGCACGACCCGGTTTGGAAAAACCATTGAAGTCCTCGTAAACCGCATCGGTGATATTGCTGATCTCTACCGCCGCCCTCAGCGGCCCGAGTGGCCAGTCGATACCGAGGTCATGCACGGCCTGATCCTCGGCGGGCAGCAGGTTGGCGGTATCGTAGTAACGGTCGTATCTGCCGCTGAAATCGTAGTAGACCGTCGCCCGCCGCAGCGGGTAGGCCAGGTGCACGGACAATGTCGATGCGGCCTGCCCGGGAAGCTGCTTGCCTCGAAAAGCGGGGAACCGGTTGCGGTTCTCCGCATCCTGCCACGTCCCCTGGACGTGGAGTTCGAGGCGATTCGAGAAGGTGGTCGCGAGCGACCACTCGATACCACGGATGAGCGCCCCCTCGATATTGATCGACTTGCCGATGCCACGGGCGTTATAGACCCGGCTGATGGCGTCGTCGATGTCGCTGTAGAAGACACCGCCCTCGATATTGAGCCTTGCAACGCCGGGGGGCGTCGCCCCGGGCCGCCACTGGACGAGAAAATCGACATTGACCCCCGCCTCGGGGCGCAACGCCGGATTGCCGAGAAAAAGCCCACGATCACCAAAAAGCTCGAAAAACGACGGCAGGCGCCGATAGCTCCCCAGATTGCCCGCCACCACCAGCCCATCATGAATTTCGTATCTTGCGCCCACCGAAGGATCAAAGCTGCGGTATCGGTACTGGTCATCGATGCGGCGTCCACCGAAGGAGACAGCCTGGACATCGAAACGGTCGGCCACCGCCTGGTAACGCAGCGATGGGGTGATCAACAGTCTTTCATCAAGGTAGTACCGGCTGTCCTGCATGGCCAGACTCCAGCCGTCGCGCCGGGCCTTGCTGTCGGGCTCCAGTTGGAGCAGATCCTCGGCGCGATAGCGCTCGGCGCGAAAATCGACGGTCAGCGCCAACGTGTGCTGTTCCCCGAGATACTCTCCATAGGCCGACACGCCACCCAGATCGGTTTTCCAGCGATCATGTTGCCGGCCTAGGCCGATGGTCGAGCCGGTATCGTCGTAGGTCTCGATACGCCGGCCAAGGTTCATTCCCAGGCGCAGATTCCACAGGGTTTCGCCAACCCCAGACAACCGCCGGTTGAGCTGCAACCGGCCAGTGCGGGTATCGAGTCGGGCATCGTTGTGAGGGGTGTTGCGATCATCGGGAATGCGCTGGCGCTTCTCGAACAGCTGCAAGGCCGCATCGATCCGCTCCTCCCCATTGTCGCGGTCCAGCTTCAACAACAACGAGGCCTGATCCACCCCACTGTTGCGGCGGTGGTCGTCGAAATCATCGTCCTGATTGAATTCCGTACCATTGTCGTTGCGATAGGGAAAATCGTTGGCGGCGGCGCGCCACCCGAGTGACAACAGGGTATCCCAGCCACGATGCTTGGCACTGCCGAGCATCGCCGCTTCACGCGCCCCGAACGACCCTGCCCCCAGCCGCCAACGCCACGGGATGGCTTCATCCGGTGCATGACTGCGCAGATTGATCGCCCCCCCGAGCGATGCCTGCGGCAATTGCACCGGCGTGCTGCCCCGATAGATTTCCACCGCTTCGACCTGCAGCAGATCGATATTGGATAGGTTGACACCGCCACCGGCAGCGTCGTTGAGCAGCAGCCCATCGAGGTAGATCATCACCTGCTCGCTCGATGCACCCCGCAACGACGCACTGGAAAAACTACCCAGCCCCCCCGACTCCCGCACCTGCAACCCTGCCTCACGTCGCAGCACGCGGGGCAGCGTGGCACCCGGCCGACGCAACGGCTCACCGCGAACGACAGTGGTTGCCGCGGTGGTTTCCTCGCGCACGACATCACCGATGCGCGGAACCGATGCCGGGGCCTCGACGACGACATCGTCGAGCCTGTCGGCCAACGGCACGGCCGGCAGCATCGCCGCCGACAGCATCATGGACGCGGCCATACGTTTCACACCGCCAGTGCCGGGTCAAAATCGGTCGTCAGAGAGAGGCATCCACCGGTAACGGTGGTAGAACGATAGAGAAGCAACATGATCCGATCCCCACATGCCACCCGCATGTCGTCGTTACGGTGATTCGCTTCAGGCCGGTATCCGGGCTCACAGGTGGGAAATTCCCCGTCATGCGCCTTCCCATCTGCCGACAGTGGCGTTATGCATGACGTACACCTGTTTACCGTTGCGGGGGCAGCGCCGGACTCTCACCGGCTTCCCGTTTAACGC
>CAZTOZ010000069.1:0-11806 GCA_964614535.1 uncultured Thiotrichales bacterium | reverse complement strand
TGATGGGGCAGGGCGTGGCTGTGGCCGAGCGGCGTTACCAGCGTTGGCGTAGCGTGATGAAGGAACGCCATGAGGTTGCCTTGCGTCGTTTCGATGAGGCGTTGGCGGCGTTGGCCGGCATCGGTGATGGGGATCTGCCCTATCGGAGGGCGGAAGATTCCACGGATGTCTGGCGTAGTCCGCTGGGTGATGCGTTGGCGTTGATGGGGGCGGGGGACGGCCCGGACGATGGCTACAACCCGGTGACGGAACCGAAGGAGGCAGTGGCATGAGTGCGGCGCGCGTGATATTGCGGATCGATTTGCGGAGCTATTGGCATGCGGGGGGTGGACGTGACGGCGGCGCGGTACATGATGCGGTGGTGCATCGTGACCCCGATGGGCTGCCCGTGTTGCCGGGGCGCCACATCAAGGGGTTGTTGCGTGATGCGGTGACTCGTGCCGGGCATTGGGGCTGGCCGGGATTCGAGGCGCTGGCGGAACGGTTGTTCGGGCATGCCGGTACGGCCGGCGAGGCGACCTCCCCCGGTTGCCTGCGGGTCTCCGATGGCTGTCTGCCGCGGGCGGTCTCTGCCTATCTCACCGCCAGTGAAGAGGGGCGCTCGATGCAAGCCGAGATGTTTCGGTCGCTTTATGCCACGGCCGTCACGGCATCGGGTGTGGCGCGTGATCACAGCTTGCGGGGGATCGAGGTGGCGGTGCCGATGACGCTTTGGGCCACCGTGGAGACGCTGCCCGGATACGAGGCACCCGAAGGCTGGCAGCAGAGGCTCGAACAGGTGTTGCCGTTGATCGACAGTGTGGGCGCCTATCGCAGCCGGGGGCTTGGCCGGGTGGCGTTACGGCTCGAAAAGGAGGAGATATGAAACATCAGGCATTGCAGATCGAGCTGCTCGAAGATTGTGTGTTCAGCGCCCGTGCCGCCACCGAAGGGGGGCACGAGTCGCTGGATCGGGTGCCGGGCACAGCGTTGTTGGGTGCCGCCGCGGCCCGGTGCTATCGGAACCTCGATGCCGCCCGGGCCTTTGCGGCCTTTCATTCCGGTCGCTTGCGCTTTGGTGATGGCTTGCCGTGGAACGGACGAGCCGTGGCCTGGCCGGTGCCGTTGTGTTGGCACCATCCCAAGATGGAAAAACCCGAGGGGGAGGGCGGCCGGCTCGATGGTGAACGACTGTTCAACCTCATCGTCGATGGGATGCCGTATCGCAACGGCAAGCGTCTCCAGCCCAAGCAGTTGCGCAACGGCTATGTGCGCGAGGATGGCGGTTACTGCAAGCCCGCCATGGGATTGCGGCTCAAGACCGCCATCGAGCCAACCACCGGCAGGGCGCGGGAGGCGCAGTTGTTCGGATACCAGTCATTGCATCGCGGCCAGCGTTTCGTGGCGTTCATCGAGGCCGACGACGATTTCGACGACGAGCTGTTTCGGACGGTGATCTTGGCATTGGAGGGGGAACGCCTGTTGGGACGCTCCCGTTCGGCCGAGTATGGCCGTGTACGGATCAGCACCGTTGATGCGGCGCCGCCACCCGTGGCACCGGCCAAGGAAAACCGGACGGTGTTGTGGCTGCTGTCCGACCTGGCGCTGGCCGATGGCGACGGGCAGCCGGTGCTCGAACCCACCGGTGCCGCGTTTGGTCTGCCGGATGCGCGGGTGGATTGGAAGCGGAGTTTCTTGCGCAGCCGTCGTTTCAGCCCCTGGAATGCAGCCCGTGGCGGCTACGACGCCGAGCGGGAGGTGCTGCAGGCCGGTGGGGTCGTCGTGCTCGAATCCGGCGAGCCACCGGATGAAGCGGTATTGCAGCGGCTGGCGTCGGGCGTAGGCCTGTACCGGGCGCAGGGGCTGGGGCGAGTCTGGGTAAACCCGCCGTTGCTGCAGGAGCGCAATCCCCGGTTTTACGCCGACGGCCCGGTGGCCGACCAGGCTTCGTCTCCACCGTCCCGGCCCGATGACCCCTGGCTCGACTGGCTTGCCTCGAAAACGCAGGGCGAGTGGAGGATGCGTATCGACGACAAGGCCAGAGCGTTGGCCCGAGAGTATGAGGATGCCGTCGAAAAAGCCCGACGCTGGGCCGGCGTGCCGGAGGGCGAGGGGTCGTTTGCGCCGTCGCGTTCCCAGTGGGCTGCGGTTGGCAACGTGGCTCAGGATTTGGAAGGCGCAGCGCTGTTCAGTGCGCTTTTCAAGGCGGAGAACGCTGTGGTCAAACCCGGAGGTGAGGGGTGGGAGATCGAGATTCCATTGCCGGGTGGCAAACAGAAAGTGCTGGCGGTGTGGCTGCGAGAGCGGCTGGCGCCGACGGCCGTCGAAGGTTTGCAGGCGCCGCGGCCCGATGCGGCCTACGCCTTGTTGGTGCGGAAAGTGGCCGACCGCGTGATCGGCCTCATCGATCGGAGGGGGATCTGACCATGGATCGCTTGGCTTGCTCCACATTGCGAATCGCCCGACTGGTGCTCGAAGCGCGGACGGCGTTGTCGATCAGCACCGGCAATCCTGATGGGGTCTTCGATACCGCCCTGGTACGTGACGCCAACGGTTTGCCGGCCATTCCCGGTTCCTCGCTGGCGGGGGTGCTGCGGCATCTCTACCGTAGCGAGCATGGCGACACCGCGGCCGATGGGCTGTTTGGCCATCAGCATGGCCGCAGTGGTGAGGCGTCTCGGCTCACGCTCTCCTGGGGGGTGATGCTCGACAGCAAGGGGGAACCCGCCGACGGCTTGTTGCTTGGTGAGGCGGCGAAGCGCCTCGATGCCGACCCGCTCTATCGTGTCGTGCTGTCGCAGGCCGACTCGCCGGTGTACCGCGATCGCGTGCGTCTGACCCATCGGGGTGCCGCGGCGCACCAGGGCAAGTTCGACCGCAGTATCGTGCCGGCCGGGCATCGTTTTGCCATCGAGCTGCGGTACTGGAGCCCGGCCGAAGAGGGTGACGAGATCTGGAACCGGCTGCTGGGATTGTTCGGGCATCCCGGATTCCGTCTGGGCGGCAATACCCGTGCGGGGCTGGGCAAGATGGCGGTTGTCCGGCTGCATCAGGGCGTGTTCGATCTGCGCGACCCGGCAGAGGCGGCACGGCTCGGCACGCTCGGTACGGGGTTGGGGAACTTGCAGGGGCTGACCCCGGCTGAACTGCCTGCGATCGAGGCCAAAGGGTGGCGGCTTGGACGGTTGACGCTGAAGGCCCGTGGCCTGTGGCGGATAGGCCAGGGGCGAACCAGCATCGACGAAAAAACCAAAAAGCCGGCCGATCTGCTGCCAAAGACCGAGGAGCGGATCGACTGGGAGGCCGAACAGGCCCGCCGGGCGTTGCGTCTGCTGCTTCTGCCCGCCAGCTCGCTCAAGGGGGCGCTGGCGCACCGCATGGCTTTTCATGCACGGCGTTTTGCTGGGCACTGGAATGGCCCGGATCTGGTGGACGACCGGCCTGGGGCGGTGAATCTGTTGTTGGGGCACATCAAGGAAGATGGCGCCGGTCGGGTTGGTGCGCTGGTCATCGACGATGCCTGGCTGAAGGCCGATGCAGTCCAGGTGGTGCATTTGATGCACAACGCCATCGATCGTTTCACGGGCGGTGTGCGCGACCGGATGTTGTTCGAAGAGGAATCCCTGCTCGGCGGTGCGCTGGAGGTCGAACTTGCCGTCGATACCATGGCCTTGCGGGGAGAAGACGAAGCGCTGGCGAAAAAGGCTTTTGCCGCGGCTCTCGACGACCTTTGCAATGGTCGGTTGGCGCTTGGTTCCAAGACGACGACTGGCAACGGTTATTTCGAGGGACGGCTCGATGGCCCGCTGGCCGAATGGCTCGCTGAGGCCGCGGATGAACAGCAAGTGGAGGTGGCGTGATGGATTTGCTCGAGGCCTATGGGCGGCTTGGCGTGAATGGTCTGCCTGAAATGAGGCGGGGGCGGCTGTTGCAAGAGGCGCGGCGTGAATGCAATACGCCGGAGGAGGCCTGGCGCCTGTTTGCGGATGCGGCTCCGGTGGTGGGTTGGTTCCAGTGTCAGTCGCATCAGCAGCTCTTTACCGAAGGTGTGCCTGACCACCCCGATGGGGGAATACTGCTGGCGGCCGAAGCGGTGGACAAGGCCGGGCGTAGCGTGAGCCTGCGCCAAGATGGTGCCGGCCGGTGGATTCTGTTGATCGAGCGCCACGATGACGAGGGTGACCAACTGTGGGACGAAGTACGGCAGTTGATTCATGGAAAAGACGGCCACCTGCGTTATCGCCGCTATTGGCGAAAAACGGCCGACGGCTGCGTCGTGCAATGGCGGGCCTGCCTGGTTGGCATCGACGAAAGGGGTGAGCAGGTGGGAGCACGGCAATGAACAAGCCCGGAAGACACAATCGCAATCAGGAGCCGGATATGAGAGCGATCTCTGCACCATACAACTTCGTGCCGCTCAATGAGCATGTCCATATTCCCGACTGGTCGGCACAGGCATCGCACGATTGGCCGTTCGAAGACGGCTACAGTGGCGAGATTCATTACACGCTGACTGCCAAGAGCCCGCTGTTGGTTGGTGGCAAGCAGCAAAAGCCGACCGAACAGGCGCCCGGTCGGGTCACGCCGTTTCGCCTGCCCGATGGCCGGTATGCCATTCCCGGTTCCAGCCTCAAGGGCATGCTCCGGTCGGTCGTCGAGATCATCGGCTTTGGGCGGATGCGGATGGTGGATGACCAGCGGTTGTCGATCCGGGATCTGACCTCGGCCGCCAGGGAGATATATGGTAAGCGGATGACGAGCGAGGTCGGAAAAAAGACCTATGAACCCAAAGCGAAGGCCGGCTGGTTGAGATACGACGCCGATGCGGGCGCCTGGTGCATCCAGCCTTGTGACTTTGCACGTGTGGAACACGACGATCTCGCCGACTACAGCAAGGACCAACAATGGCGCCGCATGCCCAGGCAGCCCAAGGCATCGAAAAAATACGAGCGGTGGAAAAAGCCGCTGAAAATTTCCTTCGATACGCGGGGGGTCGAAAATCATAGACATAGTAACGAAAAGTTTCTGCGCTATGCGCGGGCGCTGAATCTGGGCAACGGCCGTATCGAAGGAACGCTGGTGTTCACCGGGCAACCCTCGGCAAGGATCCCGGGCAAACCTAGTTGCAAGCATCTGGAGTTTATTTTCTACGATGAGCAATCGAGGCGCCTTCTGGTGCCCGATCGGGTATGGCAAGGTTTTGTGCAGATCTATGAGAACAGCGACGACTGGGCCTGGTGGAAATCGCATTCAAAGGTTCCGGTTTTCTATCTCGAGGAGGGGGGGGAAGTACACTCTCTGGGATTGTCCCTGATGTACCGTCTGCCCTATCTCTGCAGTATTCGTGACGCGGTCAGGAACAGTTCGGCAGGCCATGTCGAGGAGCCGGGGAAGGAATCGGGCTACGATATGGCCGATCTGCTGTTTGGTGCCATCAATAGCGACGACCAGGACAGCGCACTCCGGGGGCGTGTCAGCATGGAAATGGCGGTGGCCGTTGGCAAGCCGGAGACTCACACCTGCCCCGACACGATACTCAACGGACCCAAGCCCAGTTATTACCCCAACTACATCGACCAGCGTGGGAAGAAGGGGAATCAGTACCGGACGTTGATGGATGAGGATGCGCGTCTGCGCGGCTACAAGCGGTACCCCGCCCGTCCCGTCGAGCATTGCAACGTGCAGCCGCTGACGAGCGATCAGCAGGACAACAACAAGGTAAAGGTGAGCCTGGAGACGTTGCCGGTACAGACGACCTTCGAAGGGCGATTGGTTTTCCACAACCTCAAGGCCGAAGAGCTGGGTGCCCTGCTCTGGGCCATCACCTGGGGAGGCCGGGCGGAACTCAGGCACAGCCTTGGGATGGGAAAACCATTTGGCTTCGGCCAGGTGTGTTTCGATATCGACACCGACCGCAGCCGGCTGGTTCCAAACGACCCGTCCCTGCCGGAATCGCCGCTGGCGGAGAAGATGACGACTCTCATCGATGGCTTTGTGGACTACATGGAAGGGAAAATACGTTCGAGAGGCGGGTGGTCTAGGAGCCCGCAGATGCTCAACTTGATGGCCATGGCCGATCCGGGCGCTGTTCAGGCATTGACGAATGGGATGAAGCTGGCCCACATGAGCCTGAAGTCGCCGCAGGGCAATGAGTTCGTCAATGCCAAGAAGAAGAATAATAACCTTGTTCTGAGTGACTATGCTGTGGAGACCAAATTCGAACGCCGGCTGGAGCGTGCCGAGCAAGAGCGGAAGGCCCGCCTTGCCGAAGAGGAGAAAAAGGCACGGCAGGCGCAGTTGAAGAAAGAAGAGGCCGAGAGGAAGAAGGCGTTCGAGGCCCTGCCTCCCTGTGTCCAGGCGCGTCGGTTGCTCGAAAAGCATGTCGATGAACTGCCCGACACCGGGCCGCTCATCAAGGAGCGGTATCAGGAACTCGTCCGCGAAATCAACGCCTATATCGAGAAGGCCAAAGGGTGTTGTTCACACCAGGAGCTGGTCGAGGCGGTGGATTTTGTTCAGAGCCTATATGATCGCTATGGCTGGGCGATGCCAGGGTTGAAATCGGCGCAGAAGAAGAAACAGGAGAAAAAGAAACGCGATATGCTCGACAGGATCAGGGAAGGACAGCAGTAGTCGCATGAGTGATCTCGTCTCGCGGATGAAGAGTAAGCTGAAGCCCAAGCTGAAGCGGGCCGGGCATGGTTCCGTCGATGGTATCAGAACCGTCTTTGGCGCCGACAAGCTGGGCCTGATGCTGCTCATCGTTCTGCTGCTTGCTTCCTTGGGCTGGACTGCCGACTATATTTTCGAGCGCATCGGTGGCCCCGGGCTTGCACTGGTCTTTCCGGTGTTGGTGGTCCTCCTGATGGTATTGGCCTGGCGTGTGGACCGCCGGTTGCCGGTGCGTGTCGTCGAGGATGCCGATCCCCCCGGGGCGCGGGGGCTGGTGATGTTTCTGAGCCTGTTGCGGGACCAGCAGCGCCAGTATCTGATCGAGAAGCTCGATGCGGGTGAACGGTTGACGATGGAACGGATCCGGGCCGACGAGACGTTGGCGAGAATGCCCTGGCGGATGAATCTCGAAGCCATCGACTATCATCGCGACCGCCTGTGCCGGGTGGCCCTGATTCCTTCCAGGGAGAGCGCCAGACAGCTCGACCTGTTCGATCGACTGTGCCGGATGCTTTGGCCCGATGCCCGCTTCGAGCGTGTCGATATCGGGATCGGCGATCTGGAGTTCCGTCAGAATATCGAGGCGCTGAGCAATGCGGTGGGCCGGGCCGTTGCTGTGGCAACCGGCGAGGGAGGGGATCGCAGGCGTCTGTCGATCAGTGATGTCGTGCTCGACGTCACCAGTGGGACGGCCCTTGCCACCACGGCGGCCGTGGCGATGGGGATGGAAGAGGGGCGGCGGATCCAGTATGTCGAGGGTGCCGCCGACCCGAATCGGCGTTATCGCGTGCTCCAGGCGGACATTACGCACGGCGAGCGTTGAAGAACGGCATCGATGTCGAATCTCGCACGGTCTGCGGGCGTTCATTCGTGGTGGCCCACGTCTTCGCTCCCTGTCGAGCGGTTCTTTCCCAAGCTTGGGATCTACTGACAACCCCCTTCTTTCGATGGATGATTTCCGGTATTCAACCGGAGGTCTTTCCATGCAAAGTGAACGTCTGATCCATCTCTTTTTTGGGTTTCTCTTTCTTGCTGCCATCGCGCTGTTCGTTGGTGGTTTCTTTCTCGTCTGGCCGGTATTCTCGGCGTTGGTCGGCCATGCCGTGTTGGGCGGGGTGCTGGCATTCTCGCTTTTTCTCTTCAAATTCACGGTGTTGGCGATACACCGCTATCGCACCACCGTGCCGCGTTTCTACACCCGGGGGCTGCGCTGCCTGTCGTGGTTCTGCCGTTATGGGCTGGGCCTTGTTTCATCCGTTGCCATTGGGATTTTTCTGCTGCAACACCCATCGTTCGGCGATCGTGTGGCGGCGCTCGTCGCCGAGCTTGCCGGTCAGGGGTTTGCTCTGGCGGTCGATCCCGGGATGGTGGTGGCGGCGGTCTCGCTTGGGGTCGTCCTCGGCTACGAAATGCTCGTTGCGTGGGTTGTCGAGGTGTTGGTTGCGGCGCTGGGTCCGGAGTTTCTGGCCCTGCGTGCGTCTGGGTTGGAGAGGCGGATGTTGGCGCTTACCACGGCCCGTGAGGCCGAGGAGGAGGAAGCTCGTTTCCGGCGCAACGTGGATGCCATCGTCCGGCGGGCGGAACTGACACTACGGGCCGCGGACAAGGTGGCCCGCGACACCACAAGCTTGTGATCCGCTGTCAACCGGCGCCGATGAGGGTAGATTGTCCCCAGGTGTCGGGCCGACCCGACCTGGATATCGTTTCATTGGTTTGGAGTGAAAGTCATGAAAGAAACGCAAGAACTGATCGCCATCGAAGCCCTGCAAAGAGAGGCCGAGCAGCGCAGCGCTCTTGTCGAGCGGCAGACCGACCAGGCCATGGGCCGGGGTGCTGGAATGCCACTGCGGTTGCTGATGTCGCCCCAGAACAGGCAACAGATCCGCAATGCGCTGACCCGCGAACTCTCGATGGGTTTCGACTACCGGCGCGAAGCCATCGCCATGGCTCTGGAGATGCGGCTGCAATCGTTTCGCGAGGCCTGCAACCAGGTATTGATCGATGGCAAGACACGGTTGCGGCAGCAACGGCTGGAGTATTTCACCCGCACCTATGCCGAGGTGGAAAAACATGTCGACCGGCTCACCGAGGATTTTCTCAACGATCTGGACAAGCGGTTCGAACGCATCAGCCGCTTCAAGACCGAGTCAGTACGGGTACGGGAGCAACAAAGACTGGAGCGCCGCATGGACGACTACCTCGACACTTTCGAAAAGCTGATGGCCAATTTTGCCGGGATCCTGAGTGAACAGATCGGCCACCGTTTGCAAGACGGCACGACCGTTCGGCGGGTGATGGACAGCGGGCCGGTCATTTCGGGAGCACGGGCGGTCGATGATGCCGACGACGGCGTTCCGCTCGATGGGATGGCTACCGAGGTTCCGTCCTACGACGAGGTGCAAGGCGATGAACCGGCGCGCGGCGATTATCGCCTATGACATCGTCAGCAACAGACGCCGGCGCCGCGTGCACCGGCGTCTGGAAGCCTGGCGTCTCGATGGGCAGTACTCGGTGTTCGAGTGCCGGCTCCACGCCCGTGAGGCCGAGGAACTGTTCATGCAACTGACCGAATTGATCGACGAAAAGGAAGATCGCCTGCTATTGGCCTGGCTCGATGATCCGGCGGGTGCCGGCCTCCTGGTGGGCAAGGGTAGCATCGGCTTTCAGCAGCCGGGGCTCTATCTGGGATGAAACCCACTTTTTCAGCAATTCCGTCGAGCCAGCGGAGGTCGACTATGGGAAATGTGAAGAACAGCAAGCGTTGGTACCTCATTGCCTACGACATACGCGACCCCAAACGGCTGCAGAAGGTGCACCGGCACCTCAAACGTCGCGCGGTGGCGTTGCAAAAATCGGTGTTTCTCATCCATGGCCACCGACAGGACGTGGCGGCATTACGTGATGCACTACGCGGGCTCGCGGATGGGCGCGAAGACGACATCCGGCTCTACCCCATTTCTTCCCCCGACCGATTGTGGATGTCAGGGCGGCAGGCCGGTGACCTCTCGGTGCTCTACCCCGGCAATGCCACCGGCACACGCAAGCGGGTGAGAACCCGTATTACTCGTGGTTTGCAACGAATTTTTGGAGGGCTTCGGCAATGATGCTCGTGATCGACAAGAAAGACAGCACCATCGCCTTCCAGACGGGCTGCCTGCTCATCGAACAACCCGGTGAGTCGCGGCGACGGATCCCAGTGAAGCAGCTCGAAGTGGTGATCATCTATGGCGCGGCAATGGTATCGGCGGCCGCTTGGCGTGGACTCGCCGCCGCAGGTGTACCCGCGATCTTACTCGCGTCCCGAGGTGAGCAAACAGTGGCATTGCTGGGGGCCGGGCTGGCCACCCAGTTACCGCTACGCAGGATGCAGCACCGCTGCGCCGACGACCCGGCTTGCAGCGCTCGCGTGGCTGCTTGGTTCGTGCGCCGCAAGCTGTATTCCTACCGGCCACTGACGGAACTGTGCCTGGAGTGGATGGGTGATGAGGCCGCCCCACGGATCGAATCCTATGCCGCCGCCGTCGATTCGGCGCTGCAAGCACTCGATGAGGCCACCGAGGTGAGCACCGTCATGGGTATCGAAGGGTATGTCGCGCGCACCTGGTTCCAACTGTTGGCCGACATATTGCCGGAACAGTGGAAATTCGGCGGTCGCAATCGCCGACCGCCGCGTGACCCCGTCAATGCCATGCTGTCTTTGGGCTACACACTACTTTGGGCCGATGTGCGGCACCAGCTCATCGCCTACGGGCTCGACCCCGCGCTGGGCTTTCTCCATCAGGATTATCCGGGCCGGGAAGGGCTGGTACTGGACTATTGCGAACCCTGGCGGAGTGGGGTCGATGCGATGGTGCTGGCACTGATACAGGAGGGCGTGGTCCGGCCCGAAGACTTCTATTACCGGGAAAAAGAAGGGTGCCGGCTATCGAAACAGGCACGCCCCATGTTCTACCAAGCCTGGGCCAAGCAGCGTGAGGCCTGGCCCAGGTGGCACGGTGGGCACGACAGCGAAGACGGAGCCGACCCTGCCGAGACAGGCCGGACGGCCCCGTTGCGACAACAGCTCGGCGGTATGGTGCAGGCATTTCGCCAACAGTTGACGGAACAGGAGGAAAAACATGGCTGAGACGTTGCTGCAACAAGCCATGTCGCCGGAAATGCTCAACCATGCCTGGCGGCGGCTTCGATCCCAGCACACGCCCTGGAGCGTACAGGTCGATCGGGACAGGTTGGAACAAAACCTCTTGCACTATGTACTCCAATGTCGCCAGCAAGTGCTGGATGGCAGCTACCGGCCGGAACCGCTGCGCCGTTTCACCATGCGCAAACCTGACGGCAGACAACGAATCCTCAGTGCCCAGTATCTGAAGGACAAGTTCGTACAGCGCGCCCTGTTGGCCGTACTAGAACCTCGAGCCGAGGCCATCTTCCACGAAGACAGCTATGCCTACCGGCCGGGCCGCAACGTCGCTATGGCGCTGGAACGGACCCGAGAGCGCATCCGGATAGGGCTCGATTGGCTCGTCGATGCCGATATACAGAGTTTTTTCGACAGCATCCCCCATCGTCCACTGCTCAGAAGGCTCAAACCGTTCGTGGACGACAGACGGGCCATGGCCTTGATAGAACAGTGGCTCCAGGGTGGTGCCCATCAAACCAGTTTTCTTGGTGGTGGGCGGGGCATCGCCCAAGGTGCAATACTGTCGCCCCTGTTCTGCAATCTGTACCTCGACCAGATGGACCGTGAACTCGCCCAGGCCAACATCCCGTTCGTCCGATTTGCCGACGATTTCCTGCTGTTTGCTCCCACCAAAGCGCAGGCAGAACAGGCACTTGCGTTCGTGCGCCAAATCCTTGACAAGCTTGGTCTGGAACTGCATCCTCGCAAGACCCGCGTGGTACGCAGCAGCCCGGAAGTGGGCTTTCTGGGCAGCCGCCTGCCCGGCCCTTCACGGTAGAGAATGCTAACTGGTGTCTATCCCATTTGATATATACGCCAAATCAATGCAACCGACTGAAAACAAAGGGACTATGGCAAAGCCAGCGGTTTGACTCTGACCCTGATGAAAAAGGGATTAAGACGAGGACAGGCGTCACGGAACTCAAGATGTTTAAGTTTGACTCTGACCCTGATGAAAAAGGGATTAAGACCTTT
>CAZTOZ010000068.1:0-61732 GCA_964614535.1 uncultured Thiotrichales bacterium | reverse complement strand
CCGGGTGGTCGTATTGCACCGCAACGGCGCCTTCACGAAGGTAAAAAAACCCGGGTGGGGACTGCACATGCGAGCGGACATCCGACCCGGCGACGAGATACTGGTGTTGCCAAAGGTGGATCTCAAGAAGCTGCAGATCAGTAAGGATTTTACCCAAGTGCTCTACCAGATTGCGGTGGCGGCGGGAGTGGTGTTATCGCTTTGACCGTTGTGGGCAGGCGACTGGAGGACCCACCGTTCGCCTGGCCTGCGAGCGGTCACGACGATAGAGGAAAGAACTCGGGTGTAATCGACATTCACCGTTAGCTGTGGTTGGTGGTTTCGAGCATAAGCTCAAGAAACTTGGCGTCCTCACCGAATCTCTCGCACGCCTACCCAGCCTGACGCGGAAGTCCCCGATTTCAGGGTTTCCGTCGGGTATCAGCGCGGACGGTGTGGTGTCGTGGGGATCATCACTGTGAGTGAAGGGGTGATACCGAAAGATTGCTCCCGGTAGATATCGCGCCGGGGAGCGCGATTTCGACCTCGTCAACATCGAGAAATCAATGGAAGTGAATGATGCCGCGGGCTGGTTCAGGAAGTTGCGCGGTGATCTCTGGCGCTCCTTATGATGACGATTCTCCCCCGATTTTCGTGGATGATGCCTATTCCTTCCGGCTGGTAGTGGTATGTAGTGGATGGTTTGACGGCTCAATTCGTCTCGATGAGATGAGCGCGGGTGGGCAAGGCAATAAAGGGATTGAAAATAATGAATAAATCGATCGTCAGTGATGCGGTAAAGCGGAAGACGCGGAAGCTCTATAGAGATCCAAAGTTGTTTTTTATTGATTTTCTGAAAAATCGCCGCGAGAATTTTCGGTTACACACCGGTATACCGCTTCCAATAAAAAAGAGAGGTGGGAAGAAGTATAGCGTTGTAAGTGCGGTCTATGGCGTCGAGAAATACCTGGATGACTTCTTCAAGTCCCTGGTGCGCCAGACGTTAGATTTCGAGGAGCACATCGAGTTGATCATGGTCGATGATGGGTCTCCTGATCGCTCCGCCACGATCATAAAAAGATGGATGAGTAAATACCCAAACAACATTAAGTATATCCGCAAGGAGAACGGCGGGCAGGCATCGGCCAGAAACCTGGGTCTGCAGATGGCGTCCCATGCGTGGATAACGTTTATTGATCCGGATGATGTGCTAAATAAGACCTATTTTGAAGAGGTTGATCGTTGTCTACGAGAATATCCAGAGGTGGCAATAGTCTCGTGCAACTTTATATTCTATTTTGAGCAGGGAAATCGGCTAAGTGATACCCACCCACTGAAATATCGGTTTGAAAAAGATCTGACGATCAAGGATATCTCATCTCTGTATCCAGAAATACAGCTTAGTGTCAACAGTGTTTTTGTGCGGACGGACGATCTCGTGGCTAGCGGGATTGAAATGGATCCTAAGGTGGTTCCAAATTTCGAGGACGCCCATTTCATCAATCGGTACATGATGCGAAATTTGTCCAGACAAATCGCATTTGTTAAGGGTGCCCGCTATCTGTACCGAAAAAGATCCGATGGGACGTCTACCCTTGATCGGTCATGGGAAGGGTTGGGTCAGTTTTCGGACAAAATAAAATACGGAAATCTTGATCTACTGGAAAAGGCGAGCCGAGCGTCCGGGGGGCGTGCCCCTGCATTTGTTCAGCGAGCGGTCCTGTATGATTTTATGTGGACCCTGCGTGGCCTTCTTGATGGCAAGGTAAGTGTCTCCCATTGGGGCGAGGAATTCAATCGAGAGTTCCATTGGATGCTTGAAAAAGTATTTTCCTATATCGACCAGTCGGAAATTGAAAGATTCAACCTTGCCGGATGCTGGTTTCTGCATAAAGTTGGTATGCTAGGAGCGCTGAAATCGCTAGATCCAACTTTTCAAATTGCGTATATAAAAGGCTACGACATTCAGTCAGGCCTTGTTGAGTTATCATATTTTTCGCACGAGCAGGATGTGCTTGTTCGGCTGTTGGTCGATGGAGTGGAGGTGTACCCTCGCTACAGAAAGGTTCGGTCTTACTCGATGGCCGGCAGGCATTTTGTCAATGAGTTTCGCCTGTGGGTGCCTGTTCCGATAAACGCCCAGTATTTTGATATCGAGATTGATCGAAAGGCAACCTATATAACGCTCGACGCAAAGCAGAGACAGGGGGGTGTCCCTGTTCGTGAGATCGCCCGTACATTCTCTGTCACAACCGCTCCGTCTATAGAAATCCTGTCGATCGGCGACAGGGTGCTACGGCAACTGGCGCTCTCACAATGGGTGGTCAAAAAGTATTCACGTTGCTGGCTGTTGATGGATCGGGATGTTCAGGCCGATGACAATGCTGAGCATTTGTATCGTTATATCATGGAGAATCATCCCGAGATCAATGCCTACTTCATTCTCCGGAAGTCCTCGCATGACTGGAACCGCTTGCGTCACGAGGGTTTCCGGCTCCTTGCTTTCGGGTCTGTCTCGCACAAACTTGCGTTACTGCATGCGGATCACTTGATTTCGAGTCATGCGGATCAGTACATCACTTCGGTTTTGCAAAAAAACAGGTTTTCAGACCTTCAATCGTGGAAATATACATTTCTTCAGCATGGGGTTACTCAGAATGACTTGTCCCAGTGGCTAAATACCAAGGATTTTTCCTGTGTCGTCACGTCAACCCGGTCAGAGTATGAGTCGATTGCTGCAGATGGAACGCCATATAAGTTTGCGAGGCATCAGGTGGTATTAACGGGATTTCCTCGGCATGATGCATTGATAAAAAGGCGTCGCAGCTGCTCTGGTGGCCGGAAGGTGTTGCTCATCATGCCCACCTGGCGTCAGAATGTGGTGGGGGCAACGAAAGGGAAAGGACATAATAGGCAACTGTCTACTGATTTTTTCGAGACACGATATGCAAAGTCTTGGAAATCAC
The DNA here is from genome assembly GCA_964614535.1 of uncultured Thiotrichales bacterium. Classification (GTDB taxonomy): domain Bacteria; phylum Pseudomonadota; class Gammaproteobacteria; order UWMA-0217; family UWMA-0217; genus JALSHZ01. The sequence continues at coordinate 58,787 of CAZTOZ010000068.1, read as the reverse complement.
TATTGCATTCCGAGGCGCTAGCGAGATTTTCTAAGGCGGAAGGATGCAAGGTGGTGTTTTTTCCTCATGCCAATATTCAGCCATACCTCAAAGGGTTCGACTGCCCGGCGTATATCGAGGTTCGCTCCCATGTCGCGGGAGAGTCTATCCAGGATCTGTTCTGTGAGGCGGATATGATGTTGACAGACTACTCTTCCGTTGCATTTGAGATGGCTCTTCTCGATAAGCCTGTGGTCTACTATCAATTTGATCGGGACGAGGTTTTTGGTGGCGGCCATACCACGCGCCCGGGGTATTTTCAGTATCAACGGGATGGATTCGGCCCAGTATGCGACACACGAGAGGAGGCGATTCAGGCAATTGAAACAATCGCGGCGAATGGCTGGCAGCTGTTGGAGCCGTACCGTTCACGTGTAGCCAGAACCTTTAAGTTTCGTGATGGGCGTTGTTGTGAGCGTGTATTCGAAGCCATTTCTGCGCTTGGCCAACCGAAAAAAGATTTGGTCAATCCTGAGATAATGTCGGCATTTGCTACCTCTGCATTGCGCCATCAGAGATGGACACTGGCCGAGGCTCGGTATCGAGATCTCTTGAAGGCCGGCGAAGTTGGTGATGCTGACTGGCAAGGATTTGCCAAGGCGTTGTTGCGGCAAGGAAAGTTTCGGGAAGCTGTAGATGCGCTCAAGCAAATTCCCATAGACTCCAGGGGCGCTCGATGGCACAGCGAGATGGCGTTGGTAAAGCGGTTTCTTCGTTTTCAATTGATGGCGGAAGAGGGCAAGAGTCTGATCACGTCCTTGCGTGATAACGGCTTCGTGTTCAAGGGGTTTGACATATCATTTATTCGGGCATTGGCAGACTTGTCGGCGTGGGAGGCGGTATGTCGAGCATGCGCTATAGTTTCCAAGGAGGAAGGGGGTGAGTCCACTGAGTTGATGCGTTTGTGGAGTGCTGCATCGGATAGAGTTGGGGCAAATACGCTGTTGTACTATGATGCAATGGAAAAAAATAGAAATCAGAAAAAGGGAAGTTTTGTAGATCGCCGTTCTGCAACCCGGCCTTGGGCAAACCGAGGCAAAATGGCGTCGACGTTTGCCGGTGATAGATCTTTGGTTTGCAAGGAAAATCCAGGTCGTTATCGGGCTTGATCTGGTCAACGTCAATTTGGATTTGACGAAATAAGAAGTTGTAGGGGGCGGTATGTCGAAATGGAGCAAGTTCAGGCTTGATCCTTGTGGATATTTCTTTGATTCCCCCTTGGGTGGTGCGTTAAAACCTGGTAATGAAAGGTATTGCAATGGTCGTTGCGCGATTGCCTTGATTCGGTTTACCGCCGATCCAGTTGAGTTTATGCGTTCGTCGCGCTATCGGCTAGTACGCCGGATGGGAGAAGTTCTGGATGCGCGGGCTAGCGCTTTCCGTCTCCGGATGATCTGTAGGCGCGGGAATCCTCTCGTGTCTGTGATTATGCCAGCGTATAATGCCGAAAAGACGATTGCTCAATCGATTCTAAGCGTAATAAATCAATCTTATCGGAATTGGGAGCTGATTGTCGTTGATGATGGTAGCACCGACAATACACCGCAGATCGTTCAAAAACTTGCTCATGACAACTCGCGCATCCAACTCGTTTCGACGGGGCGGAATCAAGGGGCGGCCAAGGCGAGGAATGTAGGGATCAAACAAGCGATAGGAGAGTTTGTCGCTTTTTGGGATTCCGACGATATCTGTACGTACAGACGGCTAGAACGTCAACTTCATTGGTTATTGAAGAAAAGGTCTCGGATTGCCGTAGTTTGCGCTTATGCCCGGGTCGATGAACAAGGGAATATCGTCGTTATCAATAACAAGGTCTATCGTCGTTGTCTCGCATCCCTGATGTATGAACGAAAGCCCGTGATAAGAGCTATTGGATATATTGCAAATATCCCCATTGGGGAAGATACCGACTATATCGAAAGGATGAAGGCGCGGTTTGGGCAGGAGGCCGTAGGGTTTTTGCCTTTACCGTTGTATTTTGCGAGATTTAGCGAGAAGTCTCTTCTGCATCGCCATTGCGAAATAAAAAAGATAACCAGCCGCGAATATTGTGTTGACTGCAACGATCAGATCATAGGGCTCGAAGCGTTGCGGGAGCTACGTCGGACTGCGATGTTGCGAAACTGTTGGTTGTACGTTGATTCTGCGGGAGTGCCTCGGTTCGTTGCGGGGTAGGTTGGCAGAGCGCTGGGACGGCCTCGTGTATTTCTATGGCTCCTGTTCATTTGTATCTTCCGCGTCTTGTAGTCTAGTCATCGCAGCCGTTAACGGGGTATGGGGGGTCTCGTTGCCCTTGCGGCATGCTCTGCGTCCGCTTTCAGACGGTCGGGGGAAGGTCGTATTGGCTGGACCGCTTGGTAACAAAAGGTTTCTCGCATCGAAACAGGTTGCGGTCGCTCGAGTGTTGGTTGGGGATTTGCATTGGGCCGGGTATTGGCCCTTTTTGTCGCACCACAATCACCAGCAGTCGGGTGCTGCGCTCGGTTCGGTCCTTAGTTCCGGGGCAATAACCTGCGGATTTGGTTCAATCTTCGATTCGACTTTCCATCCTGGTCAGCCGCCCGGCAGGAGGGTGCTTTGAAGATCGGTACTTTCTCGAAGGGAATCGCCCGTATTCCCAATCTCGCAGCTTTTTTGGGGGGGGACCAGGTTGTGGTCAACCCATCGAAGTCGGCGCTTGGCCCGGAAGATCTCGTCGTGGGATGGGGCCGTAAACGTAATACCCGCGCGGCTCGGCGCTATGCCGAGGCACAGGGGATCCCCTATGCAGTGATCGAAGATGGTTTCGTGCGCTCGCTGGGATTGGGGCGGGAGGGTTATCCGACGTTGTCGCTGGTGGTCGATTCACTGGGAATCTACTTTGATGCCCGTACGCCGTCGGCGCTCGAGGTGATGCTCAATGATGATGCGCTGTTCTCTGATGCGGGGCTGATGGGTAGAGCGCGTGAGGCCATCGCCTATATTCTTCAGCACCGTATCTCCAAGTATAACGGGGCTGCGGTGGATGAAAGCCTCCTGCCACCGCGTGGTGGAGTGAAGAAGGTGCTGGTGGTCGATCAGGTGCGGGACGATGCGTCCGTGCGTTTTGGCATGGAAGGGGCGTTCGATCTCGGCGCGATGGTTGGGTCGGCACTTCGGGAGAATCCCGATGCGGAGGTCTATGTAAAGCTCCATCCGGAGACCATCGCCGGACTGCGAAAAGGGGGGCGGGATGGTGCCGTTCTGCCGCCATCGGTGAGGTTGCTCGAGAGGGAGGTCAACCCCATTGCGTTGCTCGAACGGTTCGACAAGGTGTATGTGGCGACCTCCCTGCTGGGGTTCGAGGCGTTGATGCTCGGTAAGCAGGTGGTCTGTTTCGGCATGCCGTTCTATGCCGGATGGGGGCTCACCGATGATCGTCAGGGTTGTTCGCGGCGGCGGGCACATCGCTCGGTCGAGGAGGTGTTCGCCGCGGCTTATCTGCTCTACAGTCGCTATGTGGACCCGTTCACCGGTCGGCGCTGCGATCTGATGACCGTGCTGCGTGTGCTCAAGCGGCAGATGGAGCATGACAGATTGCGATCCCGCAATGTCTACTGTTTCGGCGTGCGCCATTGGAAACGCTACAACGTGCTGCCGTTCCTCAAGTCACGCCGCAACCGCGTCGTGTTTGTCCGCTCGGTGCGAGAGGCGCTCAAGTCCGGAATACGCCCGGGTGACGAAGTCGTCGTCTGGGGTGCCCGGGAACCGGAAGGGTTGGAGCGGTTGTTGTCGATTACGGGTACCGCATTGTTGCGGATGGAAGATGGTTTTCTCCGTTCTGTAGGGCTGGGATCGGATTTTTCGCGGCCATTCTCGTTGGTGCTCGATCCGGAGGGTATCTATTTCGATCCTGGCCGTCCGTCACGTCTCGAGGCGATTCTCCAACACCACCGTTTCACCGAGGCGGAGATTACCGCTGCTCGGCGCCTGCGGGAAAAGCTGATGAAGGCGCGGTTGAGCAAATACAACCACCAATCGGCTGAACCTCTCGATCTTACCTCCCGTGAGGGGCGGCGTGTGATCTTCATCCCAGGTCAGGTGGCGGACGATGCCTCGGTGCTCAAGGGATGCAGCGACATTGCCGATAATCGACAACTGATAGAGGCGGTTCGGGAAGAGCATCCCGATGCCTTTATCGTTTACAAACCGCACCCGGATGTCATCAGCGGGAATCGCCGGGGCCGGGTCCCGCCACAGGTTCTCGATGCCTGTTGTGACCTGGTGGTGGAAAGTGTCGCCATCCCTGCCTGCCTCGAACAGGTGGATGAGGTCCATACCATGACCTCGCTGGTGGGGTTCGAGGCATTGATGCGTGAGTTGCCGGTCCATGTGTATGGGCGTCCTTTCTATGCGGGGTGGGGGTTGACCCACGATCGCCACAAAGTCCCCCGCAGGACGGCACGGCGCAGTATCGATGAGCTGGTGGCGGCGGCGCTGCTGCTCTATCCGGAATATTACGACTGGGACAGTGGGTTCTTCTGTGATGCAGCCACGGTCGTCGAGCGATTGGCCGCGGAAAGAAATCGGTTGGAACAGGCGGGGCGGCTGCGGTCGCTGGATCCCGGATATGTGGAGAGGCAGGTGAGAAAAATGGTCCTCATTATGAAAGGTCTGGTGAATGTCCAATAATGTGCTGCTGCTTCAGGGGCCGGTTGGTCCTTTTTTCCGGCGTCTCTCGAAAGAGTTGCGTGCACATGGTCACCTGGTTTTCAAGGTGAATTTCAATGGTGGAGACCGCCATTTCTACCGCGGGCCCGATGCCATCGACTACAGTGGCACAATCGGACAGTGGCGGGATTACCTCGAAAAGCTGATCGTTCGCTTGCAGATAGACCGCATCTACGTTTTCGGCGACTGCCGGAGCTATCATGAGGTCGCAAGAGAGGTGGCCGAGGCCACTGGCACACGCTTTTTCGTGTTTGAGGAGGGCTATCTGCGACCGGATTACATCACGCTGGAGGAGCACGGTGTCAACGGTCACTCGCGGATCCGTTTTCCCCAGGCGCTGCCTGTCGTCAGCCTGCGCCCCGAGCTACGCCCCCGTCACCATTTTTCCCGTGGGTTCTTCTATAGCGCGTGGTATGCGATACGCTATTACATGGCCGCATCATGGTATCGTCGCGCATTCCCTCACTATAACCACCACCGCCCGCTCAATGTGATTGGCGAAGGGGGCAAGTGGCTGCTTTCGTTGGTACGCAAGCTCCGGTCGGTGCCTGCCAGCCGCCGTTTCGAAGGGCGGGTCCAGGCGGAGATGTCGGGGCGTTATTTTCTCGTGCCGTTACAGGTGCACAACGACATGCAGGTGATCCGGCATTCCGGGTACCCGAATGTCGAGGCCTTCATTGCCGAGCTCGTCGCCTCTTTTGCCCGTTCCGCCGCGCCATCGATGCATCTGGTGTTCAAACACCACCCGTTGGATCGGGGGTACCGTAATTACGCGGTATTGCTGCGTGATCTGGCGAAGCGTCATGGGGTGTCCGGGCGGATACACTACCTCTTCGATGGCCATTTGCCGACACTGCTGAAGAACGCCAGAGGTACAGTCACGATCAACAGTACCGTTGGCCTTTCTTCCCTGCACCATGGTGTTCCGGTCAAAGTGATGGGAGAGGCCATCTACGATCGCAAAGGGCTCACCTACGGCGGTACGCTGGCCCAGTTCTGGGTTACGCCTGGCGAGGTCGATATGGATCTCTACCACCGTTTTCGCAGGCACCTGCTCGATACCAACCAGCTCAACGGAAATTTTTATCAACGTGCCGCCAATGCGGCCAATGCCACGGGGATCGTCTGGTCGGGAACACTGGCTCAGCAGCATGGCATACTCGAAGCCCCTCCGAGCAGACGTCGCTCGATCGTGCCCCGCCTGGTGAAGGGTTCTGCTGCTTGATCGGCCGCGGCAGTCGGCGCAGACTCTCGTCGTTACGGTATCAGGAGCCAAAGCCATGATCTGCAAGATCGTCATTCCGGCGCGGCTGGGTTCGTCGCGACTGCCACGCAAACCGCTGCTGGAGATCGCCGGCAAGCCGATGATCCAGCATGTCTGTGATCGTGCGGTGGAGGCGAACCTCGGTGAGGTGATCGTGGCCACCGATGCCGCCGAGGTGGCCGAGACGGTGAGCGGGTTTGGTGGTACGGCCGTGATGACCGCCGACTCCCATGAGTCCGGGACCGATCGGCTGGCGGAGGTGGCCGATCTTCTGGGGTGGTCGGACGAGACGGTCGTCGTGAACCTGCAGGGTGACGAGCCGCTGATGGATCCAAGGCTGATCGTCCAGGTGGCGGAAGCGCTGGCGAAGCATTCTTCGGCGGGTATCGCCACGTTGGCGACACCGATCGGAAACCGGGCCGATATATTTTCTCCCGATGTCGTCAAGGTCGTCGTCGATGCGGCGGGCCATGCGCTCTATTTCAGCCGCGCGCCAATTCCCTGGGTCCGCGGTGACTATGGGGTACGGGACGATACCGGGTGTGCGGATGGAGTGCAGCCGCTGCGGCATCTCGGCATCTATGCCTACCGGGTGTCCGCGCTGAAGAAGATCGCCGCATGGCCGCCCGCGCCGATCGAGCAGGCCGAGGCCCTGGAGCAGCTGCGCGCGCTCTGGAATGGCATAGGCATCCATGTGGGCGTGATCGATGAAGCGCCAGGGCACGGCGTCGATACCCCGGAGGATCTGGAGCGAGTCCGGCGGATGTTTGCGGCGGGCGGTGACGATCGCCCCGTCTGAGGTGACAGGTCTAGTAACCGCTGCTCCAGCTGTCTCGGCGGCGGAAGCGGATGCGCGGAATGATCAGCCCCAACAGGATGCCGGCAACGATGACGCCGGCACCGCGCAGGAACCAGTTCATCGCCGTGCGGTCCTTCAGCGCCTTGTTTTCGGCTTCCAGCCGCTCACGGTCGGCCAGCAGGGTTTCGACCTGTTGGGTCAGCGCCTTGTTCTGCGCGCTGATGGCAACGACGTTGGCGGTGTCCTTTTTCAGCTTGGCATAGCGAGCCTTCACGGCTTCCAGCTCGGCGCTGAGCGACTCGACGGTGGCGCTTTTGTCCGCATTGCCGTTTTTCAGCTCGTCCAGCGTCTGTTTCAGTCTGGCGTTTTCCTCGTTCAGCTTTTTCAGCGCCCGTTTCGTTTTCTCGAGTTGCCGTGCGGCGCCGGGGCTGCGGCTGAGCTTGCTGTCGGGCACCCACCCTTCGGTCTTGCCCACTTTGACCAGTGAGTAGCCGGTCTCCTTGTCCTTGACGATGAATTCGACGGCGGTTCCGCTCTTGATCATTTTCAGGATCTTGTGGCGGCTGCTGGTGCCGTCACGCAGCGGAATGCTGAGGTTGTCGGTGATGTAGCGTGTTTCCGCCGCCATCGAGGAGACGGCAACGAGCAACAGCGTCAAGATCGTCAGCGTGCGGATGCGACCCATGGAGTTCAGCCCACCAGTTCGTTGAGTTCGAAAATCGGCAGAAGGATAGCAAGAACGATGATCAGCACGACAGCCCCCATGATCAGGATCAATGCGGGTTCGAACAGGGAGAGGGCGGTACTGATGGTGGTGGTCGTCTCCCGCTCCTGCTGTTCGGCGGCGCGTTCCAGCATCTCTTCCAGCTTACCGCTGCCTTCGCCGCTGGCGATCAGGTGCATGGCCATTGGTGGAAAGAGGCCGGTTTTTTGCAGGGAACCGCTGATCGTACCCCCTTCGCGGACCTTTTCGGCGGTGCGTTCGATGGCCTCCTTCATCGGCAGGTTGCCGACCACGTCGGCCGAATTCTTCAGGGCAGTGAGAATGGGCACGCCGCTGCCGGCCAGAATGCTCAGTGTGCGGGCGAAGGCCGCGCCATTCTTGCCGCGGATGAGGTTGCCGATCAGTGGCAGGCGCAGTAGAAAGGCGTCCACTCTTCGCTTGAAGCCGACCCGTCGATAGAGTCGGGAAAAGATGATGACGGCCACGATGCTCAGGCCCAGTACCCAGGGGCCAAGTGTTTTGACGACGGCGCTGGCGGCGATCATCGCCCGGGTCAGCAGTGGCAGCTCCTGCCCCATGTTGTCGAACACCTGCACCACCTGTGGCACCACGTAGCCGAGCAGGCCGGAGACGACGCCGATGGCGATCAGCGTCAGCATCACGGGGTAGATCAGCGCCGAGGTGATCTTCTGCTGCATCGCCTGATGGTTTTCGGTGTAGTCGGCGAGCCGCTCCAGCACCTTGTCGAGATGGCCGGCATGCTCGCCCGCGGCCACCGTGGCGCGGTACATGCCGGGAAAGGCGCTGGGAAACTGCGCCAGGCTGTCGGCCAGTGAATAACCCTCCATCACCCGGCTGCGCACGCCGATGACGATGCGCTCCACCGACGGCTTGTGGGTTTGCTGGGCGATGGTGCCGAGCGCCTCTTCCAGCGGGGTGCCGGCCTGCAGCAGCGTGGCGAGCTGGCGGGTGATCAGCGACAGGTCGGCGGCTTTCAGCCCCTGCCGGTAGGTGCGCAGCCCTCTCGAGCCGCCCTGCTTGCGTTCACGGACCTCGTTGACCTCCAGCGGTGTGAGGCGCTTCTCCCGCAGCAGTTGGCGCACCTGGCGCGGGGTGTCGCCCTCCATCGTGCCCTTGCGTTCCTTGCCGCGGGTGTCGATGGCGATGTATTCGTAGGCCGGCATCAGACCTCCCGGGTCACGCGCAACACTTCGTCGATGGTGGTCAGCCCTTGCAGCACCTTGTCGATGCCGTCGCGGCGGATGCTCGGGGTGTTCTTGCGGGCCTGTCGGGCCATCTCCTGCTCGCTGGCGCCGTCATGGATCATCGCCTGCAACTCGTCGTCGATGACCACCAGCTCGTAGATGCCGGTGCGGCCGATGAAGCCGGAGTGGCTGCAATGGTCGCAGCCGTTGGCGTCGTAGATGGTGGGGGCCGGTGTCGGCAGCTTCAGCCGCTCGCACTCGATGGCGGTGGCCTGGCGGGGCGTCTTGCAATGCGGACAGAGCTTGCGCACCAGCCGCTGGGCCAGCACGCCCACCAGCGTCGAGGAGAGCAGGAACGGCTCCACCCCCATGTCGCGCAGGCGCGTCACCGCGCCGACGGCGGTATTGGTGTGCAGGGTCGAGAAGACCATGTGGCCGGTCAGCGAGGCCTGAACCGCGATCTCGGCGGTCTCCAGGTCGCGGATCTCGCCGACCATGACGATGTCCGGGTCCTGTCGCAGAATGGCGCGCAGACCGACGGCAAAGCTCATGTCCACCTTGGTGTTGACCTGGGTCTGGCCGATGCCGTCGATGTAGTACTCCACCGGATCCTCGACCGTCAGGATATTGCGGCTGCGGTCGTTCAGCTCCACCAGCGCGGCGTAGAGCGTCGTCGTCTTGCCGGAGCCGGTTGGGCCGGTGACGAGGAAAATGCCGTGCGGCTTGTGGATGCACTCCAGCGCCTTCTCGTAGACCGCCTGCTGCATTCCCAGATGGGCCATGTCGAGTCGTCCGGCCTGCCGGTCGAGCAGCCGCAGCACCACCCGTTCGCCAGAGCCCGACGGCATCGTCGAGATCCGCATATCGATCTTGTGGCCGCCGATCGACCGGGTGATGCGGCCGTCCTGCGGCAGACGCTTCTCGGCGATGTCCAGCTTGGCCATCACCTTGATCCGTGACACCAGCAGCGGCGCCAGCTCTTTTGGGGGTTGCAGGATCTCCCGCAGCACGCCGTCCACCCGCAGGCGGATGGCGAGGCGGTTCTCGTAGGGCTCGAAGTGGATGTCGGAAGCCCCCTCCTTGATCGCCTGCTTCAGCACCGCATTGATCAGGCGGATGATCGGCGCGTCGTCGTCCGATTCGAGCAGATCCTGGGACTCCTGTAACGACTCGGCCACCTCGTCCAGATCGAGGTCGTCGCCCATCTCCTGAAACTCGGCCATCGCCACGTCGCCGCTGTTGTCGTAGAGGCGGGAGAGGTTCTTGTCGAACACCGCCTCCTCCACCGGCACCAGGCGCAGCGGCGCGCCGACCAGCCGCCGCGCCTCGGCCACCGCCACCGGGGAGAGTGGCGCCCGGTAGGCCAGCGTCAGCCGCCCCTCGCCATCCTCGCCGACGATCACGTTGTAGCGTTTGGCGAAGCTGTACGGCGGCAGCCGGTAGCGGGTGGTGGGTTCGAGCTGGAGACTCATTCAGTGTGTCGTTTGGCCGGGCAGTTGTTCGATCAGGTCGTCCTCGCCCGGCAGCTGGGTAATCAGTTCATCCAGGTCGGGCAGGACACGGGTGGCGTCGTCCAACAGGCCGCGATCCTGCAATTTGGCCTCGATCTGGCGGCCGCGCAAGGCGTTGTACTTGGCGCGGGTGTAGTCGTGGGCGCTCTTGGCGTCCCGCAGGATCACGGGACGGATGAAGACCATCAGCGTCTGCTGCGTCTTCTTGGTGCTGTTGTACTTGAACAGGTTGCCCACCACCGGAATGTCCCCCAGCAGGGGCACCTTGTCGCCACTGTCGCGAAAGGTGTCGTCCATCAGTCCGCCCAACACGATCACCTGGCCGTCCTCGGCCAGCACCGTGGTCTTGATCGTGCGCTTGTTGGTGACCACGTCGGCGGTGGAGAGCGTGCCGGCCGTGGCGGCGAGGGTGGAGGACTCCTGCTGGATCTCCAGCATCACCGCATCCCCCTCGTTGATCTGCGGCTTGATCTTCAGTGTCAGGCCCACGTCCTTGCGCTCGATGGTCTGGAATGGATTGACGCTGTTGGTGGCACCCCCGGTGTTGGTGAACTGGCCGGTGACGAAGGGCACCTCCTGGCCGACGGTGATCTCCGCCTCGACGTTGTCCAGCGTCACCAGCGTCGGCGTGGAGAGAATGTTGGTGGCCGCATCGGAACTCAGCGCCTTGAGCAGAATGCCGAAGCTGGTGCCGCCATCCTTGGCCAGCTCGCCGCCGCCGATCAGCAGGCCCGACAGGTTGGAGGGGATCTGGCCGCCGTTGGCCACGGTCAGCGCCGTGGTCGCCAGCTGGCCGAGATTGGTGACCAGCGCGGGGCTGTTGGCCTGGCCGGCCGAGTTGGTGCTGCCCACCGCCAGCGAGGTGCCCAGCTCCTTGGCCAGCTCCTGGCTCACCTCGGCGATGATCGCCTCCACCAGCACCTGGTCGCGGCGCACGTCCAGTTGCGAGATTACCTGCTTGAGTTCCTGCTGGATCGCTGGCGGCGCGGTGATGACGATGGCGTTGTTGGTCACATCCGCCTGGATGCTGACGTCCTGCCGCGCGGCCAGGCCGCTGGGGCGGGCGGCCGGCGACTTGGCGCCGCGCTTTACCGGCGTCTTCAGCTTGGCCGTGGTATTGGATTTGCTGACGCCGGTGAGGATCTTCACCAGCTCCTCGGCCTGGGCGTATTTCAGAAAGATCACCTGGGTGTCGCCGCCGTTGTCGAGCGGTGTGTCGAGGTGGGCGATCAGCCCGCGCAGCCGCAGCCGCGTCGATTTGTCGCCACTGATGAGAATGCTGTTGGTGCGCTCGTCGGCGGTGATCGACGGTTGTCCCGGCATCAACGCGCCTTTTGCATCCTGTTTTTGCAACGTCGAGAGAGTCCGGGCCACGTCGCCTGCCGGCGCGTACTTGAGCGGGATGATCTCGATATCGGACTGATCCGGCCGGTCGATGCGGCGGATGATCTCCACCAGCCGGTTGACATTGGCGGCGCGATCGGAGACCAACAGGATATTGCTGGGTTGGTAGGCGGCCAGCTGCCCCTGCTGCGGAATCAGCGGGCGCAGGATCGGCACCAACTGGGCGGCGGGAACGTGGTTGATCGGAATGACCCGGGTCACCAGCTGGTCACCCGGGGTGCGGCGGGAGCCGGAGGTCGGCACCGGCCCCTGCTTGGCGTTGACGTCGGGGACGATCTTGATGACGTCGCCCACCGGCACGGCGGCAAAGCCATGAACCTGAAGAATCGACAGAAACACCTGGTAGAGCTCGTCGGCCGCCATCGGCTGCGAGGAGACCACCGTCACCTTGGCCTTGACGCGCGGATCGATGATGAAGTTCTTGCCGGTGACCGACGCCACCGTGTCGATCAGCGCGCGAATATCTGCATCCTTCAGATTGAGTGTGGCCGTCTCCACCGCGGCCCCGGGCAGGCTGAGAGTCAGCAGCAGCAGGGCCGGAAGCAGCCGTTTGGCGAATTTGGTCAGCATGGTAGAGCTGTCGTCCTGATAGCGTATGGTTGGGCAATAGTAATGGCAATGCTCGTTGCGTGCATGTCCGCGCTTCACAGTGAGAGGTTCAGCTCGACATACTGGCCGTTACGCTTGATGACGATGCTGGCCTGATTCGCCCTGGCGAGCTGTTGCAGTATCTGCAACCCCTTCTGTGGTGAATCGATCTGAACCCCGTTGACCTGGGTGATGATGTCACCGGAGCGCAGATCCAGCTCCTCGAACACCGGGTCGGCGCGGCGCGTGGTGATGCGGTAGCCGGCGAAGACGCCGTTCTCGTAGGCGGGCTGGGCGCTGACCAGCTCCGTCAGTTTGCGCGGATTGCGCAAGATCTGTTTGCGCAGTTTCACCAGCCGGCTGTCGGCGCCCAGCTTGCGGGTCTTGGAACGGCTGCCCGCGCCGCGGGGGACGTAGCCGCTGCTGCCGGTCAGCTTGGTGTCGATCATCCGCAGGGTCTCATAGCGGCCGTTGCGGTCGAGAATGACACGGTCGGGAAACACCGCCTTCAGCGTGGCGTTGCCGGGCACCGATTGCCCGGTGGCGTAGAGTTTCTCCTGACCCGATCCGCTGGCGATCAGCGCATACCCCTCGTTCTCGTCCTCGGTGGCGTAGACCCCCTTGAGCTTGAGATTGAGCCGTGTCTCCGGCGCCTCCACCACCGCTGCCCTGGCCACCTCCGCCTTGCCGAACAGGTGGCTGTCGGCGACGCGGGCGGCGTCGGACGTGCCCGGCGTGCCTTCGGGTGTGGCTGTCGCCGGTGCCGATGGTGCCGCCACGGCGATGGCCGGTACGGGGCGTGATGCTGGCGTCAACAGCAACCATAGCAGGCGGGCGCTGGCCCAGGCTGTGGCAACGATCAACAAGGCGGTGACGACGACCGCCGCCCTGCGGCTCAGCGTTGCGAAGTCGATGCTTTCGATCTGTTGGGAGAACCGGGATGCCATGGATGGTGACAGCGATGGTAAAGCCCTTGATTATCGCACAGTTCGTGGGCCGCCAACCGGTACGTTCGGCAAGTTTCGAGCCGGGCCTGGTGAAAAAGGGGGGTGAACGGTGGGTGTGGGTCGTCCGGGGCAGAAAGCCCCGGACGGATGGGTGCCGGTGCCGGCCGGATCAGATCATGTCTTTCAGCCCCTTCAACGGGGTGACCTTGACCGCGCGCCGGGCCGGCTTGGCCTTGAAGATCATCTCCTCGCCGGTGAAGGGATTGATGCCCTTGCGTTGCTTGGTGGCGGGCTTCTTCACCACCTTGATCTTCAACAGACCGGGCAGATTGAAGGCGCCGGCGCTGCGCGGCTTGAGGTTTTTTGCGATGAGGCCGGTCAACGAATCCAGTACCATCGACACCTCTTTCTTCGTCAGTCCGGTTTCGTCGGCGATATGTGTCAGAATCTCCGTCTTCGTCGGTGGCTTCTTGACTGCTGCGGCTTTCTTTTTGGTGGCGGCTTTTTTCTTTGCGACCATGCTGAATTCTCCATGTCTCGGATTGTAGTGAAATCGGGTTCTACGCCGGGAAAAGCGCAGCAAATTCCGATGTTTAAAACGGGTGGGTGGCAGTTTGAACCAACAATATGACGTTTTTCAAGGGGTTTTGCCTCTAGCGGATTGAAAAAAGGCGTAATTTTTGCCGTTTTCGTCCCAAAAACGGATGATTCGATGAGTTTCATGGTAGATCACAGCTATTTCGCCGCGTTCATCGTTGGCCTGCTCGGCGGCGTGCACTGCCTTGGCATGTGCGGTGGCATCGTCGCCGCGCTGTCGTTCGGTATGGCGCCTGGAGAGGGGGTCGGAAAGCGCCATGCATGGCTGCTCGGTGGCTACAACCTGGGCCGGATCGCCAGCTATACGCTGGCTGGCGGCATCGTCGGCCTGCTGGGAATGCTGGCACTGGGATTCTCCGGTATTGAGCAGGCGCGGTTGGTTTTTCAACTGGTGGCGGCGCTCGTCATGGTGGCGTTGGGGTTGTACCTCGGCGGCTGGTGGTTTGGGCTGGCGCGCATCGAAAAGGCCGGCGCCGGGTGGTGGCGGCGGCTGGAGCCGCTCGGGCGGCGCCTGATCCCGGTGCGATCGCCGGCCACCGCCGTTGCCGTTGGTGCGATCTGGGGCTGGCTGCCCTGCGGGCTGGTCTACAGCGTATTGATCTGGGCGTTGTCGGCCGGTGATCCGCTGCGCGGCGCGCTGCTGATGTTCAGCTTCGGCCTGGGCACGCTGCCGAATCTGATGGCCATGGGCCTGTTCGCCACGACGCTACGCCGTTTCGTGCAGGATCGACGCGTTCGCCGGCTGGCCGGTGCCATGGTGATTGCGCTGGGGCTTTGGCAGGGATGGCTGGCGCTGCGCTCATGGCTTTGAGATGCCGGGTGGCAAGGTCCGCGGGGACGGGATTTTCAGCCGTTTGTTGCGGCTGGTTTCCCCGCTGAGAATCTCGATGGAGGAGGGGGGCGCGCGGAACCGCTTGCCAAGCAGCCTGCGCAACGCCTGGTTGGCCTTGCCATCGGTCGGTGGCGCGGTCAGAAACACCCTGAGCCGGCCGTCGGCCATTGCTCCCAACCGTTCCCGCGACGCCCGGGGTTGCACCCGCACCTCCAGAATGAGGTCGTCGCCCTGCCAGTGGTAGCCCTGCGCCACCTTCGGCTACAGCGAGCGTATGACGATCAGCGCGATATTGAGCAGCAGGATGGCGATCAGCGGGCTGATGTCCACCATGCCGATCGGCGGCACAACGCGGGCGATCGGCGCCACGATGGGGCGGGTCAGGCTGTTCAGCAACGAACCCATTGGATTGCCGCCGTAGAGCGCCTGCGGATTCACCCAGCTGATCACCGCCTGGATGATCAGCGCAAAGATGTAGACGTAGATCAGCAGCTCCAGCAGTTGCAGTATCGCGTACCACAGTAGCGGCAACAGCGCCGGAGCCTGTCCCTTGATGAGCAGCAGCAGGCTCAGTTGCAGCAGCTTGAGCAGCACCATGGCGACGATGGCCGCGGTGTCGATCTTGCCGATGGCGGGGACGAACGATCGCAATGGCTTGAGCACCGGGTTGGTCGCGGTGATGATGAACTGTGAGATTGGGTTGCGAAAGTCGGCGCGGGCCAATCCCAGCAGCAGCCGGATCATGATCAGGGCGATATAGAGCGAAAACAGCGTATCGACCAGAAAATAGAGTACGTTGGACAAGGCGTTCATTGATCTTTCCCCAGTTGTTCGGCCAGTTCCTCGGCGCGTTGGCTGGCGGCGGCCAGTGCATCGGCAAACAGCTGGCGCAGATGGCCGCCCTCCAGTACTTCCAGCGCGCGTTCAGTGGTGCCCCCTTTGGAGGTGACGCGCGCGCGCAATGTCGCTGCGTTCTCCGGGCTCTCCAGCGCCAGCTTGGCGGCGCCGAAGACGGTCTCGATCGCCAGCAACGCGGCGGTCTCTGTCGGCAGGCCCAGCTGCTCGCCGGCGGCCTGCATCGCCTCGATGACGAGAAAGACATAGGCCGGTCCGCTGCCCGATAGCGCGGTGACGGCATTGAGCAGCGTTTCGTCGTCGAGCCAGACGGTGGTGCCCACCGCCCGCATCAGCGTTTCGGCCAACGCCCGCTGGGCCTCGGAGACGGTATCATTGGCATACAGCCCGGTGGCGCCGCTCTGCACCAGCGCCGGTGTATTGGGCATGCAGCGCACCACCGGCAGGCCCCCGCCGCACCAGCGGTCGATGTCGGTGCTGCGAATGCCGGCGGCGATGGAGAGGATCAGCGGCCGCCGGGCGGTCAGCGTCCCGGCCAGCGCCCGGCAGACCGGTTGCAGTATCTGTGGCTTGACTGCGAAGACGACCACATCGGCCGTGGCGGCCGCCTGCTGGTTGTCGTCGATGACGTTGAGCGCGCGGTCGAGCTGGTAGAGCCGTGCCGGCTGTTCCGGGTCCGGATCGGAGACGGTGATGTCGCCGGCGGCCCAGCCGTTTTGCAGCAGCCCGCCGATCAGGCTGCGGGCCATGTTGCCGCCGCCGATGAATGCGAGCCGGGTGCCGGGTTCGATGTCAGTGGTAGTGATTTCCTTCTGGTTCAATGTCGATGCCTTGTCGTTGAAAGCGGTCCGGTGACCGGAAGTGCCGGTGGTACGCCATCATCGCTGTCGTGGCGTGTCGACCGGGCGTTTTTCGACGTGCGGCCGGCTTCGTTCACCGAAGATGGCGGTGCCGATGCGGACCATGGTCGCACCCTCGGCGATCGCCGCAGCGTAGTCGCCCGACATTCCCATGGAAAGGGTGTCGAGCGCAAATCCGTTGTCGTTCAGTTCCGCCATGGCGCGGCGCAGCCGTGCGAAAGGCGCCCGTTGTGCCTCGAAACCCTGTCGTGGTCTTGGAATGCACATCAGTCCGCGCAGCACGATGCCGTCGATCTGGGCCACCGCATCGGCCAGCTCGGGCAGCGCCTCCGGCGAGACGCCGGATTTGCCGGCTTCCCCATCTATATTGACTTGCAGGCAGATATTCAAGGCCGGAAGGTGGTCGGGGCGTTGTGCCGCCAGCCGGCGGGCGATCTTGATACGGTCGACGCCGTGGACCCAGTGGGCATGGGCGGCGATCAGCCGGGTCTTGTTGCTCTGGATCGGGCCGATGAAGTGCCATTCGGTGGCGGTACCGGCAAGCGCCGTGGCCTTCTCATGCAGCTCCTGGGCATAGTTTTCGCCAAAGCGGCGCTGGCCGCAGGAGATCGCCGCGCGAATCATCGATACCGGCTTGGTCTTGCTGACGGCGATCAGCGCGACGCTGTCGCCGGGGCGGTCGAATCGTTGTTCCAACCGGCGGATGTCATCGGTGATTTTGCCCAGCCGTCGACAAATGGCGTCAGATGTCATGTGAACCCGCTCATGTGGTGTTGGGGCGAACGCTGAAACAATCGTGTGCTCTGTAGCGCGGCGTTGCGTCCATCGCCCTGCTATATCGAAAGAAAGGCTGGTTCGGTCGGTGCCGCGATGATTCCCGGCATCCGACTTGCTACCATGGCCGCGACTCTACGGGAATTTGTTTGATATGGATATTACCCAACTCCTGGCGTTCGGTGTCAAAAACAACGCCTCCGACCTCCACCTCTCGGCAGGGCTGCCGCCGATGATCCGCATCGATGGCGATATCCGCCGTCTCAACATGCCCGCGCTCACCCACAAGCAGGTGCACGCGATGATCTACGACATCATGAACGATGCCCAGCGCAAGGAGTTCGAGGAGAAGCTGGAGACCGATTTCTCGTTCGAGGTCAAGGAGCTGGCCCGTTTCCGGGTCAATGCTTTCAACCAGGATCGTGGCGCCGGCGCCGTCTTTCGCACCATCCCTTCCGAGGTGTTGACGCTGGAGCAGCTCGGCGCGCCCAAGGTGTTCGAACAGATTGCCTCGTTGCCCCGCGGCCTGGTGCTGGTGACCGGGCCGACCGGTTCCGGTAAATCGACCACGCTGGCGGCGATGATCGACTATAAAAACAAGAACGAGTATGGCCATATCCTCACCATCGAGGATCCGATCGAATTCGTACACCAGTCGCAGAACTGTCTCGTCAACCAGCGGGAGGTGCATCGCGACACCCTCGGTTTCGATGAGGCGCTGCGTTCCGCGCTGCGGGAGGACCCCGACACGATTCTGGTCGGCGAGATGCGGGATCTGGAGACGATCCGCCTGGCGTTGACGGCCGCCGAGACCGGTCACCTGGTATTCGGTACGCTCCATACCACGTCGGCGGCCAAGACCATCGACCGGGTCGTCGATGTCTTTCCCGCCGACGAGAAGGCGATGGTGCGGACCATGCTGTCGGAATCGCTGCGGGCGGTCATCTCGCAGACACTGCTGAAAAAGATCGGCGGTGGCCGCGTGGCGGCCCACGAGATCATGATCGGTACGCCGGCCATCCGCAGCCTGATCCGGGAAAACAAGGTGGCGCAGATGTATTCGGCCATCCAGACCGGTCAGAAGGATGGGATGCAGACGCTCGACCAGAGCCTCAAGCAATTGCTCGGCACCGCCATGATCACCCGGGACGAGGCGAAGAAGTACGCCATCAATCCCGACTCGCTGACATAACCAACCCGGATGGTGAGCGGAGATGGATAGAGACAAGGCAGTCGGTTTCATCAACGATCTGTTGCGTGCCATGGTGGAGCGGGGAGGTTCCGATCTCTTCGTCACGCCGGGCGCGCCCCCGAGCATCAAGATCGACGGCGTGGTCACCCATCTGACCGAACAACCGCTGACGCCGAGCCATACCGAGCTGCTGGTGCGGTCGATCATGAGCGATCGTCAACTGCGGGAATTCGAGGAGACGCAGGAGAGCAATTTCGCCATCACCGTGCCGGGCCTGCAGCGCTTCCGGATCAGCGCCTTCATGCAAAAAAACAGCTATGCGATGGTGCTACGGACCATCCGCACCACGATTCCGACGATCGAGGAGCTGCAGTTGCCGCCGATCCTGCGGGATATCGCCATGTCCAAGCGGGGGCTGGTGCTGGTGGTCGGCGCCACCGGCTCCGGCAAGTCGAGCACGCTGGCGGCACTGATCGGTCACCGCAACGAGCACAGCCAGGGGCATATCATCACCATCGAAGACCCGATCGAGTTCGTTCACGAGCATCGGGGCTGTATCGTCACCCAGCGGGAGATCGGCATCGATACCGCCTCTTACCAGGTGGCGCTGAAGAACACACTGCGGCAGGCGCCGGATGTGATTCTGCTGGGAGAGATCCGCGACCGCGAGACGATGGAGTACGCCATCGCCTTCGCCGAGACCGGCCATCTCTGCGTCTCGACGCTGCATGCCAACAGCACCAACCAGGCGCTGGACCGGATCATCAACTTCTTTCCCGAGGAGCGGCGTAGTCAGCTGTTGATGGACCTGTCGCTCAACCTGCGGGGCATCATGTCCCAGCGTCTGGTGCGTCGCATGGACGGGGAAGGGCGGGTGCCGGCGGTGGAGGTGATGATCAACTCACCATTGATGGCGGACCTGATTCTGCAGGGGCGCGTCCACGATCTGAAGGAGCTGATCAAGAATTCCACCGAGCTTGGCATGCGCACCTTCGATCAGGCGCTGTTCGATCTGTTCGAGGCTGGTGTCATCGACTACCGCGAGGCGTTGCGCAATGCCGATTCGGTCAACGACCTGCGGCTGCGGATCAAGCTGGAGAGCAGTCGGGCCAAGACCAACGACATCTTCGAGGGCACCGACAAGATCGAGCTGCTCGATACCCAGGACGATCACACCCTGTGACGCCGGCAACGGTGGCGGCATCACCGTCTCAAGGACGAGAAGAGAATGAAGATCGAAAGCTATCTGCGGTTCATGGCCGAAAAGGGGGCCTCCGACCTCTACATGACCACGGGCGCGCGCCTGAGCATGAAGCTCAATGGCGAGATGGTGCCCATCTCCGAAAAACCGCTCAAACCCGGCGTGACCAAGGCCGTGGCCTGGGAGCTGATGACGCCGGAACAGCAGGCCGAATTCGAAAAGAACCTGGAGATGAACATCGGCCTGCCGATTCACGACGTTGGGCGATTCCGGGTCAACATCTACTATCAGCGGGGTGAAGTCTCGCTGGTCATCCGCTACGTCAGCTCCAATATCCGCAGCCTCGAAGCGCTGTCGATGCCGCTGGTGCTGCAGGATCAGGTGATGCAGAAGAGCGGCCTGGTGCTGGTGGTCGGCGCCACCGGCACCGGCAAGTCCACGACGCTGGCGGCGATGATCGAGCACCGCAACCGCAATATGGCGGGCCACATCCTCACCATCGAGGATCCGATCGAGTTCGCCTTCAGCCACGCCAAGTCCATCGTCGGCCAGCGCGAGGTGGGGATCGACACCCTCAGTTATGAAAATGCGCTGCGTGAAGCGATGCGCGAGGCACCCGACGTCATTATGGTGGGGGAGATCCGCGACCACGAGACGATGGAGGCAGCCCTCAGCTTTGCCGACACCGGCCACCTGGTCCTCTCCACCCTCCATGCGGTCAATGCCAACCAGGCGCTGGACCGGATCGTCGGGCTGTTCCCGGAGGATGCCCGCGGCCGGGTGTTGCAGGATCTCTCCCTCAATCTGCGCTGTATCGCCTCGCAGCGGCTCGTGATGGGTCTCGACGGGCAGCGCGTGCCGGCGGTGGAGATCCTCATCAACACCCCATTCATTGCCGAACTGATCTACAAGGGGCAGGTGGGTGACATCAAGGAGGTGATGGAGAAGTCGTCGTCGGTGGGCATGCAGACTTTCGACCAGTCCCTGCTGTCGCTGTGGCAGGAAGGCAAGATCAGCCGCGAGGAAGCGCTGGCCAACGCCGATTCGCGTAACAACCTGGAGTGGCGGATGAATTTCGGTGGCGGCGTCTCCGATCCGACCACGGAAACCCCGGCGCTGCAGGATATCGTCTATACCGGCCTCGATAAAACGCAGAAGCCACGGTCGGCCGCGGCGCCACAGGAGATGTCGTCGCCGCTGGACGACTTGAAGCCGTTGTCGGAGACGGCCATCACCGGGCGCAAGCGGAGCTGAGCTGCGGCCCCTTCGTGCCGCTGGCGGCCTGTCAGGGCGCTGACCCGTAGACCAGTTCGCCGCCGACGAAGGTATGCGTCACCCGGCCCCTGAACGGCCAGCCGGCGAAGGGGGAGTTCTTGCCGCGGCTGCGGAACCGTCTTGGCTCGCATTCCCACTCCGCCGCGGGGTCGACGATGCAGACATCGGCGGCGGCACCTGTCCCCAGATGGCCCAGGTCGTGTTGCCCCAGAATGCGCGCCGGGTTGCAGGTGACCTGGGCGATGGCCTGTGACAGCGACAGCACCCCCTCTTCCACCAGCCGCAACGTCAGTGGCAGCAGCGTCTCCAATGCCGAGATGCCCGGCTCGGTGACCGCGAACGGTGCCAGCTTCGCGTCCAGCTCATGGGGCTGGTGGTCGGAGCAGATGGCGTCGATGCCGTTTTCCGTCAGTCCCTTGCGCAATGCTGCCTTGTCCCGTTGGGTGCGCAGTGGCGGGCGGGTATGGCACAGCGGATTGAAGTCGGCCGCGTCCATCTCGGTGAGAAAGAGCTGGTGAGCGCAGACGTCGGCGGTGACCGGCAGGCCGTCGGTGCGGGCGCGGCGCACCATGTTCATTCCGGCGGCGGTGGAGAGGCGGCAGAAGTGTACCCGGGCACCGGTGAGCTGGATGATCGGCAACAGGTAGCCGATGGCGGAGGTCTCGGCGGCTTCCGGCACCGCCGGCAGCCCCAGCCGTGTGGCCACGGCACCCTCGTGGATGCAGCCGTCGTTGGTCAGATCCCGATCCTCGGGATGGATGAAGACCGTCAGGCCGTGACTGGCGGCGTAGGCCAGTGCGCTGCGGGTGACGTTGCCGCTGGCCATGGGGTGGAACACATTGCTGACGCCGACGCAGCCGGCTGCCTTCAGCGCTGCCATCTCCGACAATTGCTTGCCGGCCAGGCCCTGGGTCAGCGCGGCGATGACCCGGATGCGCGCCAGCCCCACCTCGTCCTGCCGCTGTTCGATGAACTCGATCTCGGCGGGGGCGTCGATGACGGGAGAGGTGTCGGGCGGGCAGCACAGTGTGGTGATCCCGGCGGAGACGGCCGCCAGGCTTTCGGAGTCGATGTCCGCCTTGTATTCGAAACCCGGCTCGCCGAGCCGGGCGGAGAGATCCACCAGCCCCGGGATGACCCAGTGGCCGGTGGCGTCGATCCGTTGCTCGGCCTCGAAGCCGGGCGGGGGCTCGGTGCCGACGTGTTCGATGCGATCGTCACTGATGAAGATCGAGGTGATGGTGTCGATGCCGTTGGCGGGATCGACGATGCGACCATTGACGATGGCGGTGTTCATCCGTTGTTTCCTCCGCTGGCGCCCAGGCACATCGACATCACCGCCATGCGTATCGCGAGGCCGTTGCTCACCTGTTCGAGAATCACCGACTGCGGGCCGTCGGCCACTGTCGAGGCGATCTCGACGCCCCGGTTGGCCGGTCCGGGGTGCATGACGATGGCGTCGGGCTTGGCGTAGGAGAGCGTCTCCTCGGTGAGCCCGTAGAGGCGGTAGAACTCGTGTTCGCTGGGCAGCAGCGCGCTGGTCATCCGTTCGCGTTGCAGCCGCAGCATGATCACCACGTCGACCCCGTCCAGCCCTTCGGCCATCGAGTGATGGACCTGGACGCCGAGCTGCTCGACCTCTTCCGGCAGCAGCGTCTTTGGAGCAACGACCCGCACCTCGCCGGTATTGAGGGTGTTGAGTGCGTGGATCTGTGAACGCGCCACCCGGGAGTGGAGGATGTCGCCGACGATGGCCACCCGCAGCGCGGTGAGGTCCGGCTTGTGGCGGCGGATCGTGAAGACATCGAGCATCGCCTGGGTCGGATGGGCATGGCGGCCGTCGCCGGCATTGATGACGCTGACATGGGGGGCGACGTGTTGGGCGATCAGTTGCGCCGCGCCACTGTTGGCATGGCGGACGATGAACATGTCGCTGTACATCGCCTCCAGATTGCGCAGAGTGTCGAGCAGGCTTTCGCCCTTGGTGGTGGCCGAGGTGCTGATGTTCATGTTCATCACGTCGGCGGAGAGTCGTTTGGCGGCCAGCTCGAAGGTGGTGCGGGTGCGGGTGCTCGGCTCGAAGAAGAGGTTGAAGATGGTCTTGCCGCGCAGCAACGGCACCTTTTTCACCGGCTGTGTGGCCACTGCGGTGAACGACTCGGCCACGTCGAGAATCTCCGTCAGCAGGGTGGCGGGCAGCCCCTCGATGGTGAGGAAATGCCGGAGCCGGCCATCCTCGGTCAGCTGCATCGACGCTGGCAGCGGTCCTGGCTGCATGTTGTTGTTCATAGTGCCTGAATTTCCAGTGTCAGCGGTTCCGGTCCGCCCAGCTTGATGTGCTGCTCGGGCGCCAGCACCAGCCGGTGGCCGCAGATGTCGGCCTGGATCGGCAGCTCGCGGCCATTGCGTTCGACCAGCACGATCAGGTGGATGCTGGCGGGGCGGCCATAGTCGAACAGCTCGTTCATCGCCGCGCGCACGGTGCGGCCGGTGTGGAGCACGTCGTCCACCAGCAGGATGTCGCGGCCTTCCACGTCGAAGGGCAGGTTGGAGGGGTGGACCACCGGGTGCAGCCCCTTGCGGCTGAAGTCGTCGCGGTAGAAGTTGATGTCCAGCGTGCCCAGTGGGGTGGTGATGTCGAGCAGCCGGTGCAGGCGCTGCGCCACCCAGACGCCGCCGGTATGGATGCCGACGATGGCGGCATCGGCGAGCTTCTTTTCGTTGCAGTAACGTTTGAGCTCGGTGGCCACCTGCTGCACCAGCCATTCGGCGTCGAGGACGTTATGTTGCACCTTGGTTCTCCAGCCAGATTTCAACGATGATGGCGGCGGCCTGCCGGTCGATCTCGCGTTTTTTCACCTTCTGCCGGCGGCCCTGCCGGCGTTGTTGTTTCAGTCGCGCAGCCGCCTCGCGTGAGGTGAAGGCCTCGTCGACGAAATCGACCGGCGTATCATAGCGTTTTTGCAGTTGCCGGGCGAAAGCGCGGATGGGTGCCTCCATGGCGCTGGTGCTGCCGTCGCCGAGCTTTGGCAGCCCCAGCAGCAGGCGTGTTGGCGTCCAGTTGGCGACCAGCTCGTCGATGGCGCGCCACGGGATCTCGGGGTGGTGGTAGCTGATGGTGTCGAGCGGGCTGGCGGTGCCGGTCAGGGTGTTGCCGAGCGCGATGCCGATGCGCCGCTTGCCGAAGTCGAAGGCGAGGACGCGTGCCGGGGTCATGCCGGTCAGGCGTGGCCCGCGTCGGCGTTGAGCAGGCTCAGATCGATGCCGAGCTGGCCTGCGGCCTTGCGCCAGCGTTGCTCCACCGGCGTGTGAAAGACGATGTCGGCATTGGCCTGTGTTGTCAGCCAGGCGTTCTCTTTCATCTCCTGTTCCAGCTGGCCGGGGGCCCAGCCCGCGTAGCCGAGCAGGTACATGATCTCGGCCGGGCCTTCGCCACGCAGTGTCGCTTCGATGATGTCCCGTGACGAGGTGATGGCGAAGTCGTCGCTGACCTTCATCGTCGTGGCCCAGGATTTCTCCGGACTGTGGAGGATGAAGCCGCGGTCGATGTCGACCGGCCCCCCTTGATAGAGCATGACGTCGGTGACGCCAGGGGTGGGCGTGAAAGTCATGCCCTGCTGCTCCAGCAGGTCGGACAGCGGGATGCCGGCGGGACGGTTGACGACGAAGCCGAGGGCGCCGTCGTCGTTGTGTTCACAGATCAGCGTCAGCGTCTCCGAAAAGTTCGGATCCGCCAGGTTCGGCATGGCGATCAGGAACTGGTTGGAGAGGTGCAGGGTCAGCCTCCGTTGCGGGTTTTGTCGGGTTCGCCGAGGTTGGTGTTGAATGACCAGGTGCGGGTGATCATCAGCTGATCGTACTGTTGCCGCATCTCCGTCGGAAAGGCGGGGAATGGCGAGGAGATCTTGACGATCTGGATCGCCGCTTCGTCGAGCACGCGGCTGCCCGACGAGACGGCCACCTGGACCTTCAGCACCTTGCCGGTGTTGTCCAGCAGGACGTTGAGAATCAGTTTACCACTGATGCGGTCGCGTTTGGCCTCCGCCGGATAGTTGAGGTTGCCGATGCCCTCCACCCGTTGCACCCAGTCGTTGATGTAGGCGGCCTCGACGGCGCTCTTGGCGCTGGTGGCGTCGATGAAATGGATCTTCGGGCGCTTCGCGTAGCTGCGCTGGCGTGCCTCCAGTTCGGCGGTGAGGCGGGCGATCTCCATCTCGCGGTTGAGCCGCTCGCGGCGGGAGGGCTTGTCCGCGTCGCGCCGTTCCTGGGTCTTGTCGCTACTGCTGACGTGGTTGCGGCTGTTGCTGGTGGTCAGCAACTGCTGTGCCTGCACCAGCTCGACCCGTGTGACCTGCCGCTCCATCGGTGTCGCGGCGACGCCGGCGCTGGGCAGCGGCAGGCTGCTGGTGACCGGGCTGGAGGGGCGGTCTTCCTCGTCGCTGCTACCGCTGGCCTGCTGGTTGAACTGGGCGATCTTCTGTGCGTCCTCCGGTGCCTCGTCACTCTGGGTGTGCACCAGGATCACGTCGATCGGCTTGCTGAAGGGCTGGTTGAAGTCGATCTCCTTGCCGAACGTGATGCCGAGAATGACGATGCTGTGGAGGATGGCGGCGAGGAACAACGTCAGGCCGAGGCGGTCGTTGTCGGAGACGCCGGAAGCGCTGGGCAGGGTGGTCATGGCGAGAAAACGTCCTGTGTCGATGGCCCCGATTTTACTACGAAGTGGAATCGATGTTTTGAAGCGGTCGAAGATTTTGCCGACGGCCTGCCGTTCACTCCAGCAACCGGTAGTACCGGACGTCGGGTGCCAGCGTGAGGCGTGCCCGCATGGCCGGTGTCAGCAGCAGCTCACCGTCCCAGGCGACGATCAGGAATTGCGTCACCCCCATTCGGCGTGCCACCGTCAGCCGTTCCCCGGGGCGGGCGATCATCAGCGCGGTGGCGGCGGCGTCGGCGGTGGCGGGGTCGGTGTGGATGACGGTGACCGCGTGGGCTTGGCGCGCGGGGTGGCCGCTGCGGGGGTCGATGATGTGGTGGCGCCGGCCCGCCGTGCTGTCGTAGTAGCGTTCGTAGTCGCCGGAGGTGAAGATGGCCTCGCCGTTCCGGGGCTCGATGGAGGCCAGTGCGCCATTCCCGTCCACCCTGCGAACGCCGATCTTCCAGTGGCGTTGCCCGTGCTTTCCCCAGGCGACCAGGTCGCCGCCAGCGTTGAGGAGGAAGTCGTCGATGCCCATGGCCTTGAGCTTGCGGGCCTCCAGTGCGAGCGCGTACCCCTTGGCGATACCGCCGAAATCGAGTTTCACCAAGCGATTGCGGCTGCGCAGCCGCGTACCGTCGTAGTAGAGGTCCTCCATCGTCGGCCGTGCATCGACCAGGTGCCGGATGGTGTCCGCGGCGGGCTCGGTGGTGCGACCGAAGTTGTCCCGGTGAAAACCCCAGAGCGCCACCAGCCGGCCGGCGGCGGGGTTGAACAGGTGGTTGCTGGCGCGGGCCAGCGCGGTCGCCTTGGCGATCAGCGGCGGCAGCGACGGATCGGGCTCGATGGGCTCGCCGGCGGCGATGGCGTCGTTCAGCCGTTGCAGCGGGCCGGGCTTCCATACCTGCCAGTCGTGCTGCATCGCGGCAAAATCCCGCTCCAGCATCGCGATGGCCCGGTCGGCCACGGCCGGCTCGGCGATCAGGGTGACGTCGATCAGGGTGCCGAACTGGAGAATGCGGGCGTGGTGGAGCGTCTCTCGCTGGCAGCCGGCCAGCGTCAGCAGTATCCACAGCGCCGGCAGAATGCGATTCAACGGGCGTCGAGCCGGCCCTCGATGCACTGCATCAGATCCCCGGCGATGTCGAGGTTATAGAGGCTGTCCAGTTCGCGGATGCAGGTGGGGCTGGTGACGTTGATTTCGGTGAGGTAGTCGCCAATGACATCGAGACCGACGAACAGCAGCCCCCGTTTCTTCAGCGTCGGTGCCACCTGATCGCAGATCCAGCGGTCGCGGTCGTTCAGGGCCACCCCTTCCCAACTCCCGCCAGCGGCGAGATTGGCACGGGCCTCGCCCTCGGCCGGGAGACGCGCCAGCGCGTAAGGGACCGGCTCGCCGTCGATCAGCAGAATGCGTTTGTCGCCCTGCCTGAATTCGGGCAGGAAGCGTTGCGCCACTGCGGTCTTGCGGCCGTGGTCGAGCACCGTCTCCAGGATGACGTTGGTGTTGAGGTCGCCCTGGGCGATGCGAAAGATCGAGGCCCCCCCCATGCCGTCCAGTGGTTTGACCACGATCTCGCCCTGTTCGGCCAGAAAGGCCTTGATGCGGCCCGGGTCGCGGGTGACGACCTGGGGCGGTGCGCACTGCGGAAAGCGGGTGGTGAAGAATTTTTCGTTGACGTCCCGCAGGCTCCGTGGCCGGTTGACCACCAGCACCCCCGCCGCCTCGACCGCCTCCAGCAGATAGGTGGTGTAGATGTACTCCATGTCGAAGGGAGGGTCCTTGCGCATCAGTACGGCATCGAGCGATGCCATCTCGATTTCCTCGGCCGCTTCCAGGTCGAACCAGTGTTCGTCGTCGTCGAAGACGGTGACGCGTTGGGCGCGGGCGACGACGCGGCCGTCGGCCCAGGCGATGTCCGGTTGCAGAATGTGGAACAGTACCCAGCCACGGCGCTGGGCGGCCAGCATCATGGCCAGCGTGCTGTCCTTGTGGGGTTTGATGGTGTCGATGGGATCCATGACGACCCCGAGCCTTCGTTTCATTGCTCGATCCTGTGGGGAAAAACTGTGCGGGTGATCATGGATTGCGGCAAAAAAGGATAACTGGATTCGATAATTGTCTACCGGTCGTTGATCGAAAATTCCGCGATGCGCTAGATTCCTTATCCTAACTGTATCCGCGCCGGACACAAGTCGATCGTGTGACGGGCCCGGATTCGTACCCGGCCAGTGGGCCGGAGGCACGATTGTGTCCTGTCAATCAGTATGTGAGGTCTCATTGGAAATGTCTGTTGCCGAGGAAGCGGATTCGCCGTCCAGCGGTATCAAGGTCATGGTCATCGACGACAGCAAGACGATCCGGCGCACCGCGGAGTCGATTCTTGTGCGTCAGGGCTACGACGTCGTCACCGCCGTCGATGGTTACGAGGCGTTGGCCAAGATTGCCGAGCATGAGCCCGACATCATCTTCGTCGATATTCTGATGCCGCGCCTCGACGGATATCAGACCTGTACGCTGATCAAGCACAATTCGCGTTTTCGCAATACGCCGGTCATCATGCTGTCGAGCAAGGATGGCATCTTCGACCGTGCCAAGGGGCGCGTCGTCGGTTCCGAGCACTACATCACCAAACCGTTCAACCAGGACGACCTGCTCGGCGCCATTCGGGAGTTCGTGCCGTGGAAACAGGCCGCCGCGGCGCAAGCCAGGTGATCGGATACAGGCCGCCAGCAGGTTCGACAGGGGAGGAAGAGTTGAATGTCACATATTCTGGTCGTCGATGACTCGGCAACGGATCAGTACGCACTGCGATCCATCCTGGAAAAGAACGGCCACCAGGTCAGCGTGGCCAGCAATGGCCGGCAAGGCGTGGAGATGGCGAGACAGCTGCGCCCCGACCTGATACTGATGGACGTGGTCATGCCTGAGCTCAACGGCTTTCAGGCCACCCGGGAACTCACCCGTGGCGAGGAGACCAGCGGCATCCCCGTCATCATGGTCACCTCCAAGGATGCGGCGACCGACACCGTCTGGGCCAAGCGTCAGGGTGCGCAGGACTATGTCGTCAAACCGGCGCGGGAAAAGGACCTGCTCCAGCGGATCAACCAGCTGTTGAGGGCTTTCTAAATGGCGGCGAAAACGGCCAGTCGCGGTTATCGGCTGCTGCGGGAGGCAGAGCAGAAGTTCCTCGCGCAGCAAGGTGAAGGCGGCGATGGCGCCACCCATCAGGAGTGGACCGGCGTGCTGTTCCGGGTGGGCGAGGCGCAGGTGCTGGCACCGATGACGATGTTGCAGGAGATCGTGCCGGCGCCGAGCTGGATTCACGTCCCCGGCGTGCGCGGTTGGTTGCTGGGGCTGGCCAATATCCACGGCACCCTGGTGCCGGTGGTTGATCTCGAGGCCTTTCTTTTCGGCCGCCAGGGGAGCGGCAACAAGGCTTCCCAGCGGCTGCTGGTGATCAACGATGGCGCCAATCGCATCGGCGTGCTGGTGCCGGAGGTGATGGGGATGAAACACTTCTGGACCAGTGACGAGGTCAACGAGCGACCGCGACTCGACGAGCGGTTGCAGCCCTATATCAGTGCCGCCCTGCGGCGCTACGGCGAACACTATCCGGTCTTTGATATGAGAAAACTCTTCAATGATCCGGCGTTTCAGCAAGTTGCTGTCTGAACGGGACGGGTAAGACACTATGATTTTCAAGAAAGGCAATACCGGGTTGTCCAGCGGACTGGACAAGGCGCTGTTGATCTGGGGTGGGCTGTTTCTGTTGCTGACCCTGCTGGCCGGGGGCGCCTTCTGGAAGGCGACGCAATTGCAGCAGGCCGGCCGGCACTATTCGGAATTGGCCGGGGATCTGCGCCTGCTCTCGCAGCAGATGACGACCCAGGCGTTGTCGGCCTCACGTGGCTCGGAGCAGTCGTTCCTTCTGCTCAATCGCTACAAGAAGCAGTTCGAGCAAACCCTGCAGGCGTTGCGTGATGGCGATGCGGAAAGCGGCGCGCCGGCATTGCCCGCCGACATGCAGCCGGAGCTGGATCAGATCACGCGCCAGTGGAGTACGTTTGCGCGCGACATCGACAAAATCCTGGCCAGCCGCGAAATCATCTCGCGGGCGCGGCAGGTCATTGCCGAGGTCAGCGAGCGGCTGCCGGCGCTGCTGGCCGACGCCGAGCAGGTGGCGGAGTCGCTGCGTGATGCCGGCATTCGGGGGCGTCAGCTCTATCTCGCATCGCGCCAGCTGATGCTGGCCGAGCGCATCCGCATCAGCCTCATCGAAATGCTCAACGGCTCGACCAATGCGCTCGATGCCGCTGATCAGCTGAACCAGGACGTCAATCAGTTCAGCGCCGTGCTCGACGGCATGCTCAACGGCAACACCGATCTGGGCATCTCCACCGTCCGCAACAAGAAGGCGCGTGAACTGCTCGAAAAGATGGTGGTGGACTTCAGCGAGATTGCGGATACATCCGGGCAGCTGCTCAACATCGCGCCGGATCTGTACGAGATCTCGGAGTCGGTCGGCGCCATCGACGGCAATGGCCGCCAGCTCTTCGAAAGCACCTCCCGGTTCGAGGCCACCATCAACGACGCCAACAAGGGCAACCAGCTCTGGGCCTCGGTGGGCTTCGTTCTCGGCCTGTTGGCGCTGCTCAGCTTCCTGATGCTGATCGCCGGGATCATTCGCAACACCCGTCGCCAGCTCCGGCAGACGCAGGAGACCAACGAGCGGAACCAGCAGGCGATCCTGACGTTGCTGGATGAGATGGCGACGCTGGCCGATGGTGATCTGACAGTCAATGCCACCGTCACCGAAGACATCACCGGCGCCATCGCCGACTCCGTCAACTACGCCATCGAGGCACTGCGGAATCTGGTGGTTGCCATCAACCAGGCGGCCAACAAGGTGTCGCAGACCTCCACGCGCACCAAGGAGCGGGCGCTGCGGCTGGCCCGGGCCAGTGAGGAGCAGACCGACAAGATCGAGTCGGTCTCCGATGCCGTCGAAGGGTTGACGCGCTCGATCGAGAAGGTGTCGGAAAACGCCGGCCTCTCCGCCGAGGTGGCCGAACAGTCGGTTACCATCGCCCAGCGCGGCGTGGAGACGGTACGGCGGACCATCGAGGGGATGGAGAGCATCCGGGAGAACATCCAGGACACCTCCAAGCGTATCAAGCGGTTGGGGGAGAGTTCCCAGGAGATCGGTGACATCGTCGGGCTGATCACCGATATTGCGGACCAGACCAACATCCTGGCGCTCAATGCGGCGATCCAGGCGTCGTCGGCCGGCGAGGGCGGACGCGGGTTTGCGGTCGTTGCGGACGAGGTGCAGCGGCTGGCGGAACGCGCTGCCAATGCGAGCAAGCAGATCGAGGCGCTGGTGCGCACCATCCAGGCCGATACCAACGAGGCGATCCAGTCGATGGAGAAGAGTACCTCGCAGGTGGTCGCCGGTACTCAGCAGTCGGAGGAGGCCGGAAACGCGCTGGCGGAGATCGAAAGCGTCTCCACCCGCCTGGCCGAGCACATCCGCAATATTTCGGAAGAGTCGCGTGAGCAGTCCAGCGTTGCCGGGGTGGTCAGTGAGTCGATGAACGCAATCCGCGAGATCGCCCGTGACACCCTGGCCTCTTCGAAGGAGACGGCGATGGCCGTTGGCGAACTGGCCGAGCAGGCGGACGAGTTGCGGCGTTCGGCCGAGGGCTTCAAGCTGCCCGAGTCGGATCTCATCGTCGTGGAACCGGCCGGGGAGCCGTTCGATGCGTTGAGCCAGACCGAAGAGAATCCCACGATCAACACCGAGCTGAACGCCCGCAAGCCAGTGGCCGAGGTGTGACGGACAACGCCGTGCAGCGAGCAATCAACGGAATGAAAGTTTTGAGCAGACCAGGGCGTCCCGATGAGTAGCGACAACAACTTCAACCTCAACTCCCTGCGGTGGGTCAAGCAGGAGATCGATACGTCCCTGATGGCGGCTCGCGACGGTATCCAGCGTTATGCGACCGACAGCAGCCAGCCTCAGGCGCTGGAGGAGTCCCTGCGTCAGCTCACCGATGCGCTGGGTACGCTCGAGATCGCCGAGATCCATGGCGGCGCGTTGCTGGCCAGGGAGATCCGTGACGTGCTGGTGGCGCTCAAGGAGCGCAAGCCGGAGGACCACCTCAAGGATCCCGATACCGTCAGTCGCCCCGTCGTCCGTGCGCTGATCCAGCTGTCCGACTACCTCGACTATATCGAGGCCGGCAATCCCGATGTGCCGGTCGTGCTCGTCAATGCCATCAATGATCTGCGCCTGATCCGTCATGCCGAACTGTTGTCCGGTGAGATTGCCGATATCCCCGGCCTGGAGGGCGACGAGGCGGTGCTGTCGCGTCAGCCCCGTGCGCGGGAGAGTGTTCGCGATCTGGCCGGGGTGGCCCGCCTTGTCTTCGAACTCGGCCTGCTGGGCTGGTATCGCAGAAAGAACGTCGAAGCCAGCCTCAACAAGATGGCCACCGTCTGCCGGCGCCTCAAGAACGCCTCGGCCCACAACGCCAGCCGCCGGTTGTGGTGGGTCAGCGAGGCGTTGATCTCCGGCTTGCGGAGCGGGGTGCTGCCCCATTCGTACTCGCTCAAGTTCCTCGTCGGTCGCATCGATCGTCAGATCAAGCAGTTGCAGAAGATGGGGGACAAGGCCTTCGCCGAGGCGGTGCCCTGTGCGCTGATCAAGAGCATGCTCTACTACATCGCCAGCGCCCCCCCGGGGGACGCGGTGGTGGACGAGGTGCGCGATGTCTATTTCCCGACCGATGGCGAGCAGGCCAAGGGGGCGTTGAACGCGGCCCGCATCAGCCTGGCAGGGCAGAATTCCGAGCTCTACCGGACACTGGCCGGCGCGCTGCAGGAGAAGATCGCCAGCATCAAGGATATGCTGGAGCTGCATGTGTTGGCCGAGGATGACCCGGACCGTCATTTGCGCGACGCGCTGCCGCTGCTGCGGGAGTTGGCGCAGACTTTGCAAATGCTCGGCATGCGCCATCAGCAGGCTTTCGTGCTCGACCATCTGGAGCGGCTCGAACAGCGGTTGACGCAGGATGATGCGATTGCGGCGGAAGAGATCGACACACTGGCCGAGATGTTGGTGGGCGTGGAGTCGGCGGTGCAT
The DNA here is from genome assembly GCA_964614535.1 of uncultured Thiotrichales bacterium. Lineage (GTDB taxonomy): Bacteria > Pseudomonadota > Gammaproteobacteria > UWMA-0217 > UWMA-0217 > JALSHZ01. Next base: position 26,187 of record CAZTOZ010000068.1, on the reverse strand, counting down.
TCGTTCAGCATGCTGGGACAGAACTTCATCGCCGCGGCCGCCAGCGGGCAGGCAGGCGACGATACCGCGGTGAAGGGGATGGTGGCCGACGAGGAGTTTCGCCAGATCCGGGCCACGGTGGTGCGCGAGTCGTTGGAGAATCTCGAGAAGTGCAAGGCGGCGTTCCAGCAGTATGCGACCAACCCCAACATTCTCTCGGTGCTGGAATCGGTGCCCGAAACGCTCGGTCAGATATCGGGTGCGATGCTGTTGGTGTCGGAGGAGCGGGTAGCGAGCCTGCTCGATTCGGTCAGTGGCTTCGTGCAGCGGCGCCACGATGCGGGCAAGGTCATCACCCATCCCGAGCTGGAACATCTGGCCGAGGCGGTATCCGCGGTCGATGTCTATCTGGAGGTTCTCGACAGCAGTGGACTGCAGCAGACGCCATACCTCGACCGGGGCGTATCGGCCATGGCGTTGCTGGACCCCGAGGCCGAGGTCGAAGACGCCGATCCGACACGTATGTTCGAGGCCGATGCCCTGCTCGATGAGCCGTCGCGGCTGTTCAACCCGGAGACGCTGATCGTCGATTTCAACAGTCTCGATGATGCGGCGGACGAGGTGGTGCCGGTGCCGCCGGCCCCTGTGTCCATCGACGAAGAGGACCGGGCCGACAGGGTGGTCGACGACGATGCGGTCGAGGTGGCGGACGACTCGATGCTGTTCGAGGCGGCAACGCTGACGATCGCCGGCGTCGAGGGTGAGCCCCGTCTGGACATCCTCGAAACCGATGCGCTCGACGACGAGTCCGGGTTCGTGGGGCGTTCCGCCGTGGTTGCGGAGGGGAATGACGAGGACCCGTTCAGCGCGTCGCAGATGTTGCAGATCGACGAGCCGGGCGATGGAGGTGAGGCCGACGAGGAGCTGATCGCCATCGATTTCGACGATGCCGGGACGCCGGCCGAATCCCTCATCGAGGTGGCCCCCTCTGCCGGTACCGGGACCGAGCCCCGGTCGCAAGCCGATGACCCCGATGCAGCGGTCGAAGCACCGGCTGCCGATGGAGATCGCACCGAAGTGGTCGAGTTGGCGGCCATGGATCACCGTTTCGAGCCGTCGGCGGAAAAACCGGAGGAGGAGATGCCGGTGGAAGCCCCGGCGGACGCGACCCAGCCGATCGATGCAGTCGATGTCTCGGTGATCGCCGATGCATTCGATGACGAACCGGCGTCGCCGCGAGACGACAGCGAGATCGTCGAGGCGCCGACGCTGACGGTGTCGGGCATCGAAGTGGAGGAGCTGACCTCGCTCGACGGCGAACTGTCGGAAATGGTGCCGTTCCCGACGATCACGCCGCATGACGAGGCGTTGGACAGTGGCCCCGGCGAAGCACTCGATACGCTGGCCGGCATGGAGATCGACGATGGTCTGTCGGTCGCTGGCACAGAGGAGGCGGTGGCCGATGCCGTGGATGACGAGAGCCGGGTCGAAGAGCCGACGGCCGACGGCCTGGAAGATGACATCGGTACCGCCGGCGCCTTTCTGTTTCCGGATGCGTCGTCCGCGACCCTCGATGGTGCCGGCGGTGACGCCACGACCGGGGTGGGCGGGTTGCCCGAAGAGGTGGAGCCGCTGAGCGAGGTGGTATCCACGGCTGAGTCGATGGTGGACGAGAGCGGAGTGCGCAAGCTCGATCTGGAATCCGTCGACGAGCTGGCGGTGGATGAACTCGAGGTTGACGACGTCCCGGTGGACGACGAGGTCCTGACGCTGGTCGATGTATTGCCCGACGACGAGGTGGTCACCGAATCGTCGATGGTCGCCGCGGTACCGGCGGAGGAGCCGGCGGCGGCGAACGAGGCCGAACCGGAGCCGGCGGCATTTGCCGGTCTCAGCGTGCTCAAGGCTGGTGCCGATGAGGAGATCATCGAGATCTTCATCGAGGAATTCGCCGAGGAGACCGCGGTACTGGAGAGCCACTATCCGCACTGGCGTGACGATCGGAATAACCGTGATGCGTTGATCACCCTGCGCCGCGCCTTCCACACGCTGAAAGGGTCGGCGCGGCTGGTCGGTGCCGAGATCGCCGGGGAGTTCGCCTGGCTGCACGAAAAACTGCTCAACGAGGTGATCGATGGCGCAAGGCCGGTGACGGCCGCGGTGGTCGAGAGTGTCGGCGCCGGTATCGCCTTGCTGCCCCGGCTGCTGCAACAGTTGCAGGAGGGGGCCGCGCCCGATGCCGGGGTGAAGCGTCACGTCGCCCGTCTCGAGGCGCTGCTGGCCAATGAGGCGGAGACCGGCGTTGCGGCCGAAGACGGGGCCGAGGAGACGGCGGAGCCGGAAACGCTGATTTCCGCGCTGCAGGACCCGGCGTTGATGGAGATCTTCGCCGACGAGACCGCCGGGCATCTGCAGAGGCTGGAGGCGCTGCTGCGCCAGTTCGACGAGGGCAGTGCTGGCGAGGCCGAGCGAGAGGCGTTGTTCCGAACCGTCCATACCCTCAATGGCAGTGCGCGAACGGCCAAGGTGCCGGCGGTGTTCGAACCCAGTGCCGCCTTCGAGCACTATCTCGATCTCAAGTTTCAGGCGGGTGGTGAACTGACCGCCGCCGATATCGATCATCTGCGGGAGCTGCACGGGCACGTGGTCGCCGTGCTGGATGCCATTCGTGGTGGCGAGCCGGCGCCCGACGGCGGGTCGCTCGTCGCCACCGCCCGGCAGCTGGCGGCGGCGCTCGAGGTCGAGCCGACGCCGGCGGACACCGAATCCACCCCGTCCGCCGGGGCCGAAACGGCGGCGCAGTCCGACGAGGAGGCGTTGCCGGCCGTCTCCCGGGAGCTGGTCGAGGTCTTCCTCGACGAGAGCGAGGAGATTCTGGAGCACTGTGACGATGCCATGCAGCGTTGGCAGCAGAATCCCGAGGACATGGATCTGGTGCGTGAGCTCTACCGGGAGCTGCATACCCTCAAGGGTAGCGCCCGCATGGCCGGGCTGCAGCAGATCGGTGATCTGTCGCATGCGGTGGAGACGCTGCTGACGGCGGTCGAGGCCGGTGAGGCGAAGGCGGACAAGTCGCTCTTCACCGTGGTGTTCGGTGCGATCGACCGCTTTGGTGAGATGAACGAGGCGGTGCGGGCGGGCCGGGCGGTCGCTCCCGCCGATGCGCTGATCGATCTGTTGACGCGGATTCAGCAGGGGCAGCAACTCTCCGAGGCGGACCTCGCCATTCTCAAGCGTGGCACGGGCGCGGAGCCGGCGCCAGCACAGGCGCCGGAGGCGGCACCGGTGACCGAGTTGCCGCAGGTGACCGAGCGTTTCGAGAGCCATTTGGCCGATCTCATGCCACAGCAGACAGGTGTCGGTGCCGATGGCGAACTGCTCGTCTCACGGTTGCAGGATACGGTCAAGGTCAGTCCCGACCTGCTCGATCAGTTCGTCGACAGTGTCGGCGAGATCAATATCCTCAACTCCCGCGTCGAGCAGCAGATCAGCGCCTTCGGCTTCAACCTGCAGGAGCTGGAGCGCACCATCAGCCGCCTCACCGAGCAGCTGCGGCAGCTGGAGATGGAGGCCGAAGCACAGATTCTCTCCCATTTCGACGGTCACCGGGTCAATCCCGACGAGACCGGCATCAACGAGTACTTCGATCCGCTGGAGCTGGATCGTTATTCGACGATCCAGCAGCTCTCGCGGGCGTTGGCGGAGAGTACCGACGATCTCGTCAGTCTGCACCAGCTGCTCTCCGAGGAGCGGCGTGATGTGGAAAACCTGGTGCAGCAGGAGGGGCGTGTCGGCAACAGCCTGCAGGAAGCGCTGATGCGGACGCGGATGTCACCGTTCAAGATGATGGTGCCGCGGTTGCGGCGGGTGGTCCGCGGTGTTGCCCTGGAGCTGGGCAAGGAGGTGGACTTCCGCATCGAAGGCGAGGAGCAGGAGCTCGACCGCAAGGTGCTGGAAGGGATGGTGGTGCCGCTGGAACATCTGCTGCGCAATGCGCTGGCGCATGGCATCGAGTCGCCGTCGCAGCGGCAGGCCGCCGGCAAGCCGGAAGCGGGCACCATCACCGTGTCGGTGCATCGGGACGGGCCGGAGGTGGTGATCGAGGTCAGCGACGACGGCGCCGGTATCGACCGCCAGGCGGTGCGGCGGCGGGCCATCGAGAAAGGTATCGTCGGCGCGGATGCCGAGCTGACCGATGCCGAGATCGATGCGCTGATTCTGCACCCGGGTTTCAGCACCGCCACCGAGGTCAGCCAGATCGCCGGCCGTGGCGTGGGCATGGACGTGGTGCAGGAGCAGTTGCGCCACCTCAATGGACTGCTCGAGATCTCCTCCACCGCGGGCAAGGGCACGACGTTCCGTATCCGCCTGCCGTTCACGATGGCGATCAACCAGTCGTTGCTGGTGCGCGTCGGTGCCCACAGCTACGCGATTCCGATCAATACGGTCGAGGGTGTCGTCCAGGTATCCGATCGTGTGCTGGCGGAAAAGCTCGCCGGTGGCGATCCGGTGATCGACTATGCGGATCGCAACTATCGCCTCTACCGGCTCGACGAGGTGCTGGAGAACGCGCGCATGGAACCGTTGCAGGCCAGCGGCGAGACACGGCCGGTGTTGCTGGTCGGATCGGGAGAGCACGCCATCGCCCTCATCGTCGATGAGATCCAGGGCAACCAGGATGTGGTCGTCAAGCCGATCGGCAGTCTGCTCAACAGCGTGCCCGGTCTGGGCGGAGCGACGATTCTCGGCGATGGCCGCGTGATCCTGATCCTCGATACCGCTGGCATCATCCGGGCCGCCACCGGTGGTCGCGAAAGCATCGAGCGGCGTGAGGCGGACGATCGCCAAGCGCATGAGCGTCGCCCGACGATCATGGTGGTGGACGACTCCATTACCATTCGCCGGGTCACCGAAAAGATGCTCGAACGCCACCACTTCAATGTCGTCACGGCGAAGGATGGACTGGATGCGGTGGCGCGGCTGGAGGAGGTCAAGCCAGACATGATGCTGCTCGATATCGAGATGCCGCGGATGGATGGTTTCGAGCTGGCGGCGCATCTGCAGAACAGTGAACAGCACCAGGATATCCCGATCATCATGATTTCGTCGCGTACCGGGAAGAAGCACCGGGAGCGGGCCGCCGGTCTCGGTGTCCGGGAGTTTCTTGGCAAGCCGTATCAGGACAGTGAGCTGCTGTCCCATATCGATGCGTTGTTGCAGCAGAAGGAGGGGATGAACCGTCATGTCGGATGAGAACAAGCTGCAGGCGTTGATCGTGCCGCTGCGGTCGCTGAATCTGGTGGTGCCGCAGGTGCTGGTCGCCGAGATCATCCCCTTTCCCCATCTGGCCGAAGTGGGTGATCTGCCCTGGTTCCAGGGGATGTTCGAGTGGCGCGAGCGGACGATTCCGCTGATCTCCGTCGATCGCTTCTGCAACCCGGACGAGGAGGGACGGCCGGTGCTGCGTTCGCGGCGCGTGGCGGTGCTCAACGCGCTGGGGGAGACGGAAGGGGTGAGCCAGTATGGGATCGAGATCGGTTCGATCCCTCATCCGGTTCGCCTGGGGGAGAGCGAGGTGCGCTCCGCCGACGGTGGCAAGCCCTGCGAGATGGTGGCCGAGCATGTCCAGGCGGCCGGGGTTCGCGCCGCCGTGCCCGATTTTGCCGCGCTGGAGAACCGGGTCGCGCAGGTACTGCGCCAACTCGACAAGGCCGAGGCCTGAGTCAGCCGCAGTCCCCAAAGCGGGTTTGCAGCCAGGCGAGCACGGCGATGCCGGCGGTTTCCGTTCGCAGGATTCTCGGCCCCATCCGCAGTCGGCGGATGCCGGCATGAGCCATCATCCCCAGCTCGTCGTCGCTGAATCCCCCTTCCGGTCCGATGTGGATGTCCAGCCCGCTTTCCGGCGCAGACAGCGAGGCAAGCCCCTCCGTTGCGCGCGGGTCGAGCACGATCCCGCCGCGTGCCGGATCCCTCGTGCCGATCCAGTCGGCGAGCGTCGTCGGTGGATCCAGCCGCGCGCGCCGGGTGCGACCGGACTGTTCGGTGGCGTGGGTGACGACTCCTTGCCAGTGGCGCAGCCTCTTCTCCACCTGTGGTGGCTTGAGGCGACGTTGCGATCGCGCCGACCAGACTGGCGTGATTCGCTTGACGCCCAGCTCCACGGCCTTTTGCAACGTGAAATCCATCTTTTCCGAACTGCTGATGGCCTGTACCAGCGTCAGGTCCAGCGGCGATTCGCGTGTCACTCGGGTGGTGGTGAGGATGCGGGCGGTCGCGCGCTTTCGGCCGACACTCTCCAGCACGGCCTCGGCTTCGATGTCGTTGCGACCGTCGAAGGCGATGAATGGGTCGCCGGCACGCAGCCGCAGCACGGTGGTCAGGTGCCGCGCGGCCGCGTCGGGTAGCTCGACGAGGCTGCCCGGCGTCAGCGCGGCATCGACCAGAACCCGCGTGCGTCTCACGCCGTTTCGATGCCGAGATTTTTCCAGATGGTCATCGTCGGCTCGGTGCGGTTCATCGTGTAGAAGTGCAGCCCTGGTGCGCCTTCGTCGAGCAATCGTTGGCACAGGGCCGTGACCACGTCGGTGCCGAAGTCACGAATGGCGTCGAGATCGTCGCCATAGGTTTCCAGTCGTTTGCGTATCCAGCGCGGGATTTCGGCGCCACAGGCGTCGGAGAAGCGGGCCAGCTGGGTGTAGTTGGTGATCGGCATGATGCCGGGGACGATGGGAATGGTGATGCCCAGGCGCTCGCAGCTGTCGATGAAGCGGAAGTAGGCGTCGGCGTTGTAGAAGTACTGCGTCAGCGCGCTGTTGGCGCCGGCTTCCACCTTGCGCTTGAAGTTTCGCAGGTCGTCGTTGGCGTCGCGCGCCTCCGGATGGAACTCGGGGTAGGCGGCCACTTCGATGAAGAAGTGATCGCCGGTTTCGGCGCGGATGAACGCCACCAGTTCATTGGCGTATTGCAGATCGCCCGGGGTGCGCAGCCCCGATGGCAGGTCGCCGCGCAGGGCGACGATGTGTTTGACGCCGCTCTGCTTGTAGGTGTTGAGAATCTCGCGAATCTTGTCGCGGTTGGAGCCGATGCAGGAGAGGTGAGGCGCGGCATCGATGCCGGAGGATCGTTGGATCTCCAGCACCGTTTCCAGGGTGGCATCCTGGGTGGAGCCGCCGGCGCCGAAGGTGACGGAGAAGAAGCGGGGTTTCAGCGTGGCCAGTTCGTCGCGTACCTGGCGGAGATTGGCGGCGCCCTGCTCGGTGCGGGGCGGGAAGAACTCGAAGCTGAAAACCCGTGCGTGTTGGCGTTGGGATTCCATGGTGACACCGTTTGCTAGGGAGGCCCCCGCCGGTGGGCGGGGGCGGGTGGGTGGAGTCTATCAGTAACGGTAGTGATCGGGCTTGTACGGTCCGTCGACCGGTACGCCGATATATTCCGCCTGCTCCGGTGTCAGTCTGGTCAGGTGGACGCCGAGTTTGTCCAGATGCAACCGCGCCACCTCTTCGTCGAGGATCTTCGGCAGTACATAGACCTTGTTCTCGTATTCGTCCGGCTTGGTGAACAGTTCGATCTGGGCCAGCACCTGGTTGGTGAACGAGGCCGACATGACGAAGCTGGGGTGGCCGGTGGCGCAGCCCAGATTCACCAGCCGCCCTTCGGCCAGCATGATGATGCGCTTGCCGTCGGGGAAGACGATGTGGTCCACCTGGGGCTTGATGTTCTCCCACTGCAGATCCTTGACGCTGGCGATGTCGATCTCGTTGTCGAAATGGCCGATGTTGCAGACGATGGCCTCGTTTTTCATCATCTCCATGTGCTTGCGGGTGATGATGTTGAAGTTGCCGGTGGTGGTGACGAAGATGTCGGCCACCGGCGCGGCTTCCTCCATCGTCACCACGCGGTAGCCTTCCATCGAGGCCTGCAGGGCGCAGATCGGATCGATCTCGGTGACCCAGACGGTGGCACCGAGGCCACGCAGCGACTGGGCGCTGCCCTTGCCTACGTCGCCGTAGCCGGCAACGACGCAGATCTTGCCGGCGATCATGACGTCGGTGGCGCGCTTGATACCGTCCACCAGCGACTCGCGGCAGCCGTAGAGGTTGTCGAACTTCGACTTGGTGACCGAATCGTTGACGTTCATCGCCGGGAACAGCAATTCGCCTTTCTCCATCATCTGATAGAGGCGGTGGACGCCGGTGGTGGTCTCCTCGGTGACGCCCTTGATCGATTCGGCCATGCGGTGGAAACGCTGCGGATCTTCGTCGATCATCCGCTTCAGCGTCTGGAGGATGACCTGCCACTCTTCGTTGTCGTCGGCGCTCGGTGCGGGCACGCCGCCGGCCTTTTCGTATTCCACGCCCTTGTGCACCAGCAGCGTGGCATCGCCGCCGTCGTCGAGGATCATGTTCGGCGTGCCGCCGTCGGGCCAGGTCAGTACCTGTTCGGTGCACCACCAGTATTCTTCCAGCGTCTCACCCTTCCACGCATAGACCGGAATGCCCTCGGCGGCGATCGCCGCGGCGGCATGGTCCTGAGTGGAGAAGATGTTGCAGGAACACCAGCGGACCTCGGCGCCCAGCGCGACCAGCGTTTCGATCAGTACGGCGGTCTGAATCGTCATGTGCAGCGAACCGGTGATCCGCGCACCTTTCAGTGGTTGTTCCTTGCCGTATTTCTCACGCAGTGCCATCAGCCCCGGCATTTCGGTTTCGGCGATGGCGATCTCCTTGCGGCCCCAATCGGCCAGGGAGATGTCGGCGACTTTGTAATCGGTGAAAGTGGCTTCGAGACTAGCGTTCATTTCATTCTCCATATAGATAAAGTGTCTATGAAAAATGAGCGCCGTTGTTGCAGTCGAACCGCCGTGCGGCGGGTTCGTTCGGGGGGCTGAGCCTGGCGGAATTCCATATCCCGTCGCAACGCTCCTCAGCCCGGACCGCCGGCCGGGTGGCCGTGCGGTTGGCGGGTCGTCGGGGAACGGGGTTCCCCAATGACCGGACAGAGAGGGGTCAGGCGATCTGTGCTTTCAGCACGTCGGCCTTGTCGGTGCGTTCCCACGGCAGGTCGATGTCCTCGCGACCGAAGTGGCCGTAGGCCGCCGTCTGCCGGTAGATCGGCTTGATCAGGTCGAGCATCTGAATGATACCGTAGGGACGCAGGTCGAAATGTTCACGGATCAGTGCCTCGATGGCCTCGTCGGCAATCTTGCCGGTGCCGAAGGTGTCGACCGAGATCGAGGTGGGCTCGGCCACGCCGATGGCGTAGGAGACCTGGATCTCGCAGCGGTCGGCCAGGCCGGCGGCGACGATGTTCTTGGCCACGTAGCGGCCGGCGTAGGCGGCGGAGCGGTCCACCTTGGAGGGATCCTTGCCGGAGAAGGCGCCACCGCCGTGGCGTGCCATGCCGCCGTAGGTGTCGACAATGATCTTGCGTCCCGTCAGCCCACAGTCGCCGACCGGCCCGCCGATCTCGAACTTGCCGGTGGGGTTGATGTGGTAGAGGGTGTTGCCGGAGATCCACGCTTCCGGCAGCACCGGTTTGATGATCTCTTCCATCACCGCTTCCTTGAGGTCGGCCTGGGAGATCTCCGGCGCGTGCTGCGTCGAGAGCACCACCGCCTCGATGCCGACGGGTCTGCCGTCCTCGTAGCGGAAAGTCACCTGGCTCTTGGCATCGGGGCGCAGCCACGGCAGCGTGCCGTTCTCGCGCACCTCGTGCTGGCGGCGAACCAGCCGGTGAGAGTAGGTGATCGGTGCCGGCATGAGGACGTCGGTTTCGTTGGTGGCGTAGCCGAACATCAGGCCCTGGTCGCCAGCGCCCTGTTCCTCCGGCCGGTCGCGGTCGACACCCTGGTTGATGTCGGGCGACTGTTTGCCGATGGCCGACATCACCGCGCAGGTGGCGCCGTCGAAACCGATCTCCGAGCTGGTGTAGCCGATGTCGGTGACGGTCTGGCGCACCACTTCCTCATACTCCACGTGGGCCGAGGTGGTGACTTCACCCGCCACCAGCACCATGCCGGTCTTGACCAGCGTTTCGCAGGCGACGCGGGCGGCTGGATCCTGCTCCAGAATGGCGTCGAGGATGGCGTCGGAGATCTGGTCGGCGACCTTGTCGGGGTGGCCGGCGGAGACGGATTCGGAGGTGAACTGGTAACTGTTGGGCATCGGTGCTCTACCATGAGGTGAATACGGGAAAATTGCGCGACAGTGTATATGAAGCGAAACGATCAAAACCAGAGCTGTTTAACAAACCGGTGCTTGGGGTGGCCAATCGGCGCCCGGAAAGGCAGGTGAAGTATAGGTTCAGTGAATACGCATTATTGAGAGTATTGCTTATATTCCTGATAAATAAGGCGATAAGATATTTTTTCTCCGATTCTGCTTGCCCGTCCGCCCGGATTACGTGAGAATGTTGCGCCTGAAATTGCACCCAGAGGTGCCCAGGTCGTCACAACAAGCAACCAGAATCCCGCGACTTGACCAGATTTTATCCCGCCCGAGCGACGACGCATCCTGTCCCGTCGCGCGGACGGTTCGCGTTTTTCACATGACAACCCTGCCGGGAGTTTTTTTATGCCATCTCGTAGAGACTTAGCCAACGCCATCCGCGCGCTCAGCATGGACGCGGTACAGAAAGCCAATTCCGGTCACCCCGGTGCACCGATGGGAATGGCCGACATCGCGGAAGTGCTGTACAACGATTTCATGAAGCACAATCCGGGGAATCCTTCCTGGGTCGATCGCGACCGCTTCATCATGTCCAACGGTCATGGCTCGATGCTGCCGTATTCGGTACTGCACCTGACCGGCTACGATCTCAGCATCGAAGATCTCAAGAACTTCCGTCAACTCCACTCGAAGACCCCGGGGCACCCCGAGTATGGTTACGCGCCGGGGATCGAGACGACGACCGGCCCGCTGGGGCAGGGCATCACCAACGGTGTCGGCATGGCCATCGCCGAGCGCGCGCTGGCGGCGCATTTCAATCGCGACGGTCACGACATCGTCGATCACTACACCTATGTCTTCCTGGGGGATGGCTGTCTGATGGAAGGCATCTCCCACGAGGCCTGCTCCATCGCCGGCACGCTCGGCCTCGGCAAGCTGATCGCTTTCTACGACGACAACAACATCTCCATCGACGGTGAGGTCGAGGGGTGGTTCACCGACGACACGCCGAAGCGTTTCGAAGCCTACGGCTGGCATGTGATCCGCGATGTCGATGGTCACGACGCCGACGCCATCAAGAAGGCCATCGAAGAGGCCCGCTCGGTGGGTGACAAGCCGTCGATCATCTGCTGCAAGACCACCATCGGTTTCGGTTCGCCCAACAAGGCCGGCAAGGAGGATTGCCACGGTGCGCCGCTGGGCGAGGAGGAGATCGAGCTGACCCGCAAGGCGCTGGGCTGGGAGTACGGCCCGTTCGAGATTCCCGAGGAGATCTACGCGGCGTGGAACGCGCGCGAGAAGGGCGCGGCCGCCGAGAAGGCGTGGCAGGAGAAGATGGCGGCCTACAAGGCGGCCCACCCGGAGCTTGCCGCCGAGTTCGAGATGCGCATGGCCGGCGAGCTGGGTGACGACTGGGAGGCACAGGCCGACGCTTTCATTCGGTCGGTGGCCGAGAAAGGCGAAAGCATCGCCAGCCGCAAGGCGTCGCAGAATGCCATCGAGGCGCTGAGCAAGTTCACCCATTTCATGGGCGGTTCGGCTGACCTGGCGGGTTCCAATCTGACCATCGTCTCCAACTCGGTACCGATGCGCAAGGAGACGCCGGACGCCAACTACATCAACTGGGGCGTCCGTGAGTTCGGCATGACCGCGGCCATCAACGGCATCGCGCTGCATGGCGGTTTCGTGCCCTACGGCGCCACCTTTCTGATGTTCTCCGAATACGCCCGCAACGCTCTGCGGATGGCGGCGCTGATGAAGGTTCAGAACATCGAGGTCTTCACCCACGACTCGATCGGCCTCGGTGAGGACGGCCCGACCCACCAGCCGGTGGAGCAGGTGGCCACCCTGCGGATGATTCCCAATATGAGCGTTTGGCGCCCCTGTGACGCGGTCGAGTCGGCCGTGGCCTGGAAGATGGCGGTGCTGCGCAAGGACGGGCCGACCAGCCTGATCTTCTCGCGTCAGAACCTGCCCCACCAGGATCGCTCCGACGAGCAGATCAAGCTGATCGAGCGTGGCGGCTATGTACTGAAGGATTGCGACGGCACGCCTGATGTCATTCTCATCGCCACCGGTTCCGAGGTCGGACTGGCCGTGGATGCCGCGGCGGCGATCACCGACAAGAAGGTGCGTGTCGTATCGATGCCGTCCACCGATGTCTTCGATGCCCAGGACGACGCCTACAAGGAGTCGGTTCTGCCGGCCGCGGTTACGGCGCGTGTCGCCGTCGAGGCGGGCGTCACCGCCTACTGGACCAAGTATGTCGGTCTGCAGGGCGCCGTCATCGGTATCGACACCTTCGGCGAATCCGCGCCCGCGGGCGATCTGTTCAAGGAATTCGGCTTCACCGTCGAGAACGTCGTCAAGGCCGTCAACGAGGTTGCCTGAAGCTGAGTCTCGTCCGCCCCGATGCCCGGGGCGGATTCGTATTATCCCATCCCACAAGTTAGGAGATAACAATGACCATTAAAGTTGGTATCAACGGATTCGGCCGTATCGGCCGCATGGCTTTTCGCGCGATTGCCAAGGACTTTCCCGGCATCGAAGTGGTCGGCATCAACGACCTGCTGGACAACGACTATCTCGCCTACATGCTCAAGTACGACTCGGTACACGGCAATTTCGACGGTGACATCGCGGTCGAGGGCGACACCATGATCGTCGACGGCAAGAAGATCCGCCTGACCGCCGAGCGCGATCCCGCCGACCTCAAATGGGGCGACATCGGAGTCGATATCGTGCTCGAGTGCACCGGCTTCTTCCTCACCGCCGAAGGTTGTCAGAAGCACATCGACGCCGGTGCCAAGAAGGTGGTCATGTCCGCGCCCTCGAAGGACGGCACGCCGATGTTCGTTTTCGGTGTCAACAACGACACCTACGACGGTCAGACCATCGTCTCCGCCGCTTCCTGTACCACCAACTGTCTGGCGCCGGTCGCCAAGGTGCTGAACGACAAGTGGGGCATCAAGCGTGGCCTGATGACCACCGTTCACGCCGCCACCGCCACCCAGAAGACCGTCGACGGCCCGTCGATGAAAGACTGGCGCGGAGGCCGTGGCATCCTGGAGAACATCATCCCGTCCTCCACCGGTGCTGCCAAGGCCGTTGGTGTGGTACTGCCTGAACTGAACGGCAAGCTCACCGGCATGGCGTTCCGCGTGCCCACCTCCGACGTCTCCGTCGTCGATCTGACCGCCGAGCTGAACAGCGAAGCCAGCTACGACGACATCTGCGCCGCGATGAAAGCGGCCTCCGAGAGCGGCGATCTGGGCAAGACCCTCTCCTACACTGAAGACAAGGTCGTCTCCACCGACTTCCGCGGTTGTGGTTTCTCCTCGATCTTCGACGCCGGTGCCGGCATCCAGCTGGACCCCACCTTCGTCAAGGTCGTCGCCTGGTACGACAACGAGTACGGCTACACCTGCAACATGCTTCGTTTCGTCGAGCACGTCGCCAACAACTGATCGGAACGACGATCGCGCAGAAGGCGGGTTTCCCCGCCTTCTGTCTTTCTGCCTGTCGAAGAGACATTCGCCAAGCCTCTCTGGTTTGGCCAATGCTTTTTCCTGAACCAATTCTCCGGGAGTGGATGTTATGACTATCATCAAAATGACCGATCTGGATCTGGCCGGCAAGCGCGTGCTGATTCGTGAAGACCTCAATGTGCCGATCAAGGATGGCAAGGTGTCGTCCGACAAGCGGATCCGGGCCTCGCTGCCGACCATCGAGCACGCCATGAACGCTGGTGCCAAGGTCATGCTGATGTCCCATCTCGGTCGCCCGACCGAGGGGGAGCCGGCGGACGAATTTTCGCTTCAGCCCGTTGCCGACCACCTCTCCGGGCTGCTGGGCAAGGAAGTGCGGTTGATCAAGGACTATCTGGAGAACCCGCCGCAACTGGCGGACGGCGAGGTGGTCATTCTCGAGAACGTCCGGTTCAACAAGGGCGAAAAAGCCAATGACGAGACGCTGGCCAAGAAGTATGCGGCGCTGTGCGACGTCTATGTGATGGACGCCTTCGGCACCGCCCACCGCGCCCAGGCCTCGACCTATGGCGCCGGCATGTTCGCGCCCATCGCCTGCGCCGGCCCGCTGCTGGCCGGTGAACTCGACGCGCTCGGCAAGGCGCTGAACGATCCGAAACGGCCGATGGTCGCGATCGTCGGCGGCTCCAAGGTCTCCACCAAGCTCACCGTGCTGGAGTCGCTGTCGAAGATCGTCGATCAGCTCATCCCCGGTGGCGGCATCGCCAATACCTTCATCGCCGCCATGGGGCACAACGTCGGCAAATCGCTCTACGAGGAGGATCTGATCGACGAGGCCAAGCGCCTGATGGAAGCCGCCAAGGCCAAGGGCGGTGAGATTCCGGTGCCCACCGACGTGGTCGTCGGCAAGGCGTTCTCCGAGACGGCCGAGGCGACGGTCAAGAAGGTCGACGAGGTTGCCGACGACGATATGATCTTCGATATCGGCCCCGAAACTGCCGCGCGTTTCTCGGCGATGATGAAGGAGGCGGGAACCATCGTCTGGAACGGCCCGGTCGGCGTCTTCGAATTCGATCAGTTCGCCGAAGGCACCAAGGCGCTGGGCGAGGCCATTGCCGAATCGGATGCCTTCTCCATCGCCGGTGGTGGCGACACCCTGGCAGCGGTGGACAAATATGGCCTGGCCGACAGGATCTCCTACATCTCCACCGGTGGGGGTGCTTTCCTCGAATTCCTCGAAGGCAAGAAGCTCCCAGCCGTGGCAATGCTGGAAGAGCGGGCCAAAGGCTAATCGATGGTCGACGGCTCACCGATCTGCCATCGCAACTCCCGCGGGCTCCGGCGGACCAAGATATTGGCCACGCTGGGGCCGGCCACCGAATCGCCGGAAGCATTGCGCGCGCTGGTGGAGGCGGGCGTCGATGTCGTGCGAATGAATTTCTCGCACGGCTCGCGGGAGGATCACGTCAAGCGGGCGCAGATGATCCGTCAGGCGGCCGAGGATTGCGGCTGTGAAGTGGCCATCCTCGGCGATCTGCAGGGGCCCAAGATCCGGATCGAGAAGTTCCGTAACGGCAGCGTGATGCTGGATGAGGGGGCGCGTTTCATCCTCGACACCACGCTGGGTGAGGACGATGGTGACGAACAGCGGGTCGGCGTGACCTACAAGACGCTGGCGCAGGAGGTATTCGCCGGCGATCTGCTGCTGCTCGACGACGGCCGGATCGTATTGCAGGTAGAGAAGGTCGAGGGGGGTGAAATCCATACGGTGGTCGTCACCGGCGGGAAGCTGTCCAACAACAAGGGCATCAACCGCAAGGGGGGCGGGCTGTCGGCCTCGGCACTCACCGACAAGGACAAACGCGACATCCGGCTCGCCGCCGAGCTGGACGTGGACTACCTGGCGGTTTCGTTTCCGCGAGACGGCAAGGACATGGAGGAGGCGCGGCGGCTGCTCGGCGAAGCCGGCAGCGAGGCCTGTCTCGTGGCCAAGATCGAGCGCGCCGAGGCGCTGGAGAACATCGACGAGATTCTGATGGCCTCCGATGCGATCATGGTGGCGCGGGGCGATCTCGGCGTCGAGATCGGTGATGCCGAACTGCCGGCGGTCCAGAAGGCGTTGATCCACAAGGCGCGGGTCTTCGACCGTATCGTCGTCACCGCCACCCAGATGATGGAGTCGATGATCGAGAACCCGATCCCGACGCGTGCGGAGGTCTTCGACGTGGCCAATGCCGTGCTCGATGGCACCGACGCGGTCATGCTCTCGGGGGAAACCGCCGTTGGCAAGTATCCGGCGAAGGTGGTCGAGGCGATGGGCAACATCTGCATCGAGGCGGAGAAGCAGTCGCTGGCGCGCACGTCGGACCATCGCATCAACACCACGTTTCAGCACATCGACGAAGCGATCGCGATGGCGACGATGTACACCGCCAACCACGCCAATGTGGCGGCCATCGCCGCGTTGACGGAGACGGGCTCCACCGCCAAGTGGATGTCGCGCATCAGCTCCGGCATCCCGATCTACGCGATGTCGCAGCGGCCCCGGACGCGCCGCCGCGTCAAACTCTATCGTGGCGTCTATCCGGTCGATTTCCCCACCAGCACCACCTCCCATCCACTGGCCAACAAGACGGCGGTGGAGATTCTGAAGAAGCACAAGGTCGTCGAGGATGGGGACATCGTCATCATCACCAAGGGCGACCTGATGGGCGATGGCGGTGGCACCAACGCGATGAAGATCGTGGTCGTCGGCAATATGGTGGAGCCGGCCGACTGACAGGGAAATTGGTTCCGGCCGGGGTGGCGGTCTATATTGGCCGTCTCGCCAGACCGTCCCGGCAATACGGAGCGAGGGCATGACATGGCGGGGGCGGGCAACCCGTTTCGTTGCCTGGGCAATAACAACCGATCGCCGCGAAGGCACAGGGAAATGCCGTGGCGGCGGTTCGAAGCAGGTTTGCTGGGCATGGCGTCGACGAAACGGCCACGCCAGCAATGAATATCTCAATCACTGAAGAAAGGAGACAAGTCTTATGCTGATCTCAATGCGTCAACTTCTCGATCATGCCGCCGAGCATGGCTACGGCATGCCGGCGTTCAACGTCAACAACATGGAGCAGGTCCACGCCATCATGCAGGCGGCGGACGAGACCGACTCCCCGGTCATCATGCAGGGCAGTGCCGGTGCCCGCGCCTACGCTGGCGAGCCGTTCCTGCGCCATCTGATCTCGGCCGCGGTCGAAATGTATCCCCACATCCCCGTCGTGATGCACCAGGATCACGGCTCCGAGCCGGCGGTCTGCCTGCGGTCGATCCAGTCGGGGTTCACCTCGGTCATGATGGACGGCTCGCTGATGCCGGACATGAAGACCCCCTCCACCTACGAATACAACGTCGAGGTGACGCGCAAGGTCGTCGAGATGGCGCACGCCGGGGGCGTATCGGTCGAAGGTGAGCTGGGCTGCCTCGGCTCCCTCGAGACCGGCATGATGGGTGAGGAAGACGGCCACGGCGCCGAGGGCAAGCTGGACATGGATCAGCTGCTGACCGATCCCGATCAGGCGGCCGATTTCGTCAAGCAGACCGGCGTCGATGCGCTGGCCATCGCCATCGGCACCTCCCACGGTGCCTACAAATTCACCAAGCCGCCGACGGGTGAGGTGCTGCGTATCGACCGCATCAAGGAGATCCACGCGCGGATCCCCGACACGCACCTGGTCATGCACGGCTCCTCCTCGGTGCCGCAGGACTGGTTGAAGATTATCAACGAGTACGGCGGTGACATGGGTGAGACCTACGGCGTTCCGGTCGAGGAGATCGTCGAGGGGATCAAGCACGGCGTGCGCAAGGTCAATATCGATACCGACCTGCGGATGGCCTCCACCGGCGCGATCCGCAAGCATCTGCACGACAACCCGAGCAACTTCGACCCGCGCAAGTTCCTCAAGGCCTCCACCGAGGCGATGAAAGAGATCTGCAAGGCGCGTTACGAAGCCTTCGGCAGCGCCGGCATGGCGTCGAAGATCAAGCCCGTATCGCTGGAAGTGATGTTCAAGCGTTACGAGTCGGGCGAGCTGGATCCGAAGATCGCCTGATCGCGGCGTGACCCGGAAAGTCGGAAAGGGCGGTTCTTGGACCGCCCTTTCTGCTTTGTGGAGGAGAAAATCTTGCTACTACGAATCTTTCTGATCCTGCACTGGGTCGGCATCGCGCTGGTGGGGCTGGGCCTCTACCTGTGGCTGTTCTCCGAGGCCAAGGCCGGTGATGTGAACCAGATGGTCTGGACCGCGTCGGCGTTTGGCCTGGGGGGGTTGCTGATGTCACCCTATCCGGTGGTCAAGGCGTTCCAGTGGATGGCCAAGAAGTGAAAACAGGGCGCTGGTGTCGAGCGGTGCATCGTGCTCCAACGTCACCACCGGCAGCGGCTGCCACTGTCGTAATGCGGTTGGGTTGTCGGCCAGCGCCATTTCCGGCCGGGGCGTCGTCAGCACGATGCCCAGCGGCGTCAGACCACGCCGGCCGACCGCCTCCAGCGTCAGCAGGACATGGTTGATGCAGCCGAGGCGGTTGGCCGCGACCAGCAGTACCGGCAGGCCGAGCGTGCTGGCGAGGTCGGCATTGAGTCCGTCCTCGGCCAGTGGCGAATAGAATCCCCCGGCCCCTTCCACCACCAGCAGGCCGTTGTTGTGGTCACAGGCTGTCACCAGATCTTGCATCCGTAATCGGACCCCCGCCCGTCGGGCGGCGCTCGGTGGCGCCAGCGCCGCCTCGAAGCGAAACGGGCAGATCCGCTCCAGCGCCGACGGATCGCCGAGCGCCTCGGCGTAGGCCATGGCATCGGCGGGAAGGAGCCGGTCACCGTCTCGTTCGCAGCCCGACTCCACCGGCTTGCGTGCCGTCACGGCGATGCCATGGGCCTTCAGCCCCGCGACGATGCGGCTGCCGACGTAGGTCTTGCCCACGCCAGTGTCGGTGCCAGTGATGAAAATGCCGTCGAGCATGGTCGCCTCGGATATGCCTGCCTTGGGCAATACTGCATAATTCCCTTCCCTTGATCCACCCGGACAGCGACTCATGCCGGTGCTGCAGCAGGTCTCGTTGAGGCCGTACAACACGTTTGGCGTCGATGCCACGGCCCGCTATTTCGTTACCGCCGACAGCGTGGCGGCCTTGCTCGACGCATTGGCCTCGCCGGCGCTGGATGGCCTGCCGCGGCTGCTGCTCGGCGGTGGCTCCAATTTCCTGTTCATCGACGACTGGCCGGGGGTCGTGGTCCGGCTCGACGCCACCGGCATCGACCTCGTCGACGAGACCGCCGACCATGTGCTGATCCGTGCCGGGGCCGGAGAGTCGTGGCACCGTTTTGTCCGCGCCACCATCGCGATGGGGTATGGGGGGCTGGAAAATCTCTCGCTGATCCCCGGAACGGTGGGCGCTGCGCCGGTACAGAACATCGGCGCCTACGGCCTGGAGCTGGCGCAACGCTTTGCCTCGCTGGAGCGGGTCGATCTCGACAGTGGACAGACGACGACGATGGATCGGGAAGCCTGCCATTTCGGTTATCGCGACAGCTGGTTCAAGCGTCAGCCGGCCGGGCGCCATCTCATCGGCGCGGTTACGGTGGCGCTGCCGAAAAAACCCCAGTGGCTGCTGGGTTACGGTGAGCTGGCGGAGAGGGTGGCGGCGCGGGGGCGTGGTGAGATCTCTGCCAGGCTGATCAGCGATGTCGTCAGCGAGATCCGTCGCCACAAGCTCCCCGACCCTGCCCGGTTGGGAAATGCCGGCAGCTTTTTCAAGAACCCGGTGGTCTCCGCGGCCGGGGCCGATCGTCTGCGCGGCGACTACCCCGATGTCCCCCTCTATCCGGTCGACGGCGGCTACAAGCTGCCGGCGGCGTGGCTGATCGAGCGCTGTGGCTGGAAGGGCAGGCGGATCGGGGATGCCGGCGTGGCCCCAGGGCATGCGCTGGTACTGGTCAACCACGGCTCGGCCAGCGGGGCCGACATCTGGGCGTTGGCGCGTCGCATCATCGACGATGTCGGCGAGCGGTTCGGTCTCCTGCTGGAGCCGGAGCCCCGGATTCCCGGCGTCAACTGCTGAGGATCTACAGAATGAGGAATACCGCGACCGCCAATGCCGACACCAGACTGATCGACGTGACCGGTGTGATGATGAGGCCGCTGTGGGAAAACATCAGAAAGCCGGCTTCGACGACGATGATCGCGACGGCGATGCCGAGCGCCCGCGAAGGGGTGATCCAGCCGGTCTCGTTGGCCAGGGAAATGATGGCCAGGCCGAGAAAGGCGGCGCCCATCATGCCGGCGTAGGCGGGATTGAGCGGGCCGTCGCTGAAGAAGGGGTGCACGAGTTCCGGCTTGAGCATCAGGGCAAGGCCCCAGAAACCGAAAACGAGTATCGCGGCGGCCAGGGCGAACCTTCTGAGGACGTCGGGCATGGTTGGGTCTCCTTTGGTGCAGTCTCTTGTTTTGTCACAGCATATTGCGGCGAAATGGCAGCCAATACAAGCACTTACCATGCCAGTGGGCGGGGAGTTTCAGGGTTTTGTCGGTGCGGCGTTGATTTAAGTCATTAGTTTTGATGAAAAAAGGGTGTGAGCGGTGTCGTTGTGGCGACGGGCGGTTCGGGCGCTGTTTGGGAAATAGTCCCGGAACAACCTCCCCTCGCCGGCATCGTGGTGGTGGGCCGAAACCGTGCTGTTTTGACGCCATTGCGTCGAGTGTGCGACGCTTCCGCTTTTCTCAACGGGGCCGCCTGTGAAACTGACCGTCGAACAATTCAGGGCGTGGCAGCACAAGAGCATCACGCTGCTGGGGATGTCGGGCGTCGGCAAGACCCGGCTGTCGTGCATTCTGCGCCGCGCCGACTGGTTCCACTACTCCGGCGACTACCGCATCGGTACCCGCTACCTGGGGGAGCCGATACTCGACAATATCAAGCTGCAGGCGATGCAGGTGCCGTTTCTGCGTGACCTGCTGCGCTCCGATTCGATTTCGATCAGCAACAACATCACCATCGACCATCTCAAGCCGGTCTCCAGCTATCTCGGCAAACTGGGCAATCCCGAGTTGGGCGGCCTGTCGCTGTCGGAGTACAAGCATCGCCAGCGGCAACACCTGGAGGCCGAGATCGCGGCGATGAAAGACGTGCCCGATTTCATCGAAAAGGCGCAGTCGATCTACGGTTACGAGAACTTCATCAACGACGCGGGCGGCAGCGTTTGCGAGCTGGATGATCCGTCGGTGCTCGAGGTGCTCGACCGGCATACGCTGATTGTCTATATCAAGGCCACCGAGGCCGACGAGAAGGTGTTGATCGAGCGGGCCCGCTCGGCACCGAAACCGCTGTTCTACCGTGAGGCGTTCCTCGATGAGTTGCTGGAGACCTACATGGCCGAGAAGGCACTGACGTTTCCGTCGCAGATCGAACCGGACGATTTCGTGCGCTGGAGTTTTCCGCGTCTGTTCTATTCGCGGATTCCCCGCTACGAGGCCATCGCCGATCGCTATGGCTACACCGTGACGACGGACGAGATCGCCCGGGTCGAACATGCCGACGACTTCGTCGAGCTGCTGGCCGAAGCCATCGGGAGAGCACCATGCCGATAGTCGCCAACTCCGACCTGCCCACCTTCGAGCGGCTGCGCCAGCAGGGGCATATCATTCTGACGCCGGAGCGAGCGGCGCATCAGGACATTCGCGGCCTTCACGTGGGCTTGCTCAACATGATGCCGGATGCCGCGATGGAGGCCACGGAGCGGCAGTTCTTCCGCCTGCTCGGCGAGAGCAACCCCATTGCCCAGTTCTTCCTCCACCCGTTCACCATCGACGAGATCCCCCGTGGCGAGAAAGCCGCCGCCCACGTGGCCCGCTACTACCGCCGCTTCGAGGAGATCGCCGAGGAGGGGCTCGACGCGCTCATCATCACCGGTGCCAACGTCACCCAGCCGGATCTGTCGCTGGAGCCGTTCTGGGAGCCGCTGACGAGGATCATGGACTGGGCGCAGGAGAACGTCACCTCGACGCTCTATTCCTGCCTGGCCACCCATGCCGGCATGCAGCACCGCTACGGCAAGAAGCGCCGCCGCTTGCCGGCCAAGCGCTGGGGGGTGTTCGAGCATCGGGTCGTCGATCGGCGTCATCCACTGGTGATGGACGTCAACAGCCGCTTCGACGTGCCCCATTCGCGCTTCAACCAGGTCGATCGCGAGATGTTCGACGACGCCGGGCTGCGTGTGCTGATCGAGAGCGAGACGGCGGGCGTCCATCTCGCCGTCAGTCCCGATCTGTTGCGAACCGTCTATTTCCAGGGGCACCCGGAATACGACACCATCAGCCTGCTGAAGGAGTACAAACGGGAGGTGCTGCGCTATTTCCAGGGGCAGCGAGAGGACTATCCGCCGTTCCCCGACCACTATTTCGACCTCTACAGCCGGGCGATCATGGCCGACTACCGTGAGGTGGCCGGACGGGCGCTGAAGCGGGGACGGCCGCTGCCGCCATTTCCCGAGGCCCTCGTCGTCGATCGGCTGGAGAACACCTGGCACGATACCGGCGAGGCCATCGTCGGCAACTGGATGGGGCTCGTCTATCAGGTCACCCATGCGGACCGCAAGATTTCGTTCATGGACGGTATCGACCCGGACGACCCGCTGGGCCTGCTGGCGGCGGAAGCGGCTACCTGAGCACCCGTCTCACCCCGATCAGAATGCTTCGCCAGTGGCGGTCGGCGAGCCGCGCCTGCGTCACGCCCCGGGAGGTCGAGGCGTGGATGAAGCGCCCGTCGCCCAGGTAGATGCCCACGTGCCGGGGGCCGCGCCGGGGCTGAAAGAACAGCAGATCACCTGCCTGGGGCCAGCGGGCATGCACGCCAATGCCGCTGCGTAGCTGCGCCTTCGTCGTCCGTGGCAATTCGATCGCGAACGCCTGCCGGTACACCTGTTGAACGAAGGCCGAGCAATCGATGCCATGTCGGCTCTCCCCGCCGAAGCGATAGGGCGTGCCTTTCCAGGCATCGTAGGCCGTCAGCAGTCGTTGCCTGATCCCGTCCTCGGCGGTTGGCGGCGCCGGTTTCGGTGAGTGGGTCGCGCAGCCAGTCAGCAGCATGACAAGTAACAGCGCAGCGCAGCGGCTCATCGTTCCGTCCGCGGTCGCAGCAGCGGCGGCTGGTTGCCACGACGCCGGACCCAGTTGATCGATTTGAAGACCGAATCCTGCTGGATCAGCCAGCGTTCGAAGCGGAACTTGCCGGGAAAGTTCATCATCAACAGGCCCACCAGCATCGTCAGCAGTCCTTGCCCTGGCAGCACCAGCATCGCCAATCCGGCCAGAAAGAAGAGCAGGCCGAACAGGTTCTTGATGACCAGAATCGTGAAATAGACCACCGGGTGGTAGGCGTGCAGGCGGCTTTGGTGACGTTTCTCGTCGGTGAAATAGTCCTGCGGAATCCGCGTGATCAGCCACGGAATGACGATGGCCGAGCCGATCAGCGTGGCCGCCGACAAACCGGCGAGCAGATAGCCCCACTGTTGCAGAAAGGGCAGAAAAGCCTGTTGCAGCGCGTTCAGCACGGGCCGCGTCCGGGTAGCCAGCAATGCATCGGTGGTCCCATGAGTATCCGTTGAAAACAGGGTCAGTATACCGTCGATCGGCTCCTCGCCGCGCCGGCAACGGTGGTTTCCGTGCGGGGTCCGCCGGCGCAGGGCGGCGGCCGTCCGTCAGGGGCCGGATCGGCCCCTGTTCCAGGCGGCGAGCAGGGCGTTCCGCAACGACTCGTGGGCGTCGAGGTCGTCGATGCCGAGGTGCTCGCGGGCGATCGCCCGCAACGCCTCGAGCCGCTCGCGTTCGCGCCAGCGCTGCTCGAAGCAGGCCGGGTCGAAATGGCCGTCCCGGAGGCAGTCGGCGGCCAGCCCTTCGGCGTCGTGCCAGACGATGTCGCCGTGGGGCAGCACCTCGTATTCATAGCTGTAGTGGTCGATCTGGTTGGCGCTGGCCAGCGCCGGGACGAAGTCCGGCAGCCTGCCGTTGCGCCGCATCGCCGCGTCGAGGTCGACGGTCAGCGAGGGCTCCCGGGTCTCGCCCTTGAAGGAGTAGCGGATGCTGAGGGTGATGCGGTCGGCCATCAGCCCTTGGTCAGGCTCATGAACAGCTTCGGCAGTTTCTCCGGCAGCCGCTCGATATCGTCGATGATCGAGTAATGGCTGCCGAAGATGTCGGCGACATATTCGTCTCCGGCCGGGTCCAGGTTGATGCAGTAGCAGTAGATGTCTTCCTGCTTCAGCTCGCGCACCGCCATGCGCGCATCCTCGATCAGGTGGCGCCCGTCGCGCACATCGACATCGGACGGCTCGCCGTCGGTGATCACCAGCAGCAGTTTCTTGTCCGCCTTCTGGTGGCCGAGATAGTGGCCGGCATGCCGAATCGCCGCGCCCATGCGGGTGGACCAGCCGGCGCCCATCGCCGCCAGCCGTGATTTCACATCGAGGTTCCAGTGCTCGCTGAAGCCCTTGATGTGGTAGTAGCGCACCTCGTGCCGGGTGTTGGAGTGGAAACCGGCGATGGCGAACTGGTCACCGAGCTGTTCGATGGCCCAGGCCAGCAGCGACACCGCCTCGCGCTCCAGTTCGAGGATGCTCTGGCCGCTGCCGCCGGCCGGCTCGTTCAGCGATTCCGACAGGTCGAGCAGGATGGTCACCGCAATGTTGCGGTCGTTGTGCTTGTGGCTGACATTGATGCGCGGGTCCGGGTCATGGCCGGACTTGTAGTCGATCAGCGAGCGGATGGCGATATCCAGATCCAGCTCGCTGCCTTCTTCCTGGTAGCGCACGCGGACGAAGTTCTGCGGCTTGAGCAGGTCGAGCATGCGCTTGATCTGCTTGGCCAGGCGGTCGTGCTTGCGCAGCAGCGCGTCGATGCGCCCGGCCTCGCCGCCGGGGTGGAGCTTTTCATAGACCGATGCCCAGTCCGGCCGGTAGGTCTGGGTCTGGTAGTCCCATTCCGGGTAGTGGCGCGGCGGCAGGCTGTCGTCCGGCTCCGCCTCCTCCAGTTCGGTGGGCTCGACATGGAAGTCCTCGTCGTCGTCCAGCTCGTAGAACTGCCACAGGTTGCGGTTGTCGTCGCGGTAGGCGATCTCGGTGTCCTTGAACCAGACATTGGGCAGGGCGTCGGACTGGCGGCGGGTGCGCGCCATGAACTGGATGCCGAGCATCTCCATGTCCATCGTGGTGGTTTCGCCGGCGGCCATCTGCTCGTGGAAGCGCCGGGCGAATTCGATGACATCGGGGTTGCGGTAGCCATGATCGGGGTCGAGGATGGCGCGCGACAGCATCGTCAGGCGGTGACGCACGCAGGAGGCGCTGCGGTCGTCGCAGTCGTCCTCGTCCGGCGCCGGGTGCAGCGCGAGAAACAGCCGCCGCAGGCCGGGATACTGCTGCATCAGCAGGTATTCGATGCGTGAATCCTCGAAGATTTCGATGGCGATGCGCTGCATCGGACTGCGGTTGTCGGCGAACACCGGCGCGGTCCACTGCCGGTGCCCGGCCATGTGGGCCAGCGCGGCCAGATATTGATCGAGCCCGCTGACCGCGCCGGCCGGGGTTTCGATGTCGTCGTTGACATCGGGCAGGAAGATGCCCTCGTCATCGTAGTAGGGGCGCGGATCGGAGCGCTCATCGAGCATCCGCGAATAGGGATAGACCCGTTCGTCGATGCCCCACAGCGCCAGCTGGAACAGCTCCAGCCGCCGCTCCACATCGACCAGCAGCGTGCCGGAGCGTTCGCGCTGCATCACCGCGCGGCTGTCCGGGGTGTCGAGGCGGAAGTACTCCGCCAGGTGATCGGGATGGTGGCTGTGCTGGGCGATGCCATAGGCCATCCAACGCTTCAGCCCGCCGATGTTCAGCTCGCCGAGCAGCCGTGGCGCAACCTGCAGGAACGGGATCAGCGCCGGGCTGGGCATGGTCGCATGGGAGCCGTGGATCGAGATCGAGGTGCGCTCCAGCAGTTCCTGCACCAGGTCGAGATAGCCCTGCAACAGTTTCTGCTCCTCCAGCCGCCGCGCCACCGCGGCGATGGTTTGCAGGAAGGGGACGATGGCCTCGGCATTGGGGCTGCGCGAGATCTGGTAGGCGGCCTTCGCCACCGGGTAGATCATCTTTTCGCCGGCATGCACCGCCACCTCGGCCGCCTCCTCCATGAACACCAGCGGCGGTTCGGCGCCACGGCCCATCATGCACAGCAGTTCGAGGCCACGCGCAAAGTCCTTCATCCCGGCCTCGCCCAGGCGCGGGCGCAGCTCGGCCAGGCTTTCCGGCAGTAGCTCGCGAACCTCGCGGTAGCGGCACTTGATCTCGTTGGCTTCGACCATGCGTCCGTCCGTCAGCCGAACACGGCGTCGATCGCCTTGTCCAGGGTTTCGCGGATGTCGGCGTCGTCGGTGATCGGCCGCACCAGCGCCATGCGCGAGGCGTCACCGGGGGTGATGCCGTGTTTCATCAGGCTCGCGGCATAGACCAGCAGGCGCGTGGAGATGCCTTC
>CAZTOZ010000067.1:0-74089 GCA_964614535.1 uncultured Thiotrichales bacterium | reverse complement strand
GTCAGACGCTCGTGATCTCTCGTCGTACCGGCTTCGCGGCGCTGTCCCTGCCGGCCGGGTCATAGAGATTGGCTGGCCCTTCACCCGACAGCATCCGCATCGCCATCGATACTCGGGCAAGACCGATATTGACCAATCCCTCGTTCTCTACCGTCAGCGCATGGCAGCGTGCGATCTTCGTCCGGAGTTGCCCGACCGTCTCCTCCACGCGGCGATCGCCGGGGTAGAGGGCGTGTATCAGCTCCACCCAGTTGTCGGCCGCAACCGACGGGTCGGTTGCACGCAACAGCGTCATCATCCCCGACTCGAAACCCGCCAGCCGGTCGATGGTCAGGCGTTTCTCGTCCACCATGACCTGCAGGGTTTCCAGATCCTGTGACACCAGCGCCCGCTGCTCCTTCTCCAGATGGGATTCCATGGCCGCAGCCGCCTCGATCCCCTCTTCCATCAGCTTGATGGCTTTGCTGCGATAGAGTTCATCCATGACTACTTGACCGCGAAATCCTTTTCCGCCGCCAGCAACGCTGCGGCCGTCCTGTCCGCGTCGATGCTGTAGCTTCCGTTGGCGATGGCCGTGCGAATCTCCTCCACACGCTGTTCGTCGATGGCCGGGGTCTCTTCGGCGATCCGCTGCGCCTGCGCCATCGCCAGCGCCATGCCGGTGAGCGCCACCTTGCTCGAAGGCCCACTCTCGACGCTGCGATACTCACCAACATCGGTGGAACGCTTCAGGCTTCCCTGCCCTTCCCTGGCCGCCGTACTGCTGACGGCCGACACATTGCTGATCTTGTTCATAATGAATTCCAACTTCGTGAACTTTCCTCGGTTATCGGGTACGCCGGGGATTTCTTTAGGTTGCCGTCGGCTTTTTTCCACGCCACCGTCACCGATTGTGACGGACTTCACGGCATCCACCCCACCACGCCACATCGATTTACATCGCGATGCGAACCAGACCCTTCGACACCACCTCTCCCTGCACGACACGCTTCGACGAAAGATTTCGCACCCGGATCATCTGCCCCTTGCCCCCATCGGCCAACGCCTGTCCCATGACGCGCACCTCGAGCCCGCCCACCACAGCCAGCACGGTCACCTTGTCACCGCGGCGAACGAGTTTGGGACGCTGCAACATGCGGGAATAGAGCATGCGACCGGCGGGCACCGACTGACGCAACTCATACCCCACCAACGCCGTCGCGTCATCGAAGTAACCGCCACTGATCCGGCTGACGTCCTTACGCACCATCCGGACATCGTCACGACTCAGCACATCCCCGCGCACCAGCGGCCTCGCCGCCACCGCCACCTCTCTGAGCAGACGGATATCGACGCGGACATAGAGCTTCCAG
Source organism: uncultured Thiotrichales bacterium (assembly GCA_964614535.1). Taxonomy (GTDB): domain Bacteria; phylum Pseudomonadota; class Gammaproteobacteria; order UWMA-0217; family UWMA-0217; genus JALSHZ01. The sequence continues at coordinate 72,737 of CAZTOZ010000067.1, read as the reverse complement.
GGCTTGTCACCCTCGCATGCGACACCCACCGACGTCGCCCCCTGCTGCCGCGAGCCGGGCGACCAGAAGATCTCCAACGGCGCCTGGCACCGCCGCAGACGCAAACGGCTATCGAGGCTGCGGACGGTCACCTCTAGATCCTCGCCCGACAACTCGTTGTAGATGAAGTCCTCCACCGCCTGACGAATCTCGGCGTGAGGCTGGAGGTCCGCTTTTTCGACCGCCTGCGCCACCGGCACCACAAACGGCGCAAGCACCAGGAGCAGTCGTCCCATTCCTTTATACATAGTATTCATTCCATGAACTCATGGATCGTTGCCGGGCCATCGCCGCCACGGTCAATTTGTTGACGTCCGCACACGGACACCCGCATTCAAGCAAGATGAATGCCAGCCGTCCGGGCGCCCCCGATTTGCCACCGGCGGCAACCAGCGACGCACCACCGTCGCGGCGACGGACAAGCTGTTAGCCACCGCACAGCCACCCCGGCGTTACAAAATGTGACGTCATGCGGGGCCTGCTGTCACCGCGCCGCCATTTGTCGCCATTTTGCGCCACCGGGAGAAAACAGCCTCAAGTTTTCCCGCCCGCGGCCGTCCGTGGCACGCCCCTTGCTGTGATCAATCGCAGACCGACCCGCTACACAGCGGCGCCGGTCCCATCCGACGGATGCAGCAACGCATCCGGCAACCCGAAAACCGCAAGGACGCGGAGGAACAGATGCCAACGATAGACAAGCTGTTCGGGGTCCACGCCCAGGCGCTGGTATTACGCTCACAACGCTCGAGCGTGCTGGCCGCCAATATCGCCAATGTGGACACGCCCAACTACAAGGCCCGTGACATCGATTTCAAGGCCGTCATGGGGCGGCAGATCCACTCTCCCGCCATCGAGGTGGCACGCTCACACGACCGCCATCTGTCGATGCCGTCGAACGTCACCACGACCAGCGCCCTCAAATACCGCATTCCGCAACAGGCATCGCTGGACGGCAATACGGTCGAAACCCATGTCGAACAGGGCAAGTTTGCCGACAACGCCATCCGCTACCAGGCAAGCCTGACCTTTCTCAATGGCAAGACCCGTTCGATGATCAAGGCACTCACCGGAGAATAAGCCATGTCACTGTTCAATGTATTCGATATATCGGGCACCGCGATGGGCGCCCAGTCGCTGCGCATGAACCTCACCGCCAGCAACATCGCCAATGCCGACACGGTGGCCGGCGATGAAAAATCGGCCTACAAGGCCCGCCAGCCGGTTTTTTCCACCATCATGGACGAAATGGGCCAAACCACGGCCGCCGGCGGCGTACGCATGATGGCCGTGGTGGAAAACCAGGCGCCCCACAACAAACGCTACGAACCCGGCAACCCGCTGGCCAACGAAGAAGGCTATGTCTTCGACTCCAACGTCAACATCATCGAAGAGATGACCAATATGATCTCGGCGTCGCGCAGCTACCAGAACAACGTCGAAATCATCAACACCTCGAAAGAGATGTTGCTCAAGACACTCAAACTGGGTAACGGCTGATGACACAGATCAACACCGATCTCATGCAACGTTACGGCCTGGAGAACGGACGTGACAAGAAAGCGAGCAACAGCGAGCTTCTGCAGGAGGACTTCCTCAAGCTGATGACCGAGCAACTGAAAAACCAGGATCCGATGAAACCCACCGACAACGGCGAGTTTCTCGGCCAGATGGCCCAGTTCAGCTCAGTCTCCAGCCTGGGCAAACTGGAACAGACCGTAAACGAACTGGCCAAATCGCTGCAGTCCGGCATGGGACTCAACGCCATCCACATGATTGGCAAACAGGCGCTCGCACCGGGTGACCGCATCACCCTCGACAACGATGGCCAAGGCGCCCGTGGCGCGGTGGACCTGCCGACGGCCACGGCCAACCTGCAGATCACCATCACCGACCCGGGCGGCAACGTCGTTCGCCAAATCGACATGGGCAACCAGCCCGCCGGCCTGCGGGAATTCCGCTGGGACGGCAAACGGGCCGACGGCAGCCCCGCCGCACGCGGACACTACCTGGTCACCGCCACGTTCGACACCGACGACGAGACGACCGAGGCGGCACAAACGCTGTTGTTCACTACGATCGACAGCGTCAGTTTCGACAATGGTCAGGCCATGTTGAACACGAACAACGGACAGTCCCTGGCATTCTCCAGCATCACACGAATCCAGGAACCGCCCACCCCCACGGCAACAGCGGATACCGCGACCGCCAATGACACATCTGATGGATCAGAAGACAACATAGAGAACTAAGAGAGGAACGCATGTCATTCAATACAGCACTCACCGGACTTGACGCCGCCAGCAAGAACCTGGAGGTCATCTCCAACAACATCGCCAACTCCAATACCAGCGGATTCAAGCGCTCGCGCGCGGAATTCGCCGATGTCTATGCCGCCTCCGATTTCGGCGGCAACGGCACCGAAACCGGTAAAGGTGTACAGGTCACCACCATCCGGCAACAGATGACCCAGGGCGACATCACCTACACCGACAACGCCCTCGACCTGGCCATTTCGGGTGGCGGCTTTTTCCGCATGAAAGACAGCAATGGGGGCATCGTCTATTCCCGCGCCGGCATGTTCGGAATGGATCGTGACGGCTATCTGGCCAACGCCACCGAACAGCGGCTGACGGGCTACCAGGTGGACGCCGCGGGCAACGTGTTGCCGACCCTCGGCGAAATCAAGATCGACACCGCCGACCTGCAACCCAAGGCGACGGAAAACGTGGAAATCGGCCTCAATCTGGACCAGACATCCGAAGTGCCCCCGGTCGCCTTCAGCGTGGACAACCCCAAGTCCTACAACTTCACCACCGGCTCCTCGATCTACGACTCCCAGGGCTCGACCCACGTGGTGAACTACTATTTCCGCAAGTCCAACGACAACCAGTGGGATCTCTATGTCCAGTCGGCCGACACCGGGGAAATGGTGGGCGAGCTGGACGCCAGCGGCGACCCGCTGCCCTACAAGATCCGCTTCAAGAACGACGGAACCATCGAGAGCATCAAGAACAGCGACGGCAGCCAGACCTATGTGGACAACCTGGCCGATCCGGCCGTTCAGGAGCCGATCCAGTTCACCATCTCCGATACCGCCCTCGGCAGCTCGGTCGATCCGATCGACCTCAAGCTGGATCTCACCAGCATGACGCAGTACGACGCGGCCTCCGGCGTCAACCGCGTCAAGGCCGACGGCTACTCCTCGGGCCGCATGGTGAGCCTCGACATCGACAAGAACGGCATCATTTTCGGCCGTTACACCAACGGGCAGTCGAAAGCGATGGGGCAGGTGGCACTGGCCAATTTCTCCAATACCGAAGGGCTGCGCCCCGTCGGTGACAGCGCCTGGGCGGAATCCTACGCCTCCGGCGCGCCCGCGGTGGGGGCACCCGGCTCGGCTTCCCTGGGTTTCATCCAGGCCAGCGCGCTGGAATCCTCCAACGTCGATGTCACCGAGGAGCTGGTGGACATGATCGGCGCGCAACGGGCATTCCAGGCCAATGCCCAAATCATCAGCGTGGCCGATGAGCTGACCCAGACCGTCATCAACATGCGTCGTTGATGACCCCTGACCGGGCGGCGGGCGATCCGAAGGAAGGGCCCGCCGCCCACCACGCAACAACGGGCTGACGGGACCAGGACCCGGCCCCGCCCGGCCCATACCCGGAAAATCAGGAGACATGCGATGGATCGCGTCATCTACACCGCCATGAACGGCGCCCGGCAGATCATGCTCAAGCAGGCGACCAACAGCAACAACCTCGCCAACATCAATACCACCGGTTTCCGCGCCGATCTGGACGCCTTCCAGTCGCTGCCGATGTTCGGCCCCGGCCACCCGACCCGCGTCTATCCCGAGGACAACCGCGTCGGCGTGGACTTCAGCCAGGGGACGATGATCAGTACCGGCCGCGATCTGGACGTCGCCATCAGCGGCGACGGTTTCATCTCGGTCCAGGATGTCGATGGCGGCGAGTCACTGACCCGTCGCGGTGATCTGAGGATATCCCCCGAAGGGCTACTCACCAACGGCGCGGGACGGCCCGTCCTCGGCAACGGCGGCCCGATCGCCATACCCCCGGCGCAGAAAGTCACCATCGGCTCGGATGGCACCATCTCGATCATTCCCCAGGGCGGGGATGCGATGAGCATGGCCGTCATCGATCGCATCAAGCTGGTCAACCCGCCCCTCGACGGCCTGAGGAAGACCGAGACCGGCCTGTTCCGCCCGGCCGATGGCGAACCCGTACCGGCCGATGCGTCGGTCACACTCTCGCCCGGCAGCCTGGAAGGCTCCAACGTCAATGCGACCGAGGCACTGGTGAACATGATCGAACTCGCCAGACAATACGAGATGCAGGTCAAGGTTCTCAAAGACGCCGAGGAAGCCGAACGCAATGCCTCGTCGATCGCCCGCGTGACATAACAAAACCTGCTGTAGCGCGTTGCATGGACTTTCCCGACAAAAGCCGTGCAACCATCGAACCCTGCAAGGATGCAGGCAAGGATACGACGCCGACCCCGTCGGAACATCGTCAACGAGCAAAAGGATTTAGCCAATGAACAGAGCACTGTGGAGTTCCAAGACCGGACTCGACGCCCAGCAGACCCGCATGGGCGTGATCGCCAACAACCTCGCCAACGCCAACACCACCGGTTTCAAACGCGACCGCGCCGTTTTCGAGGACCTGATCTATCAGAACGTCCGCCAGGTCGGCGCCAGCTCGTCCCAGGACACACAGCTGCCCTCGGGCCTCAACGTCGGCACCGGCGTGCGCGTCGTCGCCACCGAAAAACTCTTCACCCAGGGCGGACTGACCAAAACCGACAACTCACTCGACATCGCCATCCAGGGGCGCGGCTTCTTCGAGATTCTCCTGCCCGACGGCAGCAGCGGCTACACCCGCGACGGCTCGTTTCAGCTCAACGCCCAGGGGCAGATCGTCACCTCCTCCGGCTATGCGCTGCAACCCGGCTTCACGGTCCCGGCCAATGCCCAGAGCATCACCATTGCCGCCGATGGCACCATCTCGGTCTTGACGCCGGGCAGCAAGACACCGAATCAGATCGGCACCATCCAGCTGGTGGATTTCGTCAACCCGGCCGGCCTTCAGGCCGCAGGTGGCAATATCTACACCGAAACCGCCTCCAGCGGCAGCCCCCAGGCCGGCACGGCCGGGCAGAACGGGCTCGGTACGCTGATGCAGGGTTCACTGGAGACCTCCAACGTCAACGTCGTCGAGGAGCTGGTGGGCATGATCGAAACCCAGCGGGCCTACGAGCTCAACTCCAAGGCGATCTCATCGATCGACGACATGCTGGCCTACGCCAACAACAACCTCTGATAAGCCGAGGGAATCGCCATGCGTAACAACCTCCCTGGTTACCTGTTTCCCCTCACCACTTTGCTGGCATCGGGCCTGCTGCTCGGCGGCTGCGCGACACAGCAGAAAAGCCTGCGTGATCCCGCCTACGCACCGGTGGTGGCACCGTCGCCCAACCCGCCGGCACCAACCTTTCCGGCGGCCAGCAACCCGATGCAACAGCTGATGACCGGCTCGATCTACAATCCGGCCACCAGCCGGCCACTGTTCGAGGACTATCGCGCGCGCCGCGTCGGTGACGTGCTGACGGTGATCCTCAAGGAATATACCGACGCCAGCAAAAAAGCGGGAACGGCAACGAAAAAGGCCACCAACGTCGATCTGCCGTCACCGACCATCATGGGCAGAAGAGTCACCCACGGCGGCGTGCCGATCCTCGAAAACAAGATCAACGGCAAGGTGGACTTCGCCGGCGAAGGCACGAGCAGTCAGAGCAACAGCCTGAAAGGCAACATCACGGTAACGGTCTCCCAGGTGCTGCCCAACGGCAACCTGGTGGTGCGTGGCGAGAAGCTGCTCTACCTCAACCAGGGCAGCGAGGTGGTCCGTATCCGCGGCATCGTCCGCCCGGCCGATATTTCCGCCGGCAACACCATCTACTCGACGCAGATCGCCAATGCAGAGATCACCTACAAGGGCAAGGGCGTCGTCGCCGACAGCAACGATGCCGGCTGGCTGACGCGCTTCTTCAACAGCAAGTGGTGGCCCCTGTAACCGGCGATCACCCGCGACACGGTACCGGATGGGCCGTCACCCCCCCTGCCCCAGCATGGATTGCAAGCCAATGAACAAACCAGGCCATTTTCTCACCGCACTGCTCATCGTTCTGACGGGATTTCTCGGCACCCGGGCGCCGGTCGTTCACGCCGAGCGCGTCAAGGACATCGCCTCCATCGCCGGGGTGCGCGAGAACCAGCTCCTCGGCTACGGCCTCGTGGTCGGACTCGACGGCACTGGCGACAAAGTCGGCCAGACACCCTTCACGCTGCAGAGTCTCAAGAGCATGATGGCGCAGTTCGGCATCACCATACCCCCCAACATCACACCCAACGTCAAGAACATCGCGGCGGTGACCGTCACCGCCACCCTGCCGCCGTTCGTCAAGCCGGGGCAGCGTATCGACGTGACCGTCTCGTCACTGGGCAACGCCAAGAGTCTGCGCGGCGGCAGCCTGCTGATGACACCGCTGAAAGGCGCGGACGGCCAAGTCTATGCCGTCGCCCAGGGCGAACTGGTGGTTGGCGGGCTCGGCGTCGAAGGGGGGGACGGCTCGCGCATCGCGATCAACATTCCCAGCGTGGGCCGGATTCCCGGCGGCGCCACCGTGGAGCGTGTCGTGCCCAACGCCTTCAACCTGTCCAACAAACTGGTGCTCAACCTGCATACGCCGGACTTCACCACCGCCAAGCGGCTGGAGCAGTCGGTCAACAAATGGCTCGGCGCCGGCCATGCCAAGGCACTCGATGCCGCCTCGATCGAAATCCGCGCGCCAATGGATTCGACGCAGCGGGTCTCGTTCATGTCCTATATCGAGAACATGGAGATCGAACCGGGCGAAGCGCCCGCCCGGGTCATCGTCAACTCGCGCACCGGCACCATCGTCATTGGCAGTCATGTCACCGTAAAACCCGCCGCCGTCACCCACGGCAGCCTGACGGTGACCATCTCCGAGACACCGACGGTCAGCCAACCCTACCCCTTCAGCCGGGGCGAGACGAAGGAGGTCAAACAGTCGGAGATCAAGGTGGAAGAGGAGAAGAACCGGATGTTTCTGTTCAAGGAGGGCGTCACCCTCGACCAGATCGTTCGCGCCATCAATCAGGTGGGGGCGGCCCCCGGCGACCTGGTGGCGATTCTCGATGCATTGAAGAAGGCTGGCGCGCTGCGGGCCGAGCTGGTGGTGCTGTGATGATCGCCGACAAGAGCACCGAGCTGGCAGCGGTCTATACCGACTTCAATGGCATTGCCAAACTCAAGGCCGAGGCTGGCAGACAGACCGACGAGGCCAAGCGGGAGACCGCGCGGCAATTCGAGGCACTGTTTCTGCAAATGATGATCAAGAGCATGCGCGAGGCCGGTGGCAAAGGGATGCTCGACAGCGACCAGACGGAGATGGCGCAGGGGATGTACGACCAGCAACTGGCCATTTCGCTTGCCAAGAAAGGCTCGATCGGCATCGCCGACATGGTGATGCGGCAACTGGGCGTCGAGCCGGAAAAAACCACGCAACCGAAATCCGACGGTCGCCTGGCGATGGTCGAACGCCTGTGGAGCGGCACACCAGCACAACAAAACACGCCCCCGTCGCCCCTGCCCCGCTGGGAGACACCGGAAGCGTTCATTCGCGCCCTCTACCCCGCTGCCGAGCAGGCGGCACGGAAACTCGGCACCACGCCCGAGGCCGTGCTTTCCATCACCGCGCTCGAGACTGGCTGGGGACGGCATGTGATGCCGGCCGCCAACGGCAGCAGTTTCAACCTCTTTGGCATCAAGGCCGACACCAGCTGGAAAGCCGGGGTCGCGACGGCCAGGACGCTGGAGTACGAAGACGGCGTGATGCAACAAAAGCGCGAGCCTTTTCGCACCTATGCCTCGGCCGAGGAGTCGGTCGCGGATTTTGCCGACTTCATCCGCACCAACCCGCGCTACCGCAAGGCACTGGACGTGGCCGCCGACCCGGAGGCCTTTCTGGAACAGATTCATCGTGCCGGCTATGCCACCGATCCCGATTATGCGGCCAAGGCGCGTGCCGTGCTGAAGAAAGTCGAACAGATCACCCGGCGGGAAGCATAGGCGGGGCCGTTGAACGCCGACGAGACGGAAAATTGCTTTTTCGGTTTCCGGCACAGGCAAAGCCTTGGATGGCTTGGTTCAACGATCCGCTAAAGAGATCGGCCGAACGGCCGATAACGACAATATCGAAGCTGACCGGCACGCGCGGAGGGAAGCGCGCCAACGACCACCGACCGGGCGGTCGACAGGCAACATCGATGGAGCTGGTCGATCAAAACACCAGGTCAGTCAACAGGACAATCAGGGAAGTGCAATGGACTCAATGAAAATCGCCATGAGCGGGCTGAACGCCTTTCGCACCGCCATGGGCACCGCCTCACACAATATCGCCAACTCACAGACCGAGGGCTATTCACGCCAGCGCGTCGAGATCCAATCCAACGTGCCACAGGGCAGCGATGGCATCTTCACCGGCAATGGTGCCCACATCAACTCCATTCGCCGTATCAACGACAGCTTCAACAGCGAGCAGATCCGCACGCTCTCCAGCGAGGAGCAGCGCCTCGATGCATTCCACAAGATGGCATCACGCATCGACACGATGCTGGCCGAGGACAGCACCAGCCTCACCCCGGCGATGCAGGCGTTCTTCAATGCGATCGAACAACTGAACACCGACCCGGCATCCCCCACCACCCGTCAACTGGTGCTGACCCAGGGAGAGAATCTGGTCAGCCGCTTTCATACACAATACAAGCAGGTCGCCTCGCTCTACGACGAGGTCAACGGCAAGATCGGACAGGAGGTGGACGAGATCAACGCACTGGCGGAGAACCTGGCCGAGCTCAATGTCGCCATTCTCAACTCCGGTGCCCAGGGTTCGATGGAAACACCCAACGACCTCCTCGACCAGCAGGACCGGCTGCTGGAGGAACTGGCCGGCCATATCGGCATCTCGGTCTCCAAGGAGTCCAACGGCATGGTCAGCGTTTTCGCCGGCAACGGCCTGAGCCTGGTCAACAGCGACCGCGCCAACCCACTCGCGGTCGGCCGTGATCCGGCCGACCCGACCAAGGCGGTCGTCACCCAGAATGGCATCCATATCAACGACAGCCTCTCCGGCGGCAGCCTGGGCGGCGTGCTCGACTTCCGCCGCGAGATGCTCGACCAGACCATGAATCAGCTGGGACGTCAGGCCACCGTGCTGGCAACCACGTTCAACGAGCAGCACGGCAAAGGCATCAACCTCTATGAGCAGTGGGGCGGGGATTTCTTCACGGTCGATGAGCCACTGGTCATTCCCGACCACCAGAACAGCGGCGGCGCCACGGTCTCGGCGACCATCACCGATGCCACCCAACTCACCACATCGGACTACCGCATCCACTACGACGGCAGCAACTACACCATCACCCGACTGAGCGACGAGCAACAGCAGGTGACGGCCACACTGCCGGCCAACATCGACGGATTGACATTCGAACTGGCCAGCGGAACGCCCGCCGCCGGTGACAGTTTCCTGATCCGGCCGACCATCAACGGCGCCAAGAACATCGGGCTCGCCATCAACAATGGCAGCCAGATCGCCGCCGCCGCACCGATGCGTGCAACCGCCAGGATCGGCAATCTCGGCGACGCCAGCATCACCACGCCGCGGGTGACCGACAACAACGACCCCAACCTGAACCGGAAAGTGACCATCCAGTTCACTTCCGACACCGCCTACACCATCGACTACAGCGATGGCTCCGGCAACATTGCCACCGGCAGCTATACCAGCAATGGGGAGATCGGCTTCAACGGCCTCTCCGTGCGCATCACCGGGTCACCGAAAGCGGGGGACGAGTTCACGGTCGAACCCAACACCTCCGGCTCGTCCGACAACAGCAACAGCCGCCTGTTGTCGGCGTTGCAGATGGAAAAGGTCATCGAAGGCAATGCCACGCTGCAGGAGGGCTACGGCAACGTGGTCAACAACGTCGGCGGCCTGACCCGCCAGACGGCGGTCTACCGTGAAGCGCAGGAGACGCTGTTGAGCAACGCCAAAGCCGTGCGCGATTCCATCTCCGGCGTCGATCTGGACGAGGAGGCGGCAAACCTGGCGCGCTACCAGCAGGCCTACGAGGCCGCCGCCCAGGTGATCGCCATCTCCAAGCAGATGTTCGATGCCGTGCTCGACGCCACCCGGAGGTAACCGACCATGAGAGTCACCAGCTCCTATTTCCAGCGTTTCGCCATCGATCAGATGCAAAAGGCGCAGGAAAACATCGCCAAGTATCAGGCCCACATCACCACCGGCAAGAAGCTGCTGAACCCGTCGGACGATCCCGCGGCGGTGGCCACCACCGAAAAACTGGATGCCGCCATCGGCCGCATGGAGCAGTACAAGACCAACAGCGACGCGGTACGCCAACGTCTCTCCCAGCAGGAGGACGTCTTCAACAACCTCACCGATACGATGCAGCGGCTGAAAGAGCTGTCGATCCAGGCGAACTCCGACGTACTGAGCGACGACGACCGCCGCATCATCGCCTCGGAGGTACGGCAGATCCAGAATCAGCTGCTCGACTACGCCAACACCCGTCTGCCCAATGGCGACTATCTGTTCGCCGGGTCGATGGGCAAGACCCAACCCTTCAGCATGGTGGGAAACGAGGTCGTCTACCACGGTGACCAGTCCGAGCAGTGGGTGCAGTTGTCCGACTCGCGCAAGGTACGCGCCAACGACACGGGCGACGTCATCTTCCAGCGGGTGCGCAATGGCAACGGCAAGTTCTATACCGATGCCGATACGGGCAACACCGGCACCGGCGTCATCGATGGCGGGATCGTCAGCGATCCGTCCAACTTCGAGCGAAAAACCTTCGAGATCCGCTTCACCTCCGACACCGCCTTCGACGTCATCGACAGCAGCGACGGTTCCGTCGTGCAGTCGGAAACCTACCAGCCTGGCGCGCCGATCCACTTCAATGGTGTCACCGTCTCCATTTCCGGCGCGCCGGTGACCGGCGACAAGTTCATCGTCGCACCCAGCAGGAACATCGACATCTTCGGCATCGCCGCCGACTTTGCCGACGCACTCAACCTGGACCGCAGCGACGAGCGCAACAGCGCCCGCGCCCACCAGACCATCGACAGCGTCATCAACGACATCGACCGCACGCTGGAGCACATCCAGGCACGCCACAGCGACCTGGGCGCGCGCATGGCCTATGTCGACACCACGGAGGAGGAAACCCAGTCGGTGGCCTTCATCCTCAACAAAACCCGGTCCGAAATCGAGGATGCCGACTACGCCGAGGCCATCAGCAATCTCGATTTTCAAATGAACGTACTGGAGGCGATTCGCCGTACCTATGCCAAGATCGGCCAGAATTCGCTGTTCGACTACCTGAGATAGCCCGACGATTCCATGGCCACGGAAGCAGACGGAAAATCCCATTTTCCGTCTGCTTCGTCGCAATGGCCGTGGATGACTCTTTTCTCCCCCCGCCGGATCCACGACCCGAGGCCAGCGGTCACTCTACAGAGACGAGAAAAGCCCAGTCTCGATGACGAGACCGGGCTTTTTTTGTCGAACGGGTGTCACCGGGCGAGACACGACGGTGACGCCTGGCTCATCCCGCTTTCCGCCGTCCCCTGCCCTGCACCACCGGCACCCGTGAATCGACCGGCGTCATCGCCCGGACCCACTCGTCGAGGTGATCCTCGAGAATGAAGTGGCGTTTGACCCAGCCGCGAAGCCGGTCCCCATCCTTCGCCGCCCTGTCCAGATCGTCGGCGTAGTCGAGGATGGCATCGATCCACGCCTGGGTCTCGTTGGGCACCCGGCGCACGGGCGCATCATAGGCCTGGTACGGGGCGATATCGGTACAGACCACCGGCCAGCCGAGAATGCCATACTCCAACAGCCGCAGATTGCTCTTGGCCTCGTTGAAACGATGCGCCTCCAGCGGCGCCACCGCGATATCGAGATTCAGCGACGCCATTTTCCGCGGGTAGTGGTCGTAACTCACCCAGTCGAGATGATATTCCTTGACCAACGGACGGATCTCCTCGGGGCACATCCCCATGAAGACCCAATCGAGTCGGTCGGCCGTCGCCTTGACCACATCGACGATGATCTCCAGGTCGCCGCCATGCTGCTGGGCACCGACCCAACCCACGCGGGGTTTGTCGCCGGCACGGCGTTTCGATTCCAGCGGCAACCAGGTATCCCGCCGCAAACGGTTGGGAATGACACGGATGTCGTCGATCATGTCGGCATAGGCGTCGGCCAACACCCGGGTGGTGACGATCATGCGGTCACAGAACGACAGCGCCTTGCGCAACCGCGCCCGGGAATTGCGGAACTGGCTCTTGTAGCGACGATAGACGGAACTCTTCTCCGGAATCTCGGTGATGAGATCGTCCAGCGTGAAGATGCGGAAAATATCGGGGCGATGGCTGGCAATATCCTCCAGCAGTCCCACATGCAGGTCGTCGATACCGGCCTGGACGACGAACACGTCGGGATCCATTCGCGCAATGCCCGGCAGCGTCAGCGCCCTGGCCGTGTCATTGGTGACGCGGTAGTGCTCCGTCTGCTGCAGCGCGGCGTGGGAAATCGCATCGAACGGCTGAATGATACGATATTCACCGCTGCCACCGCGCAGCGGCAGGCCAAGCACGCGGGTTCGCTCGTGAAAATTGACGTCCCAGTTGAGCGGCAACCGGTCGTTGACCAGAAAGGCATTGTCGCTGGTAAGGTCGAGGTTGGGGTTGTAGGCGGGATCGTTGGCGATCCGCGCCATCCATCGATCGAGCATCACGCCACGCGCCTCGTTGAAGGCCACGACGTCTTCCAGATATTCACGACCCTTCTCACGGTCCGGCACCTCGGCGCCCCCCTTGTAGGCCATCAGCATCGAAAACGGTGTCCACACGATCTTGTATCCGGCGTCCGTCACCCGCAGGCAGAGATCCACGTCGAGAAAATGCTTGCCAAGTCTCTCCACATCCATCCCGCCCAACTCGGTAAAGAGCGACTTGCGCACCACCAGACAGGTGTCGCCCACGGCCGAATAGTTCTGGTCGATCTGGGCGCGGCCCATATAGCCTTCACCATGCAGCGTCAGGCGTGAGACGAACGGCTTGCCGGCCACGTCGTCCATCCCCAGCACGATCCCGCCATCGAACAGCAGCGTCGACTCGGCCTGCACCACGCGCGGCCCGACGACGCCGACCTCCGGACGCTGGGCGTGCAGCATGAGCCGCGACAGCCACTGCGCCTGTTTCGCTTCCACGTGATTCCTGAGAAACACCAGATAGTCGCCGCGAGCCAACATCGCGGCACGATTACAGGCTTCCGCCACGCTGACGTCGGCCTCCATCCGCAGCACCGAGACGAGTCCATTCTCCGCCCGGTCGATCTGTTCATAGAAACCGAGCGTATCGGGGTCGGTGCTGCCCATGTCGGCGACGATGACCTCGAAGTGGTCGTACCGGGTCCGCTCCAGCAGGGAGCGGACGCAGGACTCGATATATTCGTACTTGTCCCGGGTCGGCACGATGATCGAGACTGGCGCCTCCTCGGCATGGAGATAGTTCACACGCAGCGTGCCGTCGAGATACCCCTTGCCGACCACGGCGGCAATGCCCGACCGCTCCAGATGGTTTCTCACCGTCAGCGTAAGAATCGCCTCGTCCGGCTCGCGCCGCCCCAACGGCGTGTGGGTCAGGACATCGGCGATATGCGCCACCGCCGACTCCCCGTGCTGTTCGACCACCTTGAGCGCCAGATCGTGCATCTCGCAGCCGGGCAGCGGTTCGATGCCACCGACCGCCAGCAGCGTATCGCGACGAATCCACGCCCCCTGACGGCAGTAGGGCATCGAGCGCAGCATGTCGAGATTGAGATCCGGCAGAAACCTCGGCGCGCTGCGCTCGCCTTCGGCATCGACGCTGTCGGTATCGGTGTAGAGGAAGCGGTAGTCGTTGCCGAGATTGGCGTAGTCACCAAGCCGCAGCAGCGCGTGCTGGCGCCAGCGGGTACCCGGCTCGATGAACGCCACCCAGTCGCTCTCCACCGCCTCGACGGCACGGTTGACCAATCCATAAGGGTCATCGTCTGCGCCGCACCGCAACCATTGCAGCGTCTCGATCTCATCCCACAGCGCATCCGGCGCCGGTGAATCGGCAATCACCGTCAGACGCCAATCCTGATAGAGCTGCGCGGAAAGGCTGTCGAGTGTGTCGCCCAGCAACGCTTCGTCCCCGGGCAACAGGAAGACGACGAAGTGAAACACCGGGCGGTGATGCCACTGGTACATCATCCGCTCGGCGAACAGATGGCCGTCGATCTCCTGGATACCGTGCCCCTGAATCCAGCGCCGATAGCGCAGCGCCTGCCGCGCCGAATCTCCCCGCGCCTGGAGCACACTGGCCCTCTCCTTGGCCTCCCCCTTCGCCAACACCTCATGCAGCAGCCCATCGGAAGCCTCCAGCCTCGAAAGGCTCGCCTGCCGGTCATCGACCTCCGGACGAAAAGGATCGACCGTCTCCTCCCCGGACCCGAGCCGCTCCACCAAAGAGAGGTAGAACGCCTCCTTGTCGTCGATCCCCGACAACTCGATGCCGCGATGCGCCACGAGCGAGCGCGCGACACGATCGATTCTCTCCCCCAGGGTCCGACCAATGTCCAGTGCCGTCGCCACGGCGGGGCTATACTCGTCCGACCGAACGCCCTGGCCTTGCGAACGCGCGCTGGCGAATGCCTGTGTCTTGTCGATGAACACCTCCAGTTCATCGCGAAACCGAACCATCAGGTCGTCATAGAGCGCGTGTACCCGACCGACACTCTCCCGGGCGGCGGCAATCGCTTCGGGCGAGTCGCCCCAGGCGGCACCCGCCAGCAGCAAGGGATCCCGGTGGGGCATTTCCGGCATCGTCTCGTTGGGGATATAGACAGTGGGGCAGCCACAGAGCGCGGCCTCCAGGGTGATGGAGGAAAATTCGTAGGTGTACAGCAGCTCGACCGACTTGAACAATGCCCCAAGTTCGGAAAGAGACCGGGGAAAACGCCGCGACAGTTCGATCGCACCATCCGGCACCGCCTCCATTGGCCCTTTGTAGCGATTGACGTAGAAGCAGACGCCCGAACGCTTGGCATCGTCGACGCCATCGGTATTGAAGACAGAGAGATCCGACGGCGGCAGGAACAACGCGCAGTCGGGTGTCATCGTCTCCGGCACGAACTCCTCCCGATACTGGAGGATGAACTCTTCCGGATCGAAGGTCTCATCACCCCCAAGATAACCCGGCGTGTTCAGCAGATAGCGCACGACATGCCGGGCACCGAGCGGATTGCCCTTGACCACCTCGGGGTAGACGACGATCGGCTCCCGTCCCTCACGTCGATGACGGAACTTGACCGCCTCCGACAGATAGGGCGTTCTCAACCCGTCCCGGGTCGCGGTGGTCGATACATAGGCCTCGTAACCGCGCCGGTTGAGGATATGACAGAGATAGTGCAGCACCCGGATACCGGACGACAGCTCGGTATACGGTGGCGCAATGATGTAGTACGGGTGAGTGCCGTCCTGAAACAGTTCCTTGTCGATCACGATCGTCTTCCTTGATTTGAGGCGAACACCTTTGGTGTTCGCAAATGACTATGCCGCGGTGCGTGCCCGCGCCTCGAGCAACCCCTTCAATCTGTCCGCATCCTGCTGGATCCGTGTCAACAACCGGCAAATCAGAGACACATCCGCCTCACTGACCGCCTCCCCTGTCGGAAAGGCCAGAACACGCTCGAGCACCCGCTCGGTGACCGGCAACAGAAGATGGGCGTGAGGGCAGTAGGAGCGATATGGCTCCATGCGGTGACACCCCGGAAAGAAATAACGGCGGACATCGATGTTCTCCCCGGCCAGAACGGTCATCAGTTCATCGCGGGAGAGACCGAACACCGCCTCGTCCACCTCCATGATGATGTACTGATAGTTGTTCTTCTGGTCGAGCTGGTATTGCAGCAACGACAGCCCTGGAATTGCCGCCGTGCCATCGCGATAGGCAATATAGTTCCGCCGGTTGTGCGCGATGAACGCCTCCATGCTGTCGAGCGAGACGAGCCCCATGGCCGCCTGCACCTCGTTCATCTTGCCGTTGATTCCCAGATAGCCCACCGAATCACGGCCGGTGAAACCGAAGTTTTTCATCAGCCTGAGTCGCTCGGCGAGATCGTCGTCATTGGTGAGGACGGCGCCACCCTCGAAGGTGTTGATGAACTTGGTGGCATGGAAACTGAGCACCTCGGCATCGCCGAATCCACCAACCATGGTGCCTTTGTAAGAGACACCGAAAGCATGCGCCGAGTCGAACAGCAGCCTGAGCCCATGCCGCGACGCGATCTCCTCGAGCTTTTCCACGTAGCAGGGCCTGCCCCATAGATTGACGGCGAGTATTCCCGTCGTCCGCGGCGTGATCAGCGACTCGATCCGGCTGGTATCGATATGGTGGAGATTCTCGTCGATATCGCAGAAAACCGGGGTGATCTCCTGCCACTGCAGCGCATGCGCCGTTGCGACGAAGGTCATCGACGGCATGATCACCTCCCCGGACATCCCCAGGCCACGGCTGGCGATCTCGAGCGCAATGGTCCCGTTGGCCATCGCGATACAGTGCTTCACCCGGGTGATCTCGGCCACTCGCTCCTCGAACTCGCGAACCAACGGCCCTCCGTTGCTCAACATCCTCCGGTCGAGGATGTCCTCGATCCGCTCGAGGATTCTCCTTTTGTCACCAATATTCGGTGTACCCACATGCAGTGGACGGGGAAATAGGGGATCCCCGCCAAGAACCGCGTATCGATCGCCCAACCGTTTGGCAATATTCATAGACAGCCACCCTTCCCTGGCATTGACCCCACCCGCCCACGGGCTGGTGCGTGATGTATTGCGGCAATCCGGGAAAACCCGCGAGACGACCGGCTATACGCGCGATTCCGCCCCACCCTTCTCCCGAAGAAGTTGCCGCTCGAGCTCCAGCAGCGTCCTGGAGCGTGCCTTCAGCTTTTTGGCCGGCGCACCGAAATAGACCCCCCAGGGCGCCAGGCTGCGATTGACCAGGGACAACGCACCAACCGAGCTGCCCTCACCAACCACGAGTTCCGGGAGAACGACCGATCCGGAACCAATCAACGCATGACGGGCCAGCCTGACTTCACCTTCCCGAACACCAAGATACTTCTCCGGAACCATCGGATTGGTCAGATGTTCTCCGGAATAGTCGTCCGTCCTGCTGTAGATCTTGACGCCGTGCGACAGGCCGGAAAAATCCTCCATCACGATGCCAGCCCCGGCCGACAACAGACAGTAGGCGCCGATATGGATATAGGATCCCAACTCCACATACCCGTTACCGGCCGCGACGATCGAACAATAGCCGTCGATCCGCACATGGTCGCCTATGGAAATGTTTTCGGTGCCGACGATCGTGCAGTTTCTGGCGATGTGGACATTCTCGCCAACCGATGCGAAGCCGGCTTCGGCGAGATCCTCTGACGTGTAGTACCCCGGATTGAACATGATTCCTCCCGAATCGCAGGCCTCCCTATAGAGATGGGAAACGCCCGGCGTGGACGCCCCGATAGACCAACTGCAATACTCATGCCAACCATCAACGGCGCAAGAACGCGGGCAAAAGGTCACCATCGTCCCCAGGCCGCCAATCATCCGGCGCCCGGGCTTTTGCCAGAAAACCCGGCAGACCAGCGACAGCCAAGCGCACCCGGGGCCATCGGCGGGCGGGCCGGCATCAGCGAATCACACCATTGGCCGAGTGCGGCGCCGGCACAAACCACCAATCATCCCCGAATCGACACCACCCATGGCCCAACAGGCCGATTCGTACGCTGGAGATTAAACTCCGCAAACCCGTTGCCGATACACCCCTTGCAACCAGGAGCAATCGCCTCCCATCCGGAGGTGGTCAATAAATTGACGAACAACAAAGGAATCGATCATGCCTCAAACAATCAATACCAATATGTTTTCCCTCAATGCACAACGCAATCTGGACCGCTCCCAGGGCGCGATGGGGAAAGCCATTCAACGCCTCTCCTCCGGCCTGCGCATCAACAGCGCCAAGGACGATGCCGCCGGGCTCGCCGTGGCCGAGGGCATGACCTCCAAGATCCGCGGCCTGGACGTCGCGGCCCGCAACGCCAACGACGGCATCTCGCTGGCACAGACGGCCGAAGCCGCGCTGGGCCAGATCACCAACAACCTGCAGCGGATCCGCGAACTGGCGGTGCAGTCGGCCAACGGCACCCTCGGCGACACCGAGCGCAGCTACCTGCAGACGGAGGTGGACGAGCTGACTTCTGAGATCACCCGGATCATCGACGACACCGAATTCAATGGCAGCAAGTTGTTCAGCGCGACCGGTGCCTCTTCGGCGGTCGACATCCAGGTCGGCGCCAACAGCGGCGAGAAGATCACCATCACCAACAACAGCCTGACCGGCTTGAACGCCTACGGCTCCGGTACCAAAGTCGTCGATATCTCCACCCAGTCGGCGGCCGAAGAAGTGCTCGACACGGACGCATCCTCGACCACCGGCATGGACGCGGACATCGGCAAGGTCATCAACACTCGCTCCGAGATGGGTGCCATCCAGAACCGCTTCGAGTCGGTCATCAGCAACATCAACAGCTACCGTGAAGGTCTCCAGGCCGCTCGCTCGCGGATCATGGACACCGACTACGCCGCCACCACGGCCGAGCTGGCCCGCACCCAGGTGCTGCAGCAGGCAGGCGTCGCCATGGTCGCCCAGGCCAACCAGCTGCCGCAGGGCGTGCTGCGACTCCTCGGCTAAGGCCCGCCTCTTCTCCAAGGGCTTACAGCAAAAAGCCGCGGCCATGATGGCCGCGGCTTTTTTGGTTTCTTTTCCACCAGAAGGCTGGCCACCCGCCTTCGATACCCCGCCGACCCCCGGTGATCGACCGTCTGTCCGAAGGCCGGAAAAAGAATCCTTTCCGGGCTAAAGATCCGGCCACGACCGCCGAAAACCGTCGTAAGCCATGCGCATGGCTTACACAACAACAATAAATAATAAGAAAGGTAACCAACAATGCCTCAGACAATTAATACCAATATGTTCTCCCTCAATGCACAGCGCAACCTGAACCGGTCGCAAAGTGCCATGGGGCAGGCAATTCAGAGATTGTCTTCTGGTCTCCGCGTAAACAGTGCAAAGGACGATGCGGCTGGACTGGCGGTTGCCGAAGGTATGACTTCCAAGATCCGCGGGCTGGACGTTGCGGCCCGTAACGCCAACGATGGCATCTCCCTCGCACAAACCGCGGAATCGGCGCTGGGTCAGATCACCAACAACCTGCAGCGCATCCGTGAACTGGCGGTTCAATCGGCCAACGGCACGCTCGGCGACACCGAACGCGGCTATCTGCAAACCGAGGTGGATGAGCTGACCGCCGAAATCACCCGGATCATCGACGACACCGAGTTCAACGGCACCAAACTGTTCGCCACGGACAGTACGGCCACGATCCAGGTCGGTGCCAACAGCGGTGAGAAGATCGACATCACGATGAGCTCACTCACCGGCCTCAACGCCTACGGCAGCGGCGCCAAGCAGGTCGATATCAGCACGCTCTCCGATGCCGAGGCGGTACTCGCAACCGGCAGTGGCGGCATGACCGAAGACATCAATGCCGTCATCAACACCCGCTCGAAGATGGGTGCCATCCAGAACCGTTTCGAGTCGGTCATCAGCAACATCAACAGCTACAAGGAAGGCCTCCAGGCCGCCCGCTCGCGGATCATGGACACCGACTATGCCGCCACCACGGCAGAACTGGCCCGCACTCAAGTGCTGCAACAGGCAGGTATCGCCATGGTCGCCCAGGCCAATCAGATCCCTTCCGGGGTACTGCGTCTGGTCGGCTAAGCGCCGGGCTCTTTCGCTCGACACCGGTTTTGGGCCTTGCCCAAAACCGGTTTTTTTTGTCCCGCCTGAACAACCGGGTGGAGCGGGTCCTCCCAAACATCATCACAGACCCAATACTTTCATCCCACCTTCATCAGGAAGATGACGTCCAGGACGACGCCATCGGATTTCCGGCACAGCACCGCCCGTCATCGCGCTTCGCACAGCCTGCCCCACCCCAGCCGGTTCGAACCACGGCACGACATCGCGCCGAACAGCGCCAACCATCCGCGCCTTGTGACCACTGGTCGCTCTGTACGCTCAAAAGGGCACGGCAGCACTAATGCGGCGGGGCGTCGCGCCGATAACCCCCTTGAACCCACGATGCAGACCGAATCAGCGCTCTGCCGGTGGAACCAGAACCAGAAATCAATACAACTAGGGAAGAACAATGCCTCAGACAATCAACACCAATATGTTCTCTCTCAACGCACAGCGTAACCTGGATCGTTCCCAGGGTGCGATGGGGAAAGCCATTCAACGCCTCTCTTCGGGTCTGCGCATCAACAGCGCCAAGGACGATGCCGCCGGGCTCGCCGTGGCCGAGGGCATGACCTCCAAGATTCGCGGTCTCAATGTCGCGGCGCGCAACGCCAACGACGGCATCTCACTGGCACAGACGGCCGAAGCCGCACTCAGCCAGATCACCAACAACCTGCAGCGGATCCGTGAGCTGGCGGTGCAGTCGGCCAACGGCACACTCGGCGACACCGAGCGCAGCTACCTGCAGACGGAGGTGGACGAGCTGACCTCCGAGATCAAGCGCATCGTCGATGACACCGAGTTCAACGGCTCCAAGCTCTTTGCCTCGGCCAACACCGTCGATATCCAGGTCGGCGCCAACAGCGGCGAAAAGATCTCGATCACGACCACGGACCTGACCAGCCTGAACGCCTATTCCGGCACCATCAGCGTCTCCAGCCAGACCGATGCCGAAAAGGTGCTCGACACCGCCACCGGCTCCACCACCGGCATGGACGCGGACATCGGCAAGGTCATCAATGCCCGCTCCGAGATGGGTGCCGTGCAGAACCGCTTCGAGTCGGTCATCAGCAACATCAACAGCTACCGCGAAGGTCTCCAGGCCGCCCGCTCGCGGATCATGGACACCGACTATGCCGCCACCACGGCCGAGCTGGCCCGCACCCAGGTGCTGCAGCAGGCAGGCGTCGCCATGGTCGCCCAGGCCAACCAGCTGCCGCAAGGTGTGCTGCGACTCCTCGGCTAAGGTCCGGTACAGCACCCGTAGCCTCGCTGCGGGTGCCTACCCCCCTATCCCGACAGATCCGCCGTGGTCACCGGCCACGGAATTAAACAACGGACGTTCGTCGTGAAACGCAGGGATAGCAACCACGTGCCTCCAATATCCAGGAGGAGCACGCAATAACAACAACAACGTCTGCGGCCAACAACAATAACAAACAGGCCGAAATTGTCCGGGGCCTGCCCCGGATCTCTTTTTGAATTCGACAGGGTGTTGAACCAGACGGTTTTCAGCATCCTCGAGTCACCCGGGCAATCGCTTCCGCGGGATCGACAACCGCCACCAAGCGTCTCGGGTTGCTCTATCGACCGGCGGTCGGGAAATCCGCAACAGACGGCTTTCCACCGAAATCTGGCGCAATTGTTGCGTCTACGGAAAACACCAGCAGACAGGTCAAGAAAATGGCGGAAGTATCAGCAGGTTCCAGTATCGACGTTCAGGGCATCGTCTCCGGATTGATGGATATCGAGCGGCGGCCGATCAAGAAGCTGGAGGCACAGACGTCGATCACGCAGTCGAAGATCAGTGCCCTCGGCGAACTCAAGAGCGCCATCTACAAACTGGAGTCCGCCGCGCGCGATCTGGCCAAGCCCCAGACCCTGGCCCGCTTCTCCGCCACATCGAGCAACGATGCGGTACTCGATGCCACCGTCACGACGCTCGACACCATCGAGAACCACACGATACGCGTCGATGCGCTGGCGACGACGCATCGTCTCGCCTCCCAGACCACCTACAACAGCCCCGACGATGTCGTCGGCGCGGGCACCTACCACTACGAAGTGGGGGGAGAAGGTTTCGACGTGACGCTGGACCCAGGCAAGGCGACCTTGATGGACCTGAAGAACGCCATCAACCGCTCCGCCGCCAACACCGGCCTGTCGGCCTCCATCATCAAGGTGGACAACGGGTACAAGTTCGTGCTGTCGGCACAGAACTCCGGCACCAGCAACACCATCACCGCCGACGGTGCATGGGACGAGATTTCGCCGGCTGGCGATGCCACCCTCTCTATCGACGGTATCGAAATCCATCCTTCGAGCAACACGCTCAAGGACGTGATCCCCGGCATTACGATGCAACTCAAATCCACCGGCGAAACCGAACTGACCACGTCCGCCGACACCGATACCATGGCCGAGAGCATGCAAGCCTTCGCCGACGCCTACAACGAGCTGCGCGACACCATCGAACGGCTCGACGAAACCAAGCTCAAGGGCGAAGGCATCTCGCTCTCCATCGAATCGGCGATTCGCAACCGATTCTTTGGCGAATACGAAAGTACCGAGGGGCAGACCAGCTCCGTCTTCGAATTCGGCTTCACCTTCGACAAGGAAGGCAGGCTCAGTGTCGATCGCGGCAAGTTCGACAACGCAATCGACACCAACTTTTTCGGACTGCACAACTTCTTCACCGGCGAGCAGGGCTTCAGCGCCAGCCTGCAAGAGACGCTGCGCGACCTGACCAAGACCGGCGGCATCATCGAAGGCCGAAAAAACAGCTACTACAGCCGCATAGAAAATTACGAGCGCCAGACAGAGAGACTGGAAGTCCGCATGGAGGCACTGGAAGCCCGTTACCTGCAAACCTATTCGGAGCTGGATGCCCTGCTCGGAAGCTTCAGCCAGACCAGCAACAACCTGGCGCAGCAACTCGGTTCTTTGACCAACAACGGCAACAAGTAAGGAAAAAGCAGATGTTTCCGCAAAACAACGGCGCAGCCACCTACCAATCGGTTGGCGCACAAAGCATCATCGAAACCGCCGACCAGCACAAACTGGTGGAAATGCTCTATACCGGCGCCATATCCCGGATCAATGCGGCAAAATCTCATCTGGAAATGGGAAACGTGGCCAACAAGGGAAAGACCATCAGCAACGTCATCGCCATCGTCGAAGAGTTGCGGCGGACGCTGGACATGGAGCATGGCGGCGAGCTCGCCAACAACCTGCACGATCTCTACGAGTATATGAAATCCCGATTGTTACAGGCCAACCTGAACAACGACGCCGACATCCTCGACGAGGTCAAGGGGTTGCTGGAAAAGCTGCTCGACGGCTGGCAGCAGATCCCGGAAGAAGCCCGCCAGGCCTACAACGCCTGACCGCGACGGAGACCGCAGGGATGCGCTTCCACGACATCATCGACGGCCTGGAACAGACCTGCATGGAGATGTTCCGGGCCGCGCAGTCCGCCCATTGGGATACCGTGGCCTCCCTCGACCGCCGACGTGTCCACCTGCTCGACGCACTGGCCGATCCCGAGGAGCACCAGCTCACCCCCAGCCTGCGCGCCAAGATCGAAAATATCCTGCAACTGGACCGGCAGATTCTCGAACTGATCCGCCGGGGCCGGGCCGAAGCCGAACGCCAGGCCGCCCTGCAACGCTGCCACCGCCACAACGGCGCCGCGATGTACGCCGACCTCGGCTGAATCCATTCATCCCCATTCGGGGACTGACGACCCCACTCCCCCCCTTTCCGAGGATTCGCCCACCCTCGTGGCGTCACCGCCTTCTCTATGGCATCCCCTTCTCCCACTGCCATCGGGCAATCCCCCACAAACTTACAACAATATACATTTTCCTGAAAAATCATATCCTTGGCGTCGGTTTTCCGGCTATACCCAAAACCGCGCCCAATTGGCCCGTGCAAACGGCGTTGAATAATTGACGGATGACAGACAAAACGCGAACCTGGTCATTCCCGTGGCGGCAACCCAGCAACTACTATTCCTCCCGTGGTCGGCAAACGGCAGTTTGCTTCCGCTACAACATTTCCGCACAAGGCGGCAAGCGGTAATTTCTTACCCTGTTAACGCGGTCACACTGAAATAAACGGAATTATTCAGCTGCACCAGCGCAAGGACGAAACCCAATATGACGCAACACAGCGTACTCATTATCGGAGATCACCATCAAAGCAACGTCAAGGTTGCATCGATGATGGAATTTCTCGAGATCATCCCGAGCACGACCGACATCGACGGGGCGCGGAACATTCTTGCCCAGCAGGTCTCTTTCTCCGCCTATGCGCTGGTGTGCAGGGATCTGCCCAGTTTCCACGACAAACTCCAGCGGCTGCCGCTGATCCGGCAACTCAGGCCTTCGCTGTTGTTCACCTACGGCGACAGCCAGATTGCCACCCCCGAAAATCTGCCGGAAGGGTTTGTCGCCCATCTGCCGCTGACTTGCAGTTTCCGGCAATTGCGTGCCGAGCTGGAAGCGGCCGGCCTCAACGCCGACGACAGTAAAATGGCTAGGCGCAAGCGGCAAACGCTGCAATCGCTGGAGGGCAGCAGTGCACCGATCAACCAGATCAAGAGCCTGATCGGCAAAGTGGCGCCCACCGACGCCAGCGTTCTCATTCTGGGCGAGTCCGGCACCGGCAAGGAGCTGGTGGCTCGCGCCATCCACCGCCTGTCGGAGCGCGCCGACAAGCCATTCATCCCGGTCAACTGCGGCGCCATTCCGAAGGATCTGCTCGAAAGCGAACTCTTCGGTCATGAAAAAGGGGCCTTCACCGGCGCCATCTCGGCCCGGATCGGCCGTTTCGAAATGGCGGAGGGCGGCACGCTGTTTCTCGACGAGATCGGCGACATGGATTTCAACATGCAGGTCAAGCTGCTGCGGGTATTGCAGGAAAAGACCTTCGAACGCATCGGCAGCAACAAGAGCCAGGTGGCCGACGTGCGCATCATCGCCGCCACCCACAACAATCTGGAACAGGCCATCGCCGACGGACGGTTCCGCGAGGATCTCTACTACCGCCTCAATGTCTTCCCCATCGAGATGCCGCCGCTGCGCGACCGCAAGGAGGACATTCCGGCGCTGGCCGAGTCGATGATCCGCCGCCTGGCCAACGAACGCGGCAAGTTTTCGCTGCACCCCAGCACCTACGAGGTGCTGATGCGGTACAGCTGGCCCGGCAATGTACGCGAGCTGGCCAATCTGATCGAGCGGTTGCGGATCCTCTACCCCGGCAAGGAAGTGATGCCAATCGATCTGCCGCAACGCTATCTGGAGGCGGCCGACATCGAGCCGGAGCCGGTCGCGCCAGCCGCGTCTGCCAGTCCGCTCTACAAGCCACCCGTCAACCTCGCACTCGGCGGTTTCGACCTGAAGCAACATCTGAGCGAGATCGAACAGGACTGCATCCGCCAGGCGCTGACCATTTCGGACGGCGTCGTGGCCCGGGCCGCCAAATTGCTCAATCTGCGCCGCACCACGCTGGTGGAGAAAATGCGCAAGTACAACCTCGAACGCGAGGAAGCGATGACCGAGGCCTGACGGCGCGGCATCACCCCACAACCCCCACGCGAAACAACACACTTCCGCCGGATCGCGGAAGACCACGAACTAAGGGAGCAGTAGACACATGTCGCAAAGACGCATTCTCATCGTTGGAGAGCAAAAGCTGTACGTCAAGGCGCTGGCCGATACCCTCGCCTCCTACCAGCACCAGGTCGACACCCTCGGCGACAGCAGCATGGCGATCACTCGCCTGGAACAGAAGGACTACGACCTGCTCATCTGCGAAGAGTCGATGACACCGGTCGGCGGCCGCGAATTGCTGCAGTTGGCACGCAACCTGTTCCCCGACCTGCCGGTGGTGCTGATGACCGATTTCGGCACCGTCGAACGCGCCGTCAGCGCGATGCGCGAAGGCGCCGCCGACTATCTGGTCAAGCCGATCGACACCGAATTCCTGCTCGACCTGGTGGCGCGCGTCACCCGCGATGTCGAGACCAAACCCGCCACCGACGGCATCATTGCCGAGGATCCCGCCTCGGTGGAGCTGTTGCGCCTGGCGCGCAAGGTGGCGGCCAACGAGGTATCGGTGCTGATCAGCGGCGAGAGCGGCACCGGCAAGGAGGTGCTGGCGCGCTACATTCACCAACACTCCCCCCGCCGCGAGCAGCCCTTCGTCGCCATCAACTGCGCCGCCATTCCCGAGAACATGCTCGAAGCGGTACTGTTCGGCCATGAGAAAGGGGCCTTCACCGGCGCCATCCAGTCCAACCCCGGCAAGTTCGAGATGGCCCAGGGGGGCACGCTGCTGCTGGACGAGATCTCAGAGATGGACCTGGCATTGCAGGCCAAACTGCTGCGGGTACTGCAGGAGCGCGAGGTGGAACGGCTCGGCGGTCGCACCACCATACCGCTCGACGTCCGGGTGCTGGCCACCACCAACCGCAAGCTGGCCGAGGAGGTCAAGGCCGGCAACTTCCGCGAGGATCTGTTCTACCGGCTCAACGTCTTTCCGATGCAGATCGCCCCGCTGCGGCAACGCAAGGCCGACATCATCCCGCTGGCGCGGCAGATGATCCATCTGCACACCATGGTCGGCCAGCGTGAACCCGCCCTCGCCCACGAGGCCTGCGAACTGCTGGAGCAGTACGAATGGCCGGGCAACGTGCGGGAGCTGGGCAACGTGATCCAGCGCGCGCTGGTGCTGTGCAACGGCGTCGAGATCCGCCCGGAGGATCTGCACTTCGAGTCGGCCGGGCTGTTCCACGACGACACCACGCCAACGGTACAGGTGGAGGAGAAGAACAAGCTCGTCTCCGACATGAAGTCGCACGAGTTCGATCTCATTCTCAAGGCACTGCAGAACGGCAACGGCAGCCGCAAGAAGGCGGCCGAGCAGCTGGGCATCAGCCCACGCACGCTGCGCTACAAGCTGGCCAAGATGCGCGAGCGCGGCATCCAGCTGCCCGGCGCCTGATACCGCGTGGCGAGGCCGCCACATCTGCAACACATTCGGGGAGATTTGCAATGGACGCAATCAACACCAGTCAGATTCTGGCCCAGCTGAGGGAACTGGCCAACCAGGCCAAGATGCCGGCGCTGCCCACCGGCAACGAGAAAGGCGGCGAATTCGGCCTGCTGCTGAAGCAGTCGATCCGCGAGGTGAACGAACGGCAAAAGGCGGCCGCCAAGCTGGCCAAGCGCTTCGAGCTGGAGGATCCCGATGTCGATCTGGCCCAGGTGATGGTGGAGAAACAGAAAGCGACCATCGCGTTCGAGGCGCTGGTGCAGGTGCGAAAGAATCTGCTCAAGGCCTATCACGACATCATGAGCATGCCGCTCTGACGATGCCGTCGCGCAAGCGCGAACCCTGAACCGCCGATCGCCAACGGAAGACCAATTCAATGAACCAATCCAACACGAATGCCGCCGCCGGCGCCGAGACCACGCCGCTGTCGCCGGGCGACCAGTTCAAGGCGTTCCTCGCCAGCGGCGCATGGTACCGCCATCTCAGCTCGCTACTGGCGCTGGCCGGCGTCGCCACCATCGGCGTCGCCATGCTGTTGTGGGCGATGAAACCGGCCATGGTGCCGATCGCCAGCCAGTTGACGCAGCAGGACGCCATCACCGTCACCGACCTGCTGCGCGCCGAGCAGATACCGTTCGAGATCCAGCGCGGCACCGGGATGATCCTGGTACCGGCCGACCAGCTCGACCGGCTGCGGCTGAAGCTGGCCGCCAGCGGCATCGGCGCCGGCAACGACGTCGGCATCGAGATGCTGCAGAAGGACCAGAGCCTCGGCACCAGCCGCTTCATCGAGAACGCGCGCTACCACCACGCGATGGAGACCGAACTGTCACGCACCATCTCGGCAATGAACAACATCGACACCGCGCGGGTGCATCTGGCCATTCCCAAGCAGTCGGTCTTCATCCGCAACCGCGCCAAGCCCTCGGCCTCGGTGATGGTCAAGCTGATGCCGGGCCGCAGCCTCGAGGACGAACAGGTGGCCGCCATCATTCACCTGGTTGCCTCCAGCGTCCCCTACATGGAGTCGAGCCAGGTCACCATCGTCGACCAGTGGGGCCGCCTGCTCTCCGACGGCAGCGGTGGCGACGGACTCGGTGCCGCGCGCAAGCAGCTGGACTACAAGCAGAAACTGGAATCCAGCTATGCCCGTCGCATCGAAGAGCTGCTGACACCGATCCTCGGCGCCGGCAAGGTGCGCGCCAAGGTCAACGCCGAGGTGGACTTCACCTACACCGAGAAGACCCGCGAATCCTATGACGGCGATCCGGCGAAGAAAGTCCGCTCCGAACAGACGCAGGAGAGCCAGCAGCGTGGCGGCGCCACCCCCGTCGGCATCCCGGGCGCCCTCTCCAACCAGCCGCCGGGCGCCGGCACCACCGACGCCAACGCCAAGGGCGACGACAAGGGCGGGGAACCCACCTCGGTCAGCACCCAGGCGACGCGCAACTACGAGCTGGACCGCACCATCAGCCACGAGAAGGAGAGCGTCGGCCAGCTCAAGCGCCTCTCGGTGGCGGTGCTGGTCGATCACAAGACCAGCGTCAACGAAGCCGGCGAGACCGTCAAGGTGCCGCTGAGCGAGGAGGAGTTGACGATGCTCACCGACATCGTCAAGAAAGCCGTCGGATACGACGAACGGCGCGGCGACAGCGTGGCGGTATTCAACCAGTCGTTCCAGCCGGTCGAGGCGCTGGAGCCGGTGGACGGCCCACCGATCTGGGAGCAGCCCTGGGTCTGGACCATGCTCAAGCAGGTTCTGATCGGCATCGGCATGATTCTGCTGGTGCTGCTGGTGGCCCGCCCCGCCGTGCGCAACCTGCGTCCCGAGCCGCGCAAGCTCGACGCGCCGGACGACGACGCCGACGGCGTCACGGCCAGCGCCGCCACCGACCTCGCGGACGACACGGTGTCGCTCTCGGGCAGCGGCAAATCACCGGCGCCCCAGCTCGGCGCCCCGCCCCACGCCTATGGCGATGTGCTGAATCTGGCACGCGGCCTGGCCAACGAAGACCCCAAGCGTGTCGCCAAACTGATCAAGGACTGGGTAGCCAACAATGCCTGACAACATGCCCGGCACACCGAACGGCGGCGCCGATCCGCTGGACAACCTGGACGGTCCCGGCCGCGCCGCCATCCTGCTGATGGCGCTCGGCGAGGAGGACGCCGCCCAGGTGCTCAAGCACATGGAGCCGGACGAGGTCCAGGCCCTCGGCACCGCGATGACGTCGCTCAAGAGCGTCACCCAGCGCGAGATCCGCGGCGTGCTCGACCGCTTCATGGAGAATCTCGGCGAACAGTCGTCGCTCTCCATCGGCACCGACGAATTTCTCTACAAGGCGCTGGTGCAGGCGATGGGACGGGAGAAGGCCAACAACGTCATGGCGCAGATCCAGGCCGACGGCCAGCCGCGCGGGCTCGACACCCTCAACTGGATGGATCCACGCGCCATCGCCAACATCATCCGCGACGAACATCCACAGATCATCGCCATCGTGCTTGCCCACGTCAGCCACAGCAAGGCCGGCCAGGTGCTCGATCTGCTGCCGCCCGACGTGCAGACCGACGTCATGGTCCGCGTCGCCAAACTGGACTCGGTGCACCCCGCCGCCATCGAGGAGCTCAACGAAGTGATGCAGCGGCGGTTCCAGGAGGAGCCCGAGGTGATCGTCTCCGGCCTCGGCGGCATCAAGGTGGCGGCGGAGATACTCAATGCCGTCTCCTCGGCCACCGAAACCCGCGTGTTCGAGGCGCTGAAGGAATACAACGACGACATGAGCGAGAAGATCCAGGAAAACATGTTCGTCTTCGAAAACCTGCTGGCACTGGACGACCGGGGCATGCAGCTGCTGCTGCGGGAGATTCCGCAGGAGAAGATCGTCCGCGCCCTCAAGGGCACCTCGCAGGAGATCCAGCAAAAGGTGTTCCGCAACGTCTCGAAGAACGCGGCGGAAATGATGCGCGACGATCTCGAAGCGATGGGGCCGATCCGGCTGCGCGAGGTGGAGGAGGTACAGAAGGACATCATGGCGATGGCCCAACGGCTGGCCGAGGAAGGCCAGATCGCACTCGGCAACAAGGACGACGAATATGTCTGAACGACTTCCGGCAATGCGGCACCACGCCGCCCCGGCACCGGCCGTGCCGGGCCAACGCCCTGCCCCGGCCCATCGCCCACCGGCGCCACGCGCCGCGCTGCCGCTGTGCTCCGCGCTTCGCCGGCACCGCCGGCGCATGGGGAGATAGACGGTGTCCAAGGTGATCCGCGGCGACAGGGCGGCCAGCGGCCAGCGCTGGAATCCACCGGCCCTCGACGCCCCCGCACCGGCCGAGGAGGGCTTCGTCGCCGCCACCCGCCATGCCATCGAACGCGACGTGGACACGCTGGCCATCCGCGAAGCCGCCCAGCGGGAAGGCTTTCGCGAAGGCTACGAGGAGGGTCAGCAGGCGGCACGGGGCGAGATCGCGCAACTGCGGGAAAAGCTGGAGGCCAGCCTCGCCTTCATCGCCAACCCGGTGGCCCAGATCGACCGCCAGGTGGAGAGCGAGTTGCTGGAGCTGGCGCTGGCGGTGGCCCGGCAGATCCTGCGCCGCGAGATCACCCTCGACCCGAAACACCTGATGGGGCTGATCCGCGAAGCGATCAAGCAGCTCCCGAGCAATACACAGAAGATCGTGATCCACCTCTGCCCCGACGATGCGCGGGTGCTGCGGGAGATGCTCAGCGACAGCGACCACGACCAGCACTGGCAGATCATCGACGACCCGGCGCTGAAACAGGGCGATTGCAAGATCCACACCGACACCTCCTTCGTCGATGCCAGCGTCGATGCGCTGATCTCCCGCCTCGCCGTCGAAATGCTCGGCGGCCACCGCAACGACGATCCGCCGACCGGCAGGGTGAAACGATGAACGGCGAACGGGGCGACTGGGCCGAACGCCTGCGCCACTGGCGCGAGCACCTGCCGCCGACGACACCGGTGGTCAAGGGCCAACTGGAGCGGATGGCCGGCCTCACACTGGAAGCGGTCGGGCTGCGCGCCGCCGTTGGCGCTCGCTGCCTGGTCGAATCCCCGGACGCCGCGCCGGTGGAGTGCGAGGTGGTGGGATTTTCCAGCGACAAGACCTATCTGATGCCCACCGGCGATACCCACGGCATCACCCCCGGCGCACTGGTGACGCCGAGCCGGCAGAAACTGGAGATTCCGGTCGGGCCGCAATTGCTCGGCCGGGTGATCGACGCCCACGGCCATCCACTGGACGGCAAGGGGCCGATCCGCATGTCGCGCTGGCAGCCATTGACCGCCAAACCGATCAACCCGCTGGCCCGCACGCCGATCCACGAACCGCTGGACGTGGGCGTGCGCGCCATCAACGGCCTGCTCACCATCGGCCGCGGCCAGCGCATGGGGCTGTTCGCCGGCAGCGGCGTCGGCAAGAGCGTGCTGCTGGGGATGATGACCCGCAACACCGCCGCCGACGTCACCGTGGTCGGGCTGATCGGGGAACGGGGCCGCGAGGTCAACGAATTCGTCCGCGACATTCTCGGCCCCGACGGGCTGGAGAAGGCCGTCGTCGTCGCCGTCCCCGCCGACAACCCGCCGCTGCAGCGGCTGCACGGCGCCATGGTCGCCACCTCGATCGCCGAGTATTTCCGCGACCAGGGCCAGGACGTGCTGCTGCTGGTGGACTCGCTGACCCGCTTTGCCCAGGCGCAGCGGGAGATCGCACTCGCCATCGGCGAGCCACCCGCCACCAAGGGCTATCCCCCGTCGGTGTTCGCCAAACTGCCCCAACTGGTCGAACGTGCCGGCCGCAGCGACGACCACGGAGGCTCCATCACCGCCATCTACACCGTGCTGGCCGAGGGCGACGACCAGAACGACCCGGTGGTGGACGCCGCCCGCGCCGTGCTCGACGGTCACATCGTCCTGTCGCGGTCGCTGGCCGAATCGGGCCACTACCCCGCCATCGACATCGAGGCATCGGTCTCCCGGCTGATGAACACCATCGCCACGCCGGAGCAGAAAAAGGCGGCACAGACCTTCCGCGCCACCTACAGCCTCTATCAGGAGAACCGGGATCTCATCAACATGGGCATCTACCAGCCGGGCAGCAACCCCCGGCTCGACGAAGCCATCGCGCAATTCCCGAAACTCACCCAATTTCTGCGCCAGGCACCCGACGAGGCCGTCACCTTCGGCGAAAGTCTACGGCATCTCGAAATGGCCGTCGCACCAGCGGCGACACCCCAGAGCTGAACTGCTACCGGGAAAATCCGCCGCCACTGTGCGACGCTGTGGCGCATCGCAGAGACCGCACGGGAGGGAGTTCCAACACGCCATGAAATCACCGCAGCGACTGAAACCCATTCTCGGCATCGCCATTCGCCAGCAGCAGGAAAAAGAGCAGCAGCTCGCCCAGGCACTGCGGCTCCAGCAGCAGGCGGAGCGGCAACTGTCGCAACTCAAGACCTATCGCGACGAATATCATGGCGACCTCTCCAACGGCGCAAGCCTCAATATCTCGCAGCTGATCAACCGGCAGAAATTCATCTCCCAGCTCGACATGGCCATTGCCGCCCAGAACGAAAAGGCCGACGACATCCGTTCGCTGACCTCGCTGCGGGAACAGGACTGGCATCACGCCCGCAACCGGCGCGACGCCCTGGAGAATCTGCTCGACCGGAAAATGGCCGCGCTCCGAAAGAAAACCGAGCGTGCCGAACAGATCGAGCAGGACAACCGCTGCCATCGCGTAGGCAACAGCTGAGGCGAGAGCCCGGTCACGGCATCGTCACCAGACTGGCATCGATATTGCGACAGACGATCCAGAGACATCAGCGGGACGAAAAAGGACTTTCATCCCGGAAACCATTCGAATCCAAGGACGGACACTCATGGAAAATCCGGTTTTCTCGGCCAACACCATTCCGCCGGAAGGCACGTCACAGATCTTCGTCACCCCCCCCGGCGGCGCCGGCGGCGGCTTCCACGAAATCTTCGTCGATCAACGCAGCCTCCCGGCCGACACGGCCCCGGGCAAGGGCAGCGATCTGCAGGCGGGCGGCAACGACGCGCCCACGCAGCCGGCGGATGTGAACGACACCACAAGGGCCGACGACGAGTGGGAGCCGACCTTCGTCACCCCACCCAATGAAGAGGCGGCGACCGACGAGGCCGAAGCACAGCCGATCTTCGTCGAGACACCCGGTTTTCAGGGCGAGGCCTATCCAGTGAGCGCGCTCTACAGCAGCGATGCACTGGAGGTTCATACCCTCACCGATGAAGACCTCGCCGAGCCCGTGCTGATCGAGCCCGATATCGGCACCACGGTGAACACTTCAACGACCCAGAGTGTCGAGCAGGCCCCGATCGGCATCGACGAGCTGACCCAGCTGGCCACCGGGGACTATGCCGACGAGATCGTGCAGACCGGTGCCGCTCGCGTCGAGGTGGCGGCCCTGGACACCCGCCCCTTCAGCCAACCGCTGGCCACGGAAGCGGCCGTGGCGGACGACGCCGCGACACCCCGACCGGCCACCTCGGGCGTGACCACCACGACGGCCACCGCAGCGACGGGCCAGCCGGCCGACCCGGGCGTGGTACCGGCCACCAGCAGCGGCACCCTGCAAGCCGCCGTCCGTGACGCCGTCAAGAGCGAGCAACCGCCGGTGGTCGAGGCGGAAGCCACCGGCGATGGCGCCGACGTGGTGCCCGCCACCTCCTCCGGCACGCTCAACAGCGAGCGGCTGGCCGAGCTGCGCCAGATCCAGGCCTATGCCGACAACACGACGGCGCGCGCCAACGATGGCAGCAACGGCCGCTCGGACACCATCGACATCGCGGCGCTCAACACGCGACTCGACCGCGCCCACGCACCCGCCCCATCGCAACACGCCCCAATGCAGAACACCCCCCATGCCCTCAACTTCACCGAAAAAGGGTGGGAACAGTCGTTCGGCCAGAACATCCACTGGATGAGCGCCAACAACATCAAGTCGGCACAGATTCGCATCAACCCCGCCGAACTGGGGCCGGTACGGATCGACCTGACGATGCAGAAGGACCAACTGACGCTGCAGATCAACGCCACCCACCAGATCACCCGCGACACCCTCGAAGCGGCCCTGCCCCGGCTCCGTGCCGAACTGGCGGAGCAGGGCTTCTCCAATGCCCACATCGGCATGGGACAGCCGGGCGGTGAACAGCGGGGTGGACATCACGAGGCCACCCAGGAGGGCGATGCCGTCCCGCGGGCCACGCCGGCCGAAGACGGCGACGACGCGGTCGAGATCGTCCCCGCCACCTCGGCCGCCAACCTGATGAGCGGAAGCGTTTCGCTGCTGGACACCTTCGCCTGACATCTCCTCACGACCGGGGGCCGGACGGCGGAACCCACACAGCGGTTCCGCCGATTCGGAAATCCGCCGGCAACCTCGTTACCGTACTTGCCATCGGGTGACCTCGTGCCACCCGAGCCGGATGGTTTTCTTCACCATCGCGCTTACACGGGCCCTGGATCGACGGCCGCCAGAAAACCGCCATCCCGTCCCGCCCCCTCCCCCGCCCCAGTCAATTTCCCGGCGCCCGAACGATCCCCATCACAGCCGCGCGGCCCATGCGGTCGATTTTGGCGACAGGCTGCCTAAAGCAACATGGCATGACGATTGCTTGGATAGAGGCAGACGATTTCGCAAACCCAATGTTCAAGGAAAGATGAGATGAAGAAATATCTGATGATGGGTGGCGCCGCACTGGCACTGGTCGGCGCTTCGGTGGGCCTCTCATTCGTTCTGCTCGGCGGCGGCAGCCAGCCCGCCCAGGCGGTGGCAGAAGCACCACCGCCGGCACCGGAGAATCCCTACAAGAAAGCCCAGTACATCAAGATGAAGCCGTTCATCGTGACACTGGCGACGCGCAAGCGGCCCAATATGTTGCAGATCGACATGTCCGCCTCGACCACCGACGCCGAGGCCGCCGCCGCGTTCGAACAGCACATGCCGGTGATTCGCAACAATCTGCTGATGCTGCTCAACGCCCAGGAGATCAAGGATCTGCAAACCAACGAGGGCAAGGAGAAACTGCGCGAGCAGGCGCTGGAGACCGTGCAGGAGATCATGAAGGAGCGTTTCGGCTCCGAAGGCATCGACGAGATTTTCTTCACCAAGTTCGTCATGCAGTAGGCATTGAAGCCAACGGCCGTCGTGGCGCGCCAGGCGCCACGACCACACATTCGATGATGTGCCGCCAACGGGACAACCATTATGTCTGAATCCGAAAACGAAAAAGACGTTCAGCCGGAAACCGAAGAAAAAGAAAAGGAAGAGACCCCGGCCGGCGAGGAAGCGGCAGCGTCCGCATCCGACGAGGAGGCAGCGGGCGGGCAGGCGGCGCCCAAGGACGATGGCGTCCCCGCCAATGGCGAGCCGGTCGATGAGCTGATCAGCCAGGACGAGATGGATGCCCTGCTCAAGGGTGTCTCCGAAGGCGATCTGGCCGTCGAGACGATGGAGGAGCGCGAGCCGGGCAAGGCGGTGAAGTACGACTTCGCCCACCCGGCCCACAAGCTCAAGGCACGGCTGCCGATGATGGTCGTCATCAACGACCGCATCGCCACCACGCTGGCGCCCAGTCTGTCGATGCTGCTGCATCAGCCGGTGGAGGTGACGGTGGAGGAGTTCTCCGCCTACAAATTTCAGGAGTACACCCACTCACTGCCGGCCTCGGTCAGCATCAGCCGGATCAAGCTGCATCCGCTGCCGGCCTCGTCGATCGTCGCGATCGATGGCGGCCTGGTCTTCACCCTCGTGGACTGCTTTTTCGGCGGTTCCGGGCACCAGGGCAAGAAGACGCTGCGACGCCACTTCACGCCGACCGAGCAGCGGATCGTCGAGCGCGTGCTGGCGACCACGCTGGAGACCATCGGCGAGGCCTGGGCACCGACCTTTCCGGTACAGCCGGAATATGTGCGCAGTGAACTCTCCACCGAGATCACCAGTCCGGCCAATCCGGCGGAAGTGATGCTGGTGACCAAGTTCAAACTGACGCTGACCCACGGCAGCGGCGAGCTGCACCTGGCCATTCCCTATGCGTCGATCGAACCGGCCCGCGGCGCGCTCACCGCCGCGCTGGACAAGCCGGACGATCCCGACAACGACTGGGCCCAACGCTTCACCGAGATGGTGATCGACGCGCCGGTGGAACTGCAGGGCGTCATCGCCGAGACCGAGCTGTCGCTGGGTGAACTGCTCAACCTCAAGGAGGGGGATTTCATCCCGCTGGGCAAGGGCAACCGGGCCCGCTTCTTCGCCGAGAACATTCCGCTGTTCGAGGCCACGATCGGCGCCACCGGCGGCATGATCTCGGCGCGCCTGGTCGAGGCCGACAACAGCTATCAATAAGTAGAGACGACACCATGAGCGAAACCAATACCGCAACACAGACGACCAACGACGCCACCACCGCGCAGATGGCCACCAACCTCGGCGACGAGGGACAGGCCCACAACATCGACATCGTCCTCGACATTCCGGTGACGCTGTCGATGGAGCTGGGGCGCACGCGGATGAGCATTCGCGATCTGCTGCAACTCAAGAGCGGCTCGGTGGTGGAACTACAGAAGATGGCCGACGAGCCACTGGACATCCTCGTCAACGGCACCCTCGTCGCCAAGGGCGAAGCGGTGGTCGTCGACGACCGCTTCGGCGTGCGCCTGACCGACGTCATCAGCCCGATGGAACGGGTCAAGAAACTGCGCTGAGCCTACCCCGATGAAATGGATCACTCCCCTGCCCCTGCTGCTGCCGACGCTGGCCGGCGCCGCCGAGAAAGCCCCGCTCGGCAGCAGCGAGATCATCGACGCCGCCTATCTGCTGAAACTGGGCGTCGGCCTGGCCGCCGTCATCGCACTGTTCGTCGCCATGGCCTGGATCATGCGCAACATGGGGGTCGGCACGGTATCGAAGGATGGCATGGAACGGCTCAAGGTGAAGGCCACGCTGTCGGTGGGCAACCGCGAACGGGTGCTGCTGCTGGAGGTCTGCGGCGACCAGGTGCTGGTCGGCGTCACCCAGGAACGGATCGACACACTGCACGTGGTGCCCGCCGAGCGCGCCGAACGGCAGGAAGCCTTCGCCCGCGAGCTGGAGAAGAACCTCGGCGGCCAGCAGCCCCCGGCATGACCGCCGGCCGCCACCGGCGGTCTCACCATCGCAACTGGAACGCGACACCACGATGAAAACGGATTTTCGCAACATCGGCCAATGGATGGCCGCCCTCGCCCTGACGCTGTTGCCGGCCGGCACGCTGCTGGCCGCGCCGGGCGTGCCGGCACTGAGCATCGAAAGCGGCGGCGATGGCGAAACCTACACGCTGACGCTGCAGGCGCTGGCGCTGATGACCGGCCTGGCGCTGCTGCCGTCGGCGCTGATGATGATGACGTCCTTCACCCGCATCGTCATCTCGCTGGCGATTCTGCGCATGGCGCTGGGCACGCAGCAGACGCCGTCGAACCAGATCCTGCTCGGGCTGGCGCTGTTTCTGACCCTGTTCGTCATGCAGCCGGTCTTCTCCAAGGTCTACGACGAGGCCATCGCGCCCTACATGGACGACCGAATCACCGCCACCGAGGCCCTGGAGGCCGGCAAGCGCCCGCTGATGGACTTCATGCTCAACCAGACACGGGAGACCGACCTGGCGCTGTTCCTCAACCTCTCCGGCACCGACCAGCTCGACTCGCCGGAGCAGGTGCCGTTCTCGGTGCTGGTGCCGTCGTTCATCACCAGCGAGCTGAAGACGGCGTTCCAGATTGGCTTTCTGCTGTTCATCCCGTTTCTCATCATCGATCTGGTGGTCGCCAGCGTGCTGATGTCGATGGGGATGATGATGCTCTCGCCGATGATGATTTCGCTGCCGTTCAAATTGATGCTGTTCGTGCTGGTGGATGGCTGGGCGCTGATCCTCGGCACCCTGGCCGGCAGCTTCTACACCACATAGACCGATCCACCGGGAGAACCACGATGACGCCGGAAACCGTGATGACGATTGGCCAGGACGCACTGATGCTCACCGTACTGCTGTGCGCGCCGATGCTCGGCGCGGCGCTGGCCATCGGCCTGCTGGTCGGCATGTTCCAGGCCGCCACTTCGATCAACGAAATGACGCTGAGCTTCATTCCCAAACTGCTGGTGCTGGTGGTGGTGATCTTCGCCACCGGCCACTGGATGCTGGGCATGCTGACGACCTATACCCAGCGCCTGTTCACCGACATTCCACAGGTCATCGGATGACACCGGCCATTCTGACGACGGCGGAGGTCACCAGCTGGGTCGGCGGTTTCTTCTGGCCGTTGGTGCGGATCTCGTCGATCTTCATCCTCACCCCGGTGATCGGCGCGCGCTATGTGCCGATGCGTATCCGCATGGCCGCCGCGATGATGATCACGCTGGTGATCGCGCCGACGCTGGATCCGGCGCCGGCGGTGACGCCGTGGTCCGCCGACGGCGTGCTGATCACCGCCCAGCAGCTGCTGATCGGCATCGGCCTCGGGCTGCTGCTGCAATTCATCTTCGGCGCAGTGACGCTGGCCGGCATGAGCATCTCCACCAGCATGGGCCTGGCGATGGCGATGATGACCGATCCGCAGAACGGCACCTCGGTGCCGGTGGTCGGGCAGTTCCTCACCACACTGGCGAGTCTGCTGTTTCTGGTCTTCGACGGCCATCTGGCGCTGATCGAGCTGATCGGCGTCAGCTTCACCTACCTGCCCATCGGTCCCCACGGGCCGGGGCCGGAAGGGCTGCAACTGGTCATCGAGGCCTCCAGCGTGATCTTCATGGCGGCCATCTCCCTGGCGCTGCCGGCGATGATGACGCTGTTGAGCATCAACATCCTGCTCGGCGTCATGACCCGGGTGTCGCCGCAGATGAACATCTTCTCGGTCGGCCTGCCGCTGACGCTGTTCGTCGGCCTGGTGATCCTGCTGGTGACGCTGCCGGTGCTGACCCCCACTTTTGAGCGGCTGATGGACGAGGCTTTCGTCAGCATGCGCGGCTATCTGCAGGTGCCCTGATGGCGGAAGCGGACAGCGGCCAGGACCGCACGGAGAAACCAACGCCGAAAAAACTGGCCGACGCCAGAAAGAAGGGCCAGATCGCCCGCTCCCGCGAGCTGAACACGACGCTGATGCTGAT
Organism: uncultured Thiotrichales bacterium; assembly: GCA_964614535.1. Classification (GTDB taxonomy): domain Bacteria; phylum Pseudomonadota; class Gammaproteobacteria; order UWMA-0217; family UWMA-0217; genus JALSHZ01. Next base: position 33,359 of record CAZTOZ010000067.1, on the reverse strand, counting down.
CATCGCCGCGCTCAGCTTCTTCCTGATCGGCGGCTATCTCGGCAACGAGCTGCGGCTGCTGATGCTGGCCGACCTGCGACTCGAACGGGAGGTCGTCCTCGACGGCAACGCCATGCTCGAAATGCTGAAGACCAATTTCCAGCAAGGATTGCTGTTCATCGCCCCGTTTCTGCTGATCACGCTGGTCTCGGCCTTCCTCGGCCCGCTGGTGATGGGTGGCTGGAATTTCACCCTGTCGGCGGCCAAGCCGAAATTCAGCAAGCTGAACCCGCTGGCCGGCTTCAAACGGATGTTCGGCCAGCACGCGCTGATCGAGCTGGTCAAGTCACTGGCCAAGGTGGGATTGATCGGCGCCGTCGGCGCCACGCTGCTGTGGGGATTGTCGGACGATTTTCTCGCTCTCAGCGCCGAGCCGGTGAACCAGGGGATCATCCATGGCGGCAAGATGATGCTCTGGGTCTTTCTCGCCTTCTCGACCATCCTGCTGCTGGTGGCCGCCATCGACGTGCCGTGGCAGCTCTACTCCCACCAGAAGAAATTGCGCATGACCCGGCAGGAGCTGAAGGACGAATTCAAACAGACCGACGGCAACCCGGAGCTCAAGGCCAAAGTCAAGGCGATGCAGCGGGAGATGGCGCAACGGCGGATGCTCGACGACGTGCCCACCGCCAACGTGGTACTGATCAACCCGACCCACTTCTCGGTCGCGATCCGCTACCGCGACGGCGAGGACGACTCGCCGGTGGTAGTCGCCAAGGGCACCGACGAGCTCGCCTTCCGCATTCGCGAGGTGGCCGAACAGCACAACGTGCCGCTGTTTTCTGCCCCGCCACTGACACGGGCGCTCTACTACTCCACCGAGATCGGCCAGCACATCCCCACCGGGCTGTTCGTCGCGGTGGCCAAGGTGCTTGCCTACGTCTACCGGCTCAACGATCAGATGGGCGCGCAAATGCAAGAACCCCGGGATCTGGAGATTCCCGAGGAATTCGCCAACCTCGATCGCAAGAACACGAGATTTGAACGCTGATGAATACCATGACGCCAAAATCGACCCTCACCTTCGTCCGCGGCGGGCTGTCGGCGCCACTGCTGGTCATCATGATGCTGGCGATGATGACGATGCCGATGCCGCCGCTGCTGCTCGATCTCTTCTTCACCTTCAACATCGCGCTGTCGCTGGTGGTGTTGATGGCGGCGATCTATGCGCTGCGGCCACTGGATTTCTCGGCGTTTCCGACGATTCTGCTGGTGGCGACGCTGCTGCGGCTGGCGCTGAACATCGCCTCGACCCGGATCGTGCTGCTGGAGGGTCACAGCGGCACCGCCGCGGCCGGCGACGTCATCGAGGCATTCGGCAGCTTCGTCGTCGGCGGCAACTATGCCGTCGGGCTGGTGGTGTTCGCCATTCTGGTCATCATCAACTTCGTCGTCGTCACCAAGGGGGCGGGACGGGTCTCGGAGGTCACCGCCCGCTTCACGCTGGACGCCATGCCCGGCAAGCAGATGGCGGTGGATGCCGACCTCAACGCCGGCATCCTCACCCAGGAGCAAGCCAAGCAGCGGCGCGAGGAGATCACCCGCGAGGCCGACTTCTACGGCGCCATGGACGGTGCCAGCAAATTCGTTCGCGGCGATGCCATCGCCGGCATTCTGATCCTGTTCATCAATATCATCGGCGGGCTGGCCATCGGCGTCGGCCAGCACGGCCTGAGCTTCGGCTCGGCGGTGGAGAACTACACCCTGCTGGCCATCGGCGACGGCCTGGTGGCGCAGATTCCGTCGCTGTTGCTCTCCACCGCCACCGCGATCATCGTCACGCGGGTCTCCGACTCACAGGACATGGGCGGCCAGATGATGTCGCAGATGTTCGGCGACGCCCGTCCGCTCTGGGTCACCGCCGGAATACTGGCCCTGCTGGGCATCATCCCCGGAATGCCGAATCTGGTGTTCCTGACACTGGCCGGCATCGCCGCCTTCGCCGCCGTCTACCTACGGCCCGGCGAGAGCAAGCCACCGCAGGAGGAGCAGCCCCAGGCGCAGGAGCCACTCCCGGCCAGCGGCGAGCAGGAGCTCTCCTGGGACGACGTCAAACCGGTGGACACCATCGGCCTGGAGGTGGGCTACAAGTTGATCCCGCTGGTGGACAAGGACCAGGACGGTAGCGTGCTGACCCGGATCAAGGGCGTGCGGCGCAAGCTCTCCGAGACGCTCGGCTTTCTCATCCCGTCGGTCCACATCAAGGACAACCTCGACCTCGAACCGGGTGAATATCAGATCACCATTCTCGGCGTGCCGGAGGGTCGCGGCATCATTCACCCGGAAAAGGAGCTGGCGATCAATCCGGGCAGCGCCCAGCCGGGCCTGCAGGGCATCGCCGTCACCGATCCGGCCTTCGGCATGGAGGCGGTCTGGATCGATCCGGCCCAGCGCGACCATGCCCAGGTGCTCGGCTATACCGTGGTCGATGCCAGCACCGTGATCGCCACGCACATGAACAAACTGCTGCTGGAACACGCCGGCGACCTGCTCGGCCACCAGGAGGCACGCCAACTGCTCGACAAGCTGGCCGAACGCGAACCCAAGCTGGTGGAAGACCTGACGCCGAAGGCGCTGCCACTCTCCACCATCGTCCGCGTGCTGCAAAACCTGCTGGCCGACGGCATACCGCTGCGCGACATGCGCACCATCGCCGAAACGCTGGCGGAGGCATCGGTCAACAGTCAAGATGCCGACACCCTGACCAGTGCCGTCCGCGTCGCTTTGCGGAGATTGATCACACAACAGATCAACGGCATGACCGACGATCTGCCGGTCATCACCCTGGACCCGGAGTTGGAACAGTTATTGCTCCAGTCACTGAACAACAACCCCGGCGCCGGTCTCGTGATCGAGCCGGGACTTTCAGCGAGGCTGCACGAGTCGCTGTTCAACGCGGTGAAGAAGCAGGAGCAGTCGGGGCAACCCAGCGTGTTGCTGGTGGCACCGCAGCTGCGACCCTGGATCGCACGGATGTTCAAACCGTCGATGCCGCAGCTGAAAGTGCTGGCCTTCAACGAAATCGCGGAGAACAAGCAGCTGCGGGTCGTCGCCAGCATCGGCGGCAGCCACGGGCTGGACCACGCCGCCTGACGAGAGAGGCGGTCGCTGACACGGCACGAGCGGGCCAAGGCAAACGGCCCGTCGAGGAACACAAGGGATTGAAACCATGAAAATCAAACGCTATTTCGCCGCCGACACGCGCAAGGCACTGCGCATGGTGCGTGACGACCTTGGCCCCGATGCGTTGATCATTTCCAACCGCAGTGTCGATGACGGGGTGGAGATTCTCGCCGCCGAGGACTTCGACGAGGAACTGGCGGCCAAGGGCGTCGTCGACACCCGCGACGCCGTCGAGATCACCGACGCAACCGTCGAGCCCCGCCCTCCCGCAGCACCAGATCGGGAAACGGCGCCGGCCGAGGCGAAACCCCAGGCGGCGGCCACCACGCCGAAGCCCGACGACGTCGTCACCAGCGACGTCATCCTCAAGGCGCTGAAGAAAAAGAGACCCGAACCGAAAAAGGAGCGCAGCGGCGAAAGCGAACTCATCGCCACGATGCGCGACGAGCTGGCGCGGCTGCGGGGGATGATGGAGAACCAGTTTTCCGCACTCAGCCAGGGACAGTGGTCGCAGCACAGCCCGATCCGCAACGAGCTGGTGCAACAGCTGACCCGCATCGGGCTGGCGCCGACGCTGGCCACCCGGCTGGTGGCCAGCATCCGCCACGCCGAACGACTGACCCCGCAGCTCGCCACCCGTGAGGTGCTGGCGCTGCTGACGAAGAAGATCCGCATCAACGGCCAGTCGATTCTCGACCAGCGCGGTGCAGTGGCGATGATCGGGCCGGCCGGCGCCGGCAAGACCACGACCATCGCCAAGATCACCAGCCAGTTCGTCCGCAAGCACGGCAACGAAAACATCATCCTGCTGTCGGCCGACAACCACCGCATCGGCGCCCACGAGCAACTGCTGGCCTATGGCGAGCTGTTCGACGTGCCGGTGCTGCGCGCCCGCGAGCCGCAGGAGATCCGCCAGATCATTCAGGCCGTCGGCAGCAACTCGCTGGTGTTGATCGACACCGGCAGCCTCACCCGCGAGGACCTGGCGGCACCGGAGAGGATGCCGACGATGCAGGCCGATCTCGGGATCCGCAACTACCTGGTGCTGCCGGCCACCAACCAGACATCGGTACTGGAAAAGCTGGTCACCACCTTCCGCGACCAGCCGCTCGCCGGCGCCATCATCACCAAGGTGGACGAGGCGCTGAACCTGGGCGGCGCGCTCACCGCCGTCATCGACGGCGAGCTGCCGGTGGCCTGCTGGAGCGACGGCCTGGACGTCAACTCCCATCTCTACCAGGCCACCGCCAAGCACCTGGTCGCCAAGGCCGTCACCATGGTCAACCGCCAGACGCCGGTGAAAAAGGCGCCCACCCCTCCCCCCGGCAAGCGCGCCACCGAGGTCGGCGTCACCCCCGTCACGCAGTAGAACAGGAAAAAAAGAGATGCGTAGTCGCAACAGCATACAGGTCATCGCCGTCACCAGCGGCAAGGGCGGCGCCGGCAAAACCACGGTCGCCACCAACCTCGCCGCCAACCTGTCGAAACAGGGCAAATCGGTATTGCTGATGGACGCCGACCTGGGCCTGGCCAACGTCGATGTGATGCTCGGCCTGCAGAGTCACTACAACCTCTCCCATGTGCTCGACGGCCACTGCCACCTGAGCGACATCGTCGTCAAAGGCCCGGAGGGCATCCGCATCCTTCCCGCCTCGTCGGGCATCCAGCGGATGGCGCAACTCGACGCCACCGAGCATCTGGGCCTGATCAACAGCTTTTCGGAGTTGCCCTGGAACATCGATACCCTGGTCATCGACACCGCCGCCGGCATCAACAACACCGTGACCCACTTCTGCCAGGCCGCCGGCGAGGTGCTGGTGGTGCTCTGCGACGACCCCGCCTCGCTCACCGACGGCTACGCCCTGATCAAGGTGCTGAACCAGCAATACGGGATCAAACGCTTTCAGGCGATGGCCAACCGCGTGCGCGACGAGGATCAGGGTTTCGAGCTCTACAAACGGCTGCTGCAGACCGCCGACCAGTTTCTCCACGTCGACATCAACTACCTCGGCGCCATCCCGGAGGACGACTACCTGCAACGCGCCGGCCGGATGCAACGGCTGGTGACCTCGGCCTATCCCCAGAGCCCGTCGGCACGCGCGTTCGGCCGCCTGGCCGACGCCGTGAGCCGGCTCGAACCACAGACGGAACTGGGCGGCACACTGAGCTTTTTCCCGGAACGAAAAATACAACGGCAGACGAGTCACGCATGAGTTACACATCGACGACAAGCACTCGGCCGGGTCCCACATCCAATGAAGCCACTACCGAGACCCTGCTGCTCAAACATGCACCATTGGTGAAAAAGATCGCGCTGCACATCCAGGCGCGGCTGCCCGACAGCGTACAGCTCGACGACCTGTTGCAAGCGGGAATGATCGGGCTGTTGCAGGCGAGTAAATCGTTCGACCCCACCAAGGGCGCCAGTTTCGAGACCTTCGCCGGCATCCGCATCCGCGGCGCGATCATCGACGAGGTACGTACCTCCGACTGGACGCCCCGCTCGGTGAGCCAGAACATCCGTGAGATCGGCGCCGCGATCCGCGCGGTGGAGATGCGCACCGGCCGCAAGGCGCGGGAGAGCGAGATCGCCGACGAGATGGGGCTGCCGCTGGCCGAGTACCAGAAAATCGCCCGCGAGGCATCGACGGCGCGCGTGCTCTCCTGCGATGAAATGCTCGACGACGAGGGGCGCGCCTATCTCGACATCCCCTCCCCCGACGACGACCCGAGCATCCATTTGCAGAACATGGACCGGCAACGGCTGGTGGCGGAGAAGATCCGCGAACTGCCAGAACGGGAGCGGCTGATGATGAGCCTCTACTACGAACAGGAACTCAACCTGAAGGAAATCGGTGCCATCCTCGGCGTCAGCGAATCGCGGGTCAGCCAGATCCACGGCCAGGCGCTGGCGCGGATCCGGGCCCAGCTGGAGAACGACTGACCATGGACGGCTACACCCTGACGATCATCAGCGTGCTGATCCTCGCGATCCAGGCGTTGGTGGCGCACAGCATCCTCACCCTCTACGTCAACGAGGGCCAGCTGCGGGAGACCATCACCCGCCAGGGGGCCGAGCTGATCCGGCTCCAGGAACGGCTCGAAAGCCTGCAAGAGAAGCCACCGCAACCGGCCAGCGCCGAAGCGCAGGCCGACGAGATCCTCTCCCCCCTCGGCGACGACGAGACCCTCGAGGCGTTGATCGCTCGCTACGAACGCGAAGACGAGGACCACCAGGAAATGCCGCCCGGGGTGAGCACGGCGCGGCTACGGTTGAACTGAGTGCGCGGAACGTCCGGCATCGAGCCGTGGCCCGCTCCAACGGCCCGGCGTTCAGTCGTATTCCCGATCCTTCCACTGCCGCAACGCGGTAAAGACCGCCACCGGATCATCGCTGGGCTGCGCCATCCGCCGCCGGGCGGCGGCGATCACCGTCGGTTCGCGCAGCCGCAGAAACGGGTTGGTCGCCAGCTCCAGCGCCAGCGTCGACGGTACCGTGGGAATGCCCCGCTCGGCCTTGGCCATCTCGTCGCGGTCGCGTCGCTGCAAGGCCTCGTTGTCCGGCTCCACCCATTGGGCGAAACCGAGATTGTCGATGGTGTATTCATGGGCACAGTAGAGCAGCGTCTGCGGCGGCAGGGCGGCGATCCGCAACAGTGAACGGGCGAGCTGTTCGAACGTGCCGTCGAACACCCGGCCGCAGCCGCAGGCAAAGACGGTATCGCCACAGAACAGCATGTCGTGACCGAGATAGGCGATGTGGCCCGCGGTATGGCCCGGCACCGACATGACGGTGAAGGCGGCATCGAGAAACGGCAGCGACACGCTGTCCCCTTCGTCCACCGGCACGGTGATGCCAGCGATGCGCTCATGGGCCGGGCCGTGGACCGGCGCATCGGCAAAAGCCGACCGCAACGCCGCGATGCCGCCGGTATGGTCGCTGTGGAAATGGGTGACGAGAATGGCCCCCAGCCGCTTGCCCTGGCGCTCCAGCCAGTCGAGCACGGGCCGGGCGTCGCCGGGATCGACGACCGCCACGGCATCGCTGGTCTGCGTGCCGAGCGCCCAGATGTAGTTGTCGGCAAACGCTCGAATCGGGGTGACGATCAATGACATGGCATGCGACCGGAATAGGCTAAACTGAGATCAGTCCATCACAATACGCGACCCACCGAGTGTCCAGCAACCGTTCCGGGATCGACCACAGACCCCCTCCCCGTCTCCCTGCCCCGCCACGCCTGGTGGCCGCGCTGCTCGGGCTGCTTCTGCTGCCGACGCTGCTGCTGGCCGCCCGGCCGACGCTGCTGATCGAGGGCGCCGACAAGACGGCGCGCAAGAACATCGAGGCCTTCGTCGATCTGTCGGCCTACCGCTGCGACGAGGCGCCGTGGCTGCGGGAGTATCTGCGGCGCTCGGCCCGCAAGAAGGCGAAAAAGGCGCTGGAGGCGCTCGGCTACTACCACGCCCACATCGAGGCCGGGATCGGCGAAGACGACGGTTGCTGGTCGGTGCGGCTGACGGTGGACCAGGGGCCCCGCACCATCGTCCACGGCGTCGATCTGCGCGTCACCGGCGAGATCACCACTCTACCCGGCTTCGATGCGCTGGCGCGGCGCATCCGCGCGCTGGCGGGTCACCCGCTCAATCACGCCGACTATGAACAGGCCAAGAACGATCTGGAGCTGTTCGCCAGCCGCTACGGATTCTTCGACGCCGCTTTCAAGCGCCGCAGTCTGGCCATCGACCGACGCCGCAACCGGGCCGAGATCCAGCTCCATTTCGACAGCGGACCGCGCTACCGCTTCGGCCAGGTGGAGATCGAGAGCCGGACGCTGGGCGAGAAACTGCTGCGCAAGTTCCTCGTCATCCACGATGGCGACCCGTTCGACAGCAACACGCTGACACGCCAACAGCAGGTGCTCTACGACAGCAACTATTTCTCGTCGGTGGAAGTGATCCCGCTGCGCGACCGCGCCCGCGACCAGCGGGTGCCGGTGACGATCCGTCTCACCGAACGCCGCCGTCACGCCTACCGCCTCGGTATCGGCTACTCCACCGACACCGGCATGCGCGCCTCGTTCGGGTTCGCGAACCGCTATCTCAACCGGCGCGGCCACCGTTACGATCTCGGCATCGACGGGTCGCAGATCCAGCGCAATGCCACCTTCAACTACGGCATCGTACTCGGCGATCTGGGCACCCACCGGCTCGATCTCTCCTTCGGCTCGCAGACCCAGGAGACCGACACCAGCACCAGCACCACCACCCAGTACGGCATGCTCTTCACCCGCACCCTCGGTGACGGCTGGAAGCGTACCGCCAGCCTGCGCTCCTACCGCGAGACCTTCACCACCGCCGAGGACGAGGAGGTCACCCAACTGCTGATTCCGGGGCTGGCGGTGAGCAAGACCGTCGCCGACGACCCGCTCTATCCACGCTCCGGCTGGCGGCTGTCGCTGGGGCTCAAGGGCAGCCGCCAGTCGTGGCTGCTGTCCGACATCGACATGCTGCAACTCTCCGGCCAGGCCAAGCTGGTGCGCCCGTGGAACCGCGCCCGCATCCTGCTGCGCGGCCATTTCGGCACCACCAGCACCAGCGACTTCGGCCGCCTCCCGGCCACGCTGCGCTTCTACGCCGGCGGCGATGCCAGCGTCCGCGGTTACGGCTACAAGACCCTCGGCCCGCTCAACGCCGACGGCGAGGTCAATGGCGGCCACCATCTGCTGACCGGCAGCGCCGAACTGGAGTATCCGATCCGCGACGACTGGGGGCTGGCCGTCTTCGCCGACGCCGGCAACGCCTTCGACAACCTCGACGACTACGAAATCCACAAGAGCGCTGGCTTCGGCATCCGCTACCACTCGATCATCGGCCCGATCCGCATCGACATCGCCTTTCCGTTCGACGCGGACCGCGACTACCGTCTGCATCTGAGCATGGGGCCGGATCTGTGAGGCATCTGTTCGCACCACTGTACTGGCTGCTGTTCTTCGCCGCGGTGGCGGCATTCGCGGTCGCCGTCTGGGCCATCGGCAGCGAGACGGGCGGCCGCTGGCTGATCGCGCAGGCCACGGCACTGCAACCGGGGCTGGTCGAGGTGGAGGGGTTTCAGGGGCGTCTCGCCGACCGGCCCAGAATCGGGCGCATCACCATCGACGACGGCCGCCAGCGGATCGTCCTCGACGGCATCGAACTCGACTACCGGCTGGCGCCGCTGGCCGAGCGGCGTCTGCGGATCCGGCGATTGCGGATCGACACCCTCCACTGGCGGCTGCCGGCCAAGGGCCGGGCCGGCGGAAAAGCGGCGGAGCTGCCGACGCTGACGCTGCCATTCGATGCGCGGATCGACGAACTGCGGATCGGCCGGCTCATCGTCGAGACGGCGGCCGGCCGGCAAACCATGATCGACACCATCCGGCTGGCGGCACGGTTTCACCGCGACCGGCTGACGATCGACGCGCTGTCGCTGCGCCTCGCCGACATCGACATCGCCGCGCAAGGAGATGTCGCCTTCACGGCGCCTCCCGAGGCGCACCTCGAGCTACACGCCAGCGACACCGACGGCAACCGCGTCACGGCCCGGCTCGACGGCCGTCTGCAGGACTACCGTCTCGACGCCGAGATCGAGACCACGGCCCAGGGCCGCCGCCCACCGGCCACGATCCGGCTCAGCGGCACCGGCGATCTCGGCTCGCTGTCGATCGGCCAACTCGACGCGGTGACGATGGGCGGCACGCTCACCGCCAACGGCACTCTGCGCTGGCGCGACGGCCTCCGCGCCGAGGCGTCGTTCAGCGGCAGCGGCATCGACCCCGGGACGATCGACCCCTACTACCGCGGCCGCGTCCATTTCGGCGGCCAGGCGAAATTCGCCGACGGCCGGCTCGACACCCAGCTGGCGATACTCGGCGACATCCAGGACTACCGCTTCCAGATCGAGGCCGACGCCGAGCTGCGGCGGGCACGGCTCCACTTCCGCCAGGGACGGCTGGTGATGGGACCCAACGTGCTGAAGTTCTCCGGCGCCATCGACCGCCAGGCGGCCGACGGGCTGGTCTTCTCCATCGACATGCCGAAACTGGCGGCCCTGGTGCCCGGGCTGTCGGGCAGCATCGCCGGTGATGGCCGCCTCGATGGCCGCTGGGAGGCTCCCCGCGGGCGGGTCGATCTCAGCGCCTCGGCGCTGCGCTGGCGCGACCTGTCGTTGCAGCGGCTGCGGGCATCGCTGCGGACCACCGGCCAGGCGCGCCAGGCCCGTTACGAGCTGACCGCCAGCGGCCTCGCCCGGGGTGGGTTGCGCATCGACGAGCTGCGGCTGCGCGGCGAGTTGGCGGAGGACCACCAGCGCGCGACCGTGGAACTGCGTGACCCGCCCCGGCTGCGGGCCTCGCTACGACTCGACGGCCACTACGACGCCACGGCGCAGCGCTGGTCGGGCCACCTCGAAGGGCTGCGGCTGCACCTCTTCGATCTGCCGGCATACCGTCAGCAACAGGCATCGGCCATCGCCATCGGGCGCCGCAGTCTCGACCTGCAGACCACCTGTCTGAGCGACGGGCAGGCGCGCCTCTGCCTCGATGCCCGGCTGGCGCCGGCACGGCCGGTGGCCGCCTCGGCGCGGCTGCAACGCTTTCCGCTGAAGCGTCTGGCGCGCTGGCTGCCGTTGACGAAGTACCTCGACGACACCGTGACGGCGCGGATCGATCTCGGTGGCGACTTCGAGCGGCTCGAGGCCGACGCCGGGCTGACACTCGACGCCGCCAACCGGCTGACGGCCCGGCTGCTGTTCACCCCGGCCGACGGGGGGATCGGCGGCCATGTCGAGGGGCGCTTCGACCGCCTGAAATGGATCGAGGCGGTCTCCGAGGGGCTGATGGACCCGAGCGGCCATGTCACGCTGAAGGCCGCCATCGGCGGCACGCTGCGGCAACCGACGATCGACGGCACCGTGGCGCTGCGTGATGCCGCCGTGCGCCTGCCGGCCGCCGGCATCCGCGTGACCGGGATCTCGGTGGAGGCCACCACCCGGGATGGCCGCTCGGCCACGATCCGGGGGGAGCTGCACGCCGGCGGCGGCTCGATCCGTCTCGACGGCGAGGCCGGCTGGCCGTCGTCGAAAACGTGGCAGGCCACGTTGGCACTGCGCGGCAACGACTTCCAGGCCGCCGACCTGCCGATGGCCAGGGTGTGGGTCTCGCCCGAGCTGCGGCTGGTGGCGCGGCCACGGCGCATCGAGGTGAACGGCGAGCTGTTCGTGCCAAAGGCCGAGATCCGTCTGAAGCGTCTGCCCGAAACGGCGATCACCCCATCGGCGGACGTCTATTTCCTCGACGCCGACACCCGAACCGAGCAGAGCCGTCTGCAAGTCTACAGCCGGATCGTGCTGCGGCTGGGCAAGGCGGTACGTCTGCGCGGTTTCGGCCTCGATGCCCGTCTGGCCGGCAAGCTGGTCATCACCGAATCGCCGGATCAGGCCATCTCCGGCGACGGCTCGCTGAAGGTGGCCGAGGGGCACTACGAGGCGCTGGGGCAGAAGCTGGAGATCGAGCGCGGCGAGCTCTACTGGAACGGTCCGTTCAACTCACCGGGGCTGAACCTGCGCGCGGTGCGCAAGGCCGAGGGGATCACCACGGGGCTGGAGATCCGCGGCTCGATCCAACAGCCGGAGAGCCGCATCTTTTCCGATCCGGTGATGGACGAGACCAATGCGCTGGCCTATCTGATCACCGGCAAGCCGCTGGGCGCCACCAGCGCGGCCGACTCCGACATGCTGCTGACCGCCGTCGCCCGTCTCGGCCTCAAGGGCAGCGCCACCCTGGTCGACGATCTGCGCCGCCGCGCCGGGCTCGACGTGCTGGCCATCCAGCCCGGCGAGGAGCTACAGCAGAGCGCGCTGGTGATCGGCAAGTACCTGTCACCGCGTTTCTATCTGGAGTACACCACCAGCCTCTTCGAAGAGGCCAGCGTGCTGTCGATCCGTTACAAGCTCAACCGCTATCTGAAGCTGCAGGCCGAATCCAGCGACAAGCGCCAGGCCATCGATCTGATCTACGAGATCGAACATTGACCCGCGGCCCCGGCTCGCATTGTCAACAATGTTCAGGCGACGGTGGGTCCGATCCACTCCATACGCACCCGCCCGCTCCGGCATCGGGCGACACAAGCCATTGAAAAACCGCCAATTCCATGCCGCCCCACCGGCGTGACCAGCGGCCGGCGTGGCGCCGTTGCGGCGGCCGCGGTGTCATCCCCCGCTAACCCCATCGACGACGGATGCACTACACTCCCTACCCGTCACGAGACCGACATCACAACAAGGAGTCATTGCAGATGAAAAGAATCGTCCCGCTTACCGCCGCCATCGCCACCGCGCTGTCGCTGCCGGCCGGCGCCATCGAACTGACCGACTACCTCGACCCGGAGAGTCATTGGGAGGAGGCTTTCGTCCTCGGCCAGTTCAACACCAAATCAGGCAACCAGGACCAGCTCAGCTACAACCTCAACCTGGATGCCAACTATCTGAACAACTACAGCTCGCTGATGCGCGTCTGGAAGGTGGAGCTGGACGGCAACAGCAACGTCTCCCGCGGGCCCAACGACGGCGACCGGTCGATCGACGCCACCCAGGCCAACGCCAATGCCACCGTCGATACCTATTTCAACGAGAAGGACAAGACCTTCTGGTACGGCTCGGCCACGCTGGGCTATCAGGACGACAAGGACGACGTCTACACCAAGGTCGGCGCCGGGGTCGGCTACGGCCGCGTCATCAACGCCACGCCGCTGGCCAAGGTGCTGCGGTTCGAAGAGGAGCTGCGCGAGCATGGACTGATCACCGGCGAGATCAGCCCGGCCACCTATATCGCGCTGGCACGGATCGTCGACAAGCAGCAGGAGTTCCGCAGCCGCTACGGCGACCAGGAGTACAAGGCCTACTGGTTCATCGCCATGGAAGAGCTGCTGCGGCTGGAAGGGGTGCTCAAGGGCGGCAAGCTGGGCGCGGCCGGCACGCTGCACATGGACCGGGTGCTGTTCGACGAGCCGATCAGCGTGCGCAAGCATGGCTGGCTGGTGCGCGGCGGCGTGGGCCTGGTGGTGCAGGACTATGACGGCAACAGCGGCGATCCGTCGCTCGACGCCGAGTTCGAGTACGCCAAGCCCTACGGCTATCGCGGCCAGTTCATCAACGTGCTGCGCTACTCCGCCATCCTCGACGGCGACACCGGCCACATCGTCAGCAACAACATGAGCTACTCCTACGAGCTCTCCGACCGCATCGACTGGGTCAACCGCTGGAAGATCCAGTACGACAAGGCGGGCGACGGCGGCACCGATACGCTGAGCAACACGCTGTCGAGCACCTTCCGCTACTATCTGACCAATATCATCAGCGTCGATGCGACGGTGGCGGTGAACGACTACGAGGACGACATCGACGGCAACGGCAACGACGACGTCGATGTCTCCACCTTCGTCGGCGTGCGTTACCGCCTGAAGTAGCGGGAAGGGCCGGCGCGCCGCGTCAACGCGCCTTGGCGCGGGAGCGCCTGAACTCGTAGCGGAATCCGGCCTTGTTGGTGGCGATCAGCCGGTCGCCGCGCTGCTCGATCCGGTAACGGGCCGGCAGCGCGGCCCCCTCGGCCTGCACCAGCATGGTGCCGCCATCGAGACGGAAGCTGCCCTTGGTGATCCGGCCCTTGGGATCGGTCCAGATGAAGCGATTGCCGGTGATGGTGAGAATATCGCCGTTCCTGCCCATCCACAGGCCGGTGAGCCCGTCGTCGCCGGCCGTCGCGGCGCCACTGCCAACGGCACGGCCGAACCCGGCGCCGCCACGAAGGCGTTTCGGCTCGGCATCGTCATCGCCGTCACGCCGGTCGCGGCTGTCGAGCAGGCGCTGCAACTCCTCCACCGACATCTGTACCTGCCCCTGCGCCGGCACCCGGCCAAGCGACGACACACCGGCGGCATCACCATACGGCCAGCCATCGAGCGCGCCGCGCCACGGCATCGTATCCAGGCCGCTCCCCCCGGGCCAGGCGCCCATGCCCGGCTGGGAGAGCATCGAGCTCATCGCCAGCGGGGCCGCCAGCGACGAAAAGCCGGTATAGGGGGAGAGCCCCCAGAGACTGCTGGTCGGAAAGCCGCCCCAGCCACGGTAGCGGGAGAGATAGCGGGCGGCATAGCGGTCCGGCAGCCGGTGGATGAAGCCCATCACCTCCATGAAGTCCAGCATCATCTTGGCCATCGCATTGTTGCCGGTATAGAGGTAGACGCGGGGCTGGGCCTGCGCCGTGCCGGCCGGCGACAGCGTCAGCAGCATCGACAACAGCAGCGCAGCGAGGATCGCAGGCAGCGCCGACACCGCGCGTCGCCGCCCTGCCCGAACCACTGGGTAGCGCTTGCACGAGGCGGCTCCGCACGCGCCGCGCCATGACGAGAGAATCACCGTGCCGGGAAGTACCCTCCTGAGTGTCGCTATCGTATTCAACGGCCTGCCAGTATCGGGGCGCCGCCGAACCGCTCGGGGCACCTATTAGTATATTAGAGGATTGCGTATCGTATCAGTCCTGTCGCGGCAGTCCAATTCACGCCCGGCCATGGGGGAAGCCCCCTCCACCGGTCTCCAAAACCGGCCGTCTCGTCCCGAAGCAGGCATCGGGAACGCCGGTTCTGCCGATTGCGCCCTCAAGTTCCCGTGGTGGCGGACGATAGCCTCTCTGCAGGTCACGCCCCCGACCGCAAACGACAACAAAAGGACCCACGGGAACCAACGCAGGGATGTCAGACGCAATCCTCTATCAATGGCTCGAAGCGCAGTGCGCCCGGATACCGGGGGTGCGCTCGGGGCTGCTGCATCTGACCACTGGCAGCGGCCAGCGCGCCATCGTCCACTGGCCGGAGAAGGCGCCCCGGCTGGCACAACTGTTGAAAGCGGCGCAACTGTCGCTGACCCATCGCCGCTCCCTGGTGCAAAAGGATCCCGGCGATCACGACCATCCCGACGAGGCGGCCATCGCCGCCCTGCCCGTCAACGTCGGCGACGACGCCATCTGGTCCCTGGCCGTCAGCTTCACCAGCAAGGACCCGGCCCACAGCCAGCACGTGATCGATGCGCTCCGGCAGAGTCTGGCCTCCCTGCCGTCGCTGTTCCGCAAAGAGGTGGACGACGACGCGCCGGCCGACGACGGCGAGCTGCAGACCCTGACGCGCCTGCTGGCCACCGCCCTGTCGCAGGAAAACTTCAAGTCACTGGCCACCGTGCTCACCACCGAGATCGCGACGCTGCTGCGCTGCGATCGCGTCAGCCTCGGCTACCGCGAAGGGCGGCAGACCCGGCTGGCCGGGCTGTCCAACAGCGCCGAACACAAGCCACGTCAGGCGCTGGTGGAGGCGCTGACCGCCGCGATGGATGAAGCCATCGACCAGCGGGCGACGGTGGAATTCCCGCCGCCAGCCGGCCAGGCCACGCGGATCCACCTGCTCCATCGCCAGCTCGCCGAGCAGCACAAGGGGGGCGCCATCTGCACCGTGCCGCTGTTCACCCAGGGGGAAGCCGTCGGCGCCCTGCTGCTGGAGCGTCCGGCCGAGCGGGTGTTCAGCCACCGCGAGGTGGCGTTGTGCGAGCATCTCGGCAGCTTCCTGGCACCCCTGTTGAAAATGCAGTACGAGGTGAGCCGCGGCTTCTTCAGCCGCAACTGGCACGGGCTGAAGGCGCTGGGCCGCAAGCTGTTCAGCCGGGGCGACCTGCTCTACAAGGTGGTGCCGCTGACGCTGCTGCTGGTGATCGGCGGCGCCGCCACCATCACGGTGCCGTTCCAGCTCAATGCCAACGCCCAGGTGGAGGGCGCGGTGCAACGCATCATCAGCGCGCCGGCGGACGGCTTCATCGAGGCCGTCCATGTGCGCCCCGGCGACGAGGTGAAAAAGGGCGATCCGCTGCTGGCGCTGGAGGACGACGCGCTGCAACTGGAGAAGCGCAGGCTGGAAGGCGAGATCGCCCAGCTGCGCAGCGCCTACGGCGGGGCGCTGGCGAGCCGCGACCGTGGCGAGCTGTCGGTGGTGCTGGCACAGATCGAGGAGGCGAAGGCCCGGCTGGCGCTGGTGCAACAGCAGCTGGAGAAGGTGCGCCTGACCGCGCCCTTCGATGCCATCGTCATCGATGGCGATCTCACCCAGGCGCTGGGTTCGCCGGTGAACGAGGGCGACCGGCTGATGACGCTGGCGCCACGCGACGACTACCGGGTCATCGTCGATATCGACGAACGCGACATCCGCTTCGCCGCCTCCGGCCAGCCGGGGCAGCTGACGCTGACCGCCAATCCGCAGCGGCCGGTGGCGATCGAGATCCGCCGCATCACACCGATGGCGCAGGTACGCGACGGCGCCAACGTCTTTCCGGCCGAGGCCCGCATCGTCGACAACGACACCGCGCTGTTGCGCCCCGGAATGGTGGGCGTGGCCCGCATCGACGCCGGCGAACGCTCGCTGCTGTGGACGATGCTGCGCCGCAGCATCGACTGGTTCCGCTTCAAGCTCTGGGTCTGGTTCGGGCCCGGCATGGCATGATCGGGCCCGACCGATGAACGACGACCTCTTCAGCGACCAGTGGTACCGGGTCGCCGATCTGCAGGCCCGCATCCGCAAGCACTTGAAGGTGCACCGGCAGGTCCACCGCGGCAAGACCTGGTACATCCTCGAAGACGAATCCAACGGCCGCCATCACCGCCTCGACCCGGTCGCCTATGCCTTCATCGGCCGGCTCGACGGCGAGCACAGCGTCGAATACCACTGGGAACGGATGCTCGAGGCGCTGGGCGACGACGCCCCCTCCCAGGACGACATCGTTCGCCTGATCGGCCTGCTGCACCAGTCCGACCTGATCCAGTGCGACATCGCCCCCGACGTGGAAGAGCTGTTCCAGCGTCAGGAGCGCCGCGACCAGAAACGCCGGCTCGGCCAGATCAACCCGCTGGCCTTCCGCCTGCGCCTGCTCGACCCGACGCGGCTGCTCGACCGCCTCGTTCCGGTCACCGGCTGGATCTTCAGCCGCGGTTTCCTCGCCCTCTGGCTGGTGGTGAGCGGCTGGGCCGGGGTGCTGCTGGCACAGCACTGGGACGAAGTGGCCGAACACGCGATCCACCATCTGCCATCGTCACGCTACTGGCTGCTGGCCTTCCTCTGCTACCCACTGATCAAGGCGGTGCACGAGCTGGCCCACGCGCTGGCGGTGCGCCACTTCGGCGGCGCCGTCCACGAGATGGGAGTGACGCTGCTGGTGATGATGCCGGTGCCCTATATGGATGCCTCGGCCGCCACTGCCTTCAACGACAAGTACCACCGCATTCTGGTCAGCGCCGCCGGCATCATGGCCGAGGTCTTCCTGGCCGCCGTGGCGCTGTTCGTCTGGCTCAACGTCAGCGACGGGCTGGTGCGGGATCTGGCCTTCGTCGTCACCGCCATCGGCGGCATCTCCACGGTGCTGTTCAATGCCAATCCCCTGGTCAAGTTCGACGGCTACCACATGCTGGCGGACTGGCTGGAGATCCCCAACCTGGCCCAGCGCAGCAAGGTCTTCTGGGCGCAGCTGGCACGGCGGCGCCTGCTGGGGGCGAAGATCCACACACCGATCGACCTGTCCCCGGGAGAGGGCCGCTGGCTGGCCGCCTACGGCGTGCTCTCCTGGTGCTACCGTCTCGGCATCATGGTGGTGCTGACGGGCTGGTTCAGCCAACTCTCGCTCTGGCTGGCCGCCGCCGTGGGGCTGATGTTCCTCTACGCGCTGGTGCTCAAGCCCGCCTGGGAGATCGGCGACTACCTGCTCCACTCTGGCGAGATCGAGCGTCATCGCGGCCGCGCCTGGGGAATCGCCATCGCCACGGCGGTCTCGCTGCTGCTGGCGATCGTCGCGCTGCCGGTACCCTATGCCACCGTGGTGCAGGGCGTGGTCTGGATCGACGACGAGGCACGGGTTCGCACCGGCGCCAACGGCACGCTGACCGAAGTGCTGGTGAGCGACGGTGACCGGGTCGAAAAGGGCCAACCGCTGTTCCGGCTCGACAACCCACTGCTGCTGGCGCGGCAGCGCCAGCTCGATGCCGAGCTCAAGGCGCTGGATGCCCGCTACAACGCCGTCATCGACAGCGACTCGGCCAAACTGTTGCAGATCGAGGAGGCGATCCGCAGCAAACAGGCCGAACGCGACGACGTCGTCACCGAGCTGGCGGCGCTGACGGTGACCGCGCCGGCCAGCGGCACCGCCGTGCTGACCCGCCCCGAGGACCGGCTCGGTACCTTCATCGGCAAGGGCGCGCTGCTCGGCTACGTGCTGCCCGACGACGCCGCGCGGCTGCGCGCGGTGATTCCGCAGGCCGACGCGACGCTGGTCAAGGCCCGCACCCGTGAGATCTCGGTCCGTCTGAGCGAATCGGGCGCCGCCGCCCTGCCCGCCCGGCTGCTCACCGAGACACCATCGGCCACCCACAGACTTCCCAGCGCGGCCCTGGCCTACAGCGCCGGTGGCCCGGTGCTGACCGATCCGGACGATCCCGACCATCTGACCACGCTGGAGCCGGTCTTCATCGTCGACGTGCAGTTGCCCGACCACCCTCTCGGCCGGATCGGCGAGCGCGCCTGGCTGCGCTTCGATCACGGCCGGGAACCGCTGCTGACGCAGTGGATGCTGCGCTGGAAGCAGTTGTTCATCCACCATCTCGGCAACAACGGATGAACGCCTCGGCCATTCCCGCACCCGGTCTGGTGCATGGCGTCTATCCGCAACGCAAGGATCCGCGGACCGGCTGGCGCGGCTGGCTGCGGGCCGCCGGGTTGAAGCTGCTCGACGCCGCCGGCGGCAAGGGGCAACGCCACTATCTGCGACGCGCCGACCGGGTGCTGCGCCGGGCACCGCGTTACCGCGGGCTGCCAACGCCGGCGTTGCGACGGCGGGCGGAACAGACCGGGTTGCTGCTGCGCCGCCACGGGCTGCGTCACGAGGCGCTGATCGATGCCGTCGCCATCGCCCGGGAACTGCTGCACCGCGAGACCGGCCTGCTCGCCTACCGCAGCCAGGTCTGCGCTACGCTGGTGATGCTGGATCACCGCCTGGCGGAGATGCACACTGGCGAGGGCAAGACGCTCTCCACCTATATGGCGGCGCTGAGCGCGGCAATGGCCGGCATCCCCGTCCACGTCGTCACCGCCAACGATTTTCTGGTCGACCGCGACGCCGGGCGGCTACGCCCGGTCGCCGCCTGCCTCGGCCTGCGGGTGGGCGCCGTGATCACCGAACTCGACCCCGAGCGGCGCCGCGACGAATACGGCTGCGACATCGTCTACTGCACCGGCAAGGAGCTGGTGTTCGACTACCTGCGCGACCGCATGCGCCACCGCGACGATCACCACGACCTCCACCATCGGCTGAAGCGGCTCGAACGGCACGGCGCCGGTGGCGGCGAGCCGGTGCTGCGCGGGCTCTGCCTGGCGCTCATCGACGAAGCCGACAGCGTGCTGCTGGACGAGGCCACGACGCCGCTGATCCTGTCGCGGACGGGCAGTGGCGGGATGACCGAGGCCCACTACCGGCAGGCCATGAAGATCGCCCGCCGGCTCGACCCCGGCCTCCACTTCCATATCCTCCACGACAGCAAACAGATCGAACTCACCGCGTTGGGCAGAACCACGATCGCCAACCACTGCCGGCATCTGCCCGGCCTGTGGCGCATCGGACGCTTCCAGCGCGGCACCGTCACCCAGGCGCTGGTGGCACTGCATCGCTACCATCGCGATCACGACTATCTGGTGCGTGACGACCAGGTCCACATCATCGACCCGACCACCGGTCGCATCGCCGAGGGGCGGCAGTGGTCCAAGGGCTTGCATCAGTTCATCGAGCTGAAAGAGGGTTGCCCGCTGTCGGATGCCTTTCATCCGATGGCGCGGATCACCTTTCAGCGCTTCTTTCCCCGCTACCTCCAGCTCGGCGGCACCAGCGCGACGCTGCGCGAGGCCCGCGGCGAGCTGCTGTCGCTCTACGGGCTGGCGGTGGTGACGATTCCACTGCACCGCCCGAGCCGCCGCGTCACCACGCCACCGCGACTCTATGCCGACGCAGAGACCAAGTGGGCAGTGGTCATCGAGCGGATCCGCCACCAGCTCGAACGGGGGCGGCCGGTGCTGGTGGCCACCGAAACGGTCGAGGATTCGGAGCGGCTCGCCACCCGGCTCGGCGACGCCGGGATCGACCACGTCGTCCTCAATGCCCGTCAGGATGCCGAGGAGGCGGCCATCGTCGCCCGCGCCGGCGCCCCCGGCACGGTGACGGTGGCGACCAACATGGCCGGTCGCGGCACCGACATCGCCATCGACGAGGCGGTACGCCGGCGCGGCGGGCTGCACGTCGTCTCCTGCCAGCTCAGCGGCGCCCGCCGGGTGGAGCGGCAGCTGCACGGGCGCTGCGCCCGTCAGGGCAGCCCCGGCAGCGTGGAGACCATTCTCAGCCTCGACGAACCGCTGCTGCGGCAACAGCTCCCCGGCTGGCTCCACCACGCCTGCCGGCGCTGGGCATCGGGCCGCAAGACGCCGTTGCCGGGCTGGATGGCGCGGGCCCTGCCGGCCCTCGCCAGATACCGGTATGAACGGATGCAGCGCCGGATTCGCGCCAGCCTGCGCCGCGCGGACGAGCAGAACCGGCGGCTGCTGGGGGTCGCCGGCAGCGAATGAGGCGGATGCAGCGCACCGGCGACGACAACGCCTGTCCGGCAGCAGGCGCCTGTCGTCGCAAATACGCCAGCATCAGAGGAAAGGGGTCTCGCCCCTGTCGTTACGCCGTTGCCGGGGCACGGTACATCGGCTGAAATGGCCGCAAGGAGAACCATCGCCGCCCACCACGGCGGTGAACCACAACGAAGACAATGGATATGAAAGGGACAATCAGGCTGAAGCTCATTGCCATCGTCATGGCCTGCTGTGGCACCGCCCAGGCCGCCGAGGAGACATTTCCCTGTCTGATCGAGGCATCGAGCGAGGTGGAGATCGGCTCGCCGGTCACCGGCGTCATCGGACAGATCATGGTCGAACGCAGCGACACGGTGCGCAAGGGCCAGATCGTCGCCAGGCTCCGCTCGTCGGTGGAACGCCGTTCGGTCGAGCTGGCGGCATTGCGAGCCGACGACGACGCCGAAATCGAGGCAGCCAAGGCGGCGCTGGCCCACGCCCAGCGGGAAAAGGCCCGGGCAGTGAAGCTCTACAAGAAACAGTTGGTGTCACGCCAGTTTCTCGACAAGGCGATCACCGAACACACACTGGCGGCACAGAAGCTGGAACAGGCCCGGGCCAACGCCGCACAGGCACGCGAGGAGCTGAAGCTGGCCCGCGCCCAGTTGCAGCAACGCACCATCCGCAGCCCGCTCGACGGCGTCGTCGCGGAACGCTACATGGCACCCGGCCAGCGGGTACAGGATGCCCCCATCCTGAAGATCGTCGCCATCGACCCGCTGAAAGTGGATGTCGTCGTCCCGGCCCGCTACTACAACCGGCTGAAACCAGGGCAGCGGATGCGCATCCGGCCGGAGCTGGGCGACGCCACGACGCGCGATGCCCGCATCACCATCGTCGATCGCTTCATCGACGCCGCCAGCAACACGTTCCGCGTCACGCTGGCGCTGCCGAATCCCGATCACGCCATCCCGCCGGGCGCCCGTTGCAGCGCTCACCTGGCGCCGCCCGATCCCGGGGCGGCGGAGGACGACGGCTTCGAACCCCAGGCGGGCCGCAGCACCGGGGCCACGAACCGCGCGGTGGCCAGCGACCACGGCAGCCGCGCGCAGCAACCCACCTACAAACTGATCATCGACGACAAGGAGTACGACCCCGCCAGCAACCCCTTCATTCAGTAGCCGAGAACAACGACAACAACGACTACGCGACACCATGCCCATCGATTCACACATCACCGCGCTGCGGGGAGTCTCATGCCGTCACTGAGACTCAGCCCCAGCACCAGCATCACGCTCGGGCTCGTGCTCCTGACGCTGGTGCTGTATGCGTTTCTGGACGTGGTGGTCGGCATCGTCCCCAGCGAGGAGCAGTCGCTGAAGCGGACACGCGACCAGGTCAGCAGCAATCTGGCGCTGGAGCTGGGCACACTGCTGCGCAGCGGCGACACGCCGACGCTGACCCGCGTCATGCGCACCATCCAGAGCCACGACGACGAGATTCTCTCGATCGGCATACGCGACCAGAACGGCAAGCTGCTGGCGCAGAGCGGGATGCACTGGAAGCTGTGGACGCCGCCCCCGGACGGGCGATCGACGCTGACGCACGTCCAGGTGCCGCTCTACGATCAGGAGAACCAGCCGTGGGTGACGGTGGAGGTGAACTTCCGCCCCCACCACGACGGCTCGTTGTGGCAACTGCTCAGACAACCGTCGATCGCCATGCCACTGGGCCTCCTCGTCGGAGGCTTTGCCGCGTTCTACCTCTATCTGCGCCGCGTGTTGCAACATCTGGACCCGAGCAAGGTCATCCCCGGCCGCGTCAGCACGGCGCTGGACACGCTGACCGAGGGGGTGATCATCTTCGATCCACGCGGCCGCATCATGCTGGTCAACGAGTCGATCAAGACGATCCACCCCGAGGCCGCATCGATCCGCATCGGCCAGAAGAGCGAGACGCTGGAGTGGCTCTGCGCCGGCTACCGGCGCGAAGGCAGGTTGCCGCCGTGGAAACGGGTGCTGCAACAGCGCAAGAAGATCACCGGCGAACCGATGCTGCTGCCGCAAGGCAATGGCCGCTACAAGAAATTCATGGTCAACGCCTCACCGATCCACGATGGTGAACAGCGCATCCGCGGCTGTCTGGTGACGTTTCAGGACATCACCCGGCAGGAGCAGATGCTGGCCAAGCTGCGGGCATCGCAGCGCAAGATCGAGGCACAGAACGAGGCGCTGCAGCATCTGGCCAACTACGACCAGCTCACCCACCTGCTCAACCGGCGCGCCTTCTACGAGCGCGGCGAAAAGCTGTTCGCCAGCCACAAGCGCAGTGGCCGGCCGCTGGCGTTCATCATGTGCGACATCGACCATTTCAAGTCGGTCAACGACAACCACGGCCATCCGGTGGGCGATGAGGCGATCCGCGCGGTGACGCGGCTGCTGCGGGAAAACGTCCGTCCACAGGATCTGGTCGGGCGTTATGGCGGCGAGGAGTTCTGCATGCTGATCCCCGATCTGTCGCCATCCCAGGTGGCCCGTTTTGCGGAGCGGCTGCGCGCCATCATCGAGGCACAGGCCGGCCCCGCGATCGAGAGCGTGCCGGGACTGAGGATCACCTCCAGCTTCGGCGTCAGCCTGCTGACGCCCGAGGTGGAGAGCCTCGACGCCTTCATCGAGCAGGGTGACCAGGCGCTCTATCTGTCGAAGAAGCGTGGCCGCAACCGGGTGTCGTTCTACCCGGAGCGTGCCGCCGAGACCGCCTGACGCGAGCGTGCCCCGGCGCCGTGGCCCGCCGTCACTGGCCGATCACGTCGGCGCCGGCCGGCGGCTTGAAGCGGAACAGCGAATCCTTCAGCGGCTTGTTGTAGTCCGACTCCTGAAACCGGATCATCGTGATCTGGCCGAACTGGTCGTAGAGATCCATCGCCTGCACGCCGATGTCGTCGAGCCCGATGAGGATGCGCTTGAAGTCGCCGTGCTTCTTCTTCGGTCGCAGGTCGACCCAGAGCATCCCTTCGCGCGGCGAGCGCTCGAGCACCAGATAGTCGTCGTTGAGATCGTGCTTGCGCATCAGGATCGCCGCCGGCGAGGAGCCCAACGCCTTCTTCATCGGCTTGACGGTGACCTGCTCCAGATCCTTGTCGTAGACCCAGAGCTTCTTGCCGTCACCGACGATGAGCTGCGGCGTGGGTGACTGATACTCCCAGCGGAACTTGCCGGGCCGCTTGAGGTAGAACTTGCCGAGCGCAGTCTGGATGATCTGGCCCTGCTCCGACACCACCTCCTGGGTGAAGGTGGCCTCCACGGTCTTGGCTTTCTTCATGAATTTGTTGAGCCGTTCGGTGCCGGTGTCGGCCAGCGCGACGGCACTGGCGAGCAGCGTCGCGAGAACGGTCGAGAAGAACCCCACTTGTTTGATCATCGGTTGTGTCTCCATGTTTGAGTTGACATTGTCCGGGTATCCTCCCGGTCGATCGTTCGGCCACGCCGGCGGCTACACCTCCGGTGGCGGCGGCGCGATCACCTCCCGCGAGCCGCTGCCCGATACCGGAGATATGACACCGGCGGCTTCCATCTGTTCAATCATTCGGGCGGCACGGTTGTAGCCCACCTTCAGCCGCCGCTGCACGTAGGAGATCGACGCCTTGCGCGATTCGGTGACGATGGCCACCGCCTGGTCGTAGAGTGGATCGCCCTCGCTGTCGCCGCCACCGACCGGTTCCAGCCCGGGGATCGGCGCATCCAGGGCGTCGCTCTCCTCGATGATCTCCGGCAAGTAGTCCGGCCGACCGCTCTCGCGCAGGAAGTCGGTCACCCGCACCACCTCGTGATCATCGACGAAGGCGCCATGGATCCGCACCGGGATGCTGGTACCCCCGGGCAGATAGAGCATGTCGCCATGCCCCAGCAGTGCCTCCGCCCCCATCTGGTCGAGAATCGTCCGTGAATCCACCTTCGACGAGACCTGAAAGGCGATCCGGCTCGGGATGTTGGCCTTGATGAGGCCGGTGATCACATCCACCGACGGCCGCTGGGTCGCCAGTATCAGGTGAATCCCCGCCGCACGCGCCTTCTGCGCGAGCCGCGTGATCAGCTCCTCCACCTTCTTGCCGACCGTGGTCATCAGGTCGGCGAACTCATCGATGACGATGAGGATGTTCGGCAGCGTCTCCAGATCGTCCGGCTGGTCGTCCTCGATCAGCTCGTTGGGCTTCCACAGCGGGTCCTTGATCGGCTCGCCGCGCTCGATGGCCTCGTTGATCTTGCGGTTGTAGCCGGCCATGTTGCGCACCGACAGGGCCGACATCAGCTTGTAGCGCCGCTCCATCTCGGCCACGCACCAGCGCAGCGCCGTGGCCGCGTCCTTCATGTCCGTCACCACCGGCGTCAGCAGATGGGGAATGTCCTTGTAGACCGACAACTCCAGCATCTTCGGGTCGATGAGGATCATCCGCACCTCTTTCGGCGTCGCCTTGAACAACACACTAAGCAGCATTGCATTAACGGCAACTGACTTGCCCGAGCCGGTGGTGCCGGCCACCAGCAGATGCGGCATCGTCGCCACATCGGCCACCACCGGTGCCCCGGAGATGTCCTTGCCGAGCCCCAGCGTCAGCGGCGAGCGCGCCTTCTCGAACTTCTCCGAAGCGAGGATCTCACTCAGGCTCACCATCTCGCGGTGCTCGTTGGGAATCTCCAGCCCGATCGTGGTCCGCCCCGGTATGACCTCGACCACGCGCACGCTGATGACCGACAGCGAGCGCGCCAGATCCTTGGCCAGCCCGGTGATCTTGCTGACCTTGGTGCCCGGCGCCAGCGACAGCTCGAAGCGGGTGACCACCGGCCCCGGATGGGTCGATTCCACCGTCACCTCCACCTTGAAGTCGGCCAGTTTCAGCTCGACCAGCCGCGACATCGCCTCCAGCTCCTCCTCGGTGTAGCCCTGGGTCTGCGCCTTCGGCGGATCGAGCAGATCGATGGTCGGCAGGTCGCCCTCGTTGGGTGTCGGCCGGAACAGCGGAATCTGCTTCTCGCGCAGCGGCCGGTCGCTCTGTTCGACCTTCACCACCGGCTCGATCTTCGGCTTCTTGCGCTGGCGCAGTTTCCTGCGGGCCGGCCGCACCACCTCCTCGCGCTGCTCCCGCACCCTTTTCACCGCCTGGCGCTGGCGCCAGTTGCCAAACTGCTCCTTGGCCCAGCCGATACCGAACAGCGTCCACTCGCCGACCCACTCGGTGATCGTGCCCCAGGAAAGCCCGGTGAACGCCGTCACCCCGGTCAGGAACAGCGCCAGCAGCAGCAGCGTCGCGCCGGTGGCACTGACCACCGAGGCGAACGCGCCGCCGGCGGCCACACCGAGCAGCCCGCCGGCCTGCATCGGCAGCTGTCCGGCGCTGAAGTGGAGGTCGGCCAGTCCGCAGCCGGTGGCCAGCACCAGCAGGAAACCGAGCCAGCGCACCGTCATCTGCGCCGGATCGACCTCGCCGCCAGCCGGCTCGCCGCGATAGATCAGCCAACCGCTCCAGGCCACCATGAACGGTGCCAGATAGGCCAGCCGGCCAAAGAGATAGAACAGCACGTCGGCGAGCCAGGCACCCACCGGGCCACCCCAGTTGCGCACCTCGCCATAGCGGCCGGTATGGGACCAGCCGGGATCGGCCGGGTCGTAGCCCAGCAGCGAAATCAGCAGATAGAGCGCCACCGCCCCCAGCACGAGGAGCGCCGATTCGCGCATCCCCTTGCTGAAACGCACGCCCAGCCTGCGGGAAAGTTCCTTTTTCTTTTTTGCCTGTTTCCTCGATGCCATCGTCAGCCGTCGCTTGATTCCGCTTTGCCACAGTATAGCGTAGTTGGGGTTTTTCGATGTAAATTGAAAGACCTGGACAGCAACATTCATCCGAAATCTGAAGGTGCGCGCCGGCAGACACCGCCACCCCGCCCGTCACGACCCAGGCGACCATCCGGCGGCGGCAGCTACGTTTCCCCCCGGCAGTTCGGTAGAATCGCGCCCCATTGACAACATTCAGTTCTATGGAGATCGCCCACTATGTCCGACACCCAGCACCATCGCCTGCTCATCCTCGGATCCGGCCCCGCCGGCTATACCGCCGCCGTCTACGCGGCCCGGGCCAATCTCAATCCGGTGATGATCACCGGACTGGAACAGGGTGGCCAGCTGATGACCACCACCGACGTGGACAACTGGCCCGGCGACCCGGACGGCGTCCAGGGCCCCGAGCTGATGGAGCGGATGCGCAAGCATGCCGAGCGCTTCGGCACGCAGATGATCTTCGACCACATCCACACGGCGAAGCTCGATCAACGTCCCTATGTGCTGGTGGGCGACAACGGCAGTTACAGCTGCGATGCGTTGATCATCGCCACCGGTGCATCGGCACGCTATCTCGGCCTGGAGTCGGAGGAGAAGTACAAAGGCAAGGGGGTCTCCGCCTGCGCCACCTGTGACGGCTTCTTCTACCGCAACCAGAAGGTGGCGGTGATCGGCGGCGGCAACACCGCGGTGGAGGAGGCGCTCTACCTCTCCAATATCGCCTCCGAGGTGATTCTGGTACACCGCCGCGACAAGCTGCGCTCGGAGAAGATCCTCCAGGACCGGATTCTGGAGAAGGCCGAGAACGGCAACATCACCATCCTCTGGGATCATGTGCTGGAGGAGGTGCTGGGCGACACCGCCGGCGTCACCGGCATGCGGGTCAAGCACGTCAAGACCGGCGAGACCACCGACATCGAACTGATGGGCATCTTCATCGCCATCGGCCACTCGCCCAACACCAAGATCTTCGAGGGGCAGCTGGAGATGGAGAACGGCTACATCAAGGTGCAAAGCGGCACCAACGGCAATGCCACCGCCACCAGCAAGCCGGGCATCTTCGCCGCCGGCGACGTCATGGATCACGTCTACCGGCAGGCCATCACCTCGGCAGGCACCGGCTGCATGGCGGCACTCGACGCCGAGAGATACTTCGATCAGGAGGTCCCGGAAAGCTGAATTGAGCCTGCAGAATCTCACATGGATAGACCCGCATGACCCCAGCGCCACGTTCCCACCGGTCTCCGCCGCACTGACGGAGCCGGAGGGGCTGCTGGCGGCCGGCGGGGATCTGAGCCCGGAGCGGCTGATGGCGGCCTACCGCCGGGGGATCTTTCCCTGGTACGAGGAAGGCCAGCCGATTCTCTGGTGGTCCCCCGACCCCCGCGCCATCATTCCCGTCGATGGCCTGCACATCTCCCGCAGCCTGCACAAACGGCTGCGCCGCGACGACTACCGCGTCAGTTTCGATACCGCCTTCGCCGAGGTGGTGCGCGCCTGCGCCGCGCCGCGCAAGGGCTCGGACGGCACCTGGATCACCGCGGAGATGCAGCACGCCTACATCGAGCTTCACCGCCTCGGCTTCGCCCATTCGGCCGAGGTCTGGAACCTGGAGGGGGAACTGATCGGCGGGCTCTACGGCATCATGCTGGAGAAGATCTTCGCCGGGGAGTCGATGTTCAGCCGCGCCCGTGACGGCTCGAAGATCGCGATGGTCTATCTGGCCGAATGGCTGAAGCTGCGCGGCATCGAGGCCATCGACTGCCAGTTGCCGAACCCCCATCTGCTGCGCATGGGCGCGATCGAGATCCCGCGCGCCGAGTTCATCCGCCGCTATCTGCCGGCCCGGCCCTGAGCGCGACCGGCCCTTACGACTGGCGGTACTGCTCCACCTCGTCGCTGCTCAACTGGCGCGCCTCCTCCTCGAGCATCACCGGAATCCCGTCGCGAATCGGATAGGCGAGCCGCGCGGAACGAGAGATCAGCTCCTGCTTCTTCTTGTCATAGATCAGCGGCCCCTTGGTCACCGGGCACACCAGAATTTCGAGCAGTTTCTTGTCCACGTTCCACTTCCTTCAGTCGATTCAACAGGTCGAGCGCAAAGGCCGGATCGGGGCGCGCCACCACCGGCATGTACCAGAAACGCTCATCGGCAAACACACCGCATTTTACCGCATCTTTCTCGGTCATCACGATCATGCGGTCGTTGTCGAAGGCGAAATCCTCCTTCGTATAGCTGTGATGGTCGGGGAACGGGTGCCGCTCCACGCGAAGGCCGGCGCTCTCCAGCCGGAAGAAGAACCGTGCCGGATTGCCGATGCCCGCCACCGCGTTGACGCGCACGTCCTCCAGCGCCGACAGGTACATCCGCTTACCGGGCGAGCGCAGGTTGATCAGCTCCTCGCCGGCAAACTCCATCGCATACTCGTCTTCGTCGGCCATGCTGCCAGTGACGACGCGAAAATCCACCTCGTCGAGCCGGGACAGCGGCTCCCGCAGCGGCCCAGCCGGCAGGCACAGCTCATTGCCGAAACGGCGCGCGCCGTCGATCATCGCAATCTCGATGTCACGCGGCATCCGGTAGTGCTGCATGCCGTCGTCGGAGATGACCACATCGACGCGGCCATCGGCCAACAGCGCCTCGATGGCGGCAACCCGGTCACGGCAGACCCGGACCGGGCAGCCGGTGCGCCGGGCGATCAACAACGCCTCATCACCGACGACCCGCGCGTCGCTGCGCGCCTCCACCGCCAACGGCTGCTCACGGGATTCGCCACCGTAGCCTCGGCTGACCACGCCAGGTGTATATCCGTGCACCCGCAGATACTCCACCAGCCAGACCACCATCGGCGTCTTTCCGGTGCCGCCAACCGAGATGTTGCCGACGACGATGATCGGCACCCGGCGCGACAGCGTGGCCGGTTGCAGCCGCTTGCGCCGCCACCGCGCCAGCCCGCAGAAAAGCCACGACAACGGCAACAGAAAAAACGCCACCGGGCCGTTGCGGTACCAGTGTTGTGTCAGAAGATCGCTCAAGAAATATGGTCGCCAGACGAAAAGTGACCCCGATTCTACCGGAGCGGCCGGCACAGCAGAACTCCACGACGCGGCATGGCGATCGGAGCACCCTTGACCTGCATCAACCACCCCCGGCAGCGATCGGGGGACAATCGGGAAATTTCCCAGCCAGCCGGAACCAGCCCATGTCGGATCCAGTCATCATCGTCGGCGCCGGCCCCGCGGGGCTGAGCCTTGCCTGCTCGCTCGCCCGCGCCGACATCCCCTCCGTCGTCATCGAGAAGCAGCCGCTCGAAGCCATCGCCGATCCCGCCTACGACGGCCGCGAGATCGCACTGACCCACCGCGCCGTCGAGCTGATGAAACAGCTCGGACTGTGGCAGCGGATCGACGAGAAAGAGATCGGCCTGATCAAGAAGGCGAAGGTGCAGGACGGCGTCTCGCCCTACTCGCTCGACTTCGACCATCGCCACAACGCGCTGGAAGCGCTCGGCTACCTGGTGTCGAACCATCTGATCCGCCGCGCCGCCTTCGACCAGGCGAGCACCATGGCGCAGGTGGAGATCATTCCCTCGACCGCCGTCGATGCCATTCACACCGACACCCGTCGCGCCGAGGTACGGCTCGCCGACGGCAGCCGCCTCAGCGGCCCGCTGGCGGTGGCTGCCGACAGCCGTTTTTCCGAGATCCGCCGCAAGATGGGGATTCCTGCGTCGATGCGGGATTTCGGCCGGGTCGCCATCGTCAACCGCGTGGCCCACACGAAGTCGAACGAACAGACCGCTTTCGAGTTTTTCCAGTATGGCGGCACGATGGCCATTCTGCCGGTGGCCGAGCGGCTGTCGTCGCTGGTGGTCACCGCCCCCGGCAAACAAGCCGAGGCGCTGCTGGCCCTCGACGACGACGCCTATCGGCAGGCCATGGAGCAGCGGCTGGGGGGCCGCCTGGGAGAGCTGGAGACGGCCAGCCAGCGTTACGCCTACCCGCTGGTGGGCGTACTGGCCAGCCGCTTCGTCGCCCAGCGTTTCGCCCTGGTCGGCGACGCCGCCGTCGGCATGCACCCGGTGACCGCCCACGGCTTCAATCTCGGACTCTATGGCCAGCACAGCCTGGCCGACGCCATCGCCACCGCCGCCCGTCAACGGCGCGATATCGGCGCCGACGACGTGCTGGCCAGCTACCAGCGTCAGCACCGTCTGGCCAGCCTGCCGCTCTACTATGGCACCAACGGCATCGTCAAACTCTTCACCACCGAAACGGTCCCGGCCAAGATCATGCGGCAGGCGGTGCTGCGCATCAGCAACCGGCTGCCACCGCTGAAGTGGGCCATCACCCGAAAACTGACCGAAGTGAATGATTCCCTCCTTCCGCTTGGTTGAAATCTTCGCGCACGGCCGCAGGTTCTACCATGACAAGCACGAAAGACCACCGGAGGCCGGAACGCGATGAACATTCACCAGTTGAAGGAACTCAGTTTCGACGACGCCATCGAACTGCTGGAGACCCGCCTGGCGGAGATGCAGGCGGCGATCGACGATGCGCGCCGGAAAATCGACGATGGCCACTACAACGGCAGCAGGGAAGCGGCGGAAGCCCGCTATGACGCCCTGCTCCGTGATCGCGCCGCCATCGAGGAGAAAATGGCGAGGCTGCGCGAACACAAGGCCAGCGAGCTGGCCGGCGAGACCGACAACCTGCTGACCGAGTTGCTCGCGCTGTTCGACCGGCTCGGCGAAAAAATCGATGCCGTGCTCGGCTGAGCGCCGTTGACGATGGCGGTCGATCACCATATTGCCGATATCACGCTGGCCGACGAGGGCGCCAGGCGCATCGACTGGGCGCTGTCGGAGATGCCGGTGGTGCGTCGGCTGCGGCAGCGTTTCGATGCACGCCGACCGTTGCAGGGGCTGCGCATCGCCGGTTGCCTGCATATCACCACCGAGACCGCCAATCTCGCCATCACGCTCAAGGCGGGTGGCGCCGACCTCGTCCTCTGCGCCAGCAACCCGCTCTCCACCCAGGACGACGTGGCGGCGGCCCTGGTACGGGATTTCGACATTCCCGTCTTCGCCATTCATGGCGAGGATCACGAGACCTACTATCACCACATCGCCAGGGCGCTGGCCCACCGCCCCCGGATCACGATGGACGACGGCGCCGATCTGGTCAGCGAGCTGCACAAACGCCATGCCCAACTGCTGCCGCAGATCCTCGGCAGCACCGAGGAGACCACCACCGGTGTCCTTCGGCTGCGGGCGATGGCCAGCGAAGGCGCGCTGAAGGTCCCGGTGGTCGCGGTCAACGACGCCATGACCAAGCACCTGTTCGACAATCGCTACGGCACCGGCCAGAGCGCGCTCGACGGCATCATCCGCGCCACCAATATCCTCATTGCCGGCAAGACCTTCACCGTGGTGGGCTATGGCTGGGTCGGCCGCGGCATCGCCGCGCGCGCCCGGGGCCTCGGCGCCCAGGTGATCGTCTGCGAGGTGGATCCGCCACGCGCGCTGGAAGCCGCAATGGACGGCCACCGGGTGATGCGGCTGGAGCAGGCCGCCCCCATTTCCGATTTCATCGTTACCGCCACCGGCGACAAAAACGTGGTCGACCGCCGCCACCTGGTGGTGATGAAAGACCGCTGCGTGCTCGCCAACGCCGGTCATTTCAACGTGGAGATCAACATCCCGGTGCTGGAGGAGATGGCGGTCGACAGGTCACGGCCCCGCGCCTCGGTCGAGGAATACGAACTGGCCGACGGCCGCCGCATCCGCCTGCTGGCCGAGGGCCGCCTGGTCAACCTGGCCGCCGCCGAGGGCCACCCCGCCGCCGTCATGGACATGAGCTTCGCCAACCAGGCACTGACCGTCGCCTGGCTCGCCGAACACGGGCAAACGCTCGAGCACCGCGTCCACCCGGTGCCACAAGCGATCGACGACGAAGTGGCAAAGATGAAGCTGGCCTCGATGAAAATCGAAATCGACGAACTTACCGAAGAGCAGCGCGCCTATCTCGCCTCCTGGGAGGAAGGCACCTGAGCGGGACCAGCCGGGTTCACCCAGCAGCCACGCAATAAAAAAGGCGGGGACGAGCCCCGCCATTCGATGCCCTCGCTGGATCGCAGCGGAAGTTACAACTCGTTCTCGTGACAGAGCGTGCACGAGACCTTCGTGCCCTTTTTCAGCGTGACGCGGAAGTTCTTCACCTCCTTGCCCGGGCAGAGCGTACCGCCTTCGCACTCCTCGATCACGAAGCTGCGGTCGGCCGCCACCCGCGACAATACGGTCCCTTCCCCGTTCTTGCCATGACAACTGCGGCACTGATCGCCGTTTTTCTCCGCCAGCTTCTCGTGTCCGCCATCAGCGAACCGGGTGCCCCCCACCGGGTGCATGCCGTGGGGACCGTCCAGCGTGATGCCCAGCGAGCCGGGCTCGTGGCAGGTGTCGCACTCGATGATCGTGCCACTGTGACCCTGCAACTTACTGGCGGCGATATTATCGTTGGCCAGCGGATTGGGGTTCGGCCAGATGGCGTGGGTGCTGCCGTGGCAACCTTCACACATGATGCCCTCGTGGCCCTTGCCACCACCCTTGTTGCCACTGAGACGGTAGAGGCTCTGGTTCTCCGCAAAGCGCGAG
>CAZTOZ010000066.1:0-14865 GCA_964614535.1 uncultured Thiotrichales bacterium | reverse complement strand
CCGGCCCGGAGCAAGGAGCAGTTGAAGAAGAAAATCTTGTCACACATGCGCATGTTGCAGAAACGCCCCAAGAGGGTGGCCAAGTATTTTGAGCACGAGAAAATCCGCTATGCCGCATGACAGATGTTGTTTGTTGCCGGGATAATAGCACTGCCAGCGGCGGAGGATGAGCCGATGGTGCCGACCACCGCGATGGCCAAATCATATCGCCGTGTCAATGGGGAAAACCATTCGACCGATGGCCTACGACTTTGGTATGACAGACAGGAATGACATGGTTTGGCACGATGCACCGACCAGGCCGGTGATGCGGCGCTCGGCCGTGGCCGTCGCTTGGTCGATAGCAGAAAAATGCCATGCGTCAGGAGAGGCTCAATGTATCTTGTTGATGTCGTCAGAAAACAGTTGCAGTTGCACCCGGTATTGCTCTATTTGCGTGGGACGCCCGATGTGCCCGCCGACGACGCCACGCGACGGTTGGTGGAGGCGTTACGTGTCACGGGGCTCCCTTTTTCTCACGTCGATGTCAATTTCAACAGCGAAATCGGGCGTGCCGTGCAGAAGCTGTCCGGTGAATCTTGTTTTCCCCAGCTATTCATTGCCGCGCGTTTTGTCGGCCCGGTCGAATGTGTGATGGCAATGGCGCGCAACGATGGGTTGCGGGAGGCGATGAAAAAAGCGCTGGACGATGCGCATCTCTCGGCCTGTGCCGGTGCTGCGTGGTGACAGTGGGGTGATTGTCGAGGTGCTGGCCACAGCCTGTTTCTTGATCGTTCTTTCTGGAGCTCCCTTCCGCCGTGCCTAGAATGGGGCAGTGATGCCCGATGGCTCATACGAAGGTCGTAGTACCGATACCGGATGTTCTGTGGAAGGCCCCCTTCGATAGAATTCCGAAATCAATGCCAATGGTTTATCAGGAGCCAACATGCCAGTCTACACCACTCATTTGCTTTACGATCGCCACTATCACCCGTTGCGCGGCGATACCGGGCAGATCGGGCGAGAACAGTTTGCCGGCAGAGGGTGGCCGGGTTTTCAAACCCGTGCCGAGAGTGGACTGGGGCGTGAGGTGGCTGGCCGCCTCGGGTCGATATTCGATCGGCAGTTGGCTGTGTTGGCCGGGGGGGGGCAGGGAGACGTCGGCCAGCCGCAGGATACGACGCAACTGAGACAGTTGCGCCAGCAGCTCGATCGTTATCAGGTGACGGCGGCGTGGTACCAACAACGCATCGACCAGCACCAGGGGCAGAACCAACGCCTGGAACAGATCGTCTCGGGAACGGGAAATTGGCGTTATCGTGCCTGGCTGCAGCAGCAAATCCAATATAATCAACGGCTAATCAGCCAGTGGCAGGGGCGCCTTAATCATGTCCGCCAATATATCACTGCGTTCGAGCAGCGTATTGCGGCACTCGAGGGTGGGCCATCACCGAGCCCTGACCCCATGCCGTTGCCGGCTCCTGGTCCGAACCCGCCGGGCACTATCCAATTGCGGCCGGCGGATGAACAGATGCTCAACAGCCTGTTTGCCGCCGATGCCGATGGGCGGGTCCGCGAGGGTCGGCATGTGGTGGTGCGCGATGGCGGTCGCGCCGATGGCGTGCTCGGTGTTGGTGACATGGTGATGATTGTCGATGGCCGCAACCAGACTGTTGGCTCGAAGACGCTCACGGCGGACGACCTCTATGCATTGCGTTTCAGAGAGGCGATGCGGGGTATTGCTGAAGACCTTGCCGATGGTGGATGGCGTTTTTCCCGGAACAACGTCGATATTCCCGGTGGTGCGCTGCGTCGGCCCGAAACCCGGCTATTTACCGATGACTATGGGGTGTCCGGCACCGAAAAGGTGCTCCAGCGCAATGCCTATTGGGAGGTGGTAGAACGCAATGGAAACCGTTTTCTGTTGATGCGGCAGTATGACGACCGGGGCAATCTGATCCGTCCGTCGGACGCCGTGCGGCATATCTTCGAGTCGCGACAGGAATACCGCTTCGACTGCGCCACGCCGATGCGCCTGCTCAATCTCAAGGCCACCATCGATACCATCGGCGCCGATGACTTCGATCGGCGTGCGGGGCGGCTGATGATCAACTCCTGGTTCGATCAACACGATTTCTCCAGCTTCGACGGTGGCTTTCGTTTCAGTGGTAGAACCGCGCGTGCTGGGGATGTGACGGTAAATGGAGTCTCCAATCTTGATGGAGAATACGCGCTGTTCGATCCGTCCCGGGGGGACCAACTGCGGCTCGGTGGTACCTACTATTTCGACAAGCCGGGTGACAATACCTCGGCGACACAGGGGTGGAATGCGGTGTTCATTGGCATGCAGGGGGCGGATGTCTACCGTTTCTGGACACCGGCACTCGGTATCGTCGACGTCCAGTTCCGTGATGGCCAGTGGATTCCCAAAAGGGGGTTCAAGAAATTCTATCTGGCGGCGGCGGTTGGCGCTCCCGATGTGATGCGGCTGACCAACTGGGATATAGATCGGTCCGCCATCGCTTAGCCCGGATATTTCACACAAATACGGGTTTCCGGGAATTCGGCTTTGGCGTCGACGGTGCTGGGCGTCCTCGTGTCAGCTATCTGGGTGGACATCCGGCCCGGTGGCGTTTGCGCGGGGTCAGATGATCTGCTCGGCGGCAATTGCGGCCTGGGTGCGGTTGTCTACGCCGAGTTCACGAAATATCGCCGAGCAGTGGGTCTTCACCGTTGCTTCGGCCATGTTCAGTGTGCGGGCGATCTCCTTGTTCGAGCGTCCTTCCTTGATTAGTTTCAGCACCTCGATCTGGCGAGGCGTGAGTTTGGCCGTCGAGGCGTTTTCGCCGGGCGTTCGCCGGGTATCGTTATCGGGGTAGAGGATCTTGCAGCTTTCGTTGATCAGTCGGCTGTCGTGGGGCGTGACCACCTCGTCGTTGATGACCCGCTGCATAACCGATTTGATCGCCTGCCAGGTGAATTCGGTGGAGACGCAGCCCCGGGCGCCGGCCTGGATAAGGTCGTTGCCGTCGCCGTCGCAATGGAAGTCGGCGATCGCCAGTACCGGCAGCGCCGGATGGGCGAGGTGGAGCGCGCGGATGCCAGACAGAGCGGTCCCCTTGTCGGTGAGATAATAGAGCACGAGCTGGATGTCCTGGGTCCGCAACAGGCTCTGGGTC
The DNA here is from genome assembly GCA_964614535.1 of uncultured Thiotrichales bacterium. Classification (GTDB taxonomy): domain Bacteria; phylum Pseudomonadota; class Gammaproteobacteria; order UWMA-0217; family UWMA-0217; genus JALSHZ01. Next base: position 11,707 of record CAZTOZ010000066.1, on the reverse strand, counting down.
GCCGTTTCGGCGTTGGCCGTGCCGATCACCTTCAGCCCGGTGGAAAAGTCCTGCAGCAGGTTGCAGAGGCTTTCTCTGATAAATGCGTGTTCACAAATTACGAGAAGTTTCATCGCTCCGCCTCATGATCGGGGATGCACTGGCCGGCCACCCACTGGGCCAGGGCGAGTTCGTCCAGTTCGTCGTCTTCCTTGAGACGGTGGTTCAATTCGTTTAGTTCCTTTTCCTCGTCGACGAGTTCCCTGCATTTTTCGGTGGCGCGGTGCATTTCAATAAAGTTTGCCTTTGCGTCGTCGAGAGCCTTTTCCGCCTCCCGGGTCATTGCCTGCTGCTGGTCCAGCTCGGCCATTAGCTGTTGCTGGCGGTTGACTAGGTTGGTCATGCTGGTGCGATACCTGAACAGTTCGCTGGTGGAGATCGGGCCGCGTGTCAATGCCTCGAAGAGGGAGACCTCCTGCTCTTTCTTCCATTTGAGATAGTGGTGCAGCTGAACGTTTTTTTCGTGCAGCAGGCGGTGGTGTTGCACCACTGCCTGCTGCTGTTGCGCCACTTGGCGGCGGGCCAGTTCCTCGCGACTGGCGCGTATCCGCAGCAGGGGCTCCAGGTCGCTGTCGCTCATGCCAATGCAATCTCCCGCAGTTGTGCCAGTGTCATTTCGAAATCGGCGCGATGGTGGATCTCCTGCCGCAGCATGCTGTTGATGGCCTTGATCTTGGCAAGGGCTTCGTCGGCTTCCGGATCGCTGCCGGTCTGGTATTCACCGACACGGACCAGCAGTTCGATCTCCTTGTACTTGGCCAGCAGGGTACGGACGCGACTCGCGGCCGCCTGGTGTTCGGTATCGGTGATGTTGTGCATGACCCGGCTGAGGCTGGCGAGCACGTCGATGGCGGGGAAGTGGTTGGCGTCGGCCAGCTCGCGGGATAGAACGATGTGGCCGTCGAGGATGGAGCGGACTTCATCCGCCACCGGCTCGTTCAGATCGTCCCCTTCGACCAGGACGGTGTAAAACGCGGTGATCGAGCCTTTGTCGGAGGTGCCGGCGCGCTCCATCAGCCGGGGGAGCTCGGCGAATACCGATGGAGGGAAGCCGCGTCGTGTTGGCGCCTCCCCGGCGGAGAGACCGATTTCTCGTTGCGCGCGGGCAAAGCGGGTGACCGAATCCATCAATAGCAACACGCTGTTGCCCTGATTGCGGAAATATTCGGCGATGGTCGTCGCCACATGGGCGGCCTTGACCCGTTCCATGGCCGGACGATCCGAGGTGGCGACGACGACGATGGTGTTTTTCATGCCCTCGGGTCCGAGCACCTGTTCGATGAATTCGCGCACTTCACGCCCCCGCTCGCCGATCAGCGCCACCACGGTGATATCGACGCTGGCGTGGCGCACCAGCATGCCCAGTAGTGTGCTCTTGCCGGCGCCGGCTGCGGAGAAGATGCCGGTGCGCTGGCCTTCGCCGCAGGTCATCAGCGCATCGATCGCTTTGATGCCCAGTGCCAGCGGCTTGTCGATGATGCGCCGGTTGAGGGGGTCGGGCGGTGAGGCGTTGGCCGAGTAGTGATGCAGCAGGTGGGTGTCGCCCAAGTCGGCGCCGTCGATGGGGTTGCCGAGACCGTCGAGGACATGCCCGCGTAGATGTGGGCCCACCTCGATCCGGTGGATGTCGCCGGTTGGGATGACCATCGTCGATGGCGACAACGCGCGCATCTCGCCCATCGGTGCCAGGAGTGCGGTGTTGTGGTCGAACCCGACCACTTCGGCTGGCAGCACATGGCTGCTGGCGGGATTCTGTAGCAGACAGACCTCGCCGATGCTGGTGCGGGGCGTGATGGCGCGGATGATGGTACCGGCCACCTGCAGCACCCGTCCTTTCGGTGTCGTCGGCGTGTAGCCCCTGACTACGTCGTGCAGAATGCCGTCGAAATAGTCGAGCGCGCCCATCTCAGGCTCCTACCGGCTGGAAGTCGATCTTGCCCAGTGGCTGCACCGTGATGTCCTGCGCCAGCTCTTCGTAGGAGAGCACCGGCAGATCGCGGAAGTCCATCCGGATCAGCTTGCGCAGCAGGGGGCGCAATTCGAAGCTGGTCAGCAGCGGTGCCGGCTGGGCGTGGCCGTCATTTGTGGAGACGACTTGGCGGATCGCATCGAGGAGTTTGCGGGTGTCTTCGGGGCCGAGGCCCAGCATGCCGCCGCCGGGAGTCTGGCGAATGTAGGCCTGCAGCGCCATCTCGGTGGCCGGATCCATCAGATAGATCGGGAGGATATTGCGTCCGGCGCTGAACTGGTGACTGATCTGTCGTTTCAGGGCTGCGCGGACGTGTTCAGTGAGCTGCTCCGGGTCTTCGGTGGTGGCGCCCCACTGAACCAGCGTCTCCAGTATCGTGCGCAGGTTGCGGATCGAGATGTCCTCGTCCACCAGCTTGCGCAGGATTTGTGTCAGACGGTTCAGCGGTACGATGCGCAACGCCTCCTTGACCAGTTCGCTGGCGTCGTTCTCCAGTTGGCCGAGCAGTTGATGGGTCTCCTGGACGCCGACGAATTCGGCAGCGTGCCGGCGTAGCACCCAGGCCAGGTGCATCGCCATGATGTAGGCCGGCGTCAGTATCGGGATGTTGTGTTGCCGCAGCTCAGTTTCGTGCCTGCTGTCCACCAGCAGGGGTGTCAGCCCGGGCAGCAGCGGCTCGCCCTGTTGTGTCGGGATGTCGAGCAGTTGCAACTCCTCCGGGGAGGCGGCCGTCAGCAGTTTGCCGTTGCCGAGATAGCCCTGGGCAGTGGGAACCTCGTTGAGATGGATGACATAGTGGTCGTCGTCCAGTTCGGCGCTGAAACGGAGGTGGACGCCGGGGAAGGGGACGCCCAGCTCCTCAAACAGTCCACGGCGGACATTGCCGAGCTGGGTGTTGAGTTCCCCCGGGTCCAGGCGATGGCGAACCGCCTCGGCCAGTTCGATCACGATCGGTGGTGAGACGATCGGCGCCCTGCGAGGTGTGACGCCGCCGTTTGCTTCGTTCGACGGTGGGGTATCGACTTCGTCGAGGGTGGCTTCGCCCTCGCGGCTGCGAATGCGAATCAGCACAAGGCCGACCGCCCCGGCGGCCAGACCGAGCAGTATGAAGATCGGCGTTGGAAAGCCGGGTATGAGGGCAAAACCAAACAGAATGATCGAGCCGATCAGCAGTGCGTTGGGTTGGGCCAGAACCTGGGAGCCGATGTCGGCGCCGAGATTGACCGAATCCTCCGAATTGCCGCGGGTGACGATGATACCGGCGGTGATAGCGATGAACAATGCCGGGATCTGTGCCACCAAGCCGTCACCGATGGTGAGAATGGCATAGACGTCGAGTGCCTCGGCGCCGGTCATGTCGTGTTGGAAGGTACCGACCGCGATGCCGCCGATGAGGTTGACCAGGATGATGAGTATGCCGGCGATGGCGTCACCCTTGACGAACTTCATCGCGCCATCCATGGCGCCATAGAGTTGACTCTCCTTCTCCAGGTATTTTCGTTGCGCCCGGGCCTGGGCCATGGTGATGATGCCGGAGCGCAGGTCGCTGTCGATGCTCATCTGTTTGCCCGGCATGCCGTCCAGTGAAAAGCGGGCGCTCACCTCGGCGACCCGTTCCGAGCCCTTGGTGATGACGATGAACTGCACCAGCGTGATGATGAGAAAGACGACCAGGCCGACGATGAGGTTCCCCTGTACTACGAAGTCGCCGAAGGTGAAGACGATCTGTCCGGCATCGGCCTGCAGCAGGATCAGGCGGGTGGTGGTGATCGAAATCGCCAACCGGAACAGCGTGGTGATGAGCAATACCGCCGGAAAGGCAGAGAACGCCACCGGCGTCTTGATGTAGATGGCAACCATCAGCAGGATGATCGAGCCGGCGATGTTCATCGCGATCAGCAGATCCACTAGCCAGGTGGGCATTGGCAAGATCATCAGAAAGATGACAGCGATGAGCAGCGCCGCCAGCGCAATGTCGCTGCGGCGTGTCAGCAGAAGCAGAAAGGATTGGATCCGGGCTAGCATCAAACCACCTCCTCGGTGGCGATGGCGGGCCCAGTGTCGATCAGGCTGCGTGCCTCGTCATGGCGGCCGAGCCGCACCAGGGCCGTCGTTTGGAGCCTGCGTGCCGCCTGCCCGAGGTGGTCGGTTCGCCGCAGGCCGGGTTGCGACAGCCGCAGCGTGATCTCCGGTTCGCCGCGTTGCAGCCATGCCCATGCCAGCGAGAGGGCGATCCGTATGTCGTTGGGTTCCAGCCGGTGCAACGCAGAAAGTAGTGTGATCGCTTTATCCGCCCGGGCTTGCGTCAGATAGAAGTGCCCCAGGGTGGTGAGGGCATCCTTCTTGGCGGCGTCGAGTTGCGCGGATGGTGCCGACTGCCAATTGATTGATGCGTCTTGTTGCATGGTGAGTGCTCTGTGTTCGTGATCGGGTTGCGGTGAACCATCCATCTCAAGCTCCTGTCGCCTGCCCTTGTAGTGCTGAAGAGTTCTTGTGCCGGCCAATCGCTCTGCCACGTGGTTGACGAAGTGACATCGTGGCCCCCTGCCTCAGCGCTTGTGTTGCGCGACGATGCCGAGAAGAAAAACTGCCTCTTCGAGTAGTTCGGCGGCCCGTGCGAAGATGCCGTCGCCATCGTTCTTGGCCAGTGCCGCGAACAGGCTGCGGGATTCGCCGAGCAGCGCTTGGTAGTGCATCGGCGCCAGAGAGAACGGGTCGCTGACCGGTGGTTCCAGCAATGCCAGCAGATCGGCGTCGGGGTCTCGGGGGGTCGGTGTCATCGGTGCCCGTCGGTGACGCCCGCAGGGTGGCAACGGCGCCTTGTCGGGCAGTTCCGCCCGCTCCCGACGGTTTGGCAGCACGCCCCGGATACCGTGATGAAAATCGAAAGTCTCGTCACTCATCGTTGTTGCCTCCCGAGATCGATCAGCCGGGCAAAGCCGGTGAGTTCCAGCAGCTCCGCCACGTCGTTGCTGGCGTGGCGTATTTCCAGCCGCCGGTCGCCCGCGAGTTTTACCGCGTCGAGCAGCGCGGCCAGCCCCTTGCTGGTGATCGACGTGGTATTTCTCATGTCGATGACCACGTGACGGTGTTGTTCAATCAACGGCATCAGCCCGGTGAGCAGCCGGTGAGCGTTGCTGCCGTCGATATCGCCCTCGGTGACGAAGAGGGCCGGATCCGTCGATTTGTTATTCATTGGGTCGGGTTCCCTTTGTGGTTGTGATCGTCCGGTCGTCTCGCCGGGCCCTTTTGGTTGTGGCGGGCAACCGCGACGGGGCGTGTTGCTCCTCCGGTAACAGTCAGGCGGACTGCCGGTGAATCCAGCGCCCGCGTTCGGTCGGCGTTACCGGTTTCCAGGTAAATTCGACAGGTAGCCCCGGTGAAAGTTTCTCCGCCGGGTGCATGGCTTTCGGCCTCATACTAAAGTCGTAGGTCCAATGCCTGATTGCGTCTCGCCGGTGCTTCTCCCAATAATCGAATCACCATTTCCGGGCTGTCCGTGTCGTTTTGTCGATGGACCGTCGTCGAAGAGTCGTGGTGCGCCGTTTGACGGTGAAATGTGATGGATTCGAACCGCTGCCGTAGGAGAGGGAACCATTGTGCGGTCCCGGCGTCGAACGGATCACGTGGGTTCAGGCGTGATCATCGTTGCCCGATTCATGCTTGTGCCCGTATCGCTTGAATCTGGACGGCGGAGTCTGAATCGCAATGAAATGGAAAAAACGGCTGGTGCTGACGGTTGCGCTGATGGTGGTGTCCTGGGCTCAGGGCGTGAACGGAGAGGCTATTGACTGGAAGACGGAGCGGTATTCGCACTATTCACGCGGCGAGGAGGTGGCCGACATAGTAAAGGATCTGATGGCTTTTCAGGGCATTCCGGTGGTCGTCAGCTCTAAGATAAAGGGTGAGGTGAATCTTCGCTTCGACAATCTACCGCCGCAGGAGGCGCTCGACCGGTTGGCGAGGCTGTATCAGCTCACTTGGTATTACGACGGTCATGCGCTGTTTGTCTACCGGATGGATGAGACCAAGACCGCCACACTGAAAATGGTGAATCTTCCGGTCGCTGATTTTACTGAGTTGCTGAAACGGCTCGGGATCTACGATCCTCGTTTCAGCTGGAAGGTGTCGGAGTCGGACGGGTTCATCTATTTTTCCGGTCCGCCCCGCTACGTCACGCTGGTGATGGAGACGGCGCGGGCGATGGATATACAGTCGCCGGCCTCGGCTGGGACCGTGGTCTACCGCTGGAAGGATGAGGGTGGCGTCGTCAATTTCAGTTCCAGCCCGCCGAATACGGAGGAATATCCGACCTATGAGGTGGTCAATCTGGAAACCGGCTCGGTGATGGTGAGAGCGCCGCGGCGGTAGTAGGGAAGTTATCAATTTATTGTCTGTCAACGGGCTACCGCCAATGGTGGTTCACGACACGGAGCTGGTGGGATGAGGTGTTGCGCATCTGGTCGCGGCAACACTCTATTGCCCTGCTGCGAAGAGTGGCGAGTGGAGAAATCAAGTTCACCGTAACGACCAGTATCGTTGGATTCATGGTCGGGGTGTCAATACTGTCTGTGAAACAAAAAGTACTATGGCCATTATCGGAAATCGCTTTGCCTCGAGAAAAGACTCGCAGCGCCGTTTGCTGAAGATGTTCTCCGGGCCGTCGATGGGTGCGGAGATCTCGTTGGATGCAGGGGAATACCTGATAGGCCGGGATGTCGGCAACGACCTGATTGTCAACGATCGTACCGTGGCAGACACCCATTTGAAGATCCGCATCGATGCCGATGGTGTTTTCGTCACCCCGCTGACGTTGCCGGTCCATGTCGACGGGAAGGAGATCCCCGCGCGGGAGACCCGGATCGACGACTACCGCGTCATCACTCTGGGCACTACTCATTTCGCGCTTGGTCCGGCCGATGCCCAGTGGCCAGTGATCGGTCTGCCGATGATTCGTCGGGTGGCCAGCTCGGCGGGCACGGGGGAGTCGTCGTCCGACAGCGTCTTGGCGGTGTTTCGACGGCGCCTTGCTGCCCTGACTGCCGCCTACCCCTGGCTCAAGTGGGTGGGGATGGGATGGGGGATATTGGTGGGACTGATGTTGCTTGCCACGTTTGGCGGTGTCTCCGGCGGGGGTGACTCGACGCAGGCGCGGGATGTGATCCGTGAGACCATTGCCGGGCAGGGGCTCGGGGATCGGGTGCGCATCGTCGAGGATGACGATGGCCGGCCGATGATCACCGGCTATCTGCGGAACGAGGCCGACAGGGTCAAGCTGGAGCGTGCCCTGGCGGAACGTGGAATCGATGTTCCGGTGGCTATCTGGAATCCGTCGGCGCTGGCCGAGTCGGCGACCTCGATTCTCGGGGCGATGGGTGTTCGCCACGTGCGTGTGCGCAGTGGTGACGGCGCCGAGCCGGGTCAACTGGTCATGAGCGGGTACTATGAAGACGAGAGTCGTTGGAAGGGAGCCCTGGCTACTGTGAAGGCCGATGTTCCCGGCGTCTCCTCGATCGACCATCAGGCCGTCGATCCGATCGAAACGCGGATCGAGGCGCTACGGGCCTTACTGGTGGAAAAGGGCTTGCAGGACAAATTGAAGGTGGTCGTTCGAGACGGAACTTTGATCGTCAGCGGTGCTCTATTGACAGAGGACGATCAGATGCGATGGGAGTCGTTGGTGGACGACTACCGGCGCCTGTATCTCGATGAGCCGCCGTTCGTGCAGACGGCAGCGGCGAAAAAGAAAAAACTTTATATCCCGATTCGCAGCATCAGTATCGGTGATGACATCTCCTATCTCGTCACCCGGGATGGGCGAAAATACACCGAGGGATCGTATATCGGCGAGGGGTTCGTCATCCGTAAGATATTGGCGGATCGGATTCTGCTGGCACGGGATGGTAATACCATAGAGTACTTGTTGGAGGAATAACCGATGACCCAGACTCTGGAAGCGCACATGGCGCTGGAAAAGGCCTTGGCCGAGGACGTCAGTGGAGAGGTGAGGGAGAGGCTCAAGAATGATTTTCTGCAACAGGCGCAGGAGGTCAAGGCGGTGATCAATCGTGGCGTTGCGCCCGAGCGGTACCAGCGTCTGTTGAAATATTCGCAGGCCCTCGATGCCGCTGCCCAGGTGGTCGACGAGATGTGGGCGCGTTGGCGTCAGCGGGGCTGAGGGGATGCACGCGGGGGCATGCGAATCGTTCGATGTCTTGCATGGTGGGCCGACTTTGGGGGATCGACATTGGGTCGTCGCCAACCGGTGTCATCATTCGGCGTCATCATATTGTTGATCCGGTAACGATTGTTGCCGGGTCCAAGTCTGGCGCAGGGATGTGCCGGCATCGGTGAAGGCCGGTGTAAGGTATTTGAAATGCCAGTCACTCCGAAATGTGGTATCAGCATTTCAAAGATGGGCGGTGAACGGTACAGGATGGGCCATTCTTTTGCCAAAATTGACAACAGATGAGGAATCATACAATGCCAGATCTATCTAATCCGATAGCCGAAGCGGCAACGCAGTGGAAAGACCTGCTGGCCTCACAAACGGCCATTCAGGCGCAGGCACTGGAATATCAGCAGAAATCCACGATCGAAAAGATCAAGTTCGATATGCAGAAGGCAGGTATCGAGCGCATGGCCGATGTCGGTGAGGCGATCAGCCGAATGACTGAGCGGCAATCGCAACAGATCGCACAGTAGGTCCTAGCGTAGGTGTGGCCCATTCCCCCGTTGGGGGTGTCCCGCCTCCATCTCGGTGCGGAGCGGAAATTCCACCGGCGCGTGGGTGTGGGCTGCTTCTCTAAGACTGACGTATTTTATCGATGGGTGGGTTGCGGATGATGTGCCCCTCCAACTTTCATAATTTCCAGGAGTTTTTCCGATGGATGAAATCACCAGTCCCGAAATGCTCAAGGCACTGTCCGAAGTGGGTTACATGGCGTGCCTGAAGGGTAATGTCGCGCAGGGAGAGATCATCATGGAAGGGGTGCATGCGATGAACGAGGAGAGTATCCCGGTCAAGGTTGGCCTTGCCGTGGCGAGAATTTCCGCGTCGCGTTATGCCGAGGCGGTGACGATATTGCAGGATGAGGTGCTGAAGGCCGATCCTGGTAACACCACGGCGAAATGTTTTCTCGGTATCGCCCTGACGGAGATGGGCAATAAGGCCGATGCCAAGGTTTGGCTAGGGGATGTCAGCGAACATGGTGATGCCGACGAGAGGAAGATCGCCGAAGTCTATATGGCGGTCTGAATATGATATCGCGGCGCTATTGCGAGGTGACGAGATGATCGATGGTATTGATGCAATCGGCCAGTTGGGAGCGTCCTATTTTCGTGAGCCGGTCGGGCGTGTCGAGGGGGCGGAAGATCCCACGCGGCCGGTCGATGCGCCCGCGACGGAGGGGATGCAACCGCTCCCCGGCTCTGCCGCCGACCGGCTGGTCATCGGTGACAGCCTAACGGTCGAGAGTGGCGAGGTGATCGGCGATGATCCCACCGTGCTGGAGCGGGTGCTCTCCGGTGTTGCAGAGATGGATGGGGGGTATCGTGAGATCACCGGGCGAATCACCCAGTGGCCCAGCTTTTCCAGCTATCTGGAGCGACATGGCATCAGCGGCGTCGGTGGCGTGGCGGAACGTGATGGCCATGTCAGCAATGTCGACGATGTGTCGATGCGGGTGACGCCAACGTTGTCGTCTGATCCGCAGGCGCAGGTGGAGGAGCTGGCCCGAAAGCTGGAGAATCAACACCGGGTGAATGCGGAATTCTATGCGGCAGGGCTCGAGTACCAGCGCGATTCGGCGGCGTGGTATCTGGGCACCGAATTCTGGTTGACCAAGGTGAAGGTGCTGACCTCGGCGGTGTCCCAAGTAGGCCGGGGATTGCGCACATTGTTTATGAGTCAGTAACACCGTCAAGCCGGTATCCAGAAATGGGAAGTCGCATTTCGGTTGCGATGAGGCAGGAGAGATTCAATGGTTAACAATATCAATATCAATGGCCTGACGCTGAAAAATATTCTCGATCTATACAGCAGTGACAAGCTCAGGCGCACCATTGCCGGTGGTACCTTCTCCGCCAGAATGGGGGGTGGGATGTTTGGTGATCCGGGCAGGCCACCGCTTCCCGGTCGTGGTCGGGACATCCGGCTCGACGGTGATGCGCTGGCTGCCGTCGTCGCTCGCATGATCGATCAGATCGAGTAGCGGATACGGGATCGATTTTCCCGCGGCTGGGTAGAAACCAGCCGAACGGGAATCCAGGGGACGGTTGGTCGGGTTCTCGGTTTGTATCGCTGAACATGCCACGAGCCGTCTTTGCCTCCCCTCGGCTCGGGGATTGGCGCAGGGAAGTGTGACGGGTCGGCACTGGGCAGGGAACTTGCCGTCATGTTTGCAGTCGAACCATTCCGTAGGCCGTTGAACAGTGCGCTGGGTACGGAGAACAAAATATAAAACGCACGGGGCTCCAAAGGATGGGGCGGCGCCGGTGCCTGTGGTTGTCATCTTCAGGGGGCAGTCTTGTCTTTGCGAACAGCTGGTTTGATAGGGTTTATTTCACCATTTATTGTGACCAGGTTGCTGGTGATTGCGCTTCTCGTCCTGCTGCTTGCTGGCTGCAAGACCGAGCTCTACAGCGGTCTCGATGAGACCGAAGCCAACAACATGGTGTCGGTGCTGATCAACAGCGGGCTCGACGCCGACAAGGGGCGTGACAAGAAGAGCGGAAAATTCACGATTCTGGTCGAACGGTCGCAGATTTCCCTGGCCGTCGACACCTTGCAGCAACACGGTCTGCCGCGTGAGCGCTTCTCACGGGTGGACGACATCTTCAAGAAGGATGGGTTGATCTCGTCACCGTTGGAAGAACGGGTCCGGTACATCTATGCGCTGTCGGAACAGGTCGAGGAGACGCTGTCGCAGATCGATGGCGTCATCACCGCGCGGGTGCATGTGGTGCTGCCGGAGAACAATCCCTTTGCCGACAAGGTGCAGCCATCGTCCGCGTCGGTATTCATCAAGTATCTTCCCGGTTCCCAGCTCAATCAGATCAAGTCGGAGATCAAGTTCATCGTCGAGAAAAGCATCGAGGGCTTGTCCTATGACAAGGTCTCCCTCGTCATGCTGCCGGCCAAGCTTGCTTATTCGTCTACTTCGGATGGGCAGTGGACCAGCTTTCTCGGCATTCGGATTGCCAAGAGCCAGGTGGGGACGTTGCGCGCCATTCTTTGGGGATTGGTTGCGCTGGTGTCGGTTTTGCTGGGGGGGCTTGTCTATCTGCTGATGCGGCAATCGGCAACGGTTGGCGAAGAGCAGGCTGAGGCGAAACCGTCGGATGGGGCGGCGGCCGTGGGCCGCTCGGCGATGGCGGCCGGTGGGCGCATGATGAAGAGCATCAAGAGAATGGGGAGGTAGGCCATGCGCGCGAACAATGTGCATGTGATATCGGACGACAAGGCGCAGCTATTGGCGGTAACTGCATTCAACTACTACCCGAATCGTTATATTCACCCCAGTTGGGTAGAGCGTCTCGAAAACGGCAAGATCATCGGCAAGCTGTTGCGCAATGCGCGCTCGGAGGACAACCTTGCCGAGTATCTGCTGGAGCGTTTCGAATTGAAGGAGAAGCTGTGGTTCGAATTCGATACGCCACTGCGCCAGCTGCTGTTACAGCCCCGGGACGACATACTGC
>CAZTOZ010000065.1:0-15787 GCA_964614535.1 uncultured Thiotrichales bacterium | reverse complement strand
GTTTCGGTCACGACCTGGGGCGACAGGCCGGTGACGGCCAGCAGGATGCGGCGCGGAAATTGGTTGGGATCAATCTTTTCCATCGTGGTTTTCTGTTTCGATGCGGAATTGGCCCAGCCCCATTGCCGTCTGTTTTCCCAGGTGCAGCCATTGCGCGGCCCAGAGCCAGGGCCACCACGGGGCAAGGCGTTGGCCGTCGAGCAGCAGCTCGCCAACGAGTCCGCCCATCTGCATCCGGGTACGCTGACGGCTGGAGTAGCGTGTCCAGTCGTGCCAGCGCAGCCGCTGCTCGACGATGGCGCCGTCGGCGATGGCCTGGGGATCGGGCAGCACCGGGATGGCGGTGTCGCGCGCGCCGTAGAGCCGGTGCAACAGCCGGATCCGTTGACCGGCACTGTGCAGCCAGAAGGCGGGGTCGAAGTCGCGCGGCCCCATGAGGCGGCCGTGCCGTTTCATCCGCAATGGCGTGATCAGTCGCAGCCGCCAGCGCCCCGGCGGTGGTTGCAGCGCCGGCCAGGCGGTGAGGCCCACCGTTTCCAGGGTGCCGCTGTCGGGGTCGTAACAGGATTGCCACTGCCCGGTGCCGAGCGTCCGCTCCCAGGCCACGTCGGCGAGGCGGAACGGCGTGTTGTCACGGCCGAGTCCACGCGCCCCCGTCCGTTGCAGGGCGTGAACGAGGTAGGCGAGATGGGAGGCCGATTCACCGAGAATCAGCAGTGAGAAATCGATGCGACCGCCACCGGGCAGTTGCCGGGGCAACCGTTGCGGCGGTTCGAGCACCCAGGGATGGGGTGTGGCCGAAAAGCGTTGCGCCAGTTCTCCGTCGGCCACCGGCGATTCGAAGAAACGGGAATAGAAGCAGTGGTGTTGCAGCAGGCAGCCGTCACAGCGTCGCGCACCGGTGACGCAAACGGCGCCGCGCAGGCCGTGACCGAGCAGGCCACGAAGCATGGAACCGGCATAGGGTGGCAGGCGGCAGTCGCGCTGGACCTCGAGCAGGAAGCGAACCCGCAGCAGGCGGGGGAAGAGTTCCGCCGGCGAGACGATGACATCCTGCGGTGGCTCGGCGGTTTCGGGGTGGGGCTCGGTGGCTGGGTTCATGGCGTCTTCCTCCTTGGTGGCCTGCGCCATTCTAGCGATGGTTCGGGGGAGGAAAAGCAATCACAAGCTTGGGACGTCAGGGGCTTCCCGAATACGAGAAGCGCATTCGTTACAAAAGATCAATTCGTGAACCACGCCCACCGGGCGACGGCCGGAATCGACGCCAGCGCACAGGTTGGGTGCATCCATTCACGATGGGGCCGGTGGCGGGCCCGCCAGCCCGGGCATTTCACCGGCCCACCGAACGCAAGGCCCAACGCTTCGACCGGCAGGTGCCAGGGCATGGCATCGGCAAAGCACGAAAGATCCCCGGCACGGCAATGCCGTGGCGTTGGGAAGGTTCAGGATTCGATGAACTACTAGCTTCCGATTTCGTGCAACAAGGTATAGGCCGCCTGCCGGTAGAGGGCGCTGAGCGAGGGGAGGTTGAAGACGAAACGGGTGAGGTCTTCGGCGCTGCCACCATATTTGATGACGGCGAGGGCAAAGTGGATCAGCTCGGTGGCCTGGTTGCCGACGATGGTGGCACCAAGCAGCCTGCCGCTGGCCCGATCGGCCACCAGCTTGACCATGCCACGCTCGTCGCCGAGCATCGGCGCTCGCACGTTCTCGCGGTAGTGGGCGGTACCGCTGACGGGGTCGTGGCCGGCCTTGCGCGCCGCCGCCTCGTCCATGCCGATGGTGGAGAGTTCGGGAATGGTGAAGATGCCGCCGGGAATCAGCGTATCGACGGTGCCACGATCGTGACCGAACATATGGGCTGCGGCGCTGCGGCCCTGCTCCATCCCCGCCGAGGCCAGCGACGGGAAGCCGGTGACGTCGCCAGCGGCATAGATGTGCGGCACTGAAGTCTGCATGTGTTCGTTCACCTCGATGGTGTTCCACTCGGTGAGTTTCACGCCGGCGGCCTCCAGCGCCAGCCCTGCCACCGCCGGCACCCGCCCCAGCGCCACGAAGAGGGTCTCGGCGGCGGCGACGGTGCCATCGTCGAGATAGACCTCCACCTCCCCCGGGCGGATACGCTCCATGCCCTCGGCCCGCACCTGGTGGCGCACCACCATGCCGGCATCGACCATCGCCGCTTCGAGAAAGTCGGTCACTTCGGCATCGACGAAGCCGAGCAGCCGCTCCCGGCCGTTGAGCAGCGTCACCTGGACGCCGAGCGACTGGAAGATCGAAGCGTATTCACAGGCGATGACACCGCCACCGAGCACGATCATCGACTGCGGAATGGTGTCGAGGTTGAGGACGGTCTCGGAATCGTGGACCTGCTGCCCGTCCACCGGCAGCTCGGGCACGTTGCGGGGCTGTGAGCCGGTGGCGATGAGGATGTACCGCCCTTCGACCAGCTCATCGCCCACCTGCAACCGATGGGGATCGACGAACCGGGCGGCACCCCGCATCCGCGCGACGCCGTGGGCGCGGAAGTTGGCCTCGATCTTGCCACGCCAGCGCGCCACGAGATGGCGCTTGAGCGCCATGAATCCCCGCACCGTCGGCTGGGCGGTGGGATCGTTGAGCACGCCGCCGCGCCGACCACGCGCCAGGAACAGCGCCGACTCACGCAGCGTCTTGGAGGGGATGGTGCCGGTATTGACCCAGGCGCCGCCAGCCGGCCCCTTGTCGACGACGCACACCGAATGGCCATAGTAGGCCGCTTGCAGCGCCGCCTTCTCTCCGGCCGAACCACTGCCGATCACCACCAAATCATATTGCTTCATGCCAACTCACCGTTGCGGGAACTGACATATAATAGCCCTCCTCTCCTGCAAACGCTGCGCCCCCACCATGGCGGGAAGAATCCCTCGCGACTTCATCGACAACCTGCTGGCCCGGACCGACATCGTCGAAGTGGTCAACCGTCGCGTACCGCTGAAGAAACAGGGGCGCGAGTTCACCGCCTGCTGCCCGTTCCATAGCGAGAAGACACCATCGTTCACCGTCAGCCGGGAAAAGCAGTTCTACCACTGCTTCGGCTGCGGCGCCCACGGCTCCGCCATCGGCTTTCTGATGGAGTACGACAATCTCGATTTCGTCAGCGCCGTGGAGACGCTGGCCGCCGAGCTCGGGCTGGAGGTGCCGCGCGAGGGGGGCGACGATCGTCCACGGGAAAACCTCAAGCCGCTGTACGACCTGCTGGGCGAGGCCGCCACCTACTACCAACAGGCACTGAAGCAGTCGGCACAGGCCAAGACCTATCTGCGCAATCGTGGCCTGTCGGGGGAGATCGCCCGCGACTTCGGCATCGGCTACGCCCCCGACGGATGGGACAACCTGCTCCGGCATCTCGGCAACCGCTACGACCAGGCCCTGCTCCTGAAAGCGGGCATGGTCAGCCGCAACGACAGCGGCCGGACCTACGACAAGTTCCGCAACCGCATCATGTTCCCGATACGGGACCGGCGCGGACGGGTCATCGCCTTCGGCGGCCGGGTGCTGGACCAGGGCGAGCCAAAGTACCTCAACTCACCGGAAACCCCGGTGTTCCACAAATCCTCGACACTCTACGGGCTGTTCGAGGCGACGCGGGCGCGGGGCCGGCTCGAACGGCTGATCGTCGTCGAAGGCTATATGGATGTGGTGGCGTTGGCGCAGCACGGCATCGGCAACGCCGTGGCCACGCTCGGCACCGCCACCACCGCCGACCATGTACGCACGATGTTCCAGCTGGTGCCGCGCATCGTCTTCTGCTTCGACGGCGACCGCGCCGGGCGGGAGGCGGCCTGGCGCGCCCTCGGCAACGCCATCGGCGCGCTACGCGACGGCAAGGAGGTGGACTTCCTCTTTCTGCCCGAGGGGGAGGACCCTGACAGCCATGTGCGCCAGCACGGCGCCGACGCTTTCCTCACGCTGGCCGACCAGGCCATTCCGCTGTCCGACTACCTCTTACAGACGCTCAAGGCCCGCCACGACATCACCCGGATGGAGGGGCGCAGCAGCCTGATGCTGGAAGCACAACAACTGCTCGAACCCCTGCACCGGGGGTTCCTGCGCCGCCAGATCGAGGCCGAGCTGGAACGAATCACCACCCTGCCGATGGAACAGCGGGTGGCGACGCCCGCGCCGGCACGGCGCCAACGGCAAGGCAATCTGCAGATCACGCCGATGCGGCTGGCAATCGCCGC
This sequence comes from uncultured Thiotrichales bacterium, assembly GCA_964614535.1. GTDB lineage: Bacteria > Pseudomonadota > Gammaproteobacteria > UWMA-0217 > UWMA-0217 > JALSHZ01. The sequence continues at coordinate 11,561 of CAZTOZ010000065.1, read as the reverse complement.
GCTACTGCAACGGCCAGCACTGGCCGGCCTTGCCTCCGAGCTGTACGACCCCATGATAGAGGTGTTGCCGGGACATGCGTTGCTGCACGAGATCCTGCAGACACTGCGGGACAGACCGCAGACGACGGCGGCGATGCTGGTGGAGCGGTTTCGCGACACGCCCTATGCCGAGATCGTCGATCGGCTGGCGGGCTGGCAACCACCGCTCGACCCCGACGAGCCGGAGGAGGGGTGGCAACCGCTGCTGCAAGACGCCTTCTCCAGACTACGACAACAGGCGCGCGAGCAGCGGCTCGAAGAGCTGTTGCGGCGGGAAGCCTCTCGGGAAGCCCCGCTGACCCCACAAGAAAAAGAGGAACTCGTCACACTTTTGAATCGGTGATTGCCTATACTCCAAAACAATCCCGCAAACCCCTGTCTAACAATCGGTAACAGATGGCCCGCGGCGGCGGTGCCACCAACGTCACGAAACGCTGGTTTCTTTTCTTCGATGGACATATAATCGCCGGTCCTTTTTTGTCGGCCAGACAAACACGTATATATGAATCAGACATCCGAACAGCAATCGCGTCTCAAGGAGCTCATCAGCCGCGGCAAGGAACAAGGCTACCTGACCTATGCCGAGGTGAACGATCATCTGCCGGATTCCATCGTCGATCCCGAACAGGTCGAAGACATCATCAACATGATCAACGACATGGGGATCAAGGTGCTGGAGAGCGCGCCCGACACCGACAGCTTCGCCCTGTCGGACGACGAGGTGACGCCGGACGACGATGTCGCCGAGGAGGCAGCGGCCGCGCTGGCCAGCGTCGATTCGGAATTCGGCCGCACCACCGACCCGGTACGCATGTACATGCGCGAGATGGGTACCGTGGAACTGCTGACCCGCGAGGGTGAGATCGAGATCGCCAAGCGGATCGAGGACGGTCTGCATCAGGTACAGACCTCGCTCGCCCATTTTCCCCAGGCCATCGAGGGCCTGCTCGCCGAATGGGAGAAGTACGAGAACGAGGAGATCAAACTGACCGACATCCTGGTCGGCTTCGCCCAGCCGGATGAAGTGGAGCAGCACCCACCGAAGAAGGACGGCACCGAAAAGGCCGAGGCCAAGAAGGACGACGACGCCGAAGAGGCGATCGACACTGGCCCGGATCCCGAGGAAGCACGCAAGTACTTCAACAAGATCAAGAAGCTGCAGGCCAAGGTGACCCGCATCCGCGCCAAAGGCGACCGGGAAAAGCTCAAGCCCGTGCTGGACGAGCTGGGCGCCGCCTTCGGCCACCTCAAGTTCACGCCGAAACTGCTGCTGGAGCTGGCCAACACGCTGCACAACACCATCGACCAGATCCGCGAGCTGGAACGCGAGATCATGAATATCTGCGTGCGCCAGGCAAAGATGCCGCGCAAGCAGTTCATCGACGCCTTTCCCGAGAACGAGACCGACCCGGCCTGGATCGAGCAGTTCATCGACTCCGATCACGCCTATGCCCAGGAACTGGCGCTCTACAAGGACCAGATCATCAAGCTGCAGACCCGGCTGAAGAACATCGAAGAGGCGACCGGCCTGTCGATCAACGACATCAAGGAGATCAACCGCAATATGTCGATCGGCGAGGCCAAGGCACGCCGCGCCAAGAAGGAGATGGTCGAGGCCAACCTGCGGCTGGTGATCTCGATCGCAAAGAAGTACACCAACCGCGGCCTGCAGTTCCTGGACCTGATCCAGGAGGGCAACATCGGCCTGATGAAGGCGGTGGACAAATTCGAATACCGGCGCGGCTACAAGTTCTCGACCTACGCCACCTGGTGGATCCGGCAGGCCATCACCCGCTCGATCGCCGACCAGGCGCGGACCATCCGCATCCCGGTCCACATGATCGAGACCATCAACAAGCTCAACCGCATCTCACGGCAGATGTTGCAGGAGATGGGCCGCGATCCGACACCGGAAGAGCTGGCCGAACGGATGGAGATGCCGGAGGACAAGGTTCGCAAGGTGCTGAAGATCGCCAAGGAGCCGATCTCGATGGAGACCCCGATCGGCGACGACGAAGACTCGCATCTGGGCGACTTCATCGAGGACGCCAACGCCGTCTCCCCGATCGACGCGGCCACCGCGCAGAGCCTCGGCGAGGCCACCCGCGGCGTCCTCGGCTCGCTGACACCGCGCGAGGCCAAGGTGCTGCGGATGCGCTTCGGCATCGACATGAACACCGACCACACGCTGGAAGAAGTCGGCAAACAGTTCGACGTCACCCGCGAGCGCATTCGTCAGATCGAAGCCAAGGCGCTGCGCAAACTGCGCCACCCGTCGCGGTCGGAGATGCTGCGCAGTTTCCTCGACCTGGAGAACTCCTGACACTCCGGGCGATCCCGCGCCGAGCGGGGTCGCCCGCCCCTTGCGGGCCCTTAGCTCAGTTGGTTAGAGCAGTCGACTCATAATCGATTGGTCGCAGGTTCAAGTCCTGCAGGGCCCACCACTCATCCAGCCTGCCACCTGCTACGCCGACTGCCGAACCACCGGCGCCACCTCCCGCCCGGCCAGCCCGGCACGCACCAGATCCCGCAACGCACAGCTGTGACGCTCGACGTCGTTGGCCAGCTCCCGCAGCCGCGCCAGCTCCTCGTCGAGGCCGGTGGAGAGCCGTTTCACCGGCGCCGCCACCACCATTGGCTCCGCCGGCCCGTCTTCGTCGCCGCTCTGGCCGGCGGAAACGGCCCGCCGCAGCGCATCGACCGCCTCGGCGGCGCCACCCGCCGACGCCTGAATGCCTTCGACCTCGGTGGTGGCCGCGGTGATCAACGCCCGGATCGCCGAGGCCGATCCGGTGCTCCGCTGCGCCAGCTCCCGAACCTTGGCGGCGACAATGGCAAAGCCATTGCCCGCATCACCGGCATGGGCCGCCTCCACTGCGGCATTGAGTGCCAACAGATTGATTTCGAAGGCAATCTCCTCCACCTCGGCCGTCACCCCGGCGATCTGCTCGCAATATTGGCCGACCGTATCGACCTGGGCCATCTGGCGGCGCAGCACGGCAGCGGCGCGCCCGGCATGCTCGCTGGCATCGGCACAGGCCGAGGCCGGCCCGACGGCCGTCTCCGGCATCGGCGGCAGGCCATCCAGCTCACGCTGGTAGGCCTGCAACCGCTCGATCCGCTCCGCCAGTGCGCCGTAGGTGTCGTGCAGGGCACGGATCGGCGCGCGGGCGGCCACCAGCCAGTCGGGGTCTGCGGTCGTCTCTGCCGGCTTGGCGGGCTCAGCCAGCGCCACCACCGCCGAGGAGCGGCACCGGGCCCGCCAGGCCGACCAACCAATACCGCCGATTGCGGCGGCCAGCAACAGCGCGAGCCAGCGGTAGGGTGTCGCCGTCGGCGATGGCCGGCTCGCCGCCGCCGGCAGCGTCAGCACCAGCGCGCGCTGGCGCTCGATGGCCGCATCGGCCGCCGCCCGCAGCGACTGACGCCGGGCTGTGGCGGAGCGCGCCTCATCCAACAACCGCGCAACGCCCCCATCGGCCGCCACCTGTCGCCGCAGCTTCGTCAGCTCGGCCCGGAGCCGGTCCATGGTATCGCCCCCGCGCGCCGCCACCATCGCATCGATGGCATCGAGGGCGGGACGGATCCGCGCCGCCGCGATACGCTCCAGCGCCACCGTCTCGCCCGCCTTCAGGTATTGGCCCAGGAACACGCGCAGCCGGGCCGCCTCGCGCGGCAACGCTTCCGGCAGGCCGGGTTCACGGGCCCACTGCTCGATCCGCCAGGCCTCATCCCGGATACGCTCGCGGAAGAAGGCGAGGTCACGCACCGTCTGGCGCTGCGCCGCAACCGCCTCTCGATGGCGTTGCAGCAGCTGTTGCAGACGCTCGTCGGCTGCCACCAGCCGTTGCGCCACATCACCGTCGAGCAGCGCCGCCCGGTCGCGCTGCAACCGGGCCAGGGCCTCGCGGAAACGGGGGGACGGCGACGGCGTCCCGTCGTCCCGCAGGGCATGGCGGTACTCGTCCAGCGCCTGAAGTAGCGGCGCGAGTTCGGCGGCCTGGAGGATGCGGTCAGCGACGGCGCCATCGGCCGGTCGCTGACCGGCCAGCCACAGCAGCAGGCAAGCCATGAGTCCGAGCCCCGCGAGCGCGGCAATGGCGGTCTGCAACGATGGAAGAGGCTTTCCCTGCATGTCGGTTCCTTGGAGGGCGGGTGGCCGCGGCCAATGCAAATCCGTGCAACACCGCGACGCGGCCTTATAATAGCGGCCCGCTCCGACCCGCTTTCGTTAACCAGACGCCAACGGTTTGTAGGCTGACGACAGGCTGGAGGAATTACCGGATCAGAAGGGAAGCCGATGACGCCACACACCCGGATCAGTCAGCTCATGGCCGCGTTGCAGGCCGAGATCATCGGCCAGGAGCGGCTGGTGCAGCGGATGATGGTCGCGCTGCTGGCGGACGGGCATCTGCTGGTCGAAGGCGCCCCCGGGCTCGCCAAGACACGGGCAGTGAAGGCGCTGGCCAGCGGCATCGAAGCCAGCTTCCACCGCATTCAGTTCACCCCCGACCTGCTGCCGGCCGACCTTACCGGCACCGACATCTATCACCCCGAGGATGGCAGTTTTCAGTTCGCCAGCGGCCCGATCTTCCACAACCTGTTGCTGGCCGACGAGATCAACCGCGCGCCCGCCAAGGTACAGTCGGCGCTGCTGGAGGCAATGGCGGAGCGCCAGGTCACCGTCGGCGCTTACAGCTACGAGCTGCCCCGGCTGTTTCTAGTGATGGCGACGCAGAACCCGATCGAACAGGAAGGCACCTATCCATTGCCGGAGGCGCAGCTCGACCGCTTCCTGCTGCACGTCACCGTCGGCTACCCCGACAAGGCCGCCAGCCGGCGGATCTTGCGGCTGGCGCGACAAGAGGCGATCGAGGCACTCGACGGCCACGACGAAGCCGGCGCCGAACCGTTGTCGCAGGAGACCATCTTCGCCGCGCGCCGCGAGGTGTTGGAGGTCTTTCTCAGCGAGTCGGTGGAGGAGTACCTTCTGGAGATCGTCGAGGCCACCCGCGACCCCGCCCGCTACAGCGACCGGATCGCGCCCTGGCTTCGCTGGGGCGCCAGCCCGCGCGGCGCCATCGCCATCGAACAGGCGGCCCGCGCCAGCGCCTGGCTCGCCGGTCGCGACTTCGTCACGCCGGAAGACGTCCGCGGCGTCGCCACCGACGCGCTGCGCCACCGCATCCTGCTCGACTACGCCGCCGAGGCCGAGGGCATCACGCCACAACTCTGCATCGAAGCGCTGCTCGGCGTCGTCCCCGCCCCCTGACCCCGGCCATGACGGACCGTCCCGGCACCCACCTCACCGTCGAACAGATGCTCCGGCTGCGTCCGAAAGCGCTCCGCCTGCTGCCGGGCCTGCACGCCAAGGCGCTGTCGCCCGGGCCAGCGCCCCGGCTGTCGGCCTTTCGCGGGCGCGGAATGGAGTTCGACGAGGCTCGCCTCTACCAACCCGGCGACGAGGCCCGCAACATCGACTGGCGCGTCACCGCCCGGCGGGGCGAGCCCTACACCAAGCTCTTTCGCGAGGAGCGCGAGCGCCCACTGTTCATCCTCACCGACCTCCACGACGGCATGTACTTCGGCACCCGCCGGGTGTTCAAATCGGTGCTGGCGACCGAGATCGCCGCGCTGATCGCCTGGGTCGGCGCCGCCATCGGCGACCGCGTCGGCGGCCTCGTCGCCGCCAGCGACGGTCACGACGAGCTGCAACCCCAGACCCGCGACGCCGGCGTGTTGAAGCTGCTGCACAGCCTGGAAAGACGGCAGCCGGGCGCCCCCGGCGAACTGCGGCCGGGCCAGCTCGACCGTGAGCTGGCGCGACTGCAACGAATCGTCCATCCCGGTAGCCTGATCGTCGTTCTCAGCGACTTCCTGCAGATGGGCGAGACGCTGGAGACCCGGCTGCGGGCGCTGCGCCGTCACAACGACCTGCGCATCGGCTTCATTGGCGATCCGCTGGAGTCCACGCCACCCGACAGCGGCAGCTGGCGGCTGGGCACCCCGGCGCGGCGGCTGTGGCTGGACGCTGGCGCGGCGCGGCTGCGGGCGCAATGGCGGCAGCGGTTCGAGCAGCGTTTCGACCATGTCGCCGCCTGCTGCCGGGCGACCGGCTCGCGGCTGATGCCGTTCTGGACCGCCGACGACCCGTTGCCGACGCTGCGGAGGATGCTGTGAGATGAGCAGCGATCCCCTCGCCCTGCTTCGCCCGCTCCACTGGCCCGAACCCGTGCCGTGGTGGCCGCCGGCGCCCGGCTGGTGGTTGCTGGCGTTGCTGCTGCTGGCGGGGGCGGTGGTGGCATGGCGGCACCATCGCCACCACCGGCCCGAGTCGGCCATCGAGCTGCTGGAACGGCTGGCACACCACCGTGGCGACGACCGCCATTTCGTCGTCGAGCTGAATCTGGCACTGAAGCGCATCGCCCTCTCCCGCTTCCCTGCGGCGGAGGTGGCGCCTCTCTCCGGCGAGGCGTGGCTCGCTTTTCTCGATGCCACCGGCGGCCATGGCGACTTCGCCGCTGGCGTGGGGCGGGTGCTGGCACAGGCACCCTATCGGGCGGCGGTCCGCCTCGACGACCGCGCCTCACTGCTGGCCCTCTGCCGGCGCTGGGCAGAGCACGTCGTCGCCACGGGGCGATCGGCCTGATGCTGCGGTTCCACTGGCCGGTGTTGTTTCTGGCGCTACCGTTGCCGTGGCTGCTGCGCGCCCTGCTGCCACCCGCCCGCGAAGCCGCCGATGGCTGCCTCTACGCGCCGTTCGCAACCCAGCTGCTCGTCGGCGCATCGGCCTCGACGACCAGCCCGTTGGAGCGCTGGCGCCAGGGGGCATTGCTGCTGGTGTGGCTGCTACTGGTGGCCGCCGCCGCCCGTCCGCAGTGGCTCGGCGAGCCGTTGCCGATCCGCGAGAGCGGGCGCAGCCTGATGCTCGCCATCGACGTCTCCGGCAGCATGGGCAGCACCGACCTCGACCCGGCCGGGGGGAAGCGGTCCCGCCTCGACGTGGTCAAACGGGTGGCGGGGGAATTCATCGCCCGGCGGCAGGGCGACCGTATCGGCCTCATCCTGTTCGGCAGCAATGCCTATCTGCAGGCGCCGCTGACCTTCGATCGCGAGACGGTCACGGATCTGCTGGCGCAGGCGATGATCGGCATCGCCGGCCGGGAGACCGCCATCGGCAACGCCATCGGGCTGGCGATCAAGCGGTTACGGGGAGCCGGTCACGGCAAGGCCGTGCTCATTCTGATCACCGACGGCGCCAACACCGCGGGCGTCGTCTCACCGCGCCGCGCCGCCGGCTTTGCCGCCGCCTCGGGCCTGAAGGTCTATACCATCGGCGTCGGCGCAGCCGCGAGCGGCATCGACGATCCAGCCGTCGAACTGGACGAGACCCTGCTGCGGGACATCGCCACCACCACCGGGGGGCGCTACTTCCGCGCCACCGACCAGCGGGCGCTGCGCGAAATCTATCGTCTGCTCGACCAGCTCGAGCCGGTGGCCGGGGAGGCGCGGATCGTCCGACCGGTAGTGGCACTCTATCCCTGGCCGCTCGGCCTCGCGTTGCTGCTGAGCTTTGCGCTGGCGGCCAGCCGCGACAACGGGGGCCGACGATGATCGAGCCGACCACGTTCCATTTTCTGCGACCGCTATGGCTGCTGGCGCTGGTGCCCGCCGCATGGCTGCTGTGGCGGCTCGGCCGGCGCGACGGGCCACGGCAGCGGTGGGCACGGCTGTGTGACGCCCATCTGCTGCCGCATCTCTGGCTGGAGCGGCCGGGCCGACCGGCACGACTGCCGCTGGCATGGCTGGGCGCCGGTTGGCTGCTCGCCGTCGTCGCCCTGGCCGGCCCAAGCTGGCAGCAACTGCCGCAGACCGGCTACCAGGCCCGTCCGGCACGGGTGTTGGTACTCGACCTCTCCCCCGCCATGGCAGCGACCGACCTGCCGCCAAGCCGTCTGGTCCAGGCGAGGTTCAAGCTCCACGACCTGCTCGACGCCAGCCGCGAGGGAGAAACGGCGCTGCTGGTCTTCGCCGCCGAGCCCCACCTGGTGACCCCGCTGACCAGCGACGTGGAGACCATCGCCGCGATGTTGCCGGCACTCTCACCGGCGATCATGCCGGCGACCGGAGACCAAGCGGCGCCAGCATTGCAGATGGCCGGGGCGCTGCTGCGCCAGGCGGGCTTCCCCCGGGGCGAGATCATTCTGCTGACCGAGGGGATCGGCGATCAGGCATCGGCACTGGGCGCCGCCGCCCAGCTTGCCGACACCGGCTACCGGGTCTCCGTCCTTGGCATCGGCACGCCTGCCGGCGCGCCGGTACCCAACGCGGAGGGCGGCTTCGGCGGGATCAGCCGGCTCGACGAGGAGGCGCTGCGGGAACTGGCCCGCCAGGGCGGAGGGGACTACCACCGCATCAGCGCCGGCCATGACGACATCGAGCGGCTGCTCGACGGCTACGACCGTTTCCGCGACGCCGCGACACCCCACCCCGGCCACGGCCCGCGGCGCTGGGTGGAACACGGCGTCTGGCTGCTGCTGCCGCTGCTGGTGATCGCCGCCGCTGGCTACCGCCGGGGCTGGCTCGGCCTGCTGTTGCCACTGATGTTACTGCCGCCTCCCAGCGTGGCGGGCGGCTGGCTCGACCTCTGGCTGACTCCGGATCAGCAGGGGCAGCGTCTGCTGCGACGGGGCGATCCGGCGGCGGCAGCCCGGCGTTTCAGTGATGCCCGGTGGCGGGCGGCGGCTCGCCACGCCGCCGGCGACTATGAGGCCGCCGCCCGGCTCTGGCGGCAACTGCCTGGGGCCGAGGCCCGTTACAACCAGGGCAATGCACTGGCGCGGGCCGGACGCTACCGGGAGGCCATCGCCGCCTATGACGCGGCGCTGGCGCTCACGCCGGAGCACGCCGACGCCGCTGCCAACAAGGCGCTGCTGGAGAAGCTGCTGCGCGAGCAGCCGCCTCGGCAACGCCGCCCTTCCACGACGGCAACGAACCGTGGCGGCACCTCATCGGGAGAGACACGACGGCCATCGACGACGGGCGAAGGGAGGTCCCGCCGGCCCGGTGGAGAGACCCCCTCGACCGACAGCCCGCACACCACCGGGGAGGCCGGAGCAAGGGACAGGGCATCCGCACTGGAGGACACTTCGGCGCAGCGGCCCGGAGCCGCCAGCGAGGGCCGCCACCACGAGCCACCGCGTTATGACGACGATATTGCACTGGAACAGTGGTTGCGGCAGATTCCCGACGACCCCTCCGCGCTGCTGCAGCGCAAGTTCTTGCTGGAACATCTGACGAGACGACAACGCCGATGAACCCTCTGCTCCGCATCTTGATACTGCCAACGCTGCTGGTGATGGTCGCGGCCGGCAGCGCACGGGCGGCACCGACGGCCTGGCTGGATCGCGCCGTCATCGATGAGGGGGAGATCCTGCGGCTCGGCATCGAGATCGAGGGCGACGTTCCCGGCGACCCCGACACCGACCCGCTGCTGCCGTTGTTCGAGATCCACGGCATCGCCAACGGCCATCGCCAGATCCGCAGCCAGGCCGGCTTCGTCAACTTCACCACCTGGACGATCACGCTGAAACCCCGGCAGGCCGGACGGCTGCAAGTTCCGTCGCTGCGAATCGGCGGCCAGCCGACACCACCGCTGTGGGTGGAGGTGCGCCCCGCCACGGGCACCGGTGGTCAGGGAGAGGTCTTCGTGCACGCCACGACCGACCGGACGACCGCCTGGGTTCAGGGAATGGTGATCCTGACGCTGCGAATCCACTACGACATCCCCTTGGCCGACGCCAGGCTCATCCTGGGCGATATCCCCGGGGCACTGATCCAGCGGCTCAAGGGCGACCGGCTGACGGTCGAGACCCTCGACGGCAGGCGCTACAAGGTGATCGAGCGACGCTTCGCCCTCTTTCCGCAACGCGCCGGGTCACTGACGATTCCGGCGCCGGTGCTCGAAGCGCGCGTGCCGAGCGCCCATTCGGCCACCACCCTCGACTTCGACCGCCTCGACATCAACCCGTTGCTGGCCGGACGTGGCGAGTTCGACAGCTTCGTGACCACCACCCGAACACTGCGGGTCCGGGGCAAGCCACTGCCGCTGGAGGTGAAGCGGCCACCCGACGGCATCGCGCCGGGCCCCTGGCTGCCGGCGCAACGACTGACGCTGGAGGAGCACATCGATCAACCGGTCACGGCGCTGCGGGTCGGGGAGCCGGTGACCCGCACCATCACATTGCAGGCGCACGGACTGCTGGCCGAGCAGCTCCCACCGTTGCCAATCATCGGCGACAGCCGCGACGGCGTCTATCGGGACAAACCCACGCGAAACAACACCGTCACCGCCGATGGCGTCGTCGGCACCCTGACGCAACGCATCGTCCACGTGCCGCGACGGGCCGGCACCACGCTGACGCTGCCCGCCATCGAAATCGGCTGGTGGGACGTGGATGCCAATGCGCCACGTCAAAGCCGGCTGCCGGCACATCGCTTCGAGGTGCCGGCCCAGACGACGGCGGCCACAGCCGATCCAGCAGCACCCGCCAACACCCCACGACCGACCACCCCGCGCTGGCCACCATCTAGGTGGCTCTGGCTCACCGCCGCTCTGGCCCTGCTGTGGCTGCTCACCCTGCTGCTGTGGCTGCGCGAGCGCGGCCACCATCGCAGGCGGCGCAACACGATGGCACCCCTCCCACCGGCGCAAAACCCGCTCGCCAGAAAGCGCTTTCACCAAGCCTGTCGGGAAAACCTGCCGGCGCCCGCCAGACACCACCTGTTGCAATGGGCCGCATCCCATTGGCCCGACGACCCGCCAGCCGGGTTGGAAGCACTGGCCGCACGGATCGACGACCCGGCCGTGACCGAGCTGCTGCGGCGGCTCGACGCCGCCATCTGGTCCGATGGCGGAAAAGAGTGGCGCGGGCGCAACCTCGCGGCCCGCTTGAAGCGGCTGCCCGGCACGGACACCGGCAAGCGGCAGCAGCCCGAACCGCTGCCGTCACTCTACCCGGAATCCTGAGCGACCCCGGGACGGCGGAGAGGCGATGGCGCCACCATCATCTTGCCCGAATATTTCACAAGAACCCCGAAAACCAATCATAACAACATGATTTGTATGAAAAATGGGGGAATATTGGCTACATGCAGAGCATCACCGGCGCCGCTATGCGGTTTTTCGAAAAATCCCGCATTCTTATGAAATATCCGGGCTTGCCGCGCCCCATCTCTTTTGCGCGGGCAAAAAAAAGAGGCGCCGGAAGCGCCTCTCAAACCTTGGGGACGGATGTCCCAACAACCTTCTTTCCTTCAAAAATGTCTGCAACCCGCCTGATCCATTCCCTGGCCGGTCGCAGGCAATCTACCGGATCCGCTTATTTGATCTTGGCCTCGGCGGAATCCGAAGCGCCGGTGTTGTCGACCCATGAGATTTTCACGGAGTCGCCCTTGGCGGCGCCCTTGAACTTGAACGACAGGTAGGGGTTTTTCGAGACCCCGCCGCTCCAGTAGGAGGT
>CAZTOZ010000064.1:0-3091 GCA_964614535.1 uncultured Thiotrichales bacterium | reverse complement strand
ACGGCATGCCCCCCACCGCCGGCGAAGGCATCGGCATCGACCGGCTGGTGATGCTGCTCACCGACTCGCCATCGATCCGCGACGTGCTGCTGTTTCCACATATGCGGCCAGCGTGAGACCACCATGGGCGCGAGCGCCACTCATCGCGCCCGAGACAACATTTTCAGAACCGGATCACACCGGACCAGCACGATAACTGCGACCCCCATCACGCCTCCAGGCGCCAGCCGTTCCTACAATTAGAGATAGGGAGCGGCAGATTCTGCTGTGCGCCGAAAACATCGACAACACACCTCACCGAGGCAACATGAATATCATTCCCGTCATTCTTTCCGGGGGGTCCGGAACCCGTCTCTGGCCTTTGTCGCGCAAGGCCTACCCCAAGCAGTTCCTGAACCTGACCGACGGCGAGCACTCGCTGTTCCAACAGACCGTGCTGCGGGCACGAGACATCACAGCGGCCTCCCCCATCGTCGTCTGCAACGAGCAACACCGCTTCCTCGTCGCCGAACAGCTGATGGAGATCGGAATCGACGACGCCTCGATCATTCTCGAACCCACCGGCAAGAATACGGCGCCGGCCATTGCACTGGCCGCCCTCGAGGCGGAGAAGCGGGCCGGCGGCCGGAATGACTCCCCGATGCTGCTGGTGTTGCCGTCGGATCATCTGATCAAGGACCACAATGCGTTCCAAAATGCCGTGCACGCAGCGGTTGCCGGCGCCCGGAAGGGCAAGATCGTCACCTTCGGCATCGTCCCGACGTCAGCGGAAACCGGCTATGGTTACATCCATACCGGCACACTGGTGACAACGGACGACCAGCTCCAGGCATTACCGGTTCTCGGCTTCAAGGAAAAGCCCGATGCCGAAACGGCCGAGCACTATCTGGCGGCCGGCGAATACCTGTGGAACAGCGGGATGTTTCTGTTCCAGGCGCATCGCTATCTCGAAGAGCTCGAAAAATTCAATCCCGACATGCTGGACGCCTGCCGCACGGCCATGGCGAGCGGCGTGAAGGATCTCGACTTTCTACGACCCAACCGCACGGCTTTCGAAGCCTGTCCGGCCGACTCCATCGACTATGCCGTAATGGAAAGAACGGACGATGCCGTCGTCGTGCCGCTGGATGCCGGGTGGAGCGACATCGGCGAATGGTCCTCCCTCTGGCAGAGCCGGGAAAAGGACGAGAACGGCAATGCGTTGCATGGCGAGGTGATCGCCATCGACACCCAAAATTGCCTTGTCCACGCCGAACAACGGGCCATTGCGACCGTCGGCCTGGAGGAGATGGTCATCGTGGAGACGGCCGACGCAATCCTGGTGGCGCCCAAGAGCCGGGCACAAGACGTCAAGAAGATCATCGAGTCGCTCAACGGCGCTACCGAGCGGCTGGCGGAGAATCACCGCAAGGTCTATCGTCCCTGGGGTCACTACGACTCCATCGACGAGGGGCCGCGGTTTCAGGTGAAACGGATCACCGTCAAACCCAAGGCCTCGCTCTCGCTGCAAAAACACCTTCACCGGGCCGAACACTGGGTGGTCGTCACTGGTACCGCCGAGATCACCTGCGGGGACGAGGTACAAATGCTGACCGAGAACGAATCGATCCACATCCCGCTCGGAGAGGTCCACCGCGTGGCCAATCCGGGCAAGATCCCGCTAGAGATGATCGAGGTACAATCCGGCAGCTATCTGGGGGAAGACGACATCATTCGTTTCAGCGACACCTACGGTCGCGCCGAAGCACCGGAAACCGAGATCACCACCCCCTGAAGCGCAGAGAGTCGCCGAGCGTCGCCGTCATTCCCTTGCACTCCCTCGCGGCACATGGGGAAAGCACGGCATCGGCCGACAACGGACGGAACGATCAGTACCAAAGGACCATCATCACCATGCCCGAAAGCACCCCATCATCCTGTTTCAAGGCCTACGATGTGCGCGGACGCGTTCCGGAACAGCTCGACCCACACCTGGCCTACCGCATTGGGCGTGCCTATGCCGAGGTAACGGGCGCGAAGAAAGTCGTCGTCGGTCACGACATCCGCCTAACCAGCCCGGCACTGAGCGGTGCGCTGATTGATGGCCTGACCGATGCGGGCATCGACGTATTCGACATCGGCCTGTGTGGAACGGAGGAGATCTATTTCGCCACCGCGCACCATGTGCTGGACGGTGGCATTATGGTGACCGCAAGCCACAATCCGATGGCCTACAATGGAATGAAGATGGTCGGCGAGGGCGCGCGCCCGATCGGTCGGGACAATGGGCTCACCGAGATCGAACGTCTGACCTATGACGACCGTTTTCCACCGAAAGCCGCCCCAGGCAGGGATCGAGGCCGTGTGGAAACCATGGCCAACCGGGACGCCTACATCACACATCTGTTGCGCTATGTCGACGTCGAACGCCTACCAAGCCTCAAGGTCGTCACCGACGCTGGCAACGGTGGCGCCGGCATGATCATCGATGCGCTCGAAGCACGGCTGCCAACCATTGAGTTCATCAAACTGAACAATACGCCCGACGGCAATTTCCCAAAGGGGGTTCCCAACCCCCTGCTCCCGGAAAACCGGGAAGAAATCATCGCGAAAATCAAGGAGACCGGCGCCGACTTGGGGATCGCATGGGATGGCGACTTCGATCGCTGCTTCCTGTTCGACGAGAACGGCATTTTCGTCGAAGGCTACTACATCGTGGGCCTGCTCGCCGAAGCCTTCCTGAAAAAACAACCCGGCAGCACGATCATTCACGACCCGAGGCTCACCTGGAACACCATCGACGTCGTAACGCGAGCAGGCGGCACCCCCATACAAAGCCGCACCGGGCATGCGTTCATCAAAGAGGCCATGCGCCAACACGACGCCATCTACGGCGGCGAAATGAGCGGACACCACTACTTCCGGGACTTTTCCTACTGCGACAGCGGAATGATTCCGTGGCTACTGGTCGTCGAACTGATCGGAGCCACCGGCAAGTCGCTCGGCAACCTGGTGGGCGAACGAATGCAGGCCTATCCGTGCAGCGGAGAAATCAACTTTGAAGTGGACGACACCCAGCACACCATAAAAAAGATCCGGTCGATCTATGGCG
>CAZTOZ010000063.1:0-31260 GCA_964614535.1 uncultured Thiotrichales bacterium | reverse complement strand
TTCTTATGGGGTACGATGGCCGGTTCGGATGGAACCGCAGCGTTGGAGGTATCCAGGAGGGTGCCGATCGCCAAAGCAAACCCCGTCATTGCAAGCGTCAGTGAAGCAATCTCCCGGAAGGTACTCCGTCATCAGGAGATCGCCGCGCTTCGCTCGCGATGACAGGAGCATCGTAGCCGTAGGTTGGGCAAAGCGAAGCGTGCCCAACATCCTGTGGTTTGGTGGCAATACCGGTGGCATTGGTTTCGCGCCTCGTCGAGCACAGCATCCTTCCTCACCACCCCACCAGGTGCGAGTCGCATTATTTCCTCGTCGAAAAAATGCGATGCAAACGAGGATCAGGCGCTGACGGTGACTTCGTAGCCGGTGAATTTTCTGATATTGATGACGCCGGTGTCGAGGATCAGGTATTGGCCCTTGATGCCGAGCAGGGTGCCTTCTACCCGCGGGGTTTTGTCGAGGTTGTGGGTAACGATTTTTTCCGGGTATTGGATGACCGGGTAGCGAATGGCGGTCACGGTCTGGTCCACGGCTTCGACGGCTTGGTTGCCAAATTCCCGGTTGAGTTCGGCCAGTCGCGCGTCGATGGCTGGGCGCAGTCGGGCCGCCTCGGCTTTCAGGTCGATGTCGTCGTGATCGCCTTTGAGCATTGCCCGCCAGTTGGTCTTGTCGGCGATGGTTTTTGCCAGTGCCGTTTCGACGAGGCCGGAGAGTTGCCGCGTCGCCACCCGGAAGATCGGCAGGGCCTGGGTGGCGCCCTGGTCGATCCAGCGGGTCGGGATCTGGGAGTGGCGGGTGATGCCCACCTTGAGGCCGGAGGTGTTGGCCAGATAGACGTAGTGGGGAATCATGCAGTGGCGCTCGCCCCAGTCGGGTTCGCGACAGCTGCCGTCGGCATGGTGGCAGGTCTCTGGCTTGAGGATACACATGTCGCAGCGGGCCAGTTTCTTCATGCAGGGGAAGCAGTGGCCCTGGGCGTAGCTCTTTTTCGTTTTGCGACCGCAGGCGTCGCAGTGGATGGTGCCGCTGTATTCCAGGCGCAGGGTGTGGCCGAGCAGTGGATGGAGTGCCAGGTGCCTGTCACCGAGGCGCAGTGTGTAGTCGGCGCGGCCATCGCGCAGGCTGGCCGCCATTTTTCTGAGGTTGCCTTTCATCGTCGTTCAGGCTCGATGCAAAACGTTGGCCCGAATATTTCACAAGAACGTTGAAATCCAATCATAACGCCGAGATTCCTCCAAAATCCTGCATTCTCATGAAATATTCGGGTGAGTCCAGCCCAAATAGTCGATGAGATCGTCGGGATATCCCTGGAATCCCCCATTCCCATGACACGTTCGGGGCCTGGGGTTGACAGGCTCGCTACAATGGAGGCGGTTCCATGATGAAAACGCCGATGGGGCGGGAGGATGATGCGGTGATCATCGAGTTGGGCTTGGGGGGTGGTTGCCATTGGTGTACCGAGGCGGTGTTTGCCTCGATTGCCGGTGTGGCTGCGGTCGAGCAGGGGTGGCTGGCGGGGGATCCGCCGGACGACGACTTCTCGGAGGGGGTGGTGATCCGTTTCGATCCTGGGCGGGTGTCGCTGCGGCGGATCGTCGAGATCCACCTGCAGACCCATAGCGCCAGCTCCGACCATGCACTGCGGCGGCGTTATCGCAGCGCCGTCTACTGCAACGACGAGAGGTTGCGGCGCCAGGTCGGGGCGGTGCTGGCGGAGTGGGAGGCGCGGCAGGGCACGCATCTGGTGACGCGGGTGCTGCTCCTGCGGGCGTTCCGGCCGTCGCCACCACGGTTGCGCAACTACTATGCCGAAAACCCACGGCGGCCCTTTTGCCAGCGCCATATCGTGCCGAAGCTGGAGCGCATCGCCCGGCGCTATCCGGCGTTGGTCCGTCGGCCGGTGGTGTGCTGATGGAAGCGGCGGCCATCCTTCTCGCTTTTGCCGTCGGTTTTGCCATGAAATACGGCGGTCTGTGCACCTATGCGGCGGCATTGCAGATCGTCCAGGCGCGGCGCTGCGAGCGGTTGCTGGCCTTTCTCGGGGCGGCGGCATGGACGGCGGTGGTGGTCGTGCCGCTGGCCTGGTTCGGGGCCGATGGGTTGCGGCTGGCCGGCACGCACGATGTATGGGCCGCGGCAATCGTCGGTGGCATCGTGCTGGGGGTGGGGGCCTATCTCAATCGCGGCTGTGTCTTCGGCACGTTCGTGCAGTTGACCGGCGGCAATCTCAGCTATCTGGCGACGCTGGTGGGTATGGTCGCCGGCTCGTTGGGGGCGCGGCTCGCCGTTGGGGAACTGGTGCCGGTGGCGTCGGCCCGGGCGGTGGCGGCGGTACCCGATGCGGCGGCCTGGCTGTGGCTGCTGCTGGGCGCGGGTTTTCTGGTGTCGCGACTGTTGCCGCAGCGGCTGGTGGGGGAGGGCTGGGCGCTGCGGTCGCGACGTGATCTGCTCATCATGGTCACGTTGGGCGTTGGCGGCGGCCTGCTGTTTGCCACGGTGCGTGGTTGGGATTTCGCCGCGGTGCTCAACGGTGCCGCCTACCGGCTGGCATCGCTGCAACCCGACTGGCCCGCCCGGCTGGCGGTGTTCTGCACGCTGGCGATGGTGGCCGGCGGCATCACCGCGGCGGTGGTGCTGCGGAACTTCCGTCTGCGTCGCCCGCGTTGGCGGCAGGTGCTCGGCAGCCTTGCCGGCGGCGCCCTGATGGGGGCGGCGGCGATTGTCGTCCCCGGGGGCAACGACGGCCTGTTGCTCAGCGGCATTCCGGTGTTCGCTCCCCATGCGGTCGTTGCGTATCTGCTGATGGTGGCCGCGATGTTGCTGGCACTGTGGTGGGTGCCGAATGACCGGGGTTACCAGCGGCATGGCTGATGTCGTGGTATCGATGCGCCCGATTGGCGTTGGGATGGGAAAATTTCCTGCCCAACGGGAAGGCGAGTATGAGTTGAGAAAGATCAATCCCGCAATTTTCTTCTGTGCGACGATTCCTGACTGAACCGTAGGGTTATGGGGGGGGAGACCGATCCGTGGCGTTGAAGCACTGTCCGCAGGGAATTGCCAGCATGAGCCCGTTCTACCTCGAGAACGAGGTGCAGTACCTGCGCTGGCGAGACGAGAAACTGGCCCATGCGGCCACTTCGCTCGAGCAACTGGTGGTGGAGGTTCGTGATCCCCGCGATCTCTCCAGCCGTGAATACGGGGCGATTCTGCGTCGTTGCATCGACAACAACATGGCCATCTACGTCTCGCCGCTGGCCGCCGATCGCGGCATTCCACACGCGCTTGCCCGGCAGTTCGGCCTGCGCGGGATCGACCGCAACTGGCTCGGAGACGACGACGGGCTCACCTCGCTCACTACCCAGGACGACAACGATCACCGCGGTTACATCCCATATTCCAACCGTCCGATCAAATGGCACACCGATGGCTACTACAATCCGCCCGGGCGACAGATTCGCGGCCTGCTGCTGCATTGCGTGCAGAGCGCCGAACGTGGTGGTGGCAATGCATTGCTCGACC
Organism: uncultured Thiotrichales bacterium; assembly: GCA_964614535.1. Lineage (GTDB taxonomy): Bacteria > Pseudomonadota > Gammaproteobacteria > UWMA-0217 > UWMA-0217 > JALSHZ01. The sequence continues at coordinate 27,741 of CAZTOZ010000063.1, read as the reverse complement.
ATGAGATCGCCTGGCTGCTGTTGCGCGAACGGAATCCCGACTACCTCCGTGCGCTGATGGCGCCCAATGCGATGACCATTCCGGCCCGCAGCCGGAATGGCGAGGTGGTGCGCGCGGCCGAGACCGGCCCGGTCTTTTCGGTCGATCCCGACAGCGGCAATCTCCACATGCGCTATACCGCCCGCACCCGCAGCATCGAGTGGCGCGACGATCCGTTGACCCGCGCGGCGGTGCGCGAGCTGGAGGCGATTCTGGCGTCGGATCTCCCCTATATCATCCGCGGCCGACTGGAGCCGGGGATGGGATTGATCTGCAACAACGTCCTGCACGACCGCGAAGGCTTCGAGGATGGCCCCGGTCGCAAGCGGCTGCTCTATCGCGCCCGCTACTACGATCGCATTGCCAACACTGACGTATAATCGCGCGTCCTGTCGCAGCCGGGAGCATCCCGCAGATGAAGATCGTCGCCGATGAGAACATCCCCGAAGTGGTCGCCGCCTTCGCTTTGCTGGGCAGCGTGCGGACCGTCGATGGCCGGAAGATGACCGCCGCCGAGATCGGCGATGCCGATATCCTGCTGGTGCGCTCGGTGACCCGTGTCGACAAGGCATTGCTCGACGGCACCAGGGTCCGTTTCGTCGCCTCCGCCACCGCCGGCGTCAATCATGTCGATCTCGACTACCTCGCCCGCCGTGGCATCGCATTTGCCAATGCGCCGGGCAGCAATGCCATTTCGGCTGCTGAATATGTGATCGCGGCGATCTGCCACTGGTCGTTGACCAAGGGCGTGCCGCTCGATGGTCTGCGCGTCGGTATTGTCGGCCGGGGTCATGTCGGCAGCCGCGTGCAGCGGCGCTGCGAAGCGCTGGGGATGCGCTGTGTCGTCAATGATCCGCCGTTGGCCGAGCAGGGTATCGGCGGGCTCGACAGCCTCGATGCGGCATTGCAGTGCGACATCGTCACCCTGCACGTACCGCTGATCGACGACGGTCGTCACCCGACCCGGCGCCTGCTCGATGCCGAACGGATCGCGCGGTTGCGGCCCGGCACTTTGTTCATCAATGCCGCCCGAGGTGAAGTGGTCGATGAAAAGGCCCTGCTGATGCGGATGAAGCGGCACCACGACCTCGACGTGGTGCTCGACGTCTGGGAGAACGAGCCGGAGATCGACCTGGAGATGCTGCGTCACTGCCTGCTCGGTACCGCCCACATCGCCGGCTACAGCGCCGATGGCAAGATTCGCGGCACCGAGATGATCCACCGTGCCTGTTGTGAATACCTGGGCGTCGAGCCCGGCTGGTCCAGTGCCGATGTCCGGTTGCCGGTGCCGGCGCGGAAGATCCGCCTGTCGGCGTCGCCCGGGGTGCGTGAGCAGGTACTCGAGGCCTACGACATCGAAACCGACAGTGCCCGCCTCAAGGCCGTGCTCGAAACCGGCGTCGATGGCGCCGGCCGGTATTTCGACTACCTGCGCAAGCACTACCCGGTGCGGCGGGAGTTTACCGATGATGAACTGTGATCGAGGAGGAAAGCGATGCTGGATTTCGATAAAGCGATGGAATTTCGTCATGCCTGCAAGAAATTCGATCCCGAGAAGAAAATCCCCGAGGAGACCTTCCAACGAATTCTCGACTACGGGCGGATGTCGCCCTCATCGTTCGGCATGGAGCACTGGCGCTTCAAGGTCGTGCAGGACCCACGGCTACGCCAGCGGCTGCGTGAGGCCTGCTGGAATCAGGCCCAGGTCACCGACGCCAGCCATGTCGTCGTCATCTGCGCCGTCACCCGCGACGTCGAACCCGGCACCGACTATGTGAAAACCATCTTCCGCCGCCGTGGTCTCGATGCCAAAGCCGAGGCAGCCTATCTGGAACGCTACGCCAAGTTCCACCGCGACGAAGTGGCACCCTATATGAGCACCTACGCCTGGAGCGCGAAACAGTGCTATATCGCACTGGCCAACATGATGACCGGTGCCGCGGCCCTGGGCATCGACAGCTGCCCGATGGAGGGAATCTCGAAAAAAGCCGTCGAGGCGGTGTTGGACATCGACACCAGCCGGGAGGAGGTGGCCGTGGTCGTCGCCTTCGGCTATCGCGACTGGGAGCAGCCGGCGCATCTCCGCCAGACGCTGGATGCGCTGGTGGAGTATTTGTGACGCGGCACGGAGCCCTATTGGCTCCGGCCCCCGGTTGGGGGATAATCCGCGGCCCGGCATACGGAACGCTCCCTCGCGGATGCTCTGTTTCCCGCTCGTAACGGACATTGCCGGGCCCCTCTTCACAAGCACAAGAACAAGGCATGGATTTCAAGGAACTGATCGATACGTGGGGGCGTATCTGGGAGGCCTATCTGTCACTGTGGCAGGGATATTGGCCGATCATGATCGTGGCGCACCTCTATATTCTGCTTCAGGCCACCTGGGTTCACTATCTGGCGGTCATGAACCTCTCCAGAAACCGCAACAAGCTGACGCCCTTCGCCCGCTTCTGGGCCTACAGCGTGCTGGCCGTCGGCTACCCGCTGGACATGCTGTTCAACCTGATCTTCGGCACGATCTTTTTTGTCGAGCCGCCCAAGGAGCTGCTGTTCACCGGACGTTGCAGCCGTCTGATCGACGAGGACGACGGCTGGCGCCGGGATCTGGCCAAATGGTTCTGCCGCAACATGCTCGACCCCTTCGATCCGAAAGGCATCCACTGCCGTTAGCCAAGTTTTATTGGTCGATTGGGTATCGACAGGCCTCCGCTGGATGCCGTGGTTGGGAAAAAGGTCAGTACATCCGCCGCCGGAACATCCAGCCGGCGAGGGCCAGCGTCGCCACGGCGATGATGACCATGGGCCAGAACTGGTCGAACAGCAGCGCAAAGCCGGCCCCTTCGAGCATCACGCCGCGAACGATCAGCAGGTAGTAGCGCAGTGGATTGGCGTAGGTGATCCACTGGATCGGCTCGGGCATGTTGGCGATCGGGGTGGCGAAACCGGAGAGGATGACGGCGGGAACGAGAAACAGAAAAGCGCCGAGCACCGCCTGCTGCTGGGTGATCGACAGCGACGAGATCATCAGCCCGACGCCGACGGCGGCGAGCACGAACAGAACGGTGCCAAGATAGAAGGCGCCGACGCTGCCGCGAAACGGGATATCGAACAGCAGCACCATCAGCACCACCGCGGCGCTGGCCTCGATGACACCGATGACGACGCCGGGGATGCCCTTGCCGAGCAGGATCTCCAGCGGCGTGAACGGTGTCACCAGCAGCTGGTCGAAGGTGCCGGCCTCGCGCTCCCGCGCCACCGACAGCGCGGTGACCAGCAGCGCCACGACGACGGTGAGCAGGGCGACGATGCCCGGCACGATGAACCAGCGTGATTGCAGGTTTTCGTTGTACCAGGCGCGGGCGTTGAGCGTCACCCGCGGCGCCGGCCGGCCGCTCTGGGCCAGCCACTGGCGGTTGTAGTCGAGCACGATCTCGCGCAGATAGTTCATTGCGATCATCGCCGTGTTGGAGTTGCGTCCGTCCAGGATCACCTGCAGCGGCGCCGGCTCGCCGCGCAGCATGTTGCGGGAGAACGTCTGACCGAAACGCAGGACCAGCAGGGCCTTCTTGGCGTCGATCGTCGGCGCGATGTCGCCGTCGCTGCCGAGCCGGTGGCGCAGGTCGAAGTGGGGCGAGCCGGTGAATCGGGCGATCAGCTCACGGCTCTGCGCGCCGCCGTCCTCGTCGAGAATGGCGATCGGAATGTGGTCCAGGTCGTAGGTGGCGGCGAAGCCGAACACCAGCAGCTGCATGACCGGCGGCACGATGATGACGACGCGGCTGCGCTTGTCGCGCATCAGCGCCAGAAACTCCTTTTTCGTCAGGGCCGCGACCCGCAGCAGAAATCCACGCCATCCGTCCATCGTTCACTCCAGGTTCTTGCGTGAGTTTTTCCACACCAGGGTGAAAAACAGCACGGCCATCAGCGCCAGTGCCGCCATGTTGGGCAGGATCACGGCCCAGACGTCGCCGGCGAGGAACAGCGTGTGCAGGATTGCCACGTAGTAGCGGGCCGGAACGATGTGGGTGACCATCTGGATCGGCGCCGGCATCGAATGGATGTCGAAAATGAAGCCCGAGAGGATGAAGGCGGGCAGAAAGGTGACGATGATGGCCACCTGCCCGGCGACGAACTGGTTTTTCGACAGAATCGAAATGAGCAGGCCGATGGCCAGTGCCACCAGCATGAACAGCGCCGAGGTGGCCAGCAGCAGCCATAGCGAACCGCGCAGCGGCACGCCGAACTGCCACACCGCCAGCGCCACGCTCAGCAGCATTCCACCCATGCCGAGAACGAAATAGGGGATCAGTTTGCCCAGCAGCATCTCGTTCATTTGCAGCGGCGTCACCAGCAGCGCCTCCATCGTGCCGCGCTCCCACTCGCGGGCGATGACCAGCGCGGTCAGCATCGAGCCGATCATCGTCATGATGATGGCGATCAGCCCCGGCACCAGAAACCAGCGGCTCGACAGCGCCGCGTTGAACCAGACCCGCTGCGCCATCTCGACCGGCATCTGCAACGGCTGCCCCCGGGCCGCGGCGTAGTGCTCCAGCCAGGCCAGCCAGACGCCCTGGATATAGCCCTGGGTGATATTGGCCTGGTTGGAATCGACACCGTTGACATAGACGCCGATCGGCGCCTCGCTGCCGCCGAGCAGGCGGCTGGAGAAGTCGTTGCGCAGCCAGACGATGCCGTCGATGCGGTGCTCGTTCAGCGCCTGTTGCGCCGCCTCGATGGCGGTGAAGCGCTGCGGCCGGAAAAAGGCCGAGCGTTCGAAGGCCCCGGCCAGCGACTGCGTCGCCGTGTCCGGCTGTTCGATGACGATGCCCACCGGAATGTCCTTGGCGTCCAGTGACACGCCGTAGCCGAACAGGAACAGCAGCACCACCGGCATGACGAAGGCGATGGAGATGCTCGACGGGTCACGGACGATCTGTAGCGACTCCTTGCGGATCATCCCCCACAGCCGCATGCGGTGGCGCCGGCTCATGCGGCGGCCTCGCCGTGGTCGCGGTGCTCGATCAGCCAGATGAAGGCGTCCTCCATCGTCGGATCGGGATGTTCGGCGCTGCGGGCCATCTGCTTCATCTGCCGGGGCGTGCCCTCGGCCAGCACCTCGCCCTCGGCCATGATCACCAGCCGGTCGCAGTAGTTGGCCTCCTCCATGAAGTGGGTCGTCACCAGCACGGTGACGCCGGCATCGGCCAGCGCGTTGGTGCGGGCCCAGAATTCGCGCCGCGCCAGTGGATCGACACCGGAGGTGGGCTCGTCGAGAAAGAGAATGTCCGGCTCGTGCATCAGGGCGGCGGCGAACGACAGCCGCTGCTTGAAGCCCAGCGGCAGCGTGCCGGCGTTGACGTCGCGGAAGTCGGACAGCTCGAAGGTTTCCAGTGCCCAGTCGATCCGCTGCCGCTGTGTCTCGCCGCGCAGGCCGTAGGCGCTGGAGAAGAAGCGCAGGTTCTGTCCCACCGAGAGGTTCTGGTAGAGCGAGAACTTCTGCGCCATGTAGCCGATGCGGCCACGGGAGCGGGCCGGCGCGGTGCGCAGGTCGTGACCGGCCACCGACAGCTCGCCGGCGCTCGGCGGCAGCAGGCCGCAGAGCATGCGGAAGGTGGTGGACTTGCCGGCGCCGTTGGCGCCGAGCAGGCCGAAGATCTCGCCCCGGCGGACGCTGAAGCTGATGTTGTTGACGGCGGTGAAGTCACCGAAGCGGCGGGTCAGATGGCGGGTGCGGATCACCTCGTCGTCACTGTCGCCGTGGCGCGGCTGGATGCGGATGGTCTGCGGTGTGCCGTCGTCGTCGGGCTTGAGGCGGGCGACGAAGACATCCTCGAATTTCGGCTCGGCCGGGGTGATCTCCAGTCCGTCGATGTCGGGCAGCAGCGTTGCGGCCGTCGGCGCTTCGGCGCCGTCGCGCATCACCAGCCGGATCGACTCGCCCTCGACCAGGGCATCGAGCACCGCCGGTTGCCGGCTCAACAGCTGTTGCAGGCGGCGGTAGCCGAGCCCGCCGCCGGTCTCGGTCAGCCGCACCGAGAAGACCCGCCCCGCCATCTGGCGACTGAAGCGCCGTGGTTCCCCCTGGAGCAGCTTGCGGCCCTGGTGCAGCAGGATCACCTCGTCGCAGCGTTCCGCCTCGTCGAGATAGGCGGTGCTCAGCAGCACGCTCATGCCGTTGTCGCGCACCTGGCCGTAGACGATCTCCCACAGTTCGCGGCGCGAGACCGGATCGACGCCGACGGTGGGCTCGTCGAGCAGCAGCAGTCGCGGCGTCTTCACCAGCGTACAGGCCAATCCCAGTTTCTGCTTCATGCCGCCGGAGAGCTTGCCGGCCAGCCGCCCGGTGAACGGCGCCAGCCCGGTCATGTTCATCAGCGCGGCGTAGCGGGCCGGACGCTCGCGTCGGGGCAGCCCTTGCAGATCGGCGTAGAGGTCGAGATTCTCCTGTACCGTCAGATCCTCGTAGAGCCCGAAGCGTTGCGGCATGTAGCCGACGCTGGACTGGACCCGTTGCGGTTCGGCGCGGGCGTCGATGCCGAGCACCTCGATGTGGCCGTCGTCCGGGGTGAGGATGCCGGCGGCGCAACGCATCAGCGTGGTTTTGCCGGCACCGTCCGGGCCGATCAGCCCGGTGACCCGGCCGGGTTGCAGTTGCAGCGTGACGTCGGCCAGCGCCACCGTCTCCCGCGGGCCACGACGGAACCGCTTGCCCAGGGCGTCGAGCCGCAGCGGGGTGTTCATGAGGTGCTCTGGCAGTGCGTGGCGGGGTCCCGGGCGGGCTGCGCCGCCGCGGTGGTGTCGATCTCCACCGTCACCGGCATGCCGAGGCGCAGCGTCTGGTCGGGGTTGCAGGCATAGACTCGCATCGAATAGACCAGGCGCGTGCGCAAATCTTCGGTCTGCACACTCTTGGGCGTGAATTCCGCGGTCGAGGCGATGTAGCCCACCCAGCCGGGATAGGGCCTGCCGGGATGGCTGTCGCTGTAGATGGTCGCGGCCATCCCCGGTTTCACCTTGCCCAGCGCCGGTTCCGGCAGGTAGGCCCGGGCCCAGACCGGATCGACCAGCGCCAGCGTCAGCACCGGCGTCTGCGGAAAGGCCATGTCGCCGGCTTCGAGAATGCGGTTGCGGATGATGCCGTCGGCCGGGGCGCGCAGCTCGGTGTTCTCCAACTGCCGCCGAACCCGCGCCACCGCCGCTTCGCGAGCGGCCAGCTGGGCACGGGCGGCGGCGATGTCCTCGCGGCGCGGCCCGGCTTTCAGCAGCGCCAGGGTCTGCTCGACAGCGCGTACCTGGGCGGCGGCCGCGTCGGACTGGGAACGGGCCTGCTCCACCGCCTCCGGCGAAGCGAGCTGTTTGTCGGCCAGCTTGGCCAGCCGGCGGTAGCTGTCGCGGGCCGCCTTGGCACGCGCCCGGGCGGCCGCCAGCTCCGCCTCGGCCTGCTTGATCTCCTGTGGCCGGCTGCCGGCCTCCAGCTTCTTCACCGCCTGACGCTGGGCCTCCAGCGCCGCTTCGGCCTCGCGCAGCTGGGCATCGAGCAGGCGGCTGTCCAGCCGCGCCAGCAACTGCCCCTTGTCGACCCGCGCCCCCTCCTGCACCAGAATCGACTCGATCCGCTCGCTGCCGTTGAAGGCGAGTTTCACTTCGCGGATGTCGATGTTGCCGTAGAGCCGGAGGTGGCCGTCGTCGCTCTGCGGTTGCCGCGACTGCCAGACGAACCAGCCGGCGCCGGCCGCCAGCAGCAGAACGAGCAGGGGGAGCAGTTTTTTCATGTCGGTGTTCGCCTACGGTTTGTCGGTGGTGATCTGGAAGGCGGCATGGCAGCCGGCGCAGTTGTTCATCAGGGTACCCAGTGCCTCGAGTACCTGATCGCGGTCACCGAGGGCTTCGGCGTCCATCGCCAGCTGGTCGAAGCCCTGATGGGTGGCGAAGCCGAGCTTCTTGAAGCCGGCGGGGAGTTTCTTCATCAGGCTGACGGGCACTTCACCCTGAGCGGCACGGCCGACCTTGCGCGCCGCTTCGACGACCGCGGGCATGTCCTCCTTGGTGGCGGCCAGCACGATCGTCTGTACGGCCGAGAGAAAGGCACGCATCTCTTCCAGCACCAGGGCGCGTTCGCTCTCTTCCAGCACCAGCGCGGTGCGGGAGTCGCTCTTGCTGCCGGCGGTGGTCTGGCCCTGGATGACGAAGGTGTAGAGCAGGGCGCCGATGGCGGTGACGAGCAGCAGGATGATGGGGAGGCAGAGTTTTTTCATCGTTGGGTTTCCTTGGGTTGTGGTAGCGACAAAGTGGTGAGGACGAAGCGGACGATGGCGTCGGCCTCGTCTTCGATCCGGAACGAGAAATCGAACAGCGACCAGCGCAGCACCATGCCGTGCAGCAGGGCGGCGATGTAGCGAGCCGTCTCGTCGGCGTCCAGATCGGGTTTGAAGTGGCCCGAGTCGATGCCGCTTTGCACCAGCCGGGCGAGTTCCGCGGTGTAGCGTTCGACGATGGTCCGCACGGCCTTTTTCAGCATCGGTGATTCCAGATGCAGCCGGTCGGAGAAGATCAGCCGCGGCAGCCCCTTGTGCTCGGCAACGAAGCGCAACTGCCGGTGGATCAGATCGTCCAGCCGCGCCGGCGCCGCGGCCTGGCTGTCGAAGCAGCGTGACAGCGTGACGAAGAGCTTGTCCGCCAGCCATTCGATCGCGGCCGCGAAGATGTCGTCACGGGTCTTGAAGTGACGAAAGATCGTCGATTGCGCGATGCCGACGCGGTCGGCGATGGCCTGGGTGGAGACCCGCTTGACGCCTTGCTCCGCCGCCAGCGACAGTGCGCTCTCGATGATCTCGACCTTGCGTTCGGCGTGTGGCTTGCCCATGACGTTCGATGTAAGTGATTACTCACTCACATACTGCGCCCCGGGTGATCCACTGTCAATGCTGGACGTTGGTGGTTTCCCTCCATAGAATCGCCGCGCCTCGGATTCGCCGCCGGGCGCGTATCAGGCGGCGCCGTTTCCATCCGTTCAACCATCCCGGGAGTCGAGACCGATGAGTTCCGCTGCAACCTGGCGCGGGCGCTTCATGGCGCTGCGCAGCAACAAGATCTTCGAAATGGCGGTCATCGCCATCATCATCCTCTCGGCGCTGCTGATCGGCGCCACCACCTACGACATCGATCCACGCTGGCTTGGCCTGCTGAAGATCTTCGATTTCGCCGTGACGCTCTTCTTTCTGGTGGAGATCCTGATACGGATGGCGGCCGAGGCGCGGTTACGCAACTTCTTCAAGGATGGCTGGAACGTCTTCGATTTCGTCATCGTCACCGCCAGCCTGATTCCGGTCGGCGAGACGCAGATGGTGTTGCTGGCGCGGCTGTTGCGGGTGTTCCGCGTGCTGCGGCTGGTGTCGATCATCCCCGAGCTGCGCATGCTGATGGATGCACTGCTCAAGGCCATTCCGCGGATCGGCTACGTGGCGCTGCTGATGTTCATCATCTTCTACGTCTATGGGGCGTTCGGCAGCTTCTTCTTCGAGCAGATCAATCCGGTGCTGTGGGGCGACATCGCCATCGCGATGCTGACGCTGTTTCGCGTCGCCACGTTCGAGGACTGGACCGATGTGATGTACGAGACGATGGAGGTCTATCCGCTGAGCTGGATCTTCTACATCACCTTCATTTTTCTGAGCGCCTTCGTCTTTCTGAACATGATGATCGGCGTCGTGCTCGACGTGATGCAGAAGGAGCACGAGAAGCTCGACCGCCAGCAGGGCGAGGGGGAGGCGGGTGAGGTCCACTGGATCCGCGAGCACACCGAGAGCATCGAGGCGCGGCTGGACCGGATGGAGGCGTTGTTGCGGGAACTGCGGGAGAGATAGCCGATCACGCCCCGGCCCGCGGGGGCGGGGCGTGATCGGCACGGAGGCGGCAGGCGGTCTATTTCGACAGCGTCAGCATCATGTCGTTCATCCGGTGGACGAAACCGGCGGGGTCTTCGAGCTGCCCGCCCTCGGCGAGTATCGCCTGGTCCAGTAGCAACTCGGCCCAGCCGTTGAAACGCTCGTCGTCCTTCTCCTGCTCCATCCGCTTGACGATCGGATGGGAGGGGTTGATCTCCAGCACCGGCTTGCTGGTGGGTACGTCCTGACCGGCCTGTTTCATCAACTGCTGCATGTATAGCGCCATCTCGTACTCCGACAGCACGATGCACGATGGCGAGTCGGTCAGACGCTCCGACAGACGCACGTCCTCCACCTTGTCGCCGAGTGCCTTCTTGAGCTTCTTGAGGATCTTCTTGGCGGCTTTCTCCTCCTCCTTGTGCTTTTTCTTCTCCTCTTCGCTCTCCTCGGCCTTGATCTTGGAGAGATCGAGTTCGCCCTTGGCCACCGACTGGAAGCTCTTGCCGTCGAAATCGCTGATGAAGCCCATCATCCACTCGTCCACGCGGTCGAACATCAGCAGCACTTCGATACCCTTCTTCTTGAAGACTTCCAGGTGCGGGCTGTTCTTGGCCGCGTTGTAGCTGTCGGCGGTGATGTAGTAGATCTTCTCCTGGCCTTCCTTCATCCGGCCAATGTAGTCCTCCAGCGAGACGTTCTGGGCATCGCTGTCGTTGTGGGTGGAGGCGAAACGCAGCAGCTTCAGCACGCGCTCGCGGTTGGCGCTGTCCTCGACCGGGCCTTCCTTCATCACCCTGCCGAATTCCTTCCAGAACTCGGCGTATTTCTCCGGCTCGTTCTTGGCCATCGATTCGAGCAGACCGAGGATCTTCTTCACCGAACCGCTCTTCATGTTCTCGATGACGCGGTTGCTCTGGAGAATCTCCCGCGAGACGTTCAGCGGCAGATCGTTGGAGTCGAGCACGCCACGGACGAAGCGCAGGTAGCGCGGCATCAGGTTCTCGTTGTCCTCCATGATGAAGACGCGCTGCACATAGAGCTTGATACCGTGGCTCTGCTTCGGCTCGTAGAGGTCGAACGGCGCCTTCGACGGGATGTAGAGCAGCGAGGTGTATTCGTACTTGCCCTCGACGCGGTTGTGGGTCCAGGCCAGCGGATCCTCGAAGTCGTGGGCGACATGCTTGTAGAACTCCTTGTACTCGTCGTCGCTGATCTCGTTCTTCGGCAGGGTCCACAGTGCATTGGCCTTGTTGACCGTCTCCCACTCGTCCTTCTCCTTGTCGTCCTCCTTGCGCATCTTGATCGGCAGCGGGACGTGGTCGGAGTATTTGCGGATGATGCTGCGCAGCCGCCAGCCGTCGAGGAATTCGTCCTCGCCCTCGCGCAGATGGAGGATCACCTCGGTGCCCCGGCTCTCCTTGGTGATCGGCTCGATGGTGTAGCCCGACTCGCCGCTCGACTCCCAGGTCACCGCGGCATCGGCCGGTTCGCCGGCCTTGCGGGTACGCAGCGTCACCCGGTCGGCGACGATGAAGCTGGAGTAGAAGCCGACGCCGAACTGGCCGATCAGATGGGAATCCTTCGCCTGATCGCCGGTGAGGCTCTTGAGGAATTCCGCCGTGCCCGATTTGGCGATGGTACCGATGTTCTCCACCACCTCGTCGCGGGTCATGCCAATACCATTGTCGCGCACGGTGATGGTGCGGGCATCCTTGTCGAACTCCACTTCGATCCGCAGATCGGGATCATCGGCCATCAGGCTGTCATCGGCCAGCGCCGCGAAACGCAGTTTGTCGCAGGCGTCCGACGCGTTGGAGATCAGCTCCCGCATGAAGATCTCCTTGTTGGAGTAGAGAGAGTGGATCATCAAATGCAGCAGTTGACCCACTTCGGTTTCAAACTGCCTGGTTTCCTTCGTGGTGGCGTCGCTCATAGCCGGTTGTCTCCAATGTTGAACAAAGCTGCCGCGCAGGATGGGGACGGCGCGGCGGAATTCAAGCCCCGTTTGGGGTAATCCCGGTCAAGTCCGGCGTGGACGTGCCGATAGCGTCGGAGAATGCACCAGGGAGATCCCGCCATGTCCAACGAATCACTCGAACACAACCGCTTGTTGCTGGAACTCAACCGCGCCATCCAGAACGTCAATCGCGACATCATCAACCCGCTCATCCCCGAACTGACCCTCGACGGCCTCACGCCGGTGATGTCGATGGTCGCGCGTGCCCGGGGCGAATACCTCAAGGCCCTGTTCACCGTCACTGACGGCGCCGCCGGTGGCCTGCCGTCGCCCGAGGACACCGTCCGCCTGAAACAGAAGCGCGAAGCCTACGAGGAGCTGCTGGCCGGTGCCAAGGCGCTGGAGATCGCCATCGAACGCGGCTATCTGGACGTCCGCCGCTGATGCTCGTCGCTACGGCCCCGCGAGGCTGCGGAAGTCCCGCACCCAGGCGTCGGGGTAGGTGGTTCTCAGGCGGGTGACGGCGGTGCGGGCCAGCGGCAGGGTGGAGTAGTCGCCCTGGAGGAGGAGGTGGCGGTCGCCACTGGTGACGATGGCCACCGGGGGGCGAAGCCCGCTGGCGGCCTGCCGGGCCTGCAGCGCGTCGGCGTAGCTGCCGACCTGAATGGTGTAGTGCAACGGATTTCGGCTGGCGGGCCAGTCGTCGCCATGGATCGGCGCCTCGACCGCGCCGCTGTGCCGGGGTGTGAGCGCTTCCGCCTCGCGTTGCTGCGGGCTGTCGGGGAAGGCGGAGCGGAGCTTCTCCAGATAGCTCTCGACGCCGGCCGGATTGCCGGCGGCCTGTTCGATACGCGCGCCCAGCAACAGCGTCTTCGGCGTATGGACGGCGTGGTTGAGGTATTGATCCAGCCAGGTGCTGGCGGCGACGGTGTCGCCCCGCTTCAGGCTCAGGCTGGCGAGCTGGTAGAGCGCCGTCGGCTGGCCGGGGTTGTGCTGGATCGCCTTTTTCAGCCGTGCCTCCGCGAGGGCGTCGTCCCCGGCGCGGCGGGCGCAGATGCCGGCGTTGGTCCAGGCGATCTCGGGTTGCGGGTTGCTGGCGAGGTCGGCTGCCCTGGCGAACTCGGCCTGGGCGTCGTCCCAGCGCCGCTGGCTGCAGAGGAAGCCGGCATAGTTGTTGCGCAGCGCGGCATCGTCCGGCGTCAGCGCCAGGGCGCGCTCGAAGGCGCTGGCCGCGGCCTCGGGCTGTTCGAGCCGCTGGTGGATCAGCCCGAGCAGTCCCCACGCCTCGGCGTTGGCCGGATTCTGCTCGACGGCGGCGGAGGCCTGTTCATAGGCCCGCATCAACTGTTGCCCGCGGTAGGCGGCGACGGCCTGGTGGTAGTGCCGGGCCGAGGTGGCCATCGCATCGCGGGTTACGTGGCCGGCATCGGGGCCGCCGGTGGTGGCGCAGCCGGAGAGTGCCAGCAGGGCGAGCAGGATCGGAAGACGCATGGTCGTCGCAGGTTGTGGAGACGGCGGAAGGGTATCATGGCGCCGGAATGGGCCGCCACAGCCTCTGCCGGGCACCGTGCCATCGTGAGTCCGATCCCGCCTTCGGGTAAACTGGCCGCCACCATCTCGTGGGGGAATCGCCGATGTTTCAGAATCAGGACGAGCAGCTCAAACAGCAACTGTTCGATTTGCGGCTGGAGCATGGCGGTCTGAACGAGTTGATCGACCGCATGGTGAGCGATCCCACCGTCGATCAGTTGCAACTGGCGCGGCTGAAGAAGCGCAAGCTGCAACTGAAGGATGCGATCGAAAAGCTCGAGAGCCGCCTCATCCCCGACATCGACGCCTGATTCCATGCCCGCCCTTCTCGTCGTCGTCTCCGCCCATGGTTACGGGCATCTCTCCCAGATCGCCCCGGTGATCGACGGGCTCTGTGCCCGTGTCGCCGGTCTCGAGGTGACGGTTCAGACGGAGATTCCCCGGGAGCTGATCGCCAGACGCCTCGATTGTGCCTTCTCCCGGGTGGCGCAGACCGCCGATATCGGCATGTTGATGGCCGGGCCGACGGTGATTCGCTGGGAGGAGAGCCTGGCCGCCTACCAGGCGTTTCACCGCGATTGGGAGCGTCACATGGTGCGCCAGCTGGCCGTCTTCGATGCGGTGCGGCCCGATCTGGTGGTCAGCGATATCCCCTGTCTGCCAATCGTCGCCGCGCGGCGCCGGGGCATCCCGGTCGCGGCCTACAGCTCGCTCAACTGGGTGGACATCATCGAGGCCAATCCCGCCATCGCGGCCCGGATGCGCACGCAGCTGGAACGGATGCGTGACGCCTACCGGCAGGCCGAGTATTTCATCCAGCCGACGCCGTCGATGCCGATGGCGTGGCTCGACAACCGTCGGCCGGTGGGGCCGGTCATGCGGGTCGGCGAGAATGTCCGTGACCGCATCGACGCCGATCTCGGGTTGGCGCCGGACGAGAAGCTGGTGGTGGTCAGCCTGGGCGGGATCCCGATGGAGGCGCCGTTGGCCAACTGGCCCCGCCTGCCGGGGGTGCAGTGGATGATCGCCGACAGCCCGACGGTCGCCCGCGCCGATGTCCACCCGTGGGACGAGCGGCGCTACCGCTTCATCGACCTGCTCGCCTCGGCCGATCTGGTCGTCACCAAGCCGGGTTACGGCATGTTTACTGAGATTGCCGCCGTCGGCGTGCCGGCGCTCAATATCGCCCGCCCGGACTGGGGGGAGACGGCGGTGCTGGAGAGGTGGCTGGGTCGCCACGTGGCGCTGCGGACGATCCCGCTGGAGCAGCTGCTGGCCGGTGAGATCGCCACCGAAGTGGAGACGTTGCTGAAGGCACCACGCGGGGAGCCCGTCGCCCCCACCGGTATCGACGAGGCGGTGGCGCTGCTGGCGCCGATGCTGTAATGGCGGGGACAGTCGTGGCATGATCTGCGTCACATCGATATCGAGGAGATTCCAATGAAAGCAGGCGGATTGTCGAAAGCTTGGCTCGGCGGGTGGAAGAGCAGACGGCGCGCGGTGAAGGCAGATGGTTTGCAGCCAGTGGACGGGGATCGCAAGCCCGTATCGACGTGCCAACACACTTTTTCGCGACTGGCCGGGATCGGACTGCTGGGCCTGATGTTCGGCCTTGCCGGTGGGGCGCAGGCGGCGGAATTCGAGCTGGCGCTCTCCAAGGACAGCGCGGCCATCGACATTCTCAACGATTCGGCCATCCTCGGCAGCGGTGGCGCGGAACTGAGCGTCGGCGGGCTCTACAACGACGCCGACGACATCATGGGCCACATCGGGCTGCTGGTGCGGGGTGTCCCGGCCGGTGAGCAGCCGTTCAGCTTCGGCCTCGGCGGGCGCGTCTATTTCGCTGCCCTGGACGACCCCGATGCCAGCATCGGCGCGCTGGCGCTCGGTGCCGGTGCCCGCTACCTCATTCCCGGCAATATCCCGATGGCCGTCGGCGCCGATCTCTACTATGCCCCCGGCATCACCACCTTCAGCGATGGCGAGGAGCTGCTGGATCTGAAGATCCGTTTCGAGGCGGATGTGCTGCCCAGCGCCACGGCGTTCATCGGCTGGCGCAATGTCATGGTGGGCATCGAGGACGGGCCGGACTACGATATCGACGAGAACGTCCATCTCGGTATCCGGATTCTGTTCTGACGATGGCTGACGACACGCGCCCCGAAGTCGCTCCTGGCGAGGTGTTGGTCCGCGAGGCGGGCGGGCCGTACCGCAACGAGGTCTTCACCCATGCCCACCGGTTGATCGTCGATGAGCCGGTGCCGATGGGCGGCAACGACGAGGGTCCGCGGCCCACCGAGTTGCTGTTGTCGGCGCTCGGAAGCTGTATCAGCATCACGCTGCGGATGTACGCCGAGCACAAGGGCATCGATGCCGGCCCGATCCGTGTCGCCGTCCGCCGCGACAAGGACGAACCGACCAGGATCCGGGTCGATATCCACATCGATGGCGATCTCGATGCCGCCCAGCTCAAGCGGATGCGCGCCATCGCCGGCAAATGCCCGGTACACAAGCTGCTGACCTCGGATCTGGAGATCACCCGGACGCTCAACGGTCAGTAGTGATTTGCTGCAACGGATGTGATTGGGAGGAGAGAGACCCATGGCGAGAACCCCTTCGACGATGTTGGAACTGGGCACCGAAGCCCCCGCTTTTTCACTGCCGGAGCCGGCCACCGGCAAGACGGTCAGCCTGTCCGACTATGCCGGCGAGCCGGTGCTGGTGGCCTTTATCTGCAACCACTGTCCCTATGTGATCCGTATTCTCGACGGTTTCATCGACTTCGCCCGTGAGTATCAGCGCAAGGGGCTGGGAATCGTCGCGATCAATGCCAACGACGTGGCGAACTACCCCGACGACAGTCCGGAGAAGATGGCCGCGCTGGTGAAGGAGAAGGAGATTCCGTTTCCCTATCTGTTCGACGAGAGTCAGGCGGTGGCCAAAGCCTACCGTGCCGCCTGTACCCCCGACTTCTTCCTGTTCGATCGTGATGGCAAGCTGGTCTATCGGGGTCAGTTCGATTCGGCCCGTCCCCGCAACGACGAGCCGGTTACCGGCGAGGACATGCGCCGTGCCGCCGATGCCGTGCTGGCCGGCGAGAGGCCCGATCCGGACCGGCAGGTGCCGAGCCTGGGTTGCAACATCAAGTGGAAGGCGGGGAACGAGCCGGACTATGCCGGCTGAATGAATCTGGCCCGAATAGTTCATAATTCACCGGTAACCATGGCGATGGCCATGGTTACCGGTGAATCGAACAGACGGCTTCGCCG
The DNA here is from genome assembly GCA_964614535.1 of uncultured Thiotrichales bacterium. Lineage (GTDB taxonomy): Bacteria > Pseudomonadota > Gammaproteobacteria > UWMA-0217 > UWMA-0217 > JALSHZ01. Next base: position 11,062 of record CAZTOZ010000063.1, on the reverse strand, counting down.
GGATTTCCCCCTATCCCGCATTCCCATGAAATGTCCGGATTGGCGCCCGGGCAGGGGGATGACGCGCACAAAAAAGCCCGGCCTGTCGAGGCCGGGCTTTTTTGAGCCGTTGTCGGCGACTACTCGTCGCCGGAGTGTTGTCTCTGCGCCAACGCCATCTCCTGTGTTTTCGTCAGCGCGACCTGGGCGACGACGGCCGCGATCTCCGGTGTCACGCCGATCTGCAGCAGTGCCTTGTTGAAGTCGGCGTAGTCGGGCTGGTTCTCGTCCTGGTCCTGATCGGCCTGGAGCGGACTGGCGAAGGCGATGGCCAGCGCCGTGGTGAGAAGGAGCTTTTTCATAAGAACACCATAATATTAGGAATTTCTAATATAGTGGCGCCTTTCCCCACAAAATGCAAGGGCCGTTTCATCGGCTCGTCCCGCCCCGTGGATGGAGCAATGTGAATGTATTGTGTCGGTGGTGGATTCCTCCGACGCTTCGCGGGCATTGTGCAATTTGTCGATAGCACGTCATGATCTTTTGAGAATCAATGCGTTGTCTCCGGACTCTCAGTGTGCTGATGAATCATGTCCGCGTCAGCTGGCTGCGGGACATGAACAGCCGGTAGAGCAGCGGGACGATGAACAGTGTCAGCAGGGTGGAGACCACCAGCCCCCAGACGATGGCGGTGGCCACCGGCCCCCACAGCAGTGAGTGGCCGCCAAGACCGGTGGCCAGTGAGAACAGTCCGGCGATCGTCGTCAGCGAGGTGATGAGGATCGGCACGACGCGGCGGCGCGCGGCGTAGAGCGTTGCGTGCAGCACGCTCATCCCCTGCGCCAGCCGGGCGTTGGCGGCGGAGATGAGCACGATGGCGGCGTTGACGGCGATGCCGGCCAGCGCGACGACGCCGTAGAGGGTGTAGAGGCTCAGCGGGTTGCCGGTGACCAGCAGGCCGATGACGACGCCGGTGAAGGCCATCGGCACCGTCACCAGGATCAGCAGCGGCTGGAAGTAGCTGCGGAACTGGGTGCCGAGAATCAGATACATCAGCAGAATGCCGAACAGCATCAGTTTGCCGATGGCGCCCAGCGCCTCTTCGATGTCGTCCAGCTCGCCGGAGAAGTCGAGGCTGATGTTGGGAAAACGGCCATTGACCCCCTCCCACCATCGCCTGATGGCGGCATTGGCGGCGACGGTATCGGTGCGGCTCTTGTCGATGTCGGCCTCGATGGTGATGGTGCGGCGGAAGTCGTAGTGGCGGATATTGCCGAGCCCCTGCTGCAGCGTCGGCACGAACAGCCGCGCCAGCGGTACCATGCTGCCGTCGGGGGCCGGTATCTCCCGTTGCAGCAATGCTTCGATATCGTCCAGTGGCCGGGTTTTCGCCTTGACGCGGACGTGGACGGTCTCGCCGGCGTCGCGCAGCTGCGCCACCACCTCGCCATCGACCAGCAGGCGCATCGCGCGCATCGCCTGGTCGGGGGTGATGCCGGTGGCCTGGAGCCGGTCGGGATCGAGCGCAAGCACCATCTCCCGCAGGCCGGGGCTGTCGTCGTCGCTGATGTCCAGCGCCCAACCGCTGTCGTGCAGGAATTGCTTGAGCGCGGTGGCGGCCCGGCGCAGCTCATCGGTGTCGTCGCCGCGCACCTTGACGCTGACTGCCTTCGTGGTCGGTGGCCCGCCGGTGAGTTTCAGAAACCACAGCTTGGTCGGTCCGGTGACGTCGAGCACGTCGGGCCGCATTGCCTCGATGATCTCCTCGACACTGCGTGACCCGGCCTGGCCGGGTGCCAGTGAGATCAGCACCTGGCCATAGTGCGTGCCCTGGAACGGCGCCATTTGGGTGAACATCTGTCCGGCATAGGCAACGACGCTGCGGGCCTCGTCCTCCCGCAGATGGCGTCGCGCCCGTGTCTCGATCTCGGTGACGGTGCGGAGTGTTGTCTCCAGCGGCGTGCCATTGGGCATTTCGACATTGACATAGAAGATCCGCAACGTGTCGGAGGCGAAGAAATCGGTCTTGACCAGCAGATGCCTGAGCAGTGGGTGCTGCGCCAGCCCCGGGTTCATCTGTCCGGCAAAGGCGGCGAACAGCGCCAGCAGAAACAGTACGACCATTGCCGTCAACAGTGTCCGCGGCATCCGCAGCGCCCGGGTCAGCAGGCGCAGGTAGCGCAGTCGCAGGCGGTGGAGAAAGCGTGTCCGCCAGCGTTGCACCCGTCCGGGGCGGTCGAAGCGGATGTTGGCGCCGTGGATATGGGCTGGCAGCATCCAGTAGGCTTCGATCAGGCTGATCGCCAGCGCGATGGTGACCACCAGCGGGATGACCCGCATGAATTTCCCCAGAATCCCCGGCAGCAGCATCAGCGGCAGAAAGGCCGCCATCGTCGTCAGCACCGCGGCGGTGACCGGGGCGAATACCTCGCTGATCGATTCCAGCGCCGCCTGCATCGTGTCCACCCCCCGTTGCAGGCGGTAGTAGATGCTCTCCACCACCACCACCGCGTCGTCCACCAGCATGCCGAGACTGATGACGACGCCGAGCAGCACCGAGACGTTGAGCGTATGGCCGCTGGCCTGCAATGCCCAGAAGGTGCCGGCGAGAATGAACGGGATGCCGATCGAGGTGAGCAGCGCGATCTTGCTGCCGAGAAAGATCCAGGTGACCAGCAGCACCAGGGCGAGGCCGATGATGGCGTTGGTCTCCATCACCGACAGCGCATCACGGGTGATCTCGGTCTGGTCGTCGGCCAGGATCAGGCGCACCCCGGTGGCGTCGCTGAAGCGGTTGCGCCGCTCGACGAATGCGGCAATCCGCTCCACCAGCGCCAGTGTGTTGACACCAGCCTTCTTGGTGATCGAGATCATCGCCGCCGGCTGGCCGTCGTACTGCACCAGGTAGCGCGGCTTCTCCCGGTCGCGCACGACGCGGGCGACGCTGCCGAGCCGGATGTCGTCGGCGGCACCGACGATCGGCAGGTTGGCCAGTCGTCGCGGATCGGCGTCGGTGGCGGTCATCCGTACCAGCCAGCTGTTGCCGTCCACCTCGGTCTCGCCGGCGGAGAGATCGCGGTAGTAGAGGCGCACGGTGTCGGCGATGGCCTGTGGCGGCAGGCCGATGCCCTCGAGCAGTTCGGGGTCGAATTCCACCTTCAGCTCCGGGTCGTCGATGCCCATCACCAGGGTGCGGTCCACCCCGTCGATGCGGTCGATGTCCTTGCGCAGCGCGACTGCCTGACGACGCAGGTTTTCGTCGGCCGCCGGCCCGGTGACGACGACGGTGGCCATCGGAAAGGCGTTGGCGCTGGTGATCTCGAAGACGAATGGCGTTTCGGCCTCGTCCGGCAGTTCGTCCTCGGCATTGGCGAGCTCGCGGCGCAGGTCGTTGAGGCGCTTGTCGAACCGGCGGGGCGGGATGTCCTCGAAGCGCACCAGGATGTGAGAGAAGTTCTCGCGGCTGTTGCTGGAGACGAACTTGATGTCGGCGACGCGGGCGATGGCCTCTTCGAGGATGTCGGTGACCCGCTTCTCCACGTCCTCGGCGGCCATCCCGGGGACGACGGTGCTGATGTCGATCCAGTTGAAGTTGATCTCCGGATCCTGCTCCCGTGGCATCTGGAGAAAGGAGAGAAAGCCCACCACCAGCACCAGCACGAAGCTCAGATTGGCCAGCACATGGTTGCTGTAGAAGCGGCGGACCCAGGGCTTGTCCATCAGTCGGCGACCTCGATGGCGTCGCCGTCGCGCAGGCCGAAACGGCCATCGACGATGACCGGCGTCTGTGGCGGCAGAGTCGTCGCCGCCGGGTGGCCGATGACGGCACCCTCCAGCGGCAGGAAGACCGCCCGGCCGTCGCGGACGATGAACAGGCCGGTGCGGCCGTCGCGCTGGCTCAGCAACGCGGGGGCGACATGGGGCGTGGCGAGCCGCCAGCGCAGCCGGCCCTGGCTGCCCGGCAGTGGCCTGGCATCGCTGAAGCGCAGCCGGATCTCGCGGTTGCCACTGGCCGGGTCGATGCGTGGGAGGGCGGCGCGCAGCGTCACCGGATAGTCGCGGCCGTCGAAGTGAAACAGGAGATCGTCAAGCCGCTCGATCGTGGCCAGCGCATCGGCCGGAACGCGGGCGCTGGCCTCCACGGCCTCGGTGTCGAGCAGCCGTATCAGCGGCACGCCAGGCCTGGCCAGCTCGCCGACGGCGGCGAGGCGTTCGACGACGACTCCGTCGAACGGTGCGCGCACCCGGCAGCGCCGGACCTGGAGGGCGGTCCGCTTCTCCTCGATGCGGGCCTGCGTCTCCTCGGTGAGCGCATTGTTGTAGTTCTGCTCGGCGATGCTGCTGGACTGCTTCAGCGAGCGGGCGCGGCGGGCATTCTTCTCCGCCAGCGACAGCCGGGCGACGGCGGTCTCGTGGGCCAGTCGGAAATCGCGGCAATCGAGCCGCACCAGCGTATCCCCCCGCGTGACCCGATCACCGCTGCGCACCTCGACGGCCTCGATCCGGGCCGAGATCAGCGCGCCGATCTCGGCGTCGTTGAGACTCACCACTTGCGCCGGCGCCGACTGCTGGGGATGGATCAGAAAACGGGCCAGCGGTTCGACCGTGACCCGTGGCGCGGCGGCGCCGAGCAATGGCAGGGCGGTGAGCAGCAGTATCGCGAGCCAAGGCCGGATGTTCATCGCCGCGGCTCCAGAAAATCGGCCTTGTGTTGCGCGATGAAGGCCAGTGCCGCCTTCTTCATGGTGATGCCGTAGTCCAGCGTGAAGCGCTGGCCCGGTGACTGGCCGCCGCCGGCGCGGATCGATTCGAGCATCTCCAGCGTCTGCCGCAGCTCGTTCTCGTGCTGCTCGAATATCGATGCGATCTTGTCGCCGTCCAGCAGCTCGGCGAAGAACATCAGCAGAATGAAGTCGGAGCGGAAGGTCTCGCCGGCGCCGGAAGTGTGGAGGGCGTCGATGAAGTGGCGGCGGCCGGCTTCGGTCAGGCGGTAGACCTTCTTGGCGGGACGTTTTTCCTGGGTTTCGATCCGGGCGGTGACCAGGCCGTCCTGTTCCAGTCGGGCCAGCGCCGGGTAGATGGCGGCGAAACTCGCCTGCTGGAAGTGGCGGAAGGTGGTTTCGAAGCGCTGCTTGATTTCGTAGCCGCTGGCCTCACCCCACAGCAGGGCGCCGAGACAGAGTTCAGGTGTATTCATTCCCTGAATATATCAGGCCGATATATTCAGGGGAAGAGAACGGGGTGCCGGCGCGGGGCGGTCGAAAGTCAGGGCAATGGGGGGGCGCTCCGGCGTGTCCAGGCCGGGCCTGAAAGCCGGATGGCCGGGATCACTCCTTGAACTTCGGCCGTTCCATCTCGATGGTGGGGGGTGCCTTGCCGAAAGGGCTCTGCTCCTTGCTGACCGGTGCTTCCTTCTTGTCGAAGGCGTTGGACTCCAGCGTGCGTTTCAGCCCGTCGAGCTGTTCGGCGATGATGTCGTCCTCCAGCTCCTGGGTGTCCCCCGGCGGTTTGATCGCAAAGGCGGACTGGGGGCGGCTGTTCGCCGGCGCGGGTTTTTTCGTTTCCTGGATCGGTGCAACGGGAACCGGTGGGGGAGTGAGGTCGTCCGCGGATTGTGGTTCGTCCGTGGCCTCGTTCCCGGCCGGGTCTTTCTTGATCAGCCCTCGTATCTTGTTGAATGAGATCATCGTTTTATGCTGAGTTGCGTATTGGATCGGGGATTATTGTAGGGGGGTGCCGGGGCAAAGGATTGGAAGGCGGTCACGTTATTCGACGGCGGTATTGTGTCCGCTTGCAACATTTTTCGGCTGGCGAAAGCGCCGCGCCGGCGGTGCCGGTAATGGCCCGGGCCTGCTATCCTTCGCCCCTGGCCTGCACAGGCAGCGCCAGCATGAACACGGCTATTGCAACAGTCGGCCGGAAACGGCCGTTTCCGACCCCATCGAAATGTCAGCCTACAGGAGTTTCCGAGATGAGCCTGATCAGTCCCTTTGCCGCATTGAGACCCGCGCCCGGGCGTGCCGAGGATGTCGTCGCGCCGCCCTACGACGTGCTCAACAGCGAGGAGGCGCGCGCGCGTGCGGCGGGCAAGCCCTACAGTTTTCTGCATATCTCCAAGCCGGAGATCGATCTGCCCGAGGGGATCGATCCCTATGATCCGGCGGTCTATGCCAAGGCGGCCGAGAACCTGAAGCGGATGATGGAGGAGGGCGTGCTGGTGCAGGACGAGAAGCCCTGTTACTACGCCTACCGTCTGACGATGGGGGATCATCAGCAGACCGGCCTGGTGGCCGGTGCGTCGGTGGCGGACTACGACAGCAATCGCATTCGCAAGCACGAGTTCACCCGTCCCGCCAAGGAGGACGACCGGGTGCGGCAGATCGAAGCGGTCAATGCCGAGACCGGGCCAGTGCTGCTGGCCTATCCGGAGGCGCCGGAGGTGGACCGGATTCTCGATGAGGCGACGGCGGGGGCGCCGGCCATCGATGTCACTGCCGACGATGGCGTCAGGCATACCCTCTGGGTCATCGACGACGACGCCACCATCGATGCGCTGACGCGCGCCTTCGATGCCCTGCATGCCATCTATATCGCCGACGGTCATCACCGCTCGGCGGCGGGCTCCCGGGTCTGTGCCAACCGTGGCGGGGTTGGCAACCCGGCGGCGCCGCAGTATTTCCTCTCCGTCATCTTTCCGCATCACCAGATGCGGATTCTCGACTACAACCGGGTGGTACGTGACCTCAACGGCCTGTCGCCGGAGGCGCTGCTGGCGCGGATTGCCGAGAACTTCGAGGTGGAACGGTCGGAGGTGCCGGTGAAGCCGGGGCGTCCCGGTGAATTTGGCATGTACCTGGATGGACAGTGGTATCGGTTGCGGATCAAGCCGGAGCGGGTGCCCGATGATGATCCGGTGGCGCGGCTGGATGTGAGCCTGCTGGCCGACAATCTGATCGATCCGATTCTCGGCATTTCCGATCCGCGTCGTGACGAGCGGATCGATTTCGTCGGGGGGATCCGAGGGCTGGCGGAGCTGGAGAAGCGGGTCGACAGCGGCGAGATGGCGGTTGCGTTCTCCCTCCATCCGACGCGGATGGAGGATCTGATGGCCGTGGCCGATGCCAACGAGGTGATGCCGCCCAAGTCCACCTGGTTCGAGCCCAAGCTGGCGGATGGACTGGTGTCTTTGATGCTGTAGCCCGCCGGTGGGTCGGCGCGGCCGTCAGGCCGCGGTATGGACGTTGTCCACCACCAGCATCAGCCGCTTGCTCTGGGCGGCGGCGATGCCTTCCTGAATCGCGCGGAAGGCCGAAGCGCCGGATTGCAATGCGCCGATGGCGGCCTGCTGGCCGTAATCGGCGGCGTAGATGCTCAATCCCAGTTTCTCGGCCTGCCGGCGCACCATTTTCTCGACCATCATCCGGCGGCTGTTGACCAGTTTCATCGTATTTCTCGCTCCTTGTTCACGGGTGGGTGCAACGTCTTTCCCGACGTCCCGTCACCAGTTCAGAGGCATCGAGTATGACCGCCTCCCGGCGACCGCTGCTGTGAGGCAGATGGAAGATTCGTCGAGGCCAGTGGCCGTTCCCGACGAGCGGCGCGGGATGGCGCGTGGGCTGTAGTGGATGGCCACCAGCCGCGGGCGCCATGCCCGGCCGCTCCCCGGCCGGCGGTCAGCGGATGATCCTGAACTCCACGCGCCGGTTCTTGGCCCTGCCCTCGGGGGTGGAGTTGTCGGCGATCGGATCCTGCTCGCTCAGCGCGGCCAGTTTCAGGCGGGTCGGCGGAATGCCATAGGCGGCCATGAACTTGCGTACCGCGGCGGCCCGGCGCAGTGACAGATTGAGGTTGTACTCCATGCTGGCCGTGGCATCGGTATAGCCGCGGATCTCCAGCTTGAGGCGTGGATAACGCTTCATCGTCCGCACCAGGTCCAGCAGTTTGCGCTGCGCCAGTGGCGACAGCCGATGGTCGTCGACTGCGAAGTAGAGTCGTGGCAGACGGATGCGGACGATCTTGCGCTTCACCGGCTTTGCTGCCGTGGCCGGCTTCCCGGGCGTGGCGGTGGGTGCTGGGAGCGTGGCTGGCGGGGCCGCGGTCGGTGGGGCCTCCAGCTCGGGCGGCACCACCGGTGGGCCGCCGAGGTAGGGTTCGCTGTCGCCAAAACGCTTGATCAGGCCCATCGATGCTGCCAGCGCGTCGGTATCGTAGGAAATCACTTCGGCCCGTGCCGCGAAACCGTTTTCCCAACCGTATTCCAGGCCGCCGCCGACATGGAGGTGGACATCGTTGAGGCGCTTGTAGTTGAGCGCGGTCTCGTTGTCCATCTTGCCGATGCCGATGCGTCCGAAGGCCGACAGCCCCTCGCGCCGGTAGAGCCCCTCGTCGTCATAGCCCCCGTCGTAGTACTCCCCTCCGCGGCGGTTGAGAAAATAGCCGATGGCGCTGATGCCGGCGTGTTCATAGGTGATCTCGCCGGCGCGGGTGCAGTCGCTCTTGCAGAGAATTTCCGCCTGGCCGAGATCGACCACATAGGCTTCCACCGTCCAGTGTTTCGAGAAATCGATGCCCAGGTGCAGCGATTTGACCGTATCGGTGTCGTCGCCGACGAGATATTCGCTACGGCTGGTGTCGGGTGCCAGTTTGGAGGCACCGACCGAGGCGCCGACATAGACCCGTTTCTTGAAATACCGGTCGGCGGGCGAATCTTCGGCGGGCGCCGCCCCGGCTAAGAGGCCGAATGCCGTAGCGAGCGCGATGCGCAGCAGACGATTGAGTGGGCGATTGGAATTTTTCATGGCGATATACCAAGGCTTTTATTATTGTTTTCTCAGACGGAGTTTGCGGCGCCAGCCCAGTGGCAGACCGGGCAGCATCCACCAGCCGAGTGCGCCGATGCCAGAACCGTCGAGGCCGGTGCGGATCTCTCCGGATATCGCGGCCTCACCACTGCGGGCGTCCGGTTGGCCGGTCAGTTCGTCGATCAGCCTGGCGGTGAAGCCAAACTGGAAGAGCCGGGGGGCGTTGGCCTCGCTCTTGTTGTTCAATACCCGCACCGAGAAACCGGACTGGTCGGTGATGATGAAGCCGGCGCGACAGGGAATCTCGGTCGAAGGGTTGCAGTCCTTTTCGTCGGTGCCGCTGATCAGCTGGTTGTAGTGGGTGCCATCCGGCAACGTGACGTCGATGCCCGACAGGCGCAGCAGCGAGTCGTCCGCAAGCACCGGGTTGGCCCCATTGCCGAGCATGATGTTGTCGGTGCCCGTCAGGTTTTCTCCGCTGGCGCCTTTCTTGATGTCGAGATCGAAGGCCGTGACTGGAATTCGATCGAGAACAACCGGGGTATTGGTGCCTTTTTCGACGAAGCTGAATCGCAGATCGGTGAACCAGGGCTCGGTCGGATCGCCATTGTCCGGACCGTCGTTGCCGATGGCGGTGAATAGTGCGGGCAGGCCCGGGCCATCGCTGATGACGTCGATGCAGCGGTAGGTCGTTCCGTTGCCGGTGGTGGCCGAGGTGAAATCGTTGTCGTCATCGACCAGTTCGACCAGAACATCCAGCGCTTTGCCTGCATGGACGGTGGATGTCCCCAGACGATATATTGCGCCGGTCTCGCAGTCGCTGCCTGCTTCGAGTTGCCGGGTGCCGTCGAATTCGATATCGACTGCTTTCGTCGTCGAAGCGTAGAGAAGCCCCCCCAACAGAGGCATCAGCACCAGTGCCCGTTTTGCCAGGCTGCCGTCGCTGGCCGCTCGTACTTTTCCCGCTCTCACACGGAACCTCCCGAATATTTTTTGTAATTGTTATTGAATAACCTCTTCCCGATTCACCGCCGATTCTGCCGAGGGTGAAACGGTATGATGTCGGTTTCTCTCACCGCATCGGTTGCTTGCCCGGATGACATCGGCCGGATTGGCGTGGCGCAGTCTTGTCGAGCACCCACGCCATGGTCCATGGCGTCAATAAAGATAAATGCCGCTGTCGATTTTTTCTTCGGCTGGAAGGCCGGTTTCTTTTTTCGCCGTCGCCAGTGACTCCGGCGATCGGGCCGGGCAATCTCTTTGGCGTTCGGAGCAATTGCCGTGCCAGCCACGAACGACGGGGGCGTGATGGTCGATATTGCCGTGGAATCGTGACCGTCTCCGGGGATTGGCGGTGGCGGCAGGTGGTGATGAAAAGTCTGTGGACCGGACACCGGCATCCAATTGCCGTCGGGGCGGAGGTGGTTGGCCGCCCGTGGCCGGGTGGAAGCCAGCCGAACGGGGGTCGAGGGGGACGAGTGGTCGGGTTCGTGATTTGTATCGCTGAACACGCCGGGGGACGGCATTGGGTGGGGAACTTGCCGCCAGGCATGCAGTCGAACCATTCCGTAGGCCGTTGAACAGCGCGCCGGGTACGGATTACCAAATACAATACACACGGGTTTCCAATGGATGGGGCGTGGCCGGCGCCTGTGGTCGCCATCTTCAGGGGGCAGTCTTGTCTTTGCGAACAGCTGGTTCGATAGGGTTTCGTTCACCGTTTGTCATGACCGGGTCGCTGGCGGTTGCGCCCCTCGTTCTGCCACTTGGTGTTTGCAAGACCGAGTTCTACGGCGGTCTCGACGAGACCGAAGCCAACGGCAGGGGGGCGGTGTTGCTGGGGGCGCTCGTCTGTCTGCTGATGCGGCAACCGGCGGCGGCCGGTAACGAGCAGACCGGGGCGAAATCGTCGGACGGGACGGGGCCCCAGGTGGCGGCCGTGGCTGGCCCGGCGATGGCGGTCGGGGGATGCATGATGAAGAGCATTACGAGAATGGGGAGGTAGGCCATGCGCACGAACAATGTGCATGTGATATCGGATGACAAGGCGCAGCTATTGGCGGTAACCGCATTCAATTACTACCCGAATCGCTATATTCATCCCAGTTGGGTGGAGCGTCTCGAAAACGGCAAGATCATCCGCAAGCTGTTGCGCAATGCGCGCTCGGAGGACAACCTTGCCGAGTATCTGCTGGAGCGTTTCGAATTGAAGGAGAAGCTGTGGTTCGAATTCGATACGCCACTGCGCCAGCTGCTGTTACAGCCCCGGGACGACATACTGC